>CAWGIE010000016.1:0-68380 GCA_963822585.1 uncultured bacterium
CGTGCCGGAGCCACGCCGCTCCGACGCATGATCCGTGCTATGCTGCCGCGGCGTAGCCCGCGCCGCTGTCCGCGGGAGCCGGCCGCCAGTTCCATGGCAGCAACCCCTCCAGCGCACTGACCTTGGCGCGCCCGGACACGATGCGCTCGAGCACGTCGGTGAGCCAGGCCATCGGCTCGACGCCGTTCAGCTTGGCCGTCTCGATCAGCGTCATTGCGAGTGCCCAATGCCGGGCGCCGCCGTCGGAACCGGCGAACAATGCGTTTTTTCGCGTCAGAGTCACCGGTCTGATCGAACGTTCGACCACGTTCGTATCCATCTCGATCCGCCCGTCATCGAGGAACACGACCAGCCCAGGCCAATGATGGAGCGCGTAGCGCATCGCCTTCGCGAGATCGGAGACCCCCGACAGGCGCGGAAGCTGCTCTTGCAGCCATGCCTGCAGCGCTTCCACGATCGGTCGACTTCGCGCTTGCCGAACCGCTTGTCGATGTTCGGCCGGATGCCCGCGTATCTCCGCCTCGATCGCGTAAAGCTCGCGGATACGTGCCAGCACGTGCGCGGCAAGCGGTGACTTCGTCGATTCGAAGAATTGATAAAACGGCCGCCGCATGTGCGCCCAGCAGAACGCCAGCCTGATCGAATCGTCCCCGCGGTCGCCAGCAAGCCGCTTGAACCCGGAGTAGCCATCGACTTGCAGCACGCCGCGGAAACCGGCCAAGTGTCCCGCCGGGCGCACGGCCTTGCGATCCTCGCTATATACATAGGCGGCGACCGGATGCCCAGGCCCGCACCACGGCCGATCATCGACGGCATAACACCACAAGCGCCCGACTTTGGTCTTGCCGCGGCCGGGATCCAGCACCGGCAGGGTCGTGTCGTCGGCGAACAATTTGTCGGACGACAGCGCCGTGCTCACCACCAGGTCATAGAGCGGCGTGAGCCACCAGCACGCCCGGCCAACCCAGTTGCTCAACGTCGAGCGATCCAGCGCGATGCCCTGCCGCCCCAACATCTTCGATTGCCGATACAGCGGCAGCGAGTCGCAGTATTTGCTGATCAGCACGTGCGCGACCATCGCCTCGGTCGCCAGGCCGCCGTCGATCGGCCGCTCCGGCGCCAGCGCCTGCACCACGCCCTGCTCGCAGGCCCGGCAGGCGTAGCGCGGCCGGCGCGTCACCCGCACCCGTAGCTGCGCCGGCACGATGTCGAGCTGCTCGGAGCGATCTTCGCCGATCACATGCAGCGCGCCGCCGCAGCAGGGGCACTCGCGGGGCTCGATGTCGACCACCACCTCGTAGCGCGGCAGGCAGGTGGGCAAAGCGCCAAGATTGCGCTGTGCGGGCGTCGCTCGGCGCTTCCGCTCTGTCGGCTCCGGTGCAATAGCATCCTGAGCCGCCTGGTTCGCGGCGGCTGTTTGCTCCAGATCCTCGAGCCCCAGTTGCAACTGGTCGTCTGTGAGTTGCTCGGAACGACGGCCGAACTGGTGGCGCAGCAGGCGATCAATAATCAGGCGCAGCTTGTCGTTCTCGCCGTTCAGCTCCTGCACCACCTGGCGCAGCATTTGCTGCAGCGTCGCGGCATCGTCGGGCAGGTTGTCCAGGTCAATTCGCACGTTGCGCTTCTTGTGAACGATGCCGCCGAATCGGCGCCAGCAATTTCCTGTCCGCGGCGCAACTTTTATCCCGCCAACTCCGGCGTGCGCCGCCCAACGGGCGCCCGCCACTCGCAGCCGTCCAGAAGCGCCGCCAGTTGCGGTGCCGTCAGCGCGATCCGGCCCGCGGTGTCCGCCGATGGCCAGACGAACTTGCCGCGCTCCAGGCGCTTGGTCAGCATGCACAGGCCCACGCCATCATGCCAGAGCAGCTTGATCAGGCCGGCGCGACGCCCGCGGAAGGCATACACCGCGCCATCGAATGGATCCTCGTGTATCGACTGCTGCACCAGCATCGCGAGCCCGATCATTCCCTTGCGCATGTCGGTGACACCGCATGCCAAATAGACGCGCAGCCCGGGCGCGAGCGTAATCACCGCTCTTGCAACGCACTCAGCACCCGCCGCAGCGCCCGGCCATCAACCTGGGCATCGACGCGCACCAATGCGCCGCCTGGCAGGACGATCTCGATCAGCCCTTCCGGCCAGGGCGATGGCGTGGAACTCGCCGCCGTAACGGATGTCGGACCGGGCTCCGGCGCAGGCAGTGCGGCCGCCAGTTTCACCTCGGCGAACCGGGGCTCCGAGCGCGTGATCACCGCGTTGGGGCCGGCCAGCAGTTGCTGCCGCCACGTGTAGAGCAGCCCGGTGCTGATGCCGTGCTTGCGCGCAACCTCGGCGGCAGTCACACCCGGCGCAAGGCTCTCGGCGACGATCTCGCGCTTCTGCTCCGGCCTCCATACGCGACGCCGCTCACCGCGCGTGATGACCTCCATCCGCTCGGTCGGAGCGCTCTTACAACTTGTCGTACGCGCGCGCTCATCGAGCGCCGTCCCGTTCGGGGCGTGTCCCATGCCCCGCTTGCATCACGCCAGCGCTCCGCGCCGCTAGGTGGGGTCGGCAAATCGCTTACCTTTTGCCCCTCTTACATTCTTCAGGGCCGACGAGACTAGGGCCTGTCGTCAATTGGCGATTTGTGGTTTGTTCCGCGTCTCGCGAGTCCAGATTGCCACATTCGGAAGGCAATCGGCCAAAAGCGCCAAATAGCCGATTCCGGCGCGGCTGATTATTCGATTCGTAGGCGGTCAGCTTGTTGGAGGCTGACCGATGCGCCGCTACGGACTCCGCGACGACCAGTGGGAGCGGATCAAGCACCTGTTGCCGGGCCAGGAAGGCTGGGTCGGCGCCAACGCCGCGGATAACCGCCTATTCGTCGAGGCGGTGTTGTATCGCTATCGCGCGGGGATTCCCTGGCGCGATCTCCCGGAACGCTTGGGCGACTGGAAAAATGCGCATCGCCGCTTCAGCCGCTGGAGCAAATCCGGCGTTTGGGAGCGCATGTTTCAGCATCTCGCGGCCGATGCCGATAATGAATATGCGATGCTCGACAGCACCGTCGTGCGCGCGCATCAGCACAGTGCGGGCGCCCAAAAAAAGCCGGCGAGGATCAGGCGATCGGACGCTCCCGCGGCGGACTGAGCACCAAGATCCACGCGCTCGTCGACGCACTTGGTAATCCCGTTGGCTTGCACCTGAGCGGCGGCGAGGCGCACGATCTGGTCGGCGCCGATCACCTCCTGCCGGACATGCAGGCAGGGACGTTGATCGCCGACAAGGCGTTTGATGCCGACGAACGGGTCCTCGGGGTGTTGGCGGCCTCGGGCAAAACCGCTGTGATCCCGCCAAAGGCCAACCGCGTCTCGCCCCGCGAGTACGACCGCGATCTCTACAGGGCGCGCCACCTCGTCGAGAACTTCTTCGCCAAACTCAAGCAGTTTCGGGCGATCGCCACGCGCTACGACAAAACCGCGCGCAACTTCCTTGCCGGCGTGCATCTCGCCGCGAGCGCCATCTGGCTCAATTGACGACACGCCCTAGTGGAACCAGCTCAGCGAAGCCGGGTCCCAGCCGACCAGTGTTACTTTCGAGCCGTCGGAAAAGGTCAGCACCTCGCCCGCGGCCGTGCGTTTTGCGGTATTCACGGCATGCTGCGCCTCTCCGGAAGAAAAGCCGCTCAGGTGAAAATAGTCGCCGAATTGGGTGATCGTGATATTCGTGGCAATCCCTTTGGTGATGTCGTAGATATCGGTGCCGGCTTGAGGACCGCCATCGTCCGACGAGAAAGACCCGGCGGCCTGGATCTGGTGTTGCCGTACAGCGTCAACGTGGAGTGCGGGTTTCCGTTTTCCGCCATGACCACCGTGGCGTTTCCGTCTGACCCGCCCACGAACTTCATCTGCCCGCTGCCTTGGTAAACCGTTACGGAATTGCTGCCACTCGTGATGGTGCTGAGACCTGTACCGGCATAAATCGTATCAGTCCCATTGCTGATGACGGATCCCGTCGCTCCAGTCATCTTGATGGTGTTGGTGGTGCCGGCCTGAGTAGTGATGGTGTTGCTGGTGGTGCGGCCTGAGTAGTCGGACCCTGTCCAGGATCTACGGTGGTAGTCTGAGCCGACCCCCACCCGGAAGGTTCCGAGGCGAGAGTGGTTGTATTGGTGACAGTGCCGGGACCATGCAACACCTGCGAAGGCGAGAGATGCCAGACGGAATTCCCGGAGACCTTGGCGGGAGCGGTTGTCGCATCTGTACCGCCACGACCGAGGACGACGGGTTATCGTTGAGGATGGTGTTGTTGGAGACGGTCAGCGACGTGTTGGAGTAGATGCCGCCTTCTTCCCCGTCGGAGATAAAGTTCGGATTGCTGGCGTGCGGTCCCTTCTCGAGGAGATTGCCGGTGATGACCGCATTGCCGCCGTTGGGCAGATCGATCTCGTAGCTGCTGTTGCCGGATGGCCCATCGGCGATGGTATTATTTTGCACGATGGTGTTGTTGGCCCGGCTCTTAATGTCGTGGCCGACAACGGCAGCCGTCAGCCTGCTGTTGGCTACGCTCAGGGTGCCGATTTGGTTCACGTATAGATTATGGGTATGCCCGTCGCCCGCGCCGTTGGCGGTGAAGGTCGAGTGGTTGATGGAGATCACGCCGTTCGCGTCGGCTGCCGCAAGCAGGCCGTCCTGGTTGTGTTCGAAGGAATTGCCGCTCAACGTCAGGGTGCCGCCTTCATAGCGGATGCCGGCGCCATTGCCGTCGGGCACGGCGGCACCGGAAAAATCGAAACCGCTGATTGTGACGCTGACGCCGGGAGCGCCGACGTCGAGAATGCCCTTGCCGTTGGGCGGCGGCTTGGTTGCCAGCATGTGCACGACGCCGCCGACCGCTTCGAGCGTGAGGTTTTGGGCAATCAGCTTGGGGAAGTCGTTGGTGTAGGTGCCGGCTTTCACCTCGATCGTATCGCCGCTGTGAGCGGCTGCGACCGCCTGGGCGATTGTGGCGTATTGCTGCCCGGAGCCGACCGACAGCACGGGACCGCCACCGGAACTGCCGCCACCGGAACTGCCGCCACCGGAACTGCCGCCACCGGAACTGCCGCCACCGGAACTGCCGCCACCGGAACTGCCGCCACCGGAACTGCCGCCACCCGCACCGGGCGACAACGTCGGGGTGATGTTGAATTGCTCGCCCGGACTGGATGTCGAGCCCTGGGACGCCGCCAGATCCAGGTAGGGAGCCCCGCTGGCCATCAGCCAATTGTAGGCCGCGAGGGCATTGGGATCGCCATCCGCGCTATAAATATCGGCGAGCAACTCCGCCGCGAGTTGCTGGTAGTCTCCGTCCGACCAGCCAGCGCCATTGCTATCGCCCGCGGCCACCGTCGCGCTTTCGATGGCGGCCCATGTCTTGAGCGGGGCGGTGATCGATCCGACATCCAGATCTTACGCGCTTCCGTCGTGCGGATTCCAGCCGGCGACATTCTGGGCGAAGCGGCCGATGATAAAATTGCTCTCCCATTTGAGAAATGTGAGCGCATCGGCATTGCCCATGCGAGCGGCTTCAGCAGCGGTGCTGACGAAGTAATCCTGCTGCCACGGCGCAATCGCGCTGCCGCCGCGGTAGTCCCCGGGGAGATAGCCGTAGGCTTGGCCTTCCAGGGATGTCCATGCGGGGATCCGGCTGACCAGATAAGCCCAATTGTCGTCCATAACCTTGGTGAAATACGCCTTCGCCGCCGAGCCATCGGGATTCGCGTAGGCGGCCTCGTCGATTTCGCGCAATGACCACGCCTGCTGCCGAACCTGATCGGCGCCATTGGCGACGATGTCGACGTATGGGCCCTGATCGCGGTAGCCAGGCCAGTCGCTCAAGATCGCGTTTGCGGCCTGGGCATTCAGGTTATCGAGATAACTGCGGTTCCCGGTCAGCAGGTAGGCGTCGAAATCGAGACCCGGCTGGTGCGCCTCGTCGGTGGTCCACCCGGTATTGCTGGAATTGACCTGCTGGGTAAGGCCGCCCGGAGACCCGTTGCCGCCGCGCGGGTCGGTCCAGAGTTGCGGATAATTCGCGGTATTGAGCCAAGTGTTGTTGGTGGCATCCCAGAAATGCCACGGAATACCCGCCGCGCCGTTGCCCGCCTGCCCCAGCGCGTATTGCATGGCCGTTTGATTCTGGGTTTCGAGCCAGGCTGCGTTCGATTCGGTCGTCGGCCCGACATCCCCACGACCGCCGGTGTTCGGCATGTACGAGTTATTCCGTCCGCCGACAGGGGTGCGTTCCAGCCGGGCGCGGCAATCTGGGAGGCCTCGTTGGCGATCACCGAACTCGCGACCCCGGTGGCCAGATTGTACGTCGGAATGGCTCCGGTCTTCTCGAGATAACCGATGTCATGCTGAATGTTGATCGTATTCGGCGGCGCCGTACCGACCGTCCCGGTCCAGTCCTGATACTGGTACTGCGTGATGCTGCCGCTCGAATACGCGGTGGTGCCATTCTGAACCAGCTTCGCCGTGAGGTTGACCGTGCCACCGGTCGGACTCTCGGCGATATCGTTGTTGAACCCGATACTGCTGGTGAAGGTTCCGTCGGCGTTGGCAGTGATGTCGACGACCAAGTGCAATGCGCCGGTCACGGGCACATCCACCCGCACCTCGGTCGCATCCGGCCCGCGCAGCCAGTAAGAGGCCGTGCCGTTTGCGAGCGCGGCCTGCATCGTGGCGACCAGATCGAGATTGAATTGCGCGCCGTTGACCGTGAGCTGGGCGATGAGGCTGTAGTTATTGAGGGCCGTGGCAAGATCGACCGGTGCCGCCGTGCTGCCAGTTCCGATGGCGAGCATCACCGGCGTCGAGCTGTTGGCGGCCAACTGCGGCGCGCGGAACGTCAGCACGGCCATCTTGGCCGAGCCATCGCTGTTGGTTGTCTTCACGTCCATCTGGACGGGAATTTGCTGTCCATTGATCTGCGCAACCAACTGGGACGCCGGCAGTACCGCGCCTGGCGCGAATACCTCGGCCAATATGACGTTCTGCGCCGGGGTGGCTGATCCAAGGTTGTTTTGCAGCAGCAATCCAACCAACTGATTCTGCCCGCTGGGCTGTGGGATTTGCGGCAAATGGACGATCGTGCCGGACATAGCTCGCACTCCGTGCCGTGGTCTGACCAATACGTAACGATGTTCCGCCCTTCGGATGGCGTCGGAAGCACAGGGGAAAGGCCCGCCTCGAGAGGCGACCGCCTGTTGCGAGCGGAATTCTAGGTTCGAGGTTCGCAAGATGGAAATTTCCGAAGGGCTACGCGATGAGAGGAGTCGCGCGGAAGGTAGGTGTGATCCGAGATCTGCGTCAACGACAAAATTCCCAGCTCGGGAAAAATCTTAGTTGCCGATGCCTGATATCCATAGGTCAAGAACAAAAAAAAAAAAAAAAAAAAAAAAAAAAAAAAAAAAAAAAAAAAAAAAAAAAAAAAAAAAAAAAAAAAAAAAAGATTGCGCGCTCGCCATTGTCGGTGTGGCGCACGTTCCCGGACCAATGTCGGACCACCGAAGGCCGCGTGTCGTCGGCAACCGCTGAAGCACGGCGTACCGGCAAATGATTTGCCGAGGGAAATCGTGAAGGTTCCTGGCAATTCTCGGTAGTTTTGTTCAGGCAACTGACGTATCAAGGTTATGGCCTATCGCCCAATTACCTCGTGATTGTTGAAGGTTTTTTCAGAATCTCGCGTTTAGCGAGCATTTTTCGTTCCCATTTAGGAACGTAAGCGCGGACGAGCAGATTCCCCAGCGGCACAACCGTTCCGGACCGCCTCTCCAGCGGCTCAGCCCGCGCCCTATCATCTAAGAGATGAAAAAGTCAATCGCAATGTGCTCGAGAGTTGATGTGCCGGCCGAACCGACGGGCTTTAGGGAAGCTCCCGACGGTGGGGCGAATCCGGGCGGGGGATTGATCGCGCGGCGGCCGCGGCGGGTCGCCCGGCCGCCCGGGATCCTTCGCCGCGCAGAGCGTGGCCCGCCCGGCGAGGCAAGAGCGGCCGAAGCGGCCAGACTCCCTCGATCCGGTCGCATCCGCAGCCGGGCAACGCGGCCCAGGCGCGCGGGTGGCGAGGACGAGCGCCAACCGTGCACAGGCTTTGACGGCTGCGAGCGCCACGCAAGCCTTCAGGCTGTCGCAAACTGGAAAGAGAGTGCACCCGGGCCGCCCTGCGCGCTATCGCCGACACTGCAAATCACTATGCTGGAGATGTGGTGCATCAGTCCGGGCGCAGCCGCGTGCCGCTGATCGGAGATGAGAGAGCCGAACTCGCAATGGTTACCGAGGATAAAGAATGCCTGCGGGTTCTCTACGTTCACCGGATCGGCTCGCGTGACGGGCAGAGTGTGCATATCGACGGCCTGATCGCCGCCCTGCGACGAGCCGGGCACCAGGTTCTGATAGTCGGACCGCGGGCTTATGAAAACGTCAGGTTCGGCGACGACAGTCGCCTGGTCTTCCTGATTCGCACATACCTCCCCAGGGGAATAGGCGAACTGGCCGAACTCGCGTATAACATTCCAGCCTATCTTCGGATGCGCCAAATCTGCAGGACATTTAAGCCAGACTTGGTTTACGAGCGCTACAATCTCTTTTTCCTGGCAGGAGCGCTACTCGCCCGCCGATGCAACATCCCGTTTTATCTTGAAGTTAATGCGCCGCTTGCCGACGAACGTGGGCGCTTTGGCGGCCTTGCATTCGGTAGGCTTGCGCGGGTGCTGGAGCGGTTCACTTGGCGTTCCGCCCGGCGAGTTTTTGCTGTAACGGAAGTGCTGAAAGGAATAGTCGTCGGGGCCGGCGTCCCGGCGCACCGCGTCGAGGTAACGCCGAACGGCATCGATCGGGAGCAATTCGCTCCGCCGGCCAAGCGCGAGCCGGGGGCCGGCGTCGTGGTGCTTGGGTTCGTGGGTTTTGTCCGGGCCTGGCACGGCCTCGATGCCGTCATAACGCAGGTCGCAGCGTATCAGGGACCGACGCCGGTGAAGTTGGTTATTGTGGGAGACGGCCCCGCCTTCGGGGAACTCCAACGCCAAGCCGCTGCCCTGGAGATTACCGATCGTGTGCGGTTCGTGGGTGTGGCCGAGCGTTCGGCAATTCCCTCGCTGGTGAGCAGCTTCGACATCGCATTGCAGCCGCGTGTCGTCAGCTATGCTTCGCCGCTCAAGATCTTCGAATATATGGCGGCCGGATGCGCCATTGTCGCACCAGATCAGCCCAATATCAGGGAGATCCTGATCAACGGTCAGACCGCAATGCTATTTCCGCCCGACGACGAAGCAGCGATGTGGTCCGCGGTCGAGCGGCTCCTGACCGACAAATCGCTGCGTCACGAGCTTGGGCGGGCGGCACGCGAAACGATCGTCGATCGAGATTATACCTGGTCGGCCAACGCCCGGCGAATAGTTGCCTTGGCCGGCATCGATCTCAGGCGTGCTGGCGGATCGGGTCACGTTCCATGCCCTCCGCATCGGTAGAGGGTCCGAATCCTTGCCCCAGCATGCGTTCCCACGCCGCGAAGCTTGGGCGCAAATCTCCGCCTGCTTCCCAGACGCCCCTGTCGCCGCCGGGCTGTCTCGCGGCGGCGAGCCCTGCGCGTCCCGGATTATGCCGCGCGGGCGGGCGGCTCGACGAGTGGCGTTGCGCATCGGTCATGCGGGGTAGATGCGACGCTGAGTCGCCTCGGCCAGCCAGAGCCCAAAGCGCCGCTCCGGCCTCATGGATATCGCAAAGAACGCCGAAAGGTGTTAGGGTCATGGCTTGGTGGTCTGATCGTGGCAGTTGCTTCCAACCACCACGCGAATCAGACCAACCAGATAGTCGCTGGTGGTGCGATCGCGGCAAATGGCGGAATTATTTGCCGCGACCGCACTACTAGCAGGCCATCGAGCTGTCTTATCGGGTGCAGGAGGTCATTGCAGAGCGAGCGGGATGCATTTCGGGCGCCAGCGGGGTCAGGCATCGCAGCACGGTCGAGCGGCTTGGCGCGATCTGCGCGAGCGCTATATCTCCGCGTCGGCTGCTCGACGACCACGACGCCATGCCTGACGCGGTTCTGCCGGACGCGCACTGATGTATAGACAATTCTACGGCCTGACCGGCCCCCCTTTTAAGCTCACTCCCGATGGCCGGCTGTTCTTCGCGAGTGCCGGTCACAATCGGGCAATTGCCCATCTGACCTACGGGCTGGCGCAGGAAGAAGGCTTCATCGTCATCACGGGCGAGGTGGGGGCGGGCAAGACCACCCTGATCGAGTATCTGTGGTCGCAGATCAACCAGTCCGGCTTCGTCGTGGCCCGCATCGTCAATACCATGGTCGCGGGCGAAGACTTCCTGCGCCTTGCCGCAGTGGCGTTCGGCATTCAGGCGAGTGGGGCCGACCGGGCCACCCTGCTCTCGCTGCTCGAAAACGCCTTCCGCAGCCTCCGCCTGGGGGGAAACGCTGCCTGTTGGTGATCGACGAAGCGCAAGGGCTGTCGGTGACAGCGCTGGAAGAACTCCGAATGCTCTCCAACAGCACCCATGACGGGCAGGCGCTGCTGCAGGTTGTCCTGCTGGGCCAGCCGCAGTTTCGCCGGAAGTTCGTCAGCCCTGGCCTGGATCAACTCCGCCAGCGCGTGCTGGCCTCCTATCATCTCGGCCCGCTGAGCGAGCCGGAAACCAGGGGCTACATCGAATACCGCATGAAGGCCGTCGGTTGGTCCGGCAACCCGGGCTGGGAGGAGGACGCTTTTGCCATCATTCACCATTACGCCGGGGGCATCCCGCGCCGGATCAACCGGCTCTGCTCACGCGCGCTCCTGTACGGCGCGCTCGAGGAAAACTCCAAAATCACCGCGGTCATGGTCAAATCCGCCGCCGAGGAGTTAGACCAGGATCTCGGCAACGGACCTGTCGCGGCCGCCGACCCGGCGACCGAGAACGATATCGCGCTGAACGGCCATACGCTCGAGCAGCGCGTGTTCGCGCTGGAGCAGACGATCGCCAGGCGGGAGCAGCTGTTCCGCCGCTTGGATGAGCTGCTCTCCCGGATGCCGGAAGCAAGGCGCGCCGCCCCGTGACCGCCGCTGCCGGATCTGCCCGCGCCGCGCCGCTGCGCAACGCCATGAGCGTGGACGTGGAAGACTACTACCAGGTCCAGGCGTTCGAGGGCGTCATTCCGCGTCCCGCCTGGGACACGATCCAGCCCCGCGTAGAAGCCAATGTCGATCGTATCCTGGAGCGGTTCAGCCGCGCCGGCGTCCACGCCACCTTCTTCACTCTCGGCTGGATCGCCGAGCGCCATCGCGGCATGATTCGCCGCATCGTTGCCGCCGGGCACGAGTTGGCCAGCCATGGCTACGACCACGTGCGCGCCGACCGCCTCGATGCCCAGGCATTCCAAACCGATGTCGGGCGGACGCGGCGCCTGCTCGAGGACATCAGCGGCAGCGCGGTTCGTGGCTACCGCGCCCCCACCTTCTCGATCGGGTCGCGCAATGCCTGGGCGTTCGCCGCGCTGGAGCGCGAGGGCTACCGCTACAGCTCCAGCGTCTATCCGATCCGCCACGATTTATATGGTGCCCCGAATGCGCCCCGCGTGCCGCACCGCCCCGGCGCGGGGGAGCTCTGGGAAATGCCGCTGAGCACGATCCGAGTTGCCGGGCACAACCTGCCCTGCGCGGGCGGCGGCTATTTCCGCCTGCTGCCCTATTCGGTGTACCGGCTTGCGCTGCTGCACCTGAACCGCACGGGGCAGCCTGGCATCTTCTACTTTCATCCCTGGGAAGTGGACCCCGCTCAGCCCCGCATCGCCGGATGCGCCCCGCTGTCGCGCTTCCGCCATTACGTCAATCTGTCGGAAATGCCCGCCCGGCTCGATCGCCTGCTCGGTGATTTCGCTTGGGATCGCCTGGATCGGGTGTTTGCGCATCTCCTGGATGGGTCCGCTCCGGCCGCCGGCGCCCCGCACTGATCGAATGGGACTCCTCTGCCGAGCACTCGACGCGGCTACGGCCCCGGGCTGGGACGACTTCGTCCGCGCCATGCCCGGCGGCACTTTCTTCCACCTCGCCGCCTGGCGGGAGGTGATCGCGCGCGCCTTCGGCCACCGCACCTATTACGTACCTGACGACCCGCGACGGCGCCATCACCGGCGTCTTGCCGCTCGTGCATATGAAGACCCGCCTGTTCGGCAACTCGCTGGTCTCCAACCCGTTCGCCGTCTACGGCGGGCCGCTCGCCGCCGATCCCGAGAGCACCATCGTTCTGCACGAGTATGCCGAGAGGTTGATGTCGCGTCTCGGCGCCGACGCCGTCGAATTCCGCTTTCGCGATCCCTCCGGGAGCAGCTGGCTGGCCGGGCCGGACCGCTACGCGACCTTCCGCAAATCCATTTCTGCCGAGGACGCGGCCAACATGCAGGCGATCCCACGCAAGCAGCGCGCCATGGTGCGCAAGGGGATCCAGAATGGCCTTGCCTCCGAGGTGTCGACCGAAGCGGTCGACCGGTTCCATCGTATTTATGCCGAGAGCGTCCGCAACCTCGGCACGCCGGTGTTCTCGCGCGCCTATTTCCGCTTGCTGCTGGCGACCTTCCGCGGCTGCTGCGACATTGTCACGGTGCTGGACGGGGAGCGCCCGATCGCCGCCGTGCTGAATTTCTATTTTCGCGACGAGGTGCTGCCGGTACTATGGCGGCGGAACGGCGCTGGCACGCAGCCGCGCCGCAAACGATTTCATGTATTGGGAGGTGATGCGTCGCGCCGCGGCGCGCGGCTATCGGCTGTTCGATTTCGGGCGCAGCAAAATCGGCACCGGGGCCTATGCGTTCAAGCAGAACTGGGGTTTTTCACCGGAGAAACTGGACTACCGCTACAACCTGCGACCCGGCGCGGCGGTTCCGGACCACAGCCCGCTCAACCCGAAATACAGACTGATGATCGCCGCCTGGAAGCGGCTGCCGCTGCCGCTGGCCTCACTGATCGGCCCCCGCATCGTGCGCGGTATCGGATGATTCCGGAATCATCCCGCTCCGGCCAGCTGCGGATTCCGATGATGCCGCCCGGCATACCGAACGTGAGGCGTCCACCTGTTCCGATCTGATGCCGTCCACCAGTCCTCCCTTCGTTCTCGTGTCGGCCGGCATGGCCGGCGGCGAGTTCCGGTTGAGGACCGATTCGATATACATGACGGAACGTGAACATATCGCTTCCGAAAGTTAGTGGTGCAGGAAATTGGTGGCGGCGAGCGAGACGGTATGGTTGAGCTCAATCTCCATGCTGGCGGCGCCAAGCGACTTGGGCAAGGTGCTGGTATTCACGTAGACAAATGTATTTCCGCCGCTTTGCTCCCAGCCGATCGATCGGGCGGGGATGTTGGTTGAGACCTGGGCCGCGAGGAACGAGAGCGCCGCGGTCCCGATTCCCGTGAGATCGATCTTGTCCAAAGCCGGATTGAAGTTGGTGATGACGTCGAAGGCACTGGGCGTGGAGTTCGATGCTGCGGCGTAAAGATACGTGTTCGCTCCAGTGCCGCCCGTGATCGTATCCGCCGCGGCGCCGCCAATGAACCACATCTGTCCGCCCATGCCGGAAGCATTGATGGTATCATTGCCAGCCAGTCCATACACCAGGGTTGGCGTGGATGGGGCAATGCCGAGCGTGCTCAGGTTTATGGTGTTCGCGCTCGAACTTCCGACCACGATGTCGATCGGCAGCGGTCCGGAACTGGTCCCGTTGGTCGTATCGTTGACCTGAACGGACAGCCCCGCGACCGTGTTGCCGGCAACCGCGCTGGCGCCGGTCGACAGATTGCCCTGGTTGGAACCCGAGTTCAGGGTAAAGGCCGTGGTGCCCGAGAGCGTGTACGTGAAGCTATCTCCAGCCGTGCCTCCTGTCTGAGTGAATGTACCGACCGGGGTACGGGCCGCGAGGTTCGAGCCGCCTTGGAGCGCCTGCAGGCTGCTCGTTGCCGGAGCGAAGGTGAATCCGGTGGGCGCTCCTGCCGCTACCGCGGCGGTGGCGGGGCTGTCGGAGGTGGTGCTCGGGCCGCCATCGGCGTCGGTGGCGGTCTCGACCACGCGCAGCACGTGGCCCTGATCGGCGGCGGCCGGGGTGTAGGTCGCGGCGGCGGCGCCGGCGATGTTGGCCCAGGTGGTGCCGCCGTCGCTCGAGGACTGCCACTGGTAGCCGCTGACGGCGGCATCGGCGTCGTTCAGCGTGCCATTGCCCGCGGTCAGCACCGCGCCGATCGTGGCCGAGCCGCTGATCGAGGCGGGGGAGGTGAAGGCCAGCACGATGTCGGCGACCGCGGCGCTGGCCGCGCTGGCGGAGCTGCCGCTCTGCGCGCTGGCGCTATCGGTCGCGGTCTCCACCACCCGCAGCAGATGCGTCTCGTCGGCCTCGAGCGGGGTGTAGGTCGCGGCGGTGGCGCCGGCGACGTTCGACCAGGTGGTGCCGCCGTCGCCGGAGCTCTGCCACTGATAGCCGGAAATCACCGCGCTCGGATCGTTGGTCGTGCCGTTGACCGCGCTCAGCACCGCGCCTTCCTGCGCCGTGCCGGTGATCGCGGCGGGGGTTGTGAACACCAACGTGTTGTTCGTCACCGCGGCGGTGGCGGGGCTGTCGGAGGTGGTGCTCGGGCCGCCATCGGCGTCGGTGGCGGTCTCGACCACGCGCAGCACGTGGCCCTGATCGGCGGCGGCCGGGGTGTAGGTCGCGGCGGTGGCGCCGGCGATGTTGGCCCAGGTGGTGCCGCCGTCGCTCGAGGACTGCCACTGGTAGCCGCTGACGGCGGCATCGGCGTCGTTCAGCGTGCCATTGCCCGCGGTCAGCACCGCGCCGATCGTGGCCGAGCCGCTGATCGAGGCGGGGGAGGTGAAGGCCAGCACGATGTCGGCGACCGCGGCGCTGGCCGCACTAGCCGAGCTGGCGTTCTGCCCGGTGCCAGCATCGCTCGCGGTCTCCACCACCCGCAATAGATGCGTCTCGTCGGCTTCGAGCGGGGTGTACGTCGCGGCGGTGGCGCCGGCGATGCTGGCCCAGGTGGTGCCGCCGTCGCCGGAACCCTGCCACTGGTAGCCGGAAATCACCGCGTTCGGATCGTTGGTCGTGCCGTTGACCGCGCTCAGCACCGCGCTTTCCTGCGCCGTGCCGGTGATCGCGGCCGGCACGGTGAAGGCCAGCGCGGCGTTCGGGGCGAACACCACGTCGACCCAGTAATTGGTGGCATTGAAGGTGCTGCTCGGGAACGGGTTCGCGCTGCCGTAGGCATACACCCCGTTGCCGCCGCTCGCGGCGCTCGAGGGCGCGGTCAGCGGCCCGTTGGTGAGGGCGTTGGCGAAGTAGTTCGCGTCGGCCGAATACTCCCCGACCGGGGCCTCGTACGAGGCGATGTAGGTGGTCCCCGCGGTGATGCTGACCGGGCTTGAGAAATTGACCTGCTGCCAGCCGCTGGCGGTCTCGTTGGTGAAGGTGGCGCTGGCGAGCAGGGTGCCCGAGCTGCTCCACAGATCGCCGATATGGGTGCCGGTGTTCTGGGGCCCCTTGTAGAAGCGGATGCCAGTGATCTCGCCGCTGGTCGAGGCTTGGAACTTGACCCCGAGATCGACCGCCTGCGGGTCGTTTTCCGTGATCGTCCCCGGGGTCGCGCCGGGGCCGAACAGGCTGGCCGGCTCGACGCCGACCGCGGCGGTGGCGGGGCTGTCGGAGGTGGTGCTCGGGCCGCCATCGGCGTCGGTGGCGGTCTCGACCACGCGCAGCACGTGGCCCTGATCGGCGGCGGCCGGGGTGTAGGTCGCGGCGGCGGCGCCGGCGATGTTGGCCCAGGTGGTGCCGCCGTCGCTCGAGGACTGCCACTGGTAGCCGCTGACGGCGGCATCGGCGTCGTTCAGCGTGCCATTGCCCGCGGTCAGCACCGCGCCGATCGTGGCCGAGCCGCTGATCGAGGCGGGGGAGGTGAAGGCCAGCACGATGTCGGCGACCGCGGCGCTGGCCGCGCTGGCGGAGCTGCCGCTCTGCGCGCTGGCGCTATCGGTCGCGGTCTCCACCACCCGCAGCAGATGCGTCTCGTCGGCCTCGAGCGGGGTGTAGGTCGCGGCGGTGGCGCCGGCGACGTTCGACCAGGTGGTGCCGCCGTCGCCGGAGCTCTGCCACTGATAGCCGGAAATCACCGCGCTCGGATCGTTGGTCGTGCCGTTGACCGCGCTCAGCACCGCGCCTTCCTGCGCCGTGCCGGTGATCGCGGCGGGGGTTGTGAACACCAACGTGTTGTTCGTCACCGCGGCGGTGGCGGGGCTGTCGGAGGTGGTGCTCGGGCCGCCATCGGCGTCGGCGGCGGTTTCGACCACGCGCAGCACATGGCCCTGATCGGCAGCGGCCGGGGTATAGATCGCGGCGGTGGCGCCGGCGATGTTGGCCCAGGTGGTGCCGCCGTCGCTCGAGGACTGCCACTGGTAGCCGCTGACGGCGGCATCGGCGTCGTTCAGCGTGCCATTGCCCGCGGTCAGCACCGCGCCGATCGTGGCCGAGCCGCTGATCGAGGCGGGGGAGGTGAAGGCCAGCACGATGTCGGCGACCGCGGCGCTGGCCGCACTAGCCGAGCTGGCGTTCTGCCCGGTGCCAGCATCGCTCGCGGTCTCCACCACCCGCAATAGATGCGTCTCGTCGGCTTCGAGCGGGGTGTACGTCGCGGCGGTGGCGCCGGCGATGCTGGCCCAGGTGGTGCCGCCGTCGCCGGAACCCTGCCACTGGTAGCCGGAAATCACCGCGTTCGGATCGTTGGTCGTGCCGTTGACCGCGCTCAGCACCGCGCTTTCCTGCGCCGTGCCGGTGATCGCGGCCGGCACGGTGAAGGCCAGCGCGGCGTTCGGGGCGAACACCACGTCGACCCAGTAATTGGTGGCATTGAAGGTGCTGCTCGGGAACGGGTTCGCGCTGCCGTAGGCATACACCCCGTTGCCGCCGCTCGCGGCGCTCGAGGGCGCGGTCAGCGGCCCGTTGGTGAGGGCGTTGGCGAAGTAGTTCGCGTCGGCCGAATACTCCCCGACCGGGGCCTCGTACGAGGCGATGTAGGTGGTCCCCGCGGTGATGCTGACCGGGCTTGAGAAATTGACCTGCTGCCAGCCGCTGGCGGTCTCGTTGGTGAAGGTGGCGCTGGCGAGCAGGGTGCCCGAGCTGCTCCACAGATCGCCGATATGGGTGCCGGTGTTCTGGGGCCCCTTGTAGAAGCGGATGCCAGTGATCTCGCCGCTGGTCGAGGCTTGGAACTTGACCCCGAGATCGACCGCCTGCGGGTCGTTTTCCGTGATCGTCCCCGGGGTCGCGCCGGGGCCGAACAGGCTGGCCGGCTCGACGCCGACCGCGGCGGTGGCGGGGCTGTCGGAGGTGGTGCTCGGGCCGCCATCGGCGTCGGTGGCGGTCTCGACCACGCGCAGCACGTGGCCCTGATCGGCGGCGGCCGGGGTGTAGGTCGCGGCGGCGGCGCCGGCGATGTTGGCCCAGGTGGTGCCGCCGTCGCTCGAGGACTGCCACTGGTAGCCGCTGACGGCGGCATCGGCGTCGTTCAGCGTGCCATTGCCCGCGGTCAGCACCGCGCCGATCGTGGCCGAGCCGCTGATCGAGGCGGGGGAGGTGAAGGCCAGCACGATGTCGGCGACCGCGGCGCTGGCCGCGCTGGCGGAGCTGCCGCTCTGCGCGCTGGCGCTATCGGTCGCGGTCTCCACCACCCGCAGCAGATGCGTCTCGTCGGCCTCGAGCGGGGTGTAGGTCGCGGCGGTGGCGCCGGCGACGTTCGACCAGGTGGTGCCGCCGTCGCCGGAGCTCTGCCACTGATAGCCGGAAATCACCGCGCTCGGATCGTTGGTCGTGCCGTTGACCGCGCTCAGCACCGCGCCTTCCTGCGCCGTGCCGGTGATCGCGGCGGGGGTTGTGAACACCAACGTGTTGTTCGTCACCGCGGCGGTGGCGGGGCTGTCGGAGGTGGTGCTCGGGCCGCCATCGGCGTCGGTGGCGGTCTCGACCACGCGCAGCACATGGCCCTGATCGGCAGCGGCCGGGGTATAGATCGCGGCGGTGGCGCCGGCGATGTTGGCCCAGGTGGTGCCGCCGTCGCTCGAGGACTGCCACTGGTAGCCGCTGACGGCGGCATCGGCGTCGTTCAGCGTGCCATTGCCCGCGGTCAGCACCGCGCCGATCGTGGCCGAGCCGCTGATCGAGGCGGGGGAGGTGAAGGCCAGCACGATGTCGGCGACCGCGGCGCTGGCCGCACTAGCCGAGCTGGCGTTCTGCCCGGTGCCAGCATCGCTCGCGGTCTCCACCACCCGCAATAGATGCGTCTCGTCGGCTTCGAGCGGGGTGTACGTCGCGGCGGTGGCGCCGGCGATGCTGGCCCAGGTGGTGCCGCCGTCGCCGGAACCCTGCCACTGGTAGCCGGAAATCACCGCGTTCGGATCGTTGGTCGTGCCGTTGACCGCGCTCAGCACCGCGCTTTCCTGCGCCGTGCCGGTGATCGCGGCCGGCACGGTGAAGGCCAGCGCGGCGTTCGGGGCGAACACCACGTCGACCCAGTAATTGGTGGCATTGAAGGTGCTGCTCGGGAACGGGTTCGCGCTGCCGTAGGCATACACCCCGTTGCCGCCGCTCGCGGCGCTCGAGGGCGCGGTCAGCGGCCCGTTGGTGAGGGCGTTGGCGAAGTAGTTCGCGTCGGCCGAATACTCCCCGACCGGGGCCTCGGTACGAGGCGATGTAGGTGGTCCCCGCGGTGATGCTGACCGGGCTTGAGAAATTGACCTGCTGCCAGCCGCTGGCGGTCTCGTTGGTGAAGGTGGCGC
The DNA here is from genome assembly GCA_963822585.1 of uncultured bacterium. GTDB lineage: Bacteria > Auribacterota > Erginobacteria > Erginobacterales > Erginobacteraceae > CAWGIE01. The sequence continues at coordinate 18,826 of CAWGIE010000016.1, forward strand.
TGGCGAGCAGGGTGCCCGAGCTGCTCCACAGATCGCCGATATGGGTGCCGGTGTTCTGGGGCCCCTTGTAGAAGCGGATGCCAGTGATCTCGCCGCTGGTCGAGGCTTGGAACTTGACCCCGAGATCGACCGCCTGCGGGTCGTTTTCCGTGATCGTCCCCGGGGTCGCGCCGGGGCCGAACAGGCTCGATGTCGGCCCGCCGGTGATGCTGACGGCGGTGGTCTGCGTGGCGCTGCTAGCCGTGCCGTCATTGACCGCCCATGCGATGGTGCGGCCCGCATCGGCGCCGAAATTAGTTGGGTCCTGTTGGCTTGACGCGTAGCTGACGCTGTCCAGCACCTGCTGATAATGCGCCAGCGTGTCGCTGCCGGCCAGGCTCAGCACGCCGGTCGCGGCATTGTAGCTCGCGGTGATGCTCGTGCCGCTGGTCGAGGCGGCCAAGATGTCGCCGACGAGCAAGCCGCCGGTGATCGACACCGAACCCGATGCAAGGGTGGTGCTTTCGGGATCGCTAACCGTGCTGCCCGGCGACAACGTCGTCGCGGTCCCCCCGGCGGCATAGGTGGCAGATACCGTGACGTTGCCGAGTACCGGCGGCAGATGGCCACTGTCGTCGAACACCACATCGACCCAGTAATTGTCGGCGGTGTCTGTGGAGGTGCTGCTGGGAAAAGCGCTGCTGGCGCCGTACGCATAGACGCCATTGCGGCTGTCGCCGGGCGCATTCAACGAGCCGTTGGTCTGACCCTGGTAAGTCGCAAAATAATACGGGGTATCGCCATAATGCCCGACATTGGTGTGATATGAGGCGATGTAGGTCATGCCCGCGGTAATGCTGACCGGGTTCGAGAAGTTGGCCTGCTGCCACCCGCTGGCGGTCTCGTTCGCGAAGGTTACCGTGGCGAGCAACGTTCCCGAGCTGCTCCACAGATCTCCGACATGCGTGCCGGTGTTGCCCGATCCCTTGTAGAATCTGATGCCGGTAATCGAGCCTGCCGCCTCGGCGGTGAACCTTACACCAACCTCGATCGCATTCGAATCACTCGCGATAGACGGAGCGGCGCTGGAACTGAATAGGCTTAGCGCCGCGGACGGTGTCACCGTATAAGAAACACCGGGGCCGGGTGTTTCGAGATTAATGCTGTCGTCGACGGCGCGCGATTCCACCTTGTACGATCCGGGCGCTGGGGCCGCGAAGCTGTAGCTCCAGTTCATGCTTGCCGAGCCGACCTGGCCACCCGCCGGGTGCCAGGTCTTTCCGCTATCGGTCGAGACTTGAACGCCGCCGACCACACCCCGCCGGTGTCGGTAGCGGTTCCCGTGACGGTTACGGTCTGGCCCTCCACAACGTTCGTGCTCGAAACCGTGGAGATGGTGGAAGTGGGCGGCGTATGGTCGGTCGACTGGCTGGCGATGACCAAGCTCGCCTGCAGCGTCTGCGGCTGAACCCCCATGTCGGCAAGAAAGTTCACCGTCGCCTGCTGAACATTCGTATCCGGGGTGTCGGACGAAAATGGCGATGGCGAATTGTCGTGCTGGTTGGAAAGCCCCCACGACCAGAACACCGTTCCCGCTCCGAAAACGAGCGCGCCGCTCGTCGGATCCCGGTACTCGACGAGGCTGTTGGTCGCCGTGCCCGAGGTGTCGACGTTGCCCCAGTCGGTATTGTACGCGGTCGGCTCGTTCACCGTCGTCGACGAGAGATCCACCAGGCCGGCCGGCATGTAGCCGTTATCCGGCGAGGAGTCCCACTCGTAGCCGAGCAGACCGGGCTCGAGCGACGCCGTCTGGCCGGGCGCCGTCGTGGCGACGCCGGTATTTCGCCAGAATCGCAGCTCCGTATCGCCATAGGGTATCGTGATCTGGCTGGCGAGCAGGTTCTGGTCGACCTGGAACAGGGTGCCGGTCAGGTCATTCGACGGCATCGGCGCGGTACCGAAGCGCGGATCCTGGAAAGTGCCGGTCGCCGTTCCCGATGGGTCGACCTCCTGATTGAAATGGGTATCCTTATAGCTGACAAGCGTACGGTTCGCATCGGCACTGCTATTGATGCTCGGCGATAGCCGGGTTTGCCAGAAGACTTCGTTGCCGCTTAGAAAGGCGAGGTTGACGCCCGCGTTTTCCGCAGCCTCGACATTGGCGACCTGACTGTCGGTCCAATATTCGTCGTGGCCGGCATCCATGAAGACTTTATGGTTGAGGAGGAGCGAGCCGTTCGTAGCCGTGTCTATGCCGGAAATGTACGAAACGTCGTAGCCGTTTTCCTCGAGCCAGTAGATCGCCGAATATTCAGCACCGAACAGCGAATCCTGCGGTCCGGCGAACGTGCCGATCGAGTTGCGCGTGACGATGGGCCGGTTATAGCTGACCGCAAATGCCGCGCCGGGGGTGCCGGTGGAAGGGCCATCGCCTCCGTAGAGGTTGGCTCCTCCCCAGCCATTATAGGCTTGCCAGGTCTCGTCCGATGTTTGGAAGACGATGTCGCTGGTCGAACTGGGGTTGCTGATCACGAAGGGTATTTGAAAGACCTGCGAGCCATCGATCACGTTCGCCACATAGGCGCCGGACGTGGCGGTGGAAGGAACCGCCCAGGAATCGGTAACGCTCCAATTCCCGGCGTCGACGAGGCCCGTCGCCGCGTCGGTGAGCGGGCTCGGCTGGACGACCGGGCTCCCGGAGTGGTTGAGCGTGGTTACGAGCGTAGCCCCGTCGCCGCCGTAATAGCCCAGGCGGTAAATCTGGATGCTGTAATTTCCGTTGCTCGTTTGGTTGTTGATCTTGAACTGGACGGCGCCGCCGAGCGGCGTGCTTATGCCTGTGGTAAAGCCCTGGATCTTCGTGGAATCCTGGCCCGGCGCGATCTGCCAGACGCTCTGCGGGGTTCCTGGCTTTTCGTTTTCGAGAACGATCGGATTCGGGTTGGCGGGAGCCCCCAAGGCATTGAGAGTTGCCGGCGCATTGAGAGTTGCCGCGGCAGCCGCCGCGGTGGCAGGCTTCGCGGGCGGCGCAGGAATAGCGACGGTTGTCGGCGTGGTCGCCGCTTTTGCCTTGGCGTCGAATGGAAGCGCCTCGCTCGTCTGGTTCGCCGACTCCCCAGGCGCCGTCAACACGTAATCGAAGTGCGAATTCTGTGCCACGCCGTTTGGTTTGAACCGCAACGCCGCTGCCTGCGCCGGGGTCAACCGTTCGCCGGCGGTGACCCGCGTAGGACCATCCGACAGCACCACCGTGCCGTTGGTCGGGAGCGCCGTGACCTGTATGGTGTCGGGAGACGCCTCCTCGCTCGGGACCCAGAGGTTCAGTGCCTGGCCGTAAACGGAGTTGTAGTCGCCGGGCGGGTCTCCGTTGGACGCCGGGGCCGCCGTTGTGGCCGGGTCTGCGGAGGGCGGGATGCTGCTCGAAGTGGCTGTCGCGCCCGCAATCCCCTCGCTTGAGGTGACGTCCGGGCTCTGCGGGGTGACACCCTGCATCGACGGGACTTGAGCATCCGGTTGAGAGCGCTGCCGCCAAACGGGACCGCCGTGGCCCACGGGATGGCGCCAATCAGCATTGGCCAAAGCCGGCCAGCGCCGCAGATGAATGGGCCACGGTCGAGACGGCGGGAGCAAGGCCTCGCTCGGTGTCGTCATTCCGCTCGCGAGGGCCGCACTGATTTCCGCCACGGTCAACGAGGCCGGGTTGTCATTCGATTCCGCCACGATGGCCCCCGCTAAATTCCCACGCCACGAGGTTCAGGAACTGGCCAGCTTGTTTCAGAATGGCAAATTCGCATTTGGACTTCAGCGACTCTCGATTACGGAATTGGCCGCGGCGATCGGTTGTAAATCCCGGTTTCTTCCAGATATGAGGCTCAGCGAACTCGCGCGATCATGCCAAGGGCTAGCGGTTAATGAAGCCGGCTGTCGCGCGTCGTTGGCCGGCCCAATAGTGCGCGGTTGAGCACATATCCAAGTGCACCATGCTGCTGGTCTCGTAAGGTCGGTACGCCGCCCGCCCGCAAACTACTACAGCGAAGCGGTCGCATGCGAATGCTCGTAATACCAATCGAATAAAAAGGCAAGCGTTCTTTTTTTGGAACGGCAATAATGTGGGTGCGGTTATGACGCTCGGCGGCCGCGGATTGCAACCGATAATCGAATTGCCCTTTGCCGATAATTCTACTTTAGAGCTAGAGCGCGTCGTTATGCCAACCGCCCAGCGCGAATTGGGCACCCGATCCGGCCACCCATGTCTTTGTTCCGGCACGAAAGTCGTGGATGCTCGGGCGGGCTTGGAATTGGCGGACGGCGCGGCTCGCGAGGTGATCCAGCAGGCGTCACTCGCGCAGCAAGCCCTTCACCAGCGCGCTTTCCCCCGCATGCAGGAATTGATGCACACGCCGCGCGATCCGCCATTCTACTCTGCTGAGCCATCCCCCTCTAAAGGGCGGACACGCCCGATGAAGATATTACCCGAGAGCTCGGCGGGGGTTGCGGTCAGATTGTGCACGAAGATGGTGGGCCGGCTCTGATCGTTTGTGAAAACATTGTCCTTGATGACGAGCCGTTGCGTGGGGCGGTCGACACCCTCTTCGCCGATCATGATGGCATTGGCCGGATTGCTGGAACGCGGGCCTTTTTCTAGCCGGTTGCCGGTGATTATGGCCGTTCCGCCGTTTGGAATGTCGATCAAGTAGCTGGACGTCCCGTCGGGGCCGTCCGCGATGTCATTGTCGTTGATCTCGGTGCGCAGCGCCCGGGACTTGATGTTGTGGCCCGAATGAGTGTCGCGAAAACGACAGTGCCGGATTTGCAGCAATCGGACCGTGTTGGCGTAAACCGCATGGGCGCAGGCCGTCCGGCATTTGCCGTTGCCAACGAACTCGGCGCCGAGGATGCGGATGATTGCGTGCCGGTTTTCCGCGATGAGGATACCGTTCTCGTTGTTGATGAACTTGGTGTTTTCCACAACCAGATTGCCGCCCTCGGCGCGGATGCCGGCCCCGTTCTGATCAGCCACGCGCGCGCGCCGAAGCGTCAGGTTGCGCAAGGTCACATTGCTGCCGTCGATGACGAGCAGTGCCTTGCCCTGGCAGGTCTTGTCGGTGAGGATGGTAGCGGGGCCGGTCCCCTCGATGACGAGGCGATCTTGCCGTACCACGGCGCAGTCGAAATACGTCCCGGGGTGGATCGCTATGGTATCGCCGCTCCGGGCCGCGGCGATCGCCTGGCTGGGCAGCGAGTAAGCCAGGCCCGGGCCGACCTCGATGGTCCGCGCCAAAGCGGTCCCACTCCCGAGCGCGAAGGCAAGCCAAACCGAGAACAGCCCACTTTATTCGACGCGCAGACCCCATCTTCGCCCACTCTGCCGATCAGCCCTCAAGGGCGGTACCTCTGCGCGACGATCCGCCTCGCCGCGGCCATCTGCAGCGTCGAGCGTTTGTGGCGGGCCGGTTGCAAACGCCCGGTACGCGAAACTTGGCGGCGGCAGCGCGCCATAGATCACCCCCGGTGGCGGCCACGCGCCGTACGGCGAGTGCGCTCTGACGGGCGCCACTGACCGCGGTTTGCCGGCCCAGATCGCCAGGACACTCGCCCGATAGGCAGCGCCCAGCTCCGGAGTGTGCGAATGATAGGCGGCAACGGCGGCCGGCCAGCTTCCGGCCTCGTCGTAGAGTTCGGCGCAGAAAGCCTGCCCCGTAGCTCACATTTACCACCGGATCGAACGCCTGGTCGAGGCTGGCGAAAGCCGCCGGGTGGTACATCAGATTGACCTGCACGCAGCCGACATCGATCGAGCGCACGCCGCGCTTCTGGAGCGCCCGGACCGCAGCCACCGCGGCTTGCTTGGTGGCGAAGAAAGCGCCGATTCCTTCGGCATTGATGGCGTAAGGCCAGGGATGCGCCACTCCGGCGTGGTCTGCCCGTCCTGTTTCCACCCGCCCGATCGCGGAAAGGAGACCGGAAGGAAGCTGCAGCCGATGCTCGGCGGCAGCGATCGCCTCGTCGCAAGCAGTGGCCGCCGAGCCAGCCGGCGCAGAGCCTGGAAAACATATGCCGGCAAGCCAGAAACCGCTTGCGGCGAGGACTGTGCCGAGCACGCGGTGTCCGCGCCGATGCTTGTTCGGCGGCGCGGGCTTAAGCGGCCTGCGGCAAAGCATCTGGGCGCTGCGCGGCAATGGCATGCAAGCGGGCGCCTAGACCGCAAACGCAGCTGGCGGTTCGAGCGCAGCAATGGGCGCGGCCGCGGCCTGGGGTGATCCGGCAGCGCCTTCCGCGCCGGCCAGAAACCCCTCGAAAACCATCAGCAGCCACAGCACGGCGCTGTGATCGTAGGTGCCAGCGTCATGCTGGTCCAGCAGCCGCGCCAGGGCAGCCGGCTGAAACAGCCGCGAATCCAGCATGACGTCCCCGAGCAGCCGGTCGCGGACGATCGCGGATTTGCGGCGGAACTCGGCGGCCAGCGAGTGCGCGAACCCTTGCTTGCAGCGGTACAGGATCTCGCGCGGAAGATGCGGCTCCATGACCCGCTTCAGCAGGTATTTGCCTTCCCGCCCATGCAGCTTGAGCGATGCCGGAAGGCTGAGGCCCCATTCCACGAACTCGTGGTCGAGCAGGGGCGAGCGGACTTCGAGCCCGTTTGCCATGCTGGTCCGATCCACCTTGGTCAGGATGTCGCCGACCAGGTAGGTGTGCACATCGACGTACTGCGCCTGGGTCAACGCCTCGTCCGACTCCGCCGCCGCCATCAGTTGGCCGATGCGGGCGGACGGATCATAGCCCGCGAGGCCAGCCGTCAGCTCTCGCGTGAACAGGCTTCGGCGCTGGTCGTCGCGGGTCTTCGTGAGCATACGGAAGTAGCCGAGCGTGCTCTCGAGGCTGATCTCGGTCAGCGTGTGCTTGGCACGCAGCCAGCGCGGCGCCCGGTCCAGCTTGGGATACGCGCGGGCCAGCTCGCCGACGACGCGCCGGCGGATCGGGGCGGGCACGAAGCGGCGGATTGCCTCGGTCAGAACGTGCCAGCGATAGCGGCGGTAGCCGCCCAGCACCTCGTCCCCGCCGTCGCCGGAAAGCGCGACCGTGACATGCCGGCGGGTGAGCGCACAGACCGTGTGGGTGGGAACCGCGGAGGAGTCGCCGAACGGCTCGCCGAAGATGCGCGCCTGGTCGCGGGCGGCCTCGATATAGTCGGCCGCGGAAGCGTCCCAGCGGTGGCGGGTGGCATAGCGGCGGGCGACCTGCTCGGCATAGGGGCGCTCGTCTTCGGCGCCGCCGAAGCCGATGGTGAACGTCGCCAGCGGCAGGTCCCGTAATCCCGCGGCCACCGCGACCACGGAACTGGAGTCGATGCCGCCGGAGAGAAAGGCTCCAAGAGGCACGTCGGCAATGAGCCGGGCCGCAACATTGCTGCGGAGGCGGTCGAGCAGGATCGGGGCCGCCTCGGCTTCGGTTGTACTCCTTCGGGAGGACCGCAACGTCCAGTAGCGTCGCGGGTTCCACCCGGCGGCGCTGCCGCGGCGCACCAAAAGGTAATGCGCCGCCGGCAGCTTATGGATATCGCCGTAGATGGTGCGCGGATCGGGAATGTAGCCATAGGTGAAAAAATCCTCGACCGAAACCGGATCGATCCGGCGGCTCAGGTCGGGTATCTCGGTGAACGCGCCAAGCTCCGAGGCAAAGAACAGGTCCCCGGCCGGGCTCAGCGCGTAATAGAGCGGCTTCTTGCCCAGGCGATCCCGGGCGAGAAAAAGCGTTTGCCGGTTGCGGTCCCATAACGCAAAGGCAAACATGCCGGACAGGTTTTGCAGGCAATCCGGCCCCCAGCTCTCCCATCCATGAATGATCGCCTCCGTGTCGGAGCGGCTGCGAAACACGTGACCTTGTTGCTGAAGTCTGCCCCGCAATGCCGCGTGGTTGTAGATTTCACCGTTGAATACAATGGCAACCGACGAGTCCTCGTTGAACATCGGCTGGTGGCCGCCGTCTAGATCGATGATTGCCAACCGGCGATGGCCGAAGCCGAGGCCCGGCTCGAGATGGAAACCCTCGCCATCCGGACCCCGATGCCGCAAGGCGCCGGTCATCGAACGCATTAGTTGATGGTTGACTTCCATCGTACCCTGTTGGTAGAAAATGCCGGCAAACCCGCACATCGCGGCAACCCTCCCGCTGCTATCCGCCGGCGTGTTGTTCGGGCGGCCGGCGAGGTTTTAACACGTTTTGCGAATAACGCGCGTCGATGCCGAACGGTGGTGGTCGATGTGTCTGTGAAAAATTTCCGCAAGCTGCGAGCGAACGGGGGGCAGGGATGGATCTGGCCAGCGATCGTTGGCTTAAATCTGTGGAGCAAATTGCGAAGGTGAGCTATGGACCCGGATATAGCGGCTTTGCCAAAAATCCTGCAATACTACACTGACCGCGTTGGAGATCACAACCATGCAGATATGAAGCTGCCGGTTGCCATTGCTCTTCCGGCGGTCGCCATCATATCTGGCGTACTCTGGGTTGTGATTTGGAAGTTGCTTACGATCGTTCTCTAGGTTCGTTCATCCCCAGGTGGTCCCGGGTCCGTGAAGGACGCCGTGCCAGGCCTTGATCATATCGCGCTGATCATAATCGCGGGCGACCTTGGCCCGGTTCGCCTCCCCGAGACGCCGGCGCAGCGCGGGGTCGGCAATCAGCCGCGCCAGGACTGCCGCAAACGCCGCGTCGTCGCAGGGCACAACGAACGGGTGGTTCGCGGCATCGAGCATCAAGCGGACGTCGCCGACATCGGTGGCGGCGATCGGCAGCCCCGCCGCCATCGCCTCAAGCACGGAAAACGGCATTTGCTCGGTATCCGATGTCAGCGCGCACACGTCGAACGCGCGATATAAGTTCCTTGGGTTCTCCACTTGTCCGACGAATTGCACCAGGCCGTGCAAGCCGAGCTTTTCAGCCAGCGCACGCAAGCTGGGGCCCTCCGCGCCATCGCCGACAATGACCAGGCGTGCCGGATGATCGCGCACGACGGTGCTGAACGCGTTCAGCAACCGCGCAAGGTTCTTCTCGGCGCGCAGCGCGGCGACGGTTCCGACCACCGGAACTGTGCCCGGAAGCGGCGCAGGTGGGGTCTCGCGCGGGAGTGGCAAGAGATCGATGCCGTTCGGAATATACCGCAATCGCCGCGGGTCGAGCCGCCAGACCTCGGTCGCTGTCCGCCATAAGGTCCGCGACGGCAGGACGACCGTGCTCCGCCGCAGGAATATCCGCCGTGCCCAAATGCGCCGGGGCAATTGGGTGATGCATTCCTCGGGACCGAAGCCGTCTTCCACATGGACGTGCTTCACCAGGGGCGGAGTATTGGCGATCGCCCACTCGAGGGAGCCCCAGTTGCTGGTGAGCAGGACATCCGGCTGCAACTCCTGGAGCAAGCGGCGGAAGCGCCGCACGTTGCCAATAGTTTGGCCTTTCCGAATTTCGGGCTCAGGAAAACTGACATCGAGGTGGTCGGGCAATCTGGCGCGGCAGGCCATGTTGCCGTCCATGCTGATGATCGCATGCCGGTAGAGCGAGCCGAAAGCGCCGGCCAGCGTGGCGAAGCGAACCTGCCCGCCCCCCAGCGCGAAGGTGGGAAAGACGCTGACGATAAGCTTGCGGGGTTCGGGATCGGCCGGCACTGATCCAGGGCCGTTTCCCCTAACCTCTCGAACAGCAGCGATTGGGGCGATTGCGGGTGCAAGCCTCACAACAGACAGGGTCCGTCTCCGAACCATCACAAATGCCCATTCTAGGGCGGGACAGCGAGCCGAGTCCATCAGGCGCCGGAGAACTCGCCGGCGCACCGACGCAGATAAGCCGCTCTTGACGTGCCTAGCGGCAAGTCGTTGGTGATCGCACGGTTGGTTCTCGCCTGGCGGATCTTCGATGCGAATCTTTTTTGTTTGCCGGCGGGTTCCGTTCCCTCCCGACCGCGGCGATAGAATCGCCACCTACCATCAAATCCGCCACCTCGCGCAGCGGCACGAGGTCCACGTGTTCAGCCTGGCTGACAGCCGCGAAGATATGGCTAGCGCGACAAGATTGCGGGACTGTACCGCGGGCGTGACAGCAGTTTCGCTCTCGCCGCTGCGCGGCGCGCTGCGTGCCCTGCGAGCCGTGCTTGGCGCTGGGCCGTTATCCGCGGCAATGCTGCGCGAAACCGAGTTGTGTCGGTTGATCCGCCGGCGTTTCTCCGAGCTTCGGCCGGATCTGATCATGGTCTACGGGTCGAACATGGCACAGTATGCCGAGTCGCTCTTGGATGTGCGGCGCATCATGCAGTTCGCCGATCTCAACTCGCGCAAATGGCGTGACTATGCTGCTCGTTCGGCGCTGCCGATGCGCTTGATATATGCTCTGGAGGCACGGCGGCTGCTGGATTACGAGCGCCATGTCGCGCTGACGTTCTCGCATGCGGTGGTTTGCACTCCGGAGGAGGCCGACGATTTTGCCGCATTGATTCCCGGCACGCCGGTCAGTGTCGTGCCGAATGGCGTCGACCTGGCCTATTTCGCTCCCGGCGGCGTGGCGAAGGATCCGTGCTCGCTGGTCTTCACCGGGGTAATGGAATACCGGCCCAACGTCGACGCGGTCAGCTGGTTTTGCGCCGATATCCTGCCACTGGTCAGGCAGCAGGTACCGAATGCCACGTTGACGATCTGCGGCAACCGGCCGGCAACAGCGGTGCAGCGCCTGGCCGGGATCGCCGGAGTGACGGTGACCGGCCGGGTGCCTGACGTGCGTCCCTATTTGCACCGCGCCGAGGTGTTCGTGGCTCCGCTGCGGCTGGCCCGCGGCATCCAGAACAAGGTCCTGGAAGCGATGGCCATGGGACTGCCGGTCGTGTCGTCGCGGATCGCCTGGCGACCCACCGCGCTCCAGGAGGGGGACGGGATTGTGGCCGCGGATCGCGCGGATGATTTTGCCGCGCATATTGTTCGCCTGCTACAGGATCCGCGGTACCGCGAGGCAATGGGGAGGCGTGCACGTGCGGCCATGGAGCGAAACTACGCCTGGGCAGAGCGGCTTGCAGCATTGGACCGCGTCATCGAGGGCGAGCAGCCCCGGATGGCAATCCCCCGGCGCTCTTGATCGGTTTCTGATCGGCGGCGATAAAATGATGGTCGTTTCGGTGGATGCGCCGTAGATAGCCAGGGCTGGCCTGCTCCGGGGGCTGCGCAATCACCGTGTCGCTCGGCGCCTTCCCTGCCTTTCTCGTGATCCCTCCGCTCAACCTCCTGCCGCTCTCGCTCGCCGGTCTCGTCGTGTCGCGGAAATGGCCGCGGGCGGGCCGGCTAATGACGGCAGCGGGGCTGGCGGGGCTGTGTCTTCTGGCTCTGCCGGTGGTGGGCCGAGGCCTGCTCACCGGCCTCGAGCGCGGGATTCCCGCGGCCCCGGCCCACGCCGACCCGCCACAAGCCATCGTGATTCTCAGCGCGGAATTGGCGCGTGGAAGGGCCGGCAACTCTGATCTGGAACCCGGGCCGCTGACACTTGAACGCGAGCGCGCCGGTGCCGCGCTATATCGCCGGGTAGGCCTGCCGATCCTGGTGAGCGGCGGGTCGCTTAAACCCCGCGAGCGGCCGGTCGCGCAGGTAATGGCGGGCAGCCTTGCCGAGGATTTCCGGGTTCCCGTGCGCTGGGTCGAGGCGGCGTCAAGGAACACCTGGGAAAACGCCCACGACAGCGCCGCCATGCTTAAGCTCAATGATATTCGCTCTATCTACCTGGTAACCCACGCCTGGCATATGCGCCGAGCGATGATGGCCTTCCGGCATTTCGGCATCATGGTCTCGGCAGCGCCGGTGCGGATCGACCGGCCCTCGATGCTGCGGCTGTCCGAATTCGTTCCAAGCGCGAGCGGCTGGATGATGAGCTACTACGCTTTGCACGAGTGGATCGGCTGTGCGTATTACGCGCTGCATCGTTGAACAGCCACTTCACGCCGCGCTAATCCAGTGTCGCGGTCAGGAAGTTCGTCGGTCAAGAATGGCGTTGCTGGCAAGTGTGCGCCCTCTCCATGGGATTGGTGACGCCGGATCTCGCCCTGCCATGGCGGTCCACGGCCTTGATGGCTCTTGCGGAACCTTCCGGAATCCTACACGCGCGGAGAAAGTCGCCGGCTTTCGTTCGCCAATCTGCCGCTGCCGAAAGCTGAAGGCCCTGTTTCGCCAGCCGGGCGCGCAACTCCGGATCCGCAATAAGGCGAGCTATCGCCGCAGCAATGTCATCGACCGAGTGTCCGTCAACCACCAATCCATTCTCTCCATCCCTTACTGCGGCCGTACTGCCGCCATCTCGCCCGGCTATCACTGGTAAGCCGCAAGCATTCGCCTCGAGAAACACCAGGCCAAATCCCTCCGTGTCGCCGTCCGGAAGCCTTCGATTTGGCATCACGAATATGTCCCCGAGGCGGTAGAAATCCGCCAGGTCATCGGCCGCAACCGCGCCCGTGAAAATGACGCTATCCGCGACGCCGCTCGCGAAAGCCAGCTCTTTCAGAGTGGCGGCATATGGGCCATCACCCACCACGATGTAGCGACAATCCGACAGCCGTTCGCAGATTCTGGCAAAGGCGCGAATTGCTTGATCGACCCCCTTTTTCTCCACCAGACGGCACACCGTGACAAGCACTAGGCAGTCGCGCAAACCATGGCGCGCCACGAGGTCTGCCCGCCTCGGTGCCGGTCCAAATCGCGTGGTATCCACGCCATTCGCAATGAGGGTTATCGGCTTCGAGCTCCCCGATCCGATAAATTTTCGCAGCATCGTTTCGGTAAACGGGCTCACCGCTATAATTTCGTCCGCGCACCCGAGCGCGCGTCGCCGCCGCCTTCCTGAGCGGTCGTAGTCTGCCTCAGTCGTGATTTCCTCGCCATGCACGTAGACTACCAGCCGAACCCAAGGCTGCAGCTTGATCACCCGCGCTATCCAAGCGCTGGCCAACAGCTCGCCGAGGCAAATCGTTCGGACCCCCTTGCATGCGACGAGGTATAGCAGAACCGCAGACAGGCGGACTCGTATCGCCAACTCGGAGACGGCAAGGCGAAGCCGCTCGACAAAATTCGGCGTGGCCCTGGTGAGCCGAGAGCGAAGTAGCGGAACGCGTACGACCTGGTACGGTGCGGACCGGTCGTGGATCTCGCATCCTGTGATAGGTCGCAAGGTCACGTAGTCGACCCGGGGCGCCACCACTACGACCCGCTCTCCAGCATGCCATGCCAGATTCCTGTAAACTTCGGCCGATCCGCCGTGGCCAGGTGGGAAATTGCTGGTGACCAAAGCAACTCGCCGGTTCTGTATTGGCATCATTGGTCCACCGCGCAATCCGGTCAGGCAAGATGTTGCGGCTGATCGCCCATCAGGTCGAACTCAGCCGGGCGGGCTGCAAGCCACGCGCGGCGAGTGCAATCGATCAGCTCCAGCAACCCCGCTCGGAGGGTAGTGGGTTCCGGCATGCCAATCGCTTTGCGTGCCGCCGCTGCCGAACCCACGGAATGACGGATTTCGCCTCTTCGCGGCGGCGCCATTTTGATGTCGGCCCGCACACCTGTCAGTTCGGCGATAAGATCAACCAGTTCTCGGATCGACACCGACCGCTCCGAGCAGATGTTCAGCACCGAAGCACTGCCGTGCTCGCTTTCCATTGCGCGCAGCAGCGCGGAAACAACATCGGTCACGAAAACAAAATCCCGGGTCTGCTGCCCGTCGCCGAATATCGTCACGGGCTGGCCACTCAGCAGCCGATCGACGAATATTGAAATGACCCCGGAATAAGGGGAACGCGGGTCCTGCCGGGGACCATATACGTTGAAGAATCGCAGCCCGGTCGTGGGTATGCCATGCACCCTGGTTGCAACGAATGCGTGCAGCTCGCTTCCGAGCTTATCTGCACCGTATGCCGATACCGGACGTTTCTCCGCCGTCTCGGAAATCGGCAGGGCCCGGCTCTCCCCGTAAACCGCCGCCGAAGAGGCATAGACGACCTTCATGGGGACGGGCAGTCGGCGAATTCCGTCGAAAACGGCGATCGTGCCGCCGAGATTCACGCGATGGGTTTCTCGCCACTCATGCAGGCCGCGATCTACCGACGCGACAGCGGCCAGATGAAACACGCCATCCGCGCCATCGAGTCCATGCGCCATGGCTGCCGGATCGCAAATGTCCGCTTGCACGAGCTCTGCCCCGGGGGCCAAGTTTCCCAGCGAGCCTGTAGAGAGATCGTCCAGCACTCGAACACGGTGTCCTCGGGCCAGCAGGGTATCGCACAGGTGCGAGCCGATGAAACCGCATCCGCCGGTGACAAGAAAGCGACCCATTCCTGAGCTTATCCTATATTGGCGACTTCATCCTTGCTCCGACCCGCGCCGTCTGCCCGAGATCCTGGCGGCTCGCGAGAGCTTATCTCGCCTGGCCTGCCGAGGCCAACGCGGGTGCTGCGTCGTTCGGTGTTCGGCTTCAGGAATCGCATCGGCGCGCATATCAAAGGGAAACCAGAGCTTCGTGGGCTTGCTCGGGTCGATGATGGACCATGCGGCAAGCCAAACCACCAGGAAAACCGCCGCGAGGAGAAACAGGCCTGCCACGGCGCCTTAACGCCTTTCCTGGACCGCGATCTCGGTCTGCCGTCCAGGAACGCCAGGCTGGCCAACGGATCTCGCCAGTCTGAGCGGCCGACCACGCCGGCTGTTCTCGCGCAAGGTCATGCCGGCCAGCTCTGCGAGCGCGCGGCGGCGTGTGGCGGATATTGCCACAAGAAGGGTCAAGTAGAAATCCCAATAGGAGAGCGAGAGGAACGTGCCCGCCACCAGGTAGGCCACGATCGAGACCTGCGACATTCGCGCGAACTCCCCAGCCCAACGGAGCTCGGGGCGACGCTTGGCCAGGCGCCGTATGCTCGCCGTGTTCAGCCAGCCAACCAGGGACAAGGAAAGCCAGACCAGAAAGGTCGGGAAGCCGTGCTCGCCGATCACCTCGAAATAGATGCTGTGCACGGCGCGAGCTGGCGCGCCTGGCGCAAACTGATCGACCACCGATTGTGTATACGGCCCCATAAATCCCGAGCCGGCGAGAGGGCGCTCCATCGCCATTTTCAGCGAGGTCTGCCACATGATCAGCCTGGTCTCCGCCGATTCGTCCCTGTGCTCGGCGAAAATCGTATCCATGCGCGCGGTCCAGCGCGGCGGCATGAAGGCAGCCGCCGCGCCGATGCAGGCAATCAGCGCAAGAGCAGAAGCCAGCTTGCGCGAGCTGTTAAACCATAGCAATAATCCAACCGCCGCAAGCCCGAGCAAGGCGCCTCGCGAATAACTGGAAAAAATCGATAGAAGACACAGGACCGAGGCGAGCACCAGTACCCAGCGAACGCTGCGGTACCGGGACTGAGAACCGAGGTAGCAGAGAAGCGGCAAGGTCACGAGCAGCGCGGCTGCCAGATCGTTGTTGTCCTCGATCATCGTTTCAGGGGGGCCGTATACCCGATAGGCGCCGCCCGTCGCCAGGGCGAAGAGGCCGCCGCGGACGCCGAAATATGCGACCGATATCACCATGATCCAGATCATCGCATGGATACGGCGCCGATCGGTAAGCAGCGAATTGGTAAGCAATAGCACCAGCACAACCTTGAAGACCCGATCCCACTTGGCCCATACGACGTCAGCCGGAGCGAGCGCCACGAGCGAGGTCAGCGTTATGCAGCACATAAAGGCAGCGAGGATCTTGGCTGTCGTATCAAAAGCCAATCGCTTGGGCTCGCGCGCCACGCAGCATCCCAGAACGGTGGCGGCGAACACCATTGCCGCCCAAGGCATGTCCCGCACAAAGCCCCACGCCATCCGGTGCGGGTTCATGAAGGAAATCCAGGACCATACGAGGATGCCAACGAACGGCCGCAGGGCGCAAACTGGCAGCAGGCCGAGAATAGCGAATCCGATTAGCGCTGCAGTCATCCCGCGATCCGTCGTGCCCGACTGTGCGGCTGCCGTATGTGGCGAACAACGGGCTCCAGCGCAAGCCAGGTGTTTCGCCCGACCAGCCGCTTCGCGGCAAGTTTCCGCCATTGGCACGAGCCGCCGATGGCTGGGCAAATCTCGCGTGCCAGTGCGCGCAAGCAGGTGAAGTTCGCCTTCGTACCGAGTTCGAAGGCTCTGGACGCTTCCCAAAGCGCCTCTTCCGCCAAGCGCCGGTTCGCACGAGCTTGCAACGCCGGTCCATCGACCACCCGGCTGCCTTCCGTGGCGAAGAAGCTGCGGAATGCTGCGTGGCGCTGGGCAAGATCGCCTAGCATCTGATTCGCCATGTAGCCGTTTCGCATGTTCTCGCCGTGCATTCGCGTGAATGCCTGAACTGCCTCGATGTTGCCGATATCACCATGCGCAGCCAGCCGAAGCCACATTTCGTAATCGCCGGCATGTGGCAGATCCGGTCGGTAGCCGCCGACCTGCTTTTGAACGGAGGTCCGAACCACGGCCGTCGCTGTTTCTACCGGATTGACCGGATTTTCGCATAGTGCACGGATAAAGTCGCGCCCGGATTGAATCCTAACCCCGCTTGGCTCGGATGCCGCGATCGCTGTCGGAGCGTCGTTTCCGGTGAAGCGGACAGCTCGCCCGTACACGAACGACAGGCAAGGATTTGCTTCCAGCAACGAAATACTGCGCGCCAATGCGCCCTGGGCAAGGAGGTCGTCTGCCGAAAGCAGCAGCAGATAGTCGGAGGAAACCCGGTCGATGCCCTCGTTATAGGTGGCGATATGGCCGCGGTTCATGGAATGCGAGATCACCTCGACCTGCGGATGCTTGCCGGCGAGGCGGCGCGCAATGACCGAAGTGGCATCTGTCGAGGCGTCGTCGATCACCAGTGCCCTGGTCCGGCAGCCGGTTTGGCTCACGATACTTGCAACACAAGAGGCAAGAAATCTGCCGTAGTTATAGCAAGGCACGATAACATCTATGGATTTCATGCGGGAGCTTTCCTCGATGAACCGGCCGGCGTGAGCATGTGACCCGCCACCCTCATGATCCAGCCCGCAACTCAGAGCCGGTCTTGTCGCTCCAACATCCGCTGATTTTGCGATTGGAAAATGCGCTTCACAATCCCCGGGCTCCACGGAAGCTTGCTGCAGAAAACGACTGCAGTAATCGCCGGAACGGCCGGCCGAACCGACTGATACCGATGCCGTAGCGCATGCTTTCTCGCACGCAAGCGAGCGTTCGCCACGGATTGCGCGCGTCATAGAGCTGTCTGCGGCCAAGGTCCCACATGCATTCGGCATAGATCGCGGCCGCCCGCGCGTCGCGTGCATCGGCCAGCCGCTTGTGATGCGTCCGCAGCAGCCGGTCGGTGAACGCGAGCTTGCGGTGTGGCCGTGCCGTGGTGATACTTCCATCTCGCCAATGGTACCAATACAGGGGGCGCGGTACATAAGTGAACTTGATGCCCGCATGGATCAGCCGGATGTTGAGGTCCCAGTCCTCCCGCATGCGCATGGCGGGATCGTAACATCCCACGGCCGCCAAGGCCGTTCGGCGAAAGAACATGGCGCGGCGGATGAAATCCTCTTCAAGAATCCCATAATGCAGCTCGCTGGGAAATTCGGTACGCATCACTCGGCGCTCGCTTCCGGCGATCCGCAGAATATCGATGACGCACCAGCCGGCGTCCGGGGCGAGGTCGAGCGCCGAGGCCATGATCTCCAGGGCGTCCGGGGCAAGTTCATCGTCGGCATCCAATACGGCGATGTACTCGCCGCTCGCGAGGGCGATGCCTGCGTTGCGCGCCGCAGGCAGGCCGAGATTCGTCTGCCACGCCACTCGGAAGCGGGTATCGCCCCGATAGCCGGCGATGGCCGACGGCGTATGGTCGGTTGATCCGTCATCGACAATGACGATCTCGAAATCCCGCATGGTCTGCCGCAGGACGGAGTTCGACGGCGCGCGGCAAAAATTCGGCGCAGTTATAGATGGGAATGATGACGCTTACGCGGGGCACGGACGTCAGTCCCCTGCCGCGCGCAGTGCGCGGCGCATTAGCGGCACACGGAAAGCCAGCCCCTTCGATAGCAGAACCAACTCCCCGGCAAGCGGATGTCCGGTAACCAGGACGCCGGTGAGCCATCCGGCGCCGAACCCTGCGGCCGCCAACGCCAGCTTCGGCAAGCTTGCAAGCTGCGGGAGTAAACAAATCACGCCGATGGGCAGGGCAACCGCGGCCGCGGTGATCGCGGCGGCCCGCACGGCAATACCGGCCACGCGCCATCCGAGATGGACCGTAGTGCGGAGATATGCCAGCCAGGTAGCCGCGTGGAGCGCGCTGATCGCGATTGCCGCTGCGGCGACGGCGATGATGCCGTGCGGGGCGGCAATCAACACGCCCGCGACGGCGATCGTCTGGTTCACGGCCTGTGCCGCCAGAACTGCCTTCACCCGCCCCAGCGCGATCAGCAGCGGCTGCGCCACGGGTTGTACGACCCAGAATACGCCGCCGATACTGATCAGGCGCAGCAACGGCACCGCGTCGCTCCAGCGGGGGCCGAACAAGACCACGATGATCGGCTCCGCGCAGACCGAGAGAAACACGAAGAACGGCCACGCGACCACCGCAATGTAGTCGAGCGAGTGCCAGCACGCCCCGCCGACGTCCTGCCCCGTGCGCCGCAACCCCGATATGACCGGCAGGACCAGCGGCTGCACAGCCTCCATGATCAGCCGAGAATACAGGCCCGTCACGGATTGTGCACGATCAAGCACGCCGATCGCGCCCAGGCTCACGAAGCGTGCCGTGATCAAACTGGCGATGTTGGTGCTGAACTGCTGAAGCAGCGAGGACAGCATGATGCCCGAGCCGAACCGAAGCACCTCGCCGGCGCCGCGAATCGACGGCAGGAAATGCTCGACCTGCGGTCGATAGAACGCGGCCGCCATGGATGTGACAGCTTGGCCGAACACGCTGGCGTAGGCAAGGCCGAGATAGCTCCAGCCAGCCAGTGAAAGCACAATCGCGCAGGCGGCATGCGCGCAAGCTCCGATCAGATTGATGCGGAGCAGGGCGGCGAAATCCATTTCGCGCTGCAGGACCGCGACGATGGTCGAGCTGAACGGTTGGACAAAAAAGCTGAATGACAGGATGAACTCGGCGCGTCCGACATCATTGCCATACAGTCTGCCGACCAGCGGGTTCGCAGCAATCAGGGCAAAGCCAAGCCCCCAGGCAACCACTCCGGTCGCGAACAGTCCGGCCCGTATATGGTCCGGCCCGAGATGCGGGCGTTGAACAAGGTAGCTGTTTACACCCATGTCGCGAATGACGTGGGCGAAACCGACGATCGCGAACGCAATCGAGAAGACGCCGAACCCCTGTGGCGTGATCAGGCGCGTGACAACCAGGCTCGTGATGAACTGGATCAGCAGACTGCTGTATTTCTCGCCAAACGACAGCAGCAAGGACCGCCTGACCGTCGGTGCCGCAATCAGCGGGGCTGCTTCAGCCATGGCGATCGCTCCGGCGAGACCCGTAATGCTCTCAGGCGGCTGCTCGTGCCGACCGCCGCGCGTCGCGGCGACGGAGCGCCTCCTTCAGGGCCTCCACCACCAGAAGCTGATCGCCCTCGGTCATCTGCGTATAAAGCGGCAGCAGCAGGCAATGATCCCGCGCCCGCTCCAATTCCGCGAGCGGCGGATGCACGTGGTGGTCGGCATAAGCTGGTTCGAGATGCGCGCACATGATGCCTCGGCGGGTCGCCACGCCCCGATCCAGCATCGCCTGCATGACGGCCAGCTGGTCCGCCCTAGGCGGCAGCCGCACGCAATAGCTCTGCCAGTTCGACCGGGCCCAGGTGGGCTCGAACGGGGGCACCACGTCGAGCGGCTCCAGGAGGCTGCGGTAGGCTTCCGCCAGGCGCCGGCGCCGCGCAACGGTCTCCGCCAGGCGCGCGAGTTGCGGTCGCCCGACGGCGGCCTGCAGATCGGTCATGCGGTAGTTGTAGCCGTGCACCGGATAGCTCTCGATCACCACCCTCGGTGCGGCGTGGCGGACCGTATCCGGCACGTCCATGCCGTGCTGGCGCCAAAGGCGGAAACGGCGGTCCCAGTCGGCGTTCGCCGTGGTCAGCATGCCGCCTTCGCCAGTGGTCACGACCTTGCGCGGGTGCAGCGAGAAGCAAGCGATGCCGCCAAGCGGCGCGCCGATCGGCAGCCACGCGCCCTGCAGCAGAACCGTCGATCCGATCGCGCAGGCGGCGTCCTCGATCACCGGCAAATCATGGCGCCGCGCGATCGGCAGGATACGGGCGAGGTCGCACGGCATTCCCATCTGGTGCACGCACAGCGCGGCGCGCGTGCGCGGCGTGATCGCCGCCTCGAGCGCATCGGGCGACATGTTGAACGTATCTGGCTCAATATCGACAAAGACCGGAACCGCCCCGCACTGGCGGATGACGTTTGCCGTTGCGATGAAGCTGTGGCTGACCGTGACCACTTGGTCGCCGGGCGAAACGCCGGCGGCAAGCAGCGCCAGATGCAGCGCCGTCGTGCAGTTCGAGACGGCGCAGGCATGTGGCGCACCGACCCGCGCGGCGAACTCGGTCTCGAACGCCAGCACTTCCTTGCCCTGCGACAGCCAGCCCGAGCGCAGCACCGCCGTGACGGCCGCTTCCTCCTCGGACCCCAGGAGGGGTCTGGCGAGCGGGATCACGCCGCCTGCTCCTGCTGCCGACGGTTCTCCCGCCACCACTGCACCAGGTCGGCAAGCCCTGATGCAGGGGAATGGACGCCTCGAAGCCGATCAGGGCACGGGCCGCGCGCGTGTCGGCCAGCCGTCGTGGCACCGGATTGACCGTTCGTTCCGGCTCATGCACGGGATGCAGGCCAGGCTGGCCCATCAGCTCGGTCAGCATGACGGCAAGATCGCGCAGGCTGGTTTCGCGGCCGCAGCCGATATTGAGCGTTACGTCCGTGGCTGCCGCCTCGGCGGCCAGTATGTTGGCCCTGGCGATATCGCAGCCGTGCACCATGTCCATCGTCTGATGCCCGTCGCCGAAGATGATCGGCGCCTGCCCCGCCTCGATGCGTTCCATCCACCTTATCAGCACCTCGGTATAGCGCCCGTGGATATCCATTCGCGGACCGTACACATTGAAGTAGCGGAGACAGACGCAATCGAGTCGGTGCATCTCGGCGAACACCCGCGCCAGACCCTCGCCGAACAGCTTTGCCACGCCATAGAGCGTGCGGTTGCCGTAGGGGTGGTGATCTTCCGGCGTCGGAAAGGTTTCGGCCAGACCGTAAACCGAGGCCGAGGAGGCCATCACCACCTTGCGCACCCCGAGCGAAACACAGGCCTCGAACAGGTCGAAAGTCGCGTCGACCATCACCTCCATCGCGCGGCGCGGTTCCGCGGCACACTGCGTGATGCGCAGCGCCGCCATGTGAAACACGGTGTCGGCGCCGGCGAGCAGCTCGCGCATCAGCGCGCGGTCGCGAATGTCTCCCTCGCGCAGAACGACCGGACCGCGCGCCCGTGCGCGGTCGAGATTTTCCGCCCGACCGCGCACCATGTCGTCTACCGCAATGATTTCCCGGCAGCCGCAGTCGACGAGACAATCGACGGTGTGCGAGCCGATGAACCCGGCACCCCCCGTCACTACCACCTTGCGGTCGCGCAGGACCAACTCCGGCATCGTCAAATCCTTTCACCAATATCGGCACGGACACCGCCGTCCGGCCGGTCATCGTGACGCGAGCCGATGATGCGCGCCGGTATTCCGGCCGCCTTGGCGTAATCTGGCACGTCGCGGGTGACGACCGCGCCGGCACCGACCACGGCCCCCCGCCCGATTGTCACGCCGGGCAGCAGCACCGCATTCACGCCGATATCCGCGTGATCGCCGACCCGCACCGGGCCGATGCGCAGATCGGTCGCGATGATCGGCGCCGCGACGGGGAAGCCCGTATGCTCGGAACCGAGCACTTTTGCGCCAGGCCCCCACCCGACATACTCGCCGATCTCCAGATCGCGTGCGTCCAGGAAGCTCTGCGCGCCGATCCAGGACATTCGGCCGATCCTGCAATGTCCGTCGACGCGGCCCTGGATGATCGTCTGGTCGCCGATGCACACGCCATCGCCAATTCGCATCGTTTCCGGATGCCGCAGCCTGACCCCGACGCCCACCTTTACGCCCTGCCCGCAATCCCGCAGCAACGCCCGTAGGCACACCCTCCGCAGCAGATCGTCGATGATGCCCTCGCCACGGCCGAAGCGGTGGAATTGCGCCAATATCTCTGCGGGTTCGCATTGCGCAGCCAGCGCTTCCGCCAGCGCTATTTCGTGCTCCGGATCCGGCCCGACGGCGCGGCGTCCATGCACGGCCGGAACCGTGCGGTAAGTCCCGTTAGCCCAGCGCGACGGCATGGCCCACCCGTGGCTGTCCCGTGACCCCGATCAGCGCGTCGCACACATGACCCCCCTGCTGCTGGCTCATGCCCGGGAACAGCGGCAGCGACAGCGTTTCCTTGGCCAGCTGCTCCGCCACCGGGAACGCTCCCTCGGAATAGCCGAGATCGGCGTAGGCCGGCTGAAGATGCACCGGAACCGGGTAATGCGCCCCCGTCTGCACGCCTTCGGCCGCGAGGTGGGCGCGCACGGCCGCCCGCTGCGGCACACGCACGGCGTAAACATGGTAGACATGGTCTGCTCCGGCGCCCGGCGCTGGCCGAACGATCCCGGCATTGTCCAGCCTGCTATGGTAATCCGCTGCCAGCTGGCGGCGTGCGTTCGTCCAGCCGTCGAGATGTCGAAGCTTGACGTTCAGGACGGCTGCCTGGATTTCGTCCATCCGGTAATTGAAGCCCTTGAGCAGGTGCAGATATCGCTCCTTCTGTCCCCAATGCCGCAGCAGCCGCACGCGCTCGGCATGGTCGGCGTCGTTGGTGACGACCGCACCGCCCTCGCCGCACCCCCCCAGATTCTTTGCCGGATAGAAGCTGAAGCAGCCGAGGTCCCCGAACGCGCCGGCGCGCCGCCCGTCACGCACCGCGCCATGGGCCTGCGCCGCGTCCTCGACGACCACGAGCCGATACGCGCGGGCGATCGCGACAATGGACGACATGTCTGCCAGCCGGCCATGCAGGTGCACAGGCACGATCGCCCTGGTCCGCGCCGTGATCGCCGATTCCAGCAGGCGGCAGTCCATCGTCCAGGTATCGGCATCGATGTCCACGAGCCTGGGGATCGCCCCGACAGCTTGGATCGCCGCTATGGTCGCGACGAAGGTCATCGGCACGGTAATGACTTCGTCCCCGGGGCCGATCCCGGCCGCGAGCAAGGCAAGCTGCAGCGCGGCGGTGCCCGAGCTGACCGCGACGGCATGCGCCACCCCGCAGTACGCGGAGAAGCCCCTCTCGAACGCCTCGTTGTGAGGACCGAGAACGTAGTTGCCGCTCCGCACGATGCGCTGAACGACGTCCACGAGTTCGTCCTCGATCCCCTGATGTTGCAGGGGAAGATTGGTCAGCGGAATCACGACACGAGCCTCAATGGCGCCATTTCGATCGGATGGCCGCGCAGCCGCATCGAGCGGGTCGCCGCTTCCAGCGTCTGGACCACGCTCAGCCCGAGCCGGCCTCCGGTGAGCGGCGCGGTGCCGTTGGCGATGCAGTCGATGAAATGCGCGGTTTCGAGAAGCAGCGGCTCTGCCGCTTTCAAATGCGGCGCCCACATATCGCCGCTGCGGTAGCCGACCAGCATCTGATGGATGTCCTGCCGCTCCTCGCTGAGCTGAACCCCGCGATCGTAGATCTTGACCTTCTCGGAGGGCTCGAGCTCGTCGTAGACGACCATCTTGCGGCTGCCGCCGATCAGTACGCGGCGCACTTTCACCGGCGCCAGCCAGTTGACATTGAGATGGGCGACCGCGGGATCGAAATGCAGCGTGATCTGCGCCATGTTCTCCGGATTGCCCTTCAGGTGGCTAATTCCATTGGCGGATACGCTGACCGGCGACCGTCCCAGCAGCAGATGCAAAATCGAGAGATCGTGCACCGCCAGATCCCAGATCACGTTCACGTCGCGCTGGAAAAGGCCGAGATTGATGCGCGTCGAGTTGGTAGTACCATAGCTCGCCAAGCTCGTCTGCCTGGGTGAGCCGGTGAATCGCCTGCACGGCCGGAGAGTAGACGAACGTGTGGTCGACCAGCAGCACCAGATTGCGCCGGCCGGCCTCCTCGATGAGCAGCATCGCCTGGTCGGACGTCTCGGTCATCGGCTTTTCGAGCAGAACGTGACGCCCGGAGCGCAAGGCGGCATCGGCGATTTCGTAGTGCGTGCGCACCGGGGTGGCGATTGCAAGGGCGTCAACCCCGGGGATGGAAAGCGCCGCGCGCCAATCGTTCAGCAGCTGCGCGGTCGGGAAACGCTTCGCTGCGCGCACCAGCGCTGCCGGCGAGGGATCGGCGATCGCCACGATGCGGCACCCCTCGGTATCGCCGAAGCAGCGCGCCAGGTTCGGGCCCCAGTACCCGTAGCCGATGATTGCTATGCCGATCATCGCGCGCGCTCCCGGCTTTCCGGGCGGTTTGCGGCGACTCTCTCATCTGGCGCCGCGCCCCCCCGCACCGATCCGACCGGACGCGCCGGCACGCCGGCGACGATCGTGAACGGCGGCACATCCGTCGTGACGACCGCCCCGGCACCCACCATTGCCTGCTCGCCCACCACGGCCCCCGCCAGGATCGTGGCATTCGAGCCAATCGAGGCACCGCGGCGCACCAGGCTCGGGATCACCGTCCAGTCTGCCTCGGTTTGCGGTGTGCCATCGGCGTTCGCGGCACGCGGATAAAGGTCGTTGGTGAACATCACGCCATGGCCGATGAACACCTCGTCCTCGATCGTCACGCCCTCGCATATGAAACTGTGCGACGAAATCTTGCAGCGCGCGCCAACCGAAGCGTTCTTTTGGATTTCCACAAACGCGCCGATGCGGGTGTCGTCGCCGACCGCGCACCCGTAGAGATTAACAAGGTCGGCATGAAAAACTTCTACACGGCTGCCGAGCCGAACATCTGCACCGATCGCCATCCCATCCCCCTCTTCACATGGCTTTCGGCGCAGACCCACTGCATGCCAACCGAAGTCTAGCAAGCAAAAGGCCGATCTTCAACCAAAAACCTGTCGAGACCCGGAACATTCTAGACAAACTTGGTTGCAATCGGCGATCATCCCCTTCACTGGTCTTGCCGACGCTGGTATTATCGTGTGTTTCGATGACCTTGCCGGGCGAACCGTTGCCAGGCGGATGTTTTCAGCGCGCCGGGCTGCACGGCCGGATGACAATCGCCCGCTCTCGACCAGGCGTCGCGGGCTCGGGTTGCCGGTTGGCGATGATCTCGCTGAACAGCTCGAGCTGGCCCCGGCTGGTCTCCCCCCAGCCAAAGCGCTCGGCATAACCGCGCGTGACGGCGCGATCGGGCGGATCGTCCAGCAGCATTCGCACGCCCGCCGCAATCGCTTTGGGCGTATTTTCGACCAGCAGTCCCGCGGATCGGCTTTGCACGACTTCGCGATTTCCCGCGATGTTGCTCGCGACCACCGGCGTGCCGCAGGCCATCGCCTCGAGCAGCACGTTGGCCCAGCCCTCTCGGCTCGACGCCAGCACCAGCGCATCCGCCGCGGTGTAGAAGCGGGGCAAGGCGGCATGCGGCTGCGCGCCGAGGAACCGCACGCGATCCGCAACGCCGCAACGCGCCGCGAGGGCGCATAGCCGCTCGCGTTCCCCGCCCTCGCCGATCACCAGCAGGTCGACCCCCGCCAGCATGGCCAGTGCTTCGATGATCCGATGATGGCCCTTGCGTTCGATGAGATGCCCGACCGAAAGCAAGGCGGGGCGGCGAAGGCCAAGGCTTGCTCGCGCCGCTATCCGCTCGGCGGGGCGGAACAACGTCGTGTCGACTCCATTGCGCAATATCCGGATTTGCTCCGGGCGCGCGCCGAGCTCCAGCAGCCCGGCTTGCAGCGCGGCGCTGACGGTGATCAGCCCGTCGGCGCGCGCCATCGCGCGGCGGATCAGGAGCCGCGGCACGGCATGCTCGGGGAGTTGCGTGACATCGGAACCGCGCGCCGTGATCACGACAGGAAGCCCGAGCCGCGCCCCGAGCCAGATCGCTGCCACCCCGTCGGGATAGAGATAATGCGCGTCGATCGCGTCAAATTCCAATCCGGCGCCGGTCAGCCGCCGCAGCGCTCGCAGGCTGCCCTGGTAAAGCAGGAATGGTGCCGCCTCCATGCCGACCCGCGGAACCGCCGGGTAGCGCGGGTGATGGATATTCAGCCCGTGCCGCCGCTCCAGCGGAGCGACTCTCGCATAGCCGCTCCATTTGCCGAAGCGGGCCGACCGAAACGGAAAGAACGGCACGGGGGCCAGCACCGTCGCCCGCGCCGCGCCAGTTCCCACCAGGTGGCGGAGCCGGTTTTCGACGAACACGCCGTGGTTGGGCTGGGCGTCGTTGGGGAACAGGGTCGTGAATGTCAACAATCTCACCGGCAATCGCACCGGCGCCGCACCGAGCTTCGCCGGTGGAACGGCCAGGCTCATCGCGCGCCTTCCTGAAACAGGATGACCCGCACCGTCGCGATCAGGATGAGCAGGTCGAGAAAAATTCCCCGATGTTTCAGATAATAGAGATCGTAGGACAGCTTCATCCGGGCATCATCGAGGGAAGCGCCGTACGGAAAGTTGACCTGCGCCCAGCCGGTGATGCCGGGCTTTACCCAGTGGCGGTCGCCGTAGTGCGGAATGGCGCGGGCGAGCTGCGCCACGAAATGCGGGCGTTCCGGCCGCGGCCCGATCAGGCTCATCTCTCCCCTGAGCACATTGATCAGTTGCGGCAGTTCATCAATCCGCAGCGATCGGATGACGCGCCCGACGCCGGTCACCCTGGGATCGTTCTTGTCCGCCCAAGCCGGTCCACGCCCGGCCTCGGCGTCCGGGGTCATGCTGCGAAATTTCAGCAGGGTGAACTGCTTGCCGAACCGGCCGATCCGCTCTTGGCGGTAAAGCACCGGCCCCGGCCCCTCGATGCGAATCAGCAACGCCACCAGCAGCATCAATGGCAAGAAAAACGGCAGCAGAACCCCGCTCACCAGCAGGTCGAGGCTCCGCCGCAGCCCGGATTGCATCCGCCCGCAGGAGAACCCCTCGGCGAAAGCCAGCCAGTCGGCGCCGAGGTGATCGATATCCACCCGCCGCAATTGGCGTTCGCGGAACTCCACATCGGTGAAAAACCTGACCCCTTCCGCTTTGTAACGCAGCAAGTCCTGGGCCGCGAGCCGCGCCCGGGCAGTGGGAGTGACCACGACAGCCCAGACCCCGAGTTCGCGGATCCGCTCCGGGCGGGGCAGCCCGTCTTCCTCGGAAACGATGCCGACCAGCCGGTAAAACGGCCCGACCGGCGCGGTGATGGCTTCCCGCGCCCGCAGCGCCGCGGGGCCGGAGCCGACCACGATCAGGCGGCGAACGAAAAAATCAAACTGCAAGGCGACGCATAGCGTCGTGCGCGTTGCGACTAGGCAGACGATCCAGGCGAGCAGGATCTCGAGCAGATCGCGCGCGTCGTGGCTCGCCAGCTCCCCCACTTTCAGGCCGAGCGCACTGCTGGCCGCGAGCAGCACCGGAAACGCCAACGCCGCGGCCGCAGCGGTATTGACCGCGAGCGCCCGCCACGCAAAGCAGGTCTCCGCGCGATACAGTCCGACCGCGATCGCGGCGAGCCCGATGGTGAGCGCGAGCAGCGCCGCGACGCCGAGTGTCCGCGGATTCTGAATCGGCGCGCTATGGCCGGTTACCGCGACAGTTACTGATAAGAAGACGCTGAAGGCGACGAAGCACAGCAGCAGCTCCAACAGCCATAGCAGCACCATTTCAGCGGGCATGTAGTGCCCGAAAACTCGCACCATTGCGGAGTCCCCCTCAAACCGTGGTTCGCGAAGCCTGGGGACTTCGTCGGGTGATCACGGCGCCAGCGGCAACCTTCAGCGCTTCCACGAAAAAGCTGAAAATTCTTTTTCCCGACGTCGCGCGCCGAGAGTTATCGCGTCCTCTTGTTTTGAGAGGGATCGCCCGCCGCGCACTGTAACGAAAGCTTAGCTTTCCGTCAATGAAAAGAGGGATGATGGGGGCGCGCGCCTCCGGTAAAAAAAGTCTTCTTCACTTTTGAGACGAAACAGGGCAGAATTTGCCGCGCCGGACAACTGAAGGGGAGTGTACCGAGAGCTGTCGCGCGGCGCTCGCCTCTGGCAGTCTCACCCGAGACCCTCCCGCGATGGGGGCGGTGGAGGACGCAGGTGAACGATAGGCGTGTAGCTCAATGGTGGAGCGCTGCCGCGACCTGGCAGAGGCAGGGGGTTCAATTCCTTCCGCGCCTACCATCCCCGCCTCGGTGCGGGCCAGGCCCGTCCTCGCGCTCATGAGAGCCGTCGCGAAGTCCCTCGCCGCGCTGGCTTGCCTTGTGGCGCCGTTGGCGGGCTGCGGCTCGCCCTGGGCGACCGCGCCAGTCCTGGCGCTGACGGCGGCGTCCCGGCCGGCGAGCGAATACGTCATCGGCCCGGGCGACACGCTCGGCATCTTCGTCTATCGGGCGCCCGAGCTCAGCGTCACGGCGTTGCCGGTGCGGCCGGACGGGCGGATTTCGGTGCCGCTGATTCCCGACCTGGTCGCGTCGGGCAAAACCCCGACCCAGCTCGGCACCAAAATCGCAGGCCGCCTCAAGAAATACGTCAAGGATCCGATTGTCACCGTCATGGTGCAATCGTTCGTCGGTCCCTTCAACCGGCAGATTCGCGTGATCGGCCAGGCGACCGAACCGCTCGCCATTCCTTACCGCGATCACATGACGGTGCTCGACGTGATGATCGCGGTCAAAGGTCTCACGCGGTTTGCCGCCGGCAACCGCGCGGTGATCGTCCGCCGCGCGCCGGGCGGGCGCGAGCGGACCCTGCATGTTCATCTCGCCGACCTTCTGAAAGACGGCGATATTTCGCAGAACGTCGCCATGGAGCCCGGCGACATCCTGATCATTCCGCAGAGCTGGTTCTAGACCATGAGCGACGTGCTCGATCTCATACGTCAGTACGTCAGGTCCGGGTGGCGCCATCGCTGGATCGGCCTGGCGGCGGTCTGGACGGTCTGCGTGGTCGGCTGGGCAGGCGTGTACACGATACCCAACAGCTATGAATCGAGCGCTAGGCTCTACATAGACGTCGACGCCGTGCTCACTCCGCTGCTGCGCGGGATTGCGCTCGACAACACCCCGCTCAGCCAACTCGAGATTCTGCAGCAAACCCTGCTGAGCCGCCCCAATCTGGAAAAGCTGATTTCGCGGACGGCGCTGCACCTCGGCGCGACGACACCACGCAGCCGGGAGGCGCTGATCGGGCGGCTCGGCAAGGAGATCAAGATCGAACCGCAAAGCCGCAATCTCTTTTCCGTCGTGTATCGCAGCCACGACCCGCAAGTCGCCCACAGCGTCGTCCATACGATACTCTCTATCTACATGGAGAGGGCCGCCGGCTCCCGCAGATCGGATACCGAGAACGCCGAGCGGTTCCTGCACCAGCAAATCACATCCTACGAGAAGCGGCTGCGCGCGGCGGAGCAGCGCCGCGCCGAATTCCAGTCGAAATACATCGAGGTGCTTCCGGGAGCGAATGGCGGCGCTTCGCAGCTCGAGCTCGTGCGCTCGGAAGTGCGCAAGGTGAAGGGAGAGCTTCAGGACGCGACCGCGCGCCGTGATATGCTGGAGGCCAACCTCAAGGACACGCCGCCGCTGCTGACCGCGGATGCGGAATTCGCGATGCTCTCCGGCAATGCCACCACGCCGCTGGCCGAAGCCGAACGTCAGCTGCGGGAACTGCGGCTGCGCTACACCGAGCAGGATCCGGATGTGATAGAGGCCCGCGAGCGTGTCGCGGTACTCAAACGGACCGGCGGCGGTGCCGCGGTCGGCAATCACAAGCGTTCCCTGGCGAACCCGGTTTACCAGCAGCTCAAGCTGCACCTGATCGATGCGACCGCGACCGTGGCCTCGTTGCAGCGCCGACTCCGCGATGCCACGGCAAGCCAGGATCGCCTGAATAGGATAGTACGCGCCGAGCCGGGGCTTCAGGCGGAAGCCGCCAACCTCGATCGCGATTACAACGTGCTCAAGCGGGATTACGAGGAGCTGCTCGCCCGGCGGGAGGCGATGCGCATAGCCACCGCGGCGGATCGGCACGCCGACAAGGCGAAAATATCGGTGGTCGATCCCCCGGAGCTGCCGCGGGTTCCGGTTGCGCCGAAACGGGCCCTGCTGTTCTCCGGCGTTCTGGTTGCTGGATTCGGCGCCGCAATCGGCCTCGTGTTTCTGTTGATCCAATTCGACGACTCGTTTGAGACGATCCAGAGCCTGCGCAGTCTGGGCCCGCCGGTAATCGGCGGCATTTCGCTGCGCCGGTTTCCGGATTCGAAGGACCAGACCGCGTCGGTTGTGGCCTTCATGCTTGGGCTGGTCGTGCTGATTGCGGTATTCGGCGGATTGATCGCCGGCCTCCACGGATGGCCGAACGCCATATGACAGCGCCCTCCCCGCCCCTTCATCTGGTCGAGCGCGTCGCCAGGCGCCTGAGTGGCCCGATGGCGCTGGCTGACAAGCCAGCACCCCAGGTCGCCGCGCCGGTGGTGCGGCTGCCCGCCACGGCGTTCGCCGGAACGAAGCGGCCCGGCGCTGCGGTCCGTCCGGCGCCCATCGCTCTTCCGCCGGGCGAGACGATCAGCGCCGCCCGCCTCGAGCAGGGCGGGATGATCGAGCAAATGACCGAAGGCAATCGCATCTGGGAAGAATTTCGCATCGCGCAGACTCAGCTCACGGTCGATCCGGGCGCCTCCGCTGGCCAGAACGACGTTTGCGCCAATGTCTGCCTGGTAACCAGCGCCTTGCCACGCGAGGGCAAATCGTTCTGCGCGATCAATCTCGCGGCAAGCCTGGCGCGCCACAGCACCAGCAAGGTGCTGCTGGTCGATGTGACTGCGCAGCCCAACTGCCTCAGCACGAAGCTGGCGATTCCGAGCGGCCGCTTCGGCTTGCGCGATCTGGCGGCCAGCCCCGGCGCCGACCCGGCCAAGGCTGTCGTTGCCACGCCTATGCCGAATTTGCTGTTCATGCCGATCGGTGCGCGTCATGAAGACCGCAGCCTGCCGATCGCTTCGGCAATTCAGGAGCTGTCGTGCAGCTTTGGCGATCACT
Organism: uncultured bacterium; assembly: GCA_963822585.1. Classification (GTDB taxonomy): domain Bacteria; phylum Auribacterota; class Erginobacteria; order Erginobacterales; family Erginobacteraceae; genus CAWGIE01. Next base: position 50,091 of record CAWGIE010000016.1, read on the forward strand.
TTCTCATACTCGACGCCCCGGCATGCTTGTGCAGCAGCACTCCGAGCACGCTGGCCGCGCTGGTCGGCCAGATCGTTTTGATCGTGGAAGCAGAGCGCACCCAACGCAAGGAAATCGAGGCGGCACTCGACCTGATCGAAGCCTGTTCCAACGTGAAGCTCATCCTGAACAAGATCGAATCCAGCGCGAGCCATACATTCGGAGCTTATCGAAACGCGCCCTACCACGCCACGGCGCGGAATTCGTGACCCCCTTGCCGGGGCGAGCCGCGCCACGCCGGCTATGCGTCCTCGGGCTCGCCTTGCCAGCGCTGGTTCCGGCCAACTCCGTCCATGCCCAGCCGGTCAACCCGGATCAAACCGCCGCCGGCCTCCCCGCCATCCAGGAACCGCCAGCGCCCGGTCCGCCGGGACAACCCGTGCCGCTTGCGGAAAAGCCCGCGCCGGAGATCCGGCTCGGAGACATGCGGTCGCTGCTCGGCCAGCTCCCGCCGTCGCAGCCAACCGGGGCGCCCGCCAGCAACTGGACCATCGTCCCCTCGATCGGGCTGCAGGAGATGGCCACCGACAACGTGTTCAGCACCGCGAGCAGCCGCCGCGCGGACCTCGTCACCAGCCTGAGCCCGGGCATTCTGATCAATGGCGACACGCAGCGCCTGCGCGCAACGATAAGCTACGCACCACAGCTGCAACTTTACGCCTTCACCCCCGGTCAGAACAACATCGCGCAAAATTTCAACGGCGAGGCAACGGTTTCGGTGATTCCCGGCTGGCTCCTGGTCAATGCGCAGGCGTTCGCGACACAGCAGGCCATTTCCGGCGGCTACGCGCCTGGCGGCACGCCGGTGCTGACCAACCAGAATCGCGCCGATGTCACCAGCTTCACCATCACGCCCTATTTGAGCCACACGTTCGATGGAATCGGCACGGGGCAGCTCGGCTACGCCTTCAACCATAGCTCCCAATCCGGCGTGACCGCGGTGCAACCCAGTTCGGCACTGCCGTTTTTCATGAACAACGACATATCCACGAGCGAGGAGTTCGCGAAGTTTTCCACCGGCGAGAATTTCGGCCGAATAAACAACAAGGTCATCTTGAAGGCCAGCCAAAATACCGGGCAGGGAATTGTCGACAACTCGCATGAGAATTTTTACACCGACACGTTCGCCTATGCTCTCAATCGGTCGATAAGCTTGGTGGTCGAGGGAGGGTACGAGCAGATCGCCTATCCGAACGGCATACCTCCGTTCCGGGTGGATGACCTGGTCTGGGCGGGCGGCTTCAAGCTGCAGCCGAATCCGGACAGCACGATCATTGCGCTCTATCGCCATCTGTATGGCGTGAATGCGCCTTATCTCGATGCCACGTACGCGTTGACCGCGCGCACCAAGCTTTATGCTTCCTATTCCGATATAATCGGGACTCAGACGCAGATCTTGCAGGATACGCTTGCCGAGACCACGCTCGGCGGACGCGGCACACCGGTTGACTTGCAAACCGGGGCGCCGGTGCTCGTGGTCAACCAGCTGCTGGGAGTTCAGAACGGGCTGGTCCGGCAAAAGCAGCTGATGTTGCGGACCAGCACGGGCTTCGAGCGCGACACTGTGTCGTTGAACGCCTTGCATCAATCGCAGACGCTGCTTTCGGTGAGTTCCGGCCTCTCCGGATTTTCGCAAAGCGGTACCTCGGGCGGCATTACCTGGACCCATGACCTGAGCACGGCCGCCTCCAGCACGCTCTACTTGCAATACGGCGTCTTGTCCTTCAGCGAGCCGGGCGCCGCGACCGGCTCCCAGCGGATCCTCACCGGCTCGCTGGCCCTGACCTACAATTTCAGCCAGTCGGTGAGCGGAACCATCCAGTATGTGCTCACGAACAACATTTCTCTCGGCTCCACGGTTCAGCCGACCGGGCTGCCCGCGCAAGGTTTCCTGGACAACGTCGTGCTGCTGGGAATACTGAAGCGCTTCTGAAACGGGCTGACAGGATCGACCGGGCGGCGGCGGAACTCGCCGGCCATCATGCCTGGCGCCGGCTGCCGCCATTCGCCGCCTTCGCCGCGCGAGCGCTGCCGGACCACAGCGGCGTGGGCCAGGGTTGAGGCGATGTTGTTTGCCCCGGGTGGTGCGATGCACGTTGGCCAGGAACCCGAAGTGGCGGATCCTGCGGAAGCCGTCGGGCAGCACATGTAGCAGGAAGCGGCGGATGAACTCGTTGGCGGCGAGCGTCATCATCTTGGGTTTGTCGGGGATGGGACAACGTGTTCCTGATCCGTCTCCTCACCCAATTCGACCATGTAGCGCCCGCGGTTGCTGAGACATCTGGTTGCAGGCTACGCGGCCAGGGCCGCGGGTTGAAGCCCTGATCGCTCAGCCCTATCGTGCGGTGCGGGCATAGTGTAGAGTGCAGTCTCTCTGCGGCCCGAGTTGCCCCGAGTCCGATGTCCCAAAGTGAATTCTTGTTTTCGGTGATCCGCGCCACCCTCGATTGTAGGGTAAACGTAGTTCCGGCACTGCCGATCCCTCCTTGCGTCGACTGGGCCATGCTCGTCGAGCGTGCCCTCGCGCACGGGGTGGCGGCTTTTTTGAGCCGATACATCCTTGCGCTACCGCCTGAAGTCGTCTCGAGCGAGTTCAGCGCCGCGGCGGAGCATTTTCTGCGGCGCAGACGCGACGACGCTGCGGCCGCTATTGGCGACTTGCGGCAGGTGCTAGAAAACTTGGAGGCTGCCGGAATAGCAGCAGTCCCGTTTAAAGGTCCGCTCCTTGCAAATGAGGCCTATGGCCACTGGGCGGCGCGCGAGTTCAGGGACCTCGACATCCTCATACCTGAGACTCAAGCGGAACGTGCAATCCATGTCCTTGAAGGGCTGGGATATTGCTCACAACAACATTTATCGACCCAGCAGCGCCGAGCTTACTACCATTACAATGGCCAGGATTTGCTCGTTGGCCCAGGAAAATACCCCTTAGAACCCCATTGGAAGCTGGCCCCGAGCACATTAAGTATTCGCCTCGATCCAAGCGAACTGCTGCAACGGACACGCATTGTCTGTCTGGATCATTATAGGTTTCGAGTTTTGTCGCCAGAGGATACGTTGCTGGTCTTGGGATTGCACGGCTCGAAAGAGCAGTGGGGTAGGCTCGTCTGGATCGCGGATGTGGCAGGATTCGTGCGCAATCACCCAGACTTGGATTGGAACGCGTTGTTGGGCACTGCCGAGAGAGCCGGAATTAAGCGTATGGTTCTGCTTGCGCTAGAATTGGCCTGCACGCTCGGCGTTCAGCCGCCTGACGAAGCAATGGCTGCCATACGCTCTGATGTGATTTGTCGTCAGCTAGCGCGCCAATTACGCGAGCAATTCGCTAATTTGACGGTTGAACAATCGTCAGTTTTCCATCTTTGTCGTTTCCGATGGCTTATGCGGGAACGCTTGTCTGATCGGCTGCGCTATGCCGCGGCTACCTTGACGACCCCGCGGGTACAACACCTGCGGCTATTCGACAGCCCGCCCGTAATGGATTGGGTTCTGCCGATTGTGAAGGTCTCGCATGATTACCTGGCCAAGCCGATCTGGTTGACTGGACGTAAGGTTTTGCGTAACTGCCGGAGCAAATAGCTCATGCCACAAGAACGCACAGCTATGCCGCGACCGGTTGCCGGCGTGCAGTGTTTTCCGTTCGATTCCGGAGCAGTGCTTTTTTCGGAGCCTGTTCAGGAGTTGCACTTGGTGAATTCCACTGCGGCGTTTATCTGGCGCTGCTTGCAAAATGGCATGAACCAAACGGAGCTCGTTGCCGCCGTATGCACTGAACTCGGCCTTAATGAACATGAGGCAGAACAATTTGTGCACTCAGCAATCGACGACTGGATTCTGCGCAGACTGGTCGGAGTTGCGCCGATGCCGTCCGCCCCTACGCAGAGGATTGCCGCGGATGGGATGCTCAACAAAGTCCACGTTGATGCGGGACGGTTTGCAACGGAAAACGTGTACGCGGTTGCCGATTCGGTGATACTCGTTCGCTTCACTTGTCCAGCGCAGGCTCGGATCGTGTCGTCCAACCTTTCTCATCTCAAATCTCCCGACTTGGTGCCTACTATGTGCATTGACGTGATCTCGAATGACAGTGGGATACAAATTTTGCGAAATGGTGCGGTTTGGGCGCATTGCCGCCGCGCAGATCAGCTCGTGCCAAAAATCGAAGGGCTGATGGGCTCGATCGCAGCCGAGGCGACGGGCGTATTCCTTCAAATTCATGCCGGCGTGGTTGGTGACGCGAAAGGCTGTGTTTTGCTCCCTGGTGCTAGCGGAAGTGGGAAGTCGACACTGACGGCTGCTTTGGTTTCTAGGGGACTCTTTTATTTTTCCGACGAGCTGGCACTGCTAGAGGACGGAACTTTCCGCGTCGTGGCATGTCCTCTGGCCCTTTGTGTTAAACGAAGTGGAACTGGAATTGTAGCGGAATTTTTCCCTGAAATTCGCCGAGCGCCAATACACCAACGCGAAGATGGAGCGGCCGTTTCTTATCTTATACCTGGGCTGAGGCAACTGCCACTCAGAATGCAGGCTCAAGACGTACGATTAATCATATTCCCCAGCTATACCGGCGAACGTCCAGCTTCGATCAGCCGGCTTTCGGCAGGAGCCGCACTCTCGCGGTTGCTTGCTAATTGTCTTGCGGTCTCCTGCCCGCTCACTGTGCCGAGAGTTCAAGGGCTTATACATTGGTTTGAGCAAATACCGTCGCACCAGCTTTTCTATGCAACTGCTTCGGAAGCGGCAGCAGAGGTATTTGAAGTTCTTCGAGCGTGAACTTCGATCAACTCATGGTGAGCAATATTCACAGGGCCGCTGAAGTTGCCTTTTTTTGAAGGCCTCAGTGTCCGTCCGGGGACTCTGCGAGTCATTTGAGTCGGTTATCGGTGGCGGCGAAATCCGCTTGACCGGCTCGATGCGCCTATGAGTCCCTGCGTGGTACTGATCCGCGCGAGGCCGTATGTGGACCCCTGAAAACCGCCCGCTCTACAACCGTGACAAGCTGCGTTATCCGAGCGATTTGACGGATGCGGAATGGCAGCATATCGAGCCGCTGATACCGCCCGCCAAGCGCGGCGGTGGCAAGCGAACCGTTGACATACGTGAGGTGGTCAACGGTGTGATGTACGTCCTGAGCACGGGATGTCAGTGGCGCTACGTTCCGAAAGACCTACCCCCGCGCAGCACGGTGCATGACTACTTCTCCCGCTGGGGCTACGACGGCACATTGGAGAAAATCCATTACGCGCTCTATGTCAAATGCCGCGAGCAGGACGAGTCCGAGACCAGTCCCACTGCCTGTATCGTCGATAGCCAGAGCGTGAAAAGCGCGGAAAAAGGGGGGCCTGCATCGATCCCCATGGGTTCGATGCAGGCAAGCTGATCAAAGGCAAGAAGCGCCACATTCTCGTCGATACGCTCGGTCTGTTGCTGCATGCGCTGGTGACGCCCGCCGATGTTCAGGACCGCGACGGTGGCCTGATGCTCTTGGCCACATTGTTCGGACAGTTCCCGTTTCTCAAGAAGCTGTTTGCCGACACCGCCTACGCGGGCCCGGTGTTCCATGACGGCCTGGCCAACATCATGCCGAATCTGGTCACCGAAATCGTCCGTCGTTCCGATCGGGCAAAAGGCTTCGTCGTCCTGCCCAAACGTTGGATAGTCGAGCGCACCATCGGTTGGTTTGGTCGCTGCCGCCGGCTGGCAAAGGACTGGGAAAATCTCAACCACAATGCGCTCGCATTCGTCCGCCTCGCCTCCATACGCTTGATGCTCAGAAAGCTCTGTATTCCCTCATAAAGTCCCCGGACGGAATTCTGAGTTCCTGCGTGGGACCGATCCGCGCGAGGCCGTATGTGGACCCCTGAAAACCGCCCGCTCTACAACCGTGACAAGCTGCGTTATCCGAGCGATTTGACGGATGCGGAATGGCAGCATATCGAGCCGCTGATACCGCCCGCCAAGCGCGGCGGTGGCAAGCGAACCGTTGACATACGTGAGGTGGTCAACGGTGTGATGTACGTCCTGAGCACGGGATGTCAGTGGCGCTACGTTCCGAAAGACCTACCCCCGCGCAGCACGGTGCATGACTACTTCTCCCGCTGGGGCTACGACGGCACATTGGAGAAAATCCATTACGCGCTCTATGTCAAATGCCGCGAGCAGGACGAGTCCGAGACCAGTCCCACTGCCTGTATCGTCGATAGCCAGAGCGTGAAAAGCGCGGAAAAAGGGGGGCCTGCATCGATCCCCATGGGTTCGATGCAGGCAAGCTGATCAAAGGCAAGAAGCGCCACATTCTCGTCGATACGCTCGGTCTGTTGCTGCATGCGCTGGTGACGCCCGCCGATGTTCAGGACCGCGACGGTGGCCTGATGCTCTTGGCCACATTGTTCGGACAGTTCCCGTTTCTCAAGAAGCTGTTTGCCGACACCGCCTACGCGGGCCCGGTGTTCCATGACGGCCTGGCCAACATCATGCCGAATCTGGTCACCGAAATCGTCCGTCGTTCCGATCGGGCAAAAGGCTTCGTCGTCCTGCCCAAACGTTGGATAGTCGAGCGCACCATCGGTTGGTTTGGTCGCTGCCGCCGGCTGGCAAAGGACTGGGAAAATCTCAACCACAATGCGCTCGCATTCGTCCGCCTCGCCTCCATACGCTTGATGCTCAGAAAGCTCTGTATTCCCTCATAAAGTCCCCGGACGGACTCTCAGGCCGTGCGGGATGCAACCCCCGGGCAACCCGGGCAACCCCGCGCCAAGGCTGAACTCTCGGGATGAAAGAGTTCCCTTGCTTATAGTGCCCAGCTTTGTCATACTTGGGATCTGTGTGGGCACCGGCAGGATAATATTGGAGGTAATATGATGATGACCGATGCGAACCGGCAGGACGAAAAATGGCCCGCAAGACGAGAGTTGTTGGCGCGAGCCGGCAGCCTTACCGTGGTGGCTCCGGCGACCGCCCTCCTATTAGCAGCAGCCGAGTTGCCTGCATCTGCCGCGCCGATCTATGGCGCGGGGGACGGTAACGGGCGGGGCAACGAAGGAAAAAACAACGGAAGAAACAACGGGCAGGGCAACGGAAACGGGCGGGGCAACGAAGGAAACAACAACGGAAGAAACAACGGGCAGGGCAACGGAAACGGGTAGCAAGTGACCAATGCTGTTCAACGCTATGGGATAGCGGTGAGATCAAGCAGGCCATCGTGCTCGGATCGACCCCCGTTCAGCCCGCCAGCGCCAACTGAGCGCTCCCGCAAATGTAGTGCCAAGCCGCCGCGGCGGCGTGGATTGTCGCGCTTATTCAACTACTTGGCAAAACCCACTGTCGAAGACGGGTTTGAACACGCTGCCGGCACAACCTGGCGCATGCGGCCGCAGCACAAAACGCTTGCTTCCCTGCTCGAGGGTGATCTGCTCAACCCATCTTCGACACCTGAGCTCGGTGGGGAAGTGGGGAAGTAAGAGGGGCAAAACCGCGGGCGGCGTCTGCTAGGCCGGCTGGCCGCGGCAGCGGATGAGGTTCGGCAGTGGCGGCACGGCCGGCTGCCCGTCGACGCCAAGCCTGCTGCCAAGGTAATCCCAGAACGCGACACCGAGCTTGGCGCAGGTCTTGGCCAAGCCGAGGAAAGCATCGCGGCAGTCGCGCCCGAGATCGCTGCGAGTGCCGCCGCTGACCTTTCGCTTTGTCACCTGGCAGCGGATGTCGTTTTCCGAGCCATTGGTGTGCAACGGGATGTCCGGGCGGTCGAGCACGGCCAGCAACTCGCCCTTGTTGGCGTGCAGCCGTGCGAGCAGACGATCGAGGGTGACGAAACCGGTGCGGCGGCAGAAGATGCGATCGAAGCGCGCGCCCAGCTGGCCACACCGGCGCGGTGTCGGATTGGTACGGTAGGCTTTGAGGTCGGTGTAGAACCGCCAGATCAGCGAACGGATATGTTTCTGAGCGGCGCGCTGCTGATCGGTAAAGGTGTCGAGCTTGTGCACCAGCCGTTCGGCGTGCACCCAGCAGAGCGCATGCCGACCAACATCGAACTGGCCGGCATCGTCGCTCACGACCACCGTCTCGCGCAGAAACTCATGCGACTGGATGCTGCCCCACAGCGCGCCCTCGGTGGCGATCTGCACCGGGTCTGGGGTCACCGTGAGCGCGGTGATGCCAAGTCGCTCAAGATGCGCCTGCCAGGCCGCCGTGTCGGCGAACTGCTTGTCCGGGTGTTTGCCCAGGCGAGCGATGACAGGCCCGGACAACGCTCGTTCGCGCATGTAGCTCAGCGCCGCGTCATTGATCACGTAATCGGTGTGGCCGGCACGCAGCAGATCGAGGAAGTTCAGCCGGCTCTTGCTCCCGTCGTGCCGAACCAGGCGAAGTTGTCGTTGCCGATCTGCGTGCACACCCCGTTGGCGCCTTTATGCCGTGCCCCGGTGTCATCCACCGTGATCCAACCCGCCGTGTTGAGCCCGGCGCGCAGCACATCGCGCGCTTCCGCCAGGAACTCCTCCTGGCCGTCGATCAGCAGCCGCACAAGCTGTCGCTTCGAGATGCCGACGCCAATCGCCTGCAACAGGGCGAGCAAACGCGGCACCGTAACTTGTCCCTGGTGGTACTGGGCCAGCACGAAGCGGCGCAGCTCCGGCCCGACATGGCCTCTCACACCGGGCGGCAATGGGGCGATCACTGTCCGCCCATCCGGCGTGACCCAGCGCTCGCGCCGATAGCGGATCACCCGCACCCGTAGTTCGAGGTCCTGCACCACGAAATCCTCGTAGCCCTTGAAGCGTGACCCGGCCGGGACGTCCGCTTTCAGGCTCTGCTCCTCGACGTTGACGCGTGGCGCCGCCTTGCCGCGGCCGCGGCGACGGGGACGTTTCCCGCCCGGCCTTGGCGAAGTGGCGTTCTCCATCCCGCTCGGTTTGATCGGCGGGCTGTAGCGCGACAATCTGGGTGGTGGCTGGCGTCAATCAGGATGAGAACCTGTGACCACGCTTGGGAAGGATATTTGTTGCTGCTGATTGTCGCTGGCAAGCTCCTTTTTGGGCCGGGGGCGTGATTGTCGCGCCTGATTGTCGCGGCGGATATCAGGCTGAGGCTGGCTCCTTCTGTTTTGCTGGAGGGCTGGCAGCTCGGTTCTTCCTGTCCAGGGCGCCGCGACGCCGGTAGCTTTCGACGTTCATTTCGAAGATTATAGAATGATGCACAAGGCGGTCGATTGCGGCGATCATCATGGCTTGGTCCGGAAAAACTTTGTTCCATTCTGCGAATGGCTGATTTGCGGTGATCAGAAACGAGAGCCGTTCGTAACGGGCGCCGATCAGCTCGAACAGTACGCTGGTCTCGGCGTGGTCCTTGTGCACGTAGGACAGATCGTCGAGGATCAGCAACTCGTATTTGTCGAGTTTGCCGATCGCGGCTTCAAGTTGAAGCGCTTGCCGGGCTTGCTGCAGACGCTGCACGAGGTCGCTGGTGCGCATGAACAGCACGCGAAAGCCGTTTTCGACCAGTGCCCGGCCGATCGCGGCCGCGACGTGACTCTTCCCGGCGCCGGGCGGCCCAAAACATAGCAAATTGCTGCCCTTCTCGAGCCAGGTATCGCCTGCGGCGAGCGCCAGGACGCGGGCTTTGCTCAGCATCGGCACGGCGGCGAAATCGAAGTTGTCGAGCGTCTTGCCGGGCGGAAGCCGGGATTCGGCAAGATGGCGCTCGACCCGACGGCGCCCGCGCTCGGCCAATTCCAGCTCGGCGAGCGCGGAGAGAAATCTCGCCGCTGGCCAGCCGTCTTTGTCTGCGCGCGCCGCAAATTCCGGCCACAGCCGGGCGATTGCCGGCAGGCGCAGCTCATGCAGCAACAGCGGCAGGCGGGTGGTGTCGATCTGGATCGCGGTCATGGCTGCAGCGCCTCTGCCGGGGCGCCGAGCAAGGCGTCGTACGCGATCGCCGCCGGCATCGAGACCTCGACGTCGGGCACGGCGGTGCCGGAGGGCATGAACCGCTGCTGCAGCACCGCGGAGGTAGCTTTCCTGGACGACGTCCTCGGCTTCCGCGTCGTTGCCAAGAATACCGCGGGCGATGCGCCAGAGCGCGCGGTTGTTCCGTCGCATGAGCGATGCGGCAGCGTCGCGGTCACCGTCCCGCGCCCGATCGAGAAGCGTGTGCTCCTCTCCGCGGACCCCTCCTCTCTCCATTATTCGGCAGCCTTCCTCTCCTTGCCGCAACAGACCCGCAAGGGACCGAAAAGGTTCCCGGATTTTTTACTCCGGTATGCTCGCCCGTGCGGTATCGCGGCCTCAACAGAATTTCCCCGGGTCGGGAATAAGCCCGGCGGCTCAAGCGTAAGCGAGATGGATCTGAGACAGGAGGAGGCGACCGATGACAAAATCGCTTGCTTCGGGACCGCTCCGGCGGCTTGCCCCGGCGATTTTCGCGGCTTTTGCGGCGCTTCCATTGCTGATGCCGGCTCCGGCACAGGCCTGGGGCGTGCGGGCCGGGTTTGCATTTCGCGCGCGGCCGTTCTTTGCGCCAAGGCCATTTTTCCGCCCGCGCCTTTTAGGTCCCCGTGTGTTTCTTGGGCCGCGCGTATTTTTCGGACCCAGGATAGTCTTCGCTCCCCGCCCGTTCTTTGGTCCGCGTATATTCCTCGCGCCAAGGCCATTCATTGGCCCGCGCGTGTTCGTCCGGCCAGGATCTGTTTCTCTACCCTGAGCCTATTGGGGGCCGCCCGAGACGGGCACCGTCGACGGACCACAGTGCAACGACAAGCGTTGCGCTCCAGAGGAAAGGGACGAAGTGCAGATGCTTGCCAGTCATGCAACCTCAGGGTACCAACCATTGGAATGCTAGATCAGGTCGTAGAGCGCATATCGGCGCACCATCGTCCGCGCCGCGCGCTCGGCATGACCCAGCAGACGAATCCTCTGAAGGCGAACGGAGCGCACCGAAAAGCGAAGTGGCTGTTTGCCGCCTTCCTGTGCATCGCCGCCCTGGCCGTTTTGGGCTGGCGTGTCTGGTCATCCAGTCATTACACCACGTATTGGATCGAGACTCATGATCCTGTATCTGGGCTTGTGGTCGATTCTCCGGTTGAATTCCATGGTGTAGAAGTTGGCAAGGTTATGGATGTCGAACTGCTCAACGCCAACACGGTGCGGGTTCGCCTAAGCGTCCAAAAGGCGGCACCCGTCTCGCAGGCGACGGTCGCCACCATCACCTCGCGCGGTCTCACCGATCGCGGATTCGCCGGATATGTTTACGTCGCCCTGGAAAATACCGGCCCGGATACTGGCCTGCTTGCGCAAAAACCCGGCAAGTCGTATCCGCTCATTGCCACGCGTAGCTCGCGTATCCTGACACTGGATAGTGTCGCCGCCGCGGTGACAGGGAAGATCGACCAGTTCACTCGGCTCTTGCAGGATTTCCTTGATGAGAAGACGGTCGCTTCCCTGAAGTCCTCGATCACCACTCTCGAGCGGGTCACGCGGAGAATGGAATCATTGCTGAATGGAGAAACGGTGGCCTCGTTCCGGGGCTCGGCCAAATCGATCCAAGAGCTCACACGAACTCTGAACTCGGCCCTGGACCCGAAGACGGTGAGCTCAACAAAGCGCTCCCTCGCCGCTCTGCAGAGTTTGCTGACGAACCTGGCTACCAACAACCGGCGCATTGCATCGCTCATCGTCAATGCCGAACGTGACAGCCGAGAAATCCGGCCGGCGCTCGCTGCCGGTCGCGACACTGCCCGAGAGCTCAACGCAGAGGTGTTACCGGAACTCGACCGTTCCCTCGCCAGGTTGAATGCTCTCACGCGGACCATGAACCGCTTGGCCGCTCGCATGTCGCGCGATCCGTCGGTCGTTCTTCGAGGGGTCGTATCGCCGCCTGGCCCCGGCGAGCGGTGAGATACTGGGCCTCGCTAACCGCCGCGCTCCTCGCCGGCTGCGCCCTGCTCTCGCCGCCGCGGCACGAGCCTGCAAAAGAATTGCTGAGCGAGCTCCCGCATACAACTGCGCAAGGCCACCGCCATCTGAGCAATCTGCTGGTTCTGCGCCCACAGGCAAGTCCGGCTTACGACACCATGCGTATGGCCTACACGGAAAAGCCGTTCCAGCTCGGGTATTTCCGGGACCATGAATGGGCCGAACCACCGGCGGAGATGATCCAGACGCTGTTGCGACAGAGCTTGGAGCGGACTGGCGCGTTCCGATCCGTGCAGGAGCCGCCAGGGGGAACGCGCCCCCACTATGTTTTGCGGACCGTCCTGCAGGAGCTTGTCCAGGACTACACGCGCTCGCCTCCGGTCCTGCGAGCCGAGATGCGGGCCGAACTGATGGGGCCGCGAGGTCAGCTTATCGCCGCCCATGACTTCATGGTCGAGCAGCCAATGCAACAGGCAACGCCCTATGCCGGCGTGGTGGCAGCAAACCAAGCGGTTGCCAAACTGTTACAGGGTTTGGCCGAGTTTGTGGTGGAGCGTGCGCGCTAGCGGTTATTGCCAACAGTGCCGAGCATTTTTCGCAACGTGTCGTCTCGCAGCACGAAGTGGTGTCGCAGTGCAGCCCCGGCATGCAGACAGACGACTGCTGCCATGGCGAAGCCAAGCCAGTCATGGATCTCCCGTAGTGTCGCAAACAAATCTTCGTCGTGTGGGACGAGATTCGGCAAGGTGACCACGCCCATGACATCGACGGGAATGCCAGCTGCGGAAGACATAAACCAGCCAATAATCGGCTGCGCCAGCATCAGCCCGTAAAGCGAGAAGTGCACGAAGATCGCGGCAACCTGCTGCCATTCAGGCACGTTCGCGGTCACCATGGGCAAGGGATTGAATTGCCGCCAAGCTAATCGCAACAGAGCTAGGCCCAGCACCAGCACGCCGACTTCCTTGTGAGCCAGGATCAGAAGGATTTTCGTTTTGTCGAACCCGGCATCGGGCAGTCGGACCATATAGATGCCCAGCACCACGAGCATGGTGATCAGCGCGGCCATGCCCCAATGCAGTCCGACGGCCAGGGCCCCATAGCGCCGCTCCGTGTTTGTGACCGGACTCATGCTCGGCATCCCAACGCGCAATCCTCTAGTCTACCCTGGCCACAACGACCAGACCCCTCATTAGCGGCCTTCCATGCGCCAGGGCGAGCGGTCGTGCCAGGATTTGAGCGCCGCGGTCGCCCAGGCGGTCGATTTGTCCTTGTGGCAGATGTTGCACGGGTTCGGGATGCCGTATTTCTCGGTGTCCGCGGGCGTGATGAAGTTGAACGTGTGCGCGTGCACCGTCTGGTCCACGAACTCCTTCTCGATCTTCGGCATGTGGCAGGCGATGCACTGGCTGCCCGGGCTGCCGGGCTTGTGGTGCGTGTGCGCCGCGATGCTCACCGCGTGCGGACCGTTCTGCGTGTCGGTGCCATGGCACACGAAGCACATCTGGCTCGGCGGCGCGCGCAACTGCGCGGGGTATTTCGTGCCGTGCACGTCATGGCAACTGAAGCAGGCAACGCCCCGCGTGTACATCAGGCTCTGCGCGAAATCGTTGCCCTGCATGCGGTTCTTGTGCGCGGTGCCGTCGGGGAAATAGTAGAAATTGGTCGGCTGGCCGAGCTTGTGGTCCTCCAGCTTCCAGAAGTCGGCAAGGTTCAACCCCATGTGGAAGCCGACCGGCCAGTCGTAGTATTTGCCGTCGATCGGATTGGTGAGTGGCCGCCCCTGCGAGTGACACTGGATGCAAGTATCGTTGGCCGCCACGTGGTCAAGCCGGGCCGGGTTGATGATGTTGGCTGCGGTCGGGTGCTGAACGTGCGCGCTGCCCGGCCCGTGGCAGCGCTCGCAACCGACGTTCCATTCGGCTACCGTCTTGGTCCTGATGTCGTAGTTCACCGAGTGGCAGCCGTCGCAGAGCGGGCCTGTCGGTCGCTTCATGTTGTCCGGCGGATAGAGCGCTGCCCACCAGTCCTCGCCCTTGTCGACGAAGAACTTCCGCCAGACGCGCTTGGCGACATCCCACTGCGCCGGCAACACGAAAAAATCGTTGCCGATTTTGGTGAAATAGCGCTGCTTCCAGAGATGGCCATAAACAAAGGCGATGTCCTTCTTCGTGAACGTCACCAGCGGATTGGGCTTCGACAAGTCCGGAAGGATCGCCTCGGGATGCTCGCGCGGGTCGCGCACGACATTGGCCATCGGCGTTTTCTTCCAGCGCGCAAAGATGTCGGCATGGCATGATTTGCAGGCGGCCGACCCCACGTAATGCCAGCGCGCCGTCGGATCGGCCTCGGCGGCCTTCGCCGATCGCAGGCCGAAGGCGACATGGATCGGCACGGCGCGGCCGGTTGCGCCGCGGGAGAGCCTTACCGTGATCGGCAAGTGACGGATGTAGAGCACTAGTTGCCAGATCTGCCGCTCCGGCATGTTCCAGGCCGGCATGCCGGTGTTCCGGATGCCGTTGCGGACGTGATAGAAAATCGCGCCGTCGCTGAGCGAAGCGGCCAGCGCGCGCAGCGGCGGCGGGTGCGGGTATTCACCGGCGCCGATGAAGGTGCGGCCGCCGCCGTCGTAGCCGTGGCACACCTCGCAGTTCTGGCGGAACAGTTCGCGCCCGGCCACGATGTCGGCGGCATCGGTTCCCAGGGGATTTCGCCGCCGGCGCGCGGCTTCCGGTACGCTGTGGCGCAGGAGCCACGTCGCCGCGGCCGTTTCGATCCCCGACGGGGCCGTCCGCGCGCTCGATAGGCCTGGCAGCGCCAACCAGTAGAGCGCGGCGGCCGCGCCCAGCACCAGGGCGACACAAGCCGCCACGATCAGCACCGTCGTCCGCCGCCGCATTCGCGCCTCCGACCCGCCAGTACATATCTTTCTCCCTCCCGCCGCGCTATAGGTCAAATATGAACAAGATCGCGCAGTCCGAGGCCGCAGGGCCAGCGCGGTGGCTGCTGCTGATCCACCAACTGCCGGCCAAGGCGGCCTATGCCCGGGTGAAGGTCTGGCGGCGGCTGCAGGCGCTCGGGGCGGTCACCGTGAAGAACTCCGTCTACGCTTTGCCCATCGGCGAGCGCAGCCTGGAAGATTTCGAATGGCTGATGAAAGAGGTGGTGGCGAGCGGCGGCGAGGGGATGATCTGCGAGGCCAGGCTGGTCAGCGGTCTCTTCGACGAGGAGCTGTGCCAGCTCTTCAATGCCGCACGCGAGGGGGAATATCGCGAGGCGGCCAAAGCGGTGCGCGCGCTCGCGCAGGCGATCGGCAGTGCGGCCGATGCCCCGACGCGTGCCGATGCGCGGTCGCGCCTGAAGCGGCTGAAGGCAGAGGTAGCGCGTATTTTCGCGATCGACTTTTTCGGGGCGAACGGCCGCGAAACAGTGGCCGGCCTGCTCGACGATTTGGAAGCGCGTCTGGCGGAGGAGACCGAGATGGGCAGTCAGCATGGGCCCGAGGGCGCGGTCCCCGCGCAACTCCCGAAAGACGCTGTCTGGGTGACCCGACAGGGTGTGCTCGTTGACCGGATTGCTTCGGCTTGGCTGATCCGGCGCTTCATCGACCCCGGAGCGCGGTTCAAATTCGTTCCGGCCAAGGGCTACGTTCCGCAACCGGGCGAGGTGCGGTTCGACATGTTCGAGGCAGAGGTGACGCATATCGGCGATCACTGCACTTTCGAGGTGCTGCTCGCTCGCAGCGGTCTCGACGACCCCGCGCTCGCCGCCATAGCCAAGGTCGTACACGACATCGACATGAAGGACGACAAATTTGGCCGCCCGGAGACGGGCGGCATCGCCAGCCTGATCGAGGGCATCGCGGCGGCGCACAGCGACGACAACGAGCGGCTCGCCCGCGGCGCGGCGCTGTTCGACGACCTCTACGCCTCGTTCAAGAAGCGAGTCTACCGGGACCCGAACGGACGATTCCGCGTTCAGCGCGGCGGGGCGACATTCATCTTGGCGAGCGCGGCATATAGCCCGCGCCCGAGCGATTGCGCGTCGCTTACCGCCCAGAAATGCATGAATATGAGCCGTGGTTGTTCGTAGAGCATGTGGGTGTGAATTGCCGTCACTTGGATGTGGTGCTCACGGAGTGCCCGCTCGACCGCTGGTACTTCTTTTGGCAGTAGCACCAGATCACCGGTGACCGCAGCCCGACCATCGGCAAGCGGCTCAAAGTTGATGCCCGTCGCGGTTCCCATCGCCGGCGGCACGATCGTGCCCCGGTCGGTGATCGTCTCGGCGCGCGCGATCCCGTAGTGATAGATCGCGCCATGGGCCTTCCCCTTGTAGCCCATGACGCGGTCGAGGCCTGCCGTGTCGAGCTGGGCAGCTGCAACGGGCGCCGGCCCGCTTTTGAATGGGGTGGCCGAGGCCTGCAGCGCCTCGTGCAGCGCGCGGGCAAGCGTCACCGGGTCTCCCTCGCCCGCCACGTGCATGTAGTACGGGAAGGGCTTGGCCCGCAGCAGATGATTGTGCAGCGCCGTCACGATCAGGCCATCGGCGAGCAGCCTAGTCATGACTGGCGCGACCTCCTTGCCGGTCAGCACGAAATCCCCCATCACCATCGCGCCGTGCTTCGCCGGCTTGAAGGCGAGCCAGCTGCCAAGCGCGAAACGTGGCCTGACCGGCACGCCATCGATCGTGACGTGCAGGTCGGTGCGCGGCAGGCTGTATTTGTGAACCCCGCCGGGCTGGTCGGTTCCAGGCTTGCCGAGCGCGTGATCGACCTGGCTCCAGTTAATATTAGCTGCCACCGCGGGAAGTGGGGCGATAAGCGAGCACCCAAGGGCGATCGTGCATGCCAGCCGCATGATGGACTCCCTGCAAAAGGAGTGGAGCGAACCGCCCGGCCGGGAACGCCGACGTTCGCGCCCGCGGACAAGCGGACGGAGAGCTCTCGATTGACCGGTCGGAGCCGCCCTCGCGTCCGGCTGTCGCGATCAGTCTTCGTCTTTATCGGTATCCATCGGGACCTGTCCGGTCTTCGGATTGACCGCGAGCTTCTCGGTCTTGCCGTTCTTGGACGCGGTCACGTCGACATGGCTCGCTTCGTGCCGGCTGATCTGGATGTTGCTGTAGCCTTGGGATTCCAAATTCTGCTTGATCTGCGCGTCGCTGACCTGCTGCGCGAAAGCCACGCCCGGCGCCGCGATCAACGCCGACATCAAGGCTGCTCCGAGAAGTGTCTTCATCGATGCTTCTCCCTTCGGTGCGAACGAGGCGGCAAACGCACGGACCGCCGGAGCTTGGGCCGCGCCGGGGATCACCGCGCGAACTCGCCGGAAGCCGCGCGTCTGCCGTTCAACGACACTCTTGTGTCCTATGTCTAATAGCAAGATACGTAGGTATCACAGAAGCGTGCGGTATCGCCTCTGATATTGCAATTGCGACTTATTCGCATTACCGAGGCGCGGTCGAAGGGGACCGACCGAAATGAACCGCATCACCATCGCCCTGGCCGCCGGGCTCGTCGCCGCCACGACCGCACCCGCGCACGCACAGGCGCCGGCTCAGCCCGGCGCCATGGCACTCCAAGCCGCCGAGCCCTCGCCCGCACAGAGCTTCTGGACGCGCGACACCTTGACCGACGACTGGGGCGGCCTGCGAAAGAGGCTGGAGCAAGACGGACGACTGCCCGCCTTACCTCCGGCGAGGTGCTCGCCGACCTCGCCGGCGGCATCAAGCGTGGCGCCGTTTACCGCAGCAAGTTTTGGGCACCGTGGATGCCGATCTGGAAAAGCTGTTCGGCTCGTCCGGCGCGACCTTGCACGTCAGTGCCTACGATTACGCCGCCTCAGGCCTGACAGAGGGTTTTGTGAGCAGCATCGCCCCGATTTCCGGCATCGAAGCGCCGCCGCCGAGTGTCAGGCTGTTTACGCTATGGCTGCAGCAGCAATCCCCCGATGGCCGGGTCTCGCTCAAAGCCGGCGTTCTGGCGCTGGACGAGGAGGAGTTCACCTATACCGTCCCCGCTCAGCTGTTCGTCGGCGCGACATTCGGCTATCCGGACGGAGTTGCGCCAAACCTTCCGGCCAGCGGGCCGGTGTACCCGTTGTCAGCGCCGGCGGTATTATTGGAGGTCAAGCCGGTCCCGACATTGAAGTTGCGCGGCGCGGTGTTCAGCGGCGATCCGACCGGACATGGCGGGTTCACCAATCCACCGGAGGACACGCCGTATGGCACGGTGATCGCCCTGTCGGGGAGCGCGTTGATCACCGCCGAGGCGGTGTTGACCCCAAACCCGCAACAGGAGGGCGTTGCCACTCGCTTCCGCCTTGGCGGCTGGTATCACACCGG
>CAWGIE010000017.1:0-112078 GCA_963822585.1 uncultured bacterium
TCAGGCGTTTGTCTCCGTCAACTGCGCTGCCATCCCCGAGAATCTCCTGGAGAGCGAGCTCTTCGGCCACGAAAAAGGGGCGTTTACCGGCGCCGACTCCCGGGTGATCGGGCGCTTTGAACAGGCCGATCACGGCTGCATCTTCATGGATGAGATCGGAGATATGAGCCCGGCCACCCAGGCCAAGGTGCTGAGAATTTTTGAGGGGCATGACTTTGAAAGGGTGGGGGGGAGGGAAAAGATCACGGTTGACGTCCGGATCATCGCCGCCACCAACCGGGACTTGGAGGGACAGGTTGCCGAGGGGACTTTCCGGGAGGATCTCTTCTATCGCCTGAGCGCTTTTCCCCTCATTCTCCCTTCCCTGGAGGAGAGGATGGAAGACTTACCCCTGCTGGCCGCCCATATCCTGAGAGAGCACAACCGGACGGCTGACCGGAAGATCAGCTCGGTCACTCTAACGGCGATGGAGAAGCTGCTCGGCTATCACTGGCCGGGGAATGTCCGCCACCTGGAAAATGTCATCAAGCGCGCCGCCATCCTGGCGTCCGAGGGAGTAATCGAAGCCGAGCACGTCCAGCCCGAAAGGCGGCGCGCTCCGCGCCGCCTTTCCGGGGAGGCCGTATCGCCGCCCCCGGGAATCCCGTCTCCGCCCGCGCTGCCCGACATCCGTTCCCTGGCCGAGGTGGAGAAGAAAGCGATCGAGATCGCCCTCCAGAAGACATCAATGAACATCAGCCGGGCCGCCGATGCCCTGGGCATCTCCCGCGCCACGCTCTATCATAAAGCGAAAGAGTACGGAATCGATATCTCCCGCTGATGCGAGATCACGGGTATATAAAAATGGAGTGATGGAGTACTGGAGTGGTGGAGTGATGGGAAAAAGGAATAAAAACAGGGGGTATGAAAAATCAGGTGATGTGTCAATATGGGGTAATGGAGTGATGGAGTAATGGAGTAATGGGAAGGGATCGCCAGCGAAGTCCAGGCTGATTCCATTACTTCTTTTACTAAACGGCACTCTTTTCAGTCCTATTCCATTTTGTGTGGAGAAATCCAGTGTATGAGTCATTCAGACTGTGTCGCAATTGATATTTTCGACGATTTTCTGTCATTGCGAGTCCCCCGAACGAAGTGAGGGGGACGAAGCAATCTCTTAAAAAGACCAATGAGCAAACTTTATTGTGTTTACATAATGGCAAACAAAAATAACACTGTTCTTTATACGGGTATAACCGGGGATTTGAAGAAACGGGTTTATCAGCATAGAAATAAATTAGTCGATGGATTTACTAAAAAATATAACATTCAAAAATTGGTTTATTACCAGGTTTTCGGCGACCCGGAAAGGGCCATTTTGAGAGAAAAACAGATAAAGGGAGGATCGAGGAAGAGGAAAATAGAGCTTATTCAAGAGAAGAATCCGACTTGGAAGGTTTTGTATCCCGCATTGTGAAAGGAGATTGCTTCGGCCTTCGGCCTCGCAATGACCCTTTTTAATACCAAATAGTGTAAGGACAACATCCCATGGCTACGTTTAAATACAAAGCGCGCGGAGAAACGGGAAAATCGGTCTCCGGGACCCTGGAAGCGGCGTCCCGGGAGATGGTGGTCAGCCACCTGGAGGAGATGGGTTATACCCCGGTTTCGGTCTCCCAGGAGACGGCCGGGGCTAAGGCGGGAGGCGGCCTCTTCGCCCGCTTCGAGAAAGTGAAGGGGAAAGACCTGGTGATGCTGACCCGGCAACTCCATTCCCTTATCCGGTCCGGGATCCCGATTCTCTCCTCGCTCATCATCCTCGAAAAGCAGTCCGAGAGTCCCCTCCTGAAAAGAACCCTCGCCGACATCCAGGAGAAGATCACCGGCGGTGCCAGCTTCTCCGATGCTCTCCGGGAGTTCCCCCAGATCTTCTCCAACCTCTATGTCAATACGGTCCTGGCCGGGGAGACCGGGGGAATCCTTGCCCGAGGTACTGGACCGGCTGGCCGGGCTCCTGGAGGCGGAACAGGAGACCAGGAAAGCGGTCAAATCGGCGGTCAGATACCCGATCATCGCGCTGGTTGTAATGGCAGCGGCTTTTTTCATTCTCAACATAATGGTTATCCCCAAATTCGCCGGTATTTACGGACGCATCGGGTTTGATCTCCCCCTGCCCACCAAGATAATGATGGCCAGCAGCAACGTCATTAATAACTACTGGTACATTATCCTGGGAGTGATAATCGCCCTTTTCATCGGATTTATCCGTTTCAAGAAGACTAAATTCGGCCACTACCAGATCGATAAGATCAAGCTCAAGCTCCCCATCTTCGGACCCCTCTTCACCAAGCTGGCCATGTTCCGGTTCACCAAGATGTTGGCCACCCTGGAGCGATCCGGTGTCCCCATTCTCAAGATCATCGAGATCGTTTCGCTCACGGTAGGGAACGATCTGATCGGAGAGGAACTGATGGCCCTCCGGAATGAGGTCAGGGACGGCAAGGGCCTCGCCAGTTCGATTACGAAACGGCCCCTCTTCCCGCCCATGGTCAGCAGCATGCTCAGTGTGGGAGAGGAGACCGGACGCCTGGACGAGATGTCGGAGTCGATCGCCTATTATTACGACCAGGAGATAAAATACACGGTAGCGACGCTGACAGATTTAATCGAGCCTCTTTTGACCGTTTTTATCGCCGTCGGAGTGCTCCTCTTTGCCCTGGCAATCTTCCTCCCGATGTGGAATATGATCGCGATGGCTAAAAAATAATCCGTGGTATCAGGTGGTGTTTCAACACGTTATGGATATAAACGCCGTTGATATGTCTACAGCAGACTGTTTTATCTTATCCGTCAGGCTTACGTCCTATTTCTACTCGTAACGACGCAATCAGCCATGCACGCATCTTATTGCGTTGCTAGTGATGCCAACTCCGGCATTGTTCAAAATTAACCAGATTTATGCCTGCCTGCCAGCAAGCAGGCATAAATTTGGTTAGTGTATAATTATTTTACAACTAAGGGGGCCAACGGAGATAGTGTAAAAAAAATAAACAATGTTTACGTTGAATCGTAGGCTGTCAATAAATAGAGAAAAGTCGTAAGCCTTTAATGGGTAAGGCATAAAATTTTTTATTTATTACTTTATATTCCTGGCACGGTAATTGCTTTTATACTTTGTGTCAACCGAAAGGTAAACCGTAACCGGGAGGTGTGGAATGAAAGGTTTTACCTTGATTGAATTAATTATCGTGATCGTGATCATCGGCATCTTGGCCGCGATCGCGGTGCCGAAGTATCTTGACCTGGCTGATGCCGCCAACGCGGCCAACATCCAGGCCAATACCGGCGCGGTGCAGGCGGCCGTGAACATGAAGTACGCCGAGAACGCGTTGGCGGGTGCCGCTGCCTTCCCGGCTGCGATCACCTCGGGTATGTTTGCCGACGATCAGATTCCCTCCTCTGTCAGCGGTCCCTACACCTGGGAGTATGCGGGTCCGCCCACTGGAGTCGTTAGCAACAATGTCCCGTAATTTATGAAGTTGGCGAAGGTCGCAAAAATCCCGCCTCTCCAGGAGAGGCGGGATTTTTTTTCGGAGTTAATGAGAGCTTACTCGAAAAGGTCGTACGCTCTCAAATTCTAATATCTAAATACTAAAATCTAAATAATATCAAATGACCAAAACTAAAAAATCCCAAACAATGGGGCTGCAACCGGCGATATTTGAAACATTTGGTCATTTGCCGCTGGAGGCGGATCAGCCTCCGGCTGAGGATATTGGATTTATTTAGGATTTAGATTATTAAGATTTAGGATTTTCTGCTCGAAATCCTTTCCGAGTAGGATATAATTAATCACGAATTTGCTCGATCTCCAGGCCGGAAACACAATCTGTTTAATGCATAAGAGCGATCTTGCCAACCTGCTGTTGATAATTATTTTTGGGGCGCTGATTTATCTTATTTCCCTGCTCGCTCCCTTTCAGTTCGATGATTTCCCCCACATAGTTGAGAACCCGCATATCAAGAACCTGAGCGACCTGGGGGCGATCTGGAATCATTGGCCAAGCCGTTTCTTCGGTTTTCTCACCTTTGCCGGGAACTATGCTCTATGCGGGTTGAATCCCGCGGGATATCGTCTTGTCAACTTAACCATTCACGCCGCGGGGGCGGTTTTCGCCTACCTGCTGGTAAAATTATTGGCGGGTCTCTCCGGCGCCGGCGATGAGAAAGCCCGGATTACGGCCTTCTGGACCGCGATGGTTTTTATCTGTCATCCCCTGCAAACCCAGGCGGTTACTTACATTGTTCAAAGATTTGTCTCCCTGGCCGGGACCCTTTCACTGGCCGCGGTATTCTGCTATTTTCAGGCCCGGAAAAAAATAAGTGCGGGCGCGTCCTTTAACTCCTTCTCCCACCTGGCCTATTATGGCGGCGGTATCATCCTCTCCTTGCTGGCAATGACCTCGAAAGAATCAGCGGTCAGCCTCCCCATTCTTATCTTAAGTCTGGAATTGCTGTTTCCTCCCCGGGACACTATCTGGAGGAGGCGGATCATGTATCTGTTGCCCTATCTATCGACCCTGCTAGTCGTCCCGGCGTTATCCCTCTATATGGCGACCGGACGCGGGAGCAATCCATTTTACTATAAGTTAAATTTTGCCGCCTCGGGAGGGACCGGCTTCTATGTCAGCGCGCAGTCGGTTTTTCTCGATTCCCGCCTCCAGTATCTTCTGACCCAATTACACGCATTCCTGATTTACCTGCGGTTGTGTATCCTGCCGGTGAAGCAGTCCATCTGGTATGACCTGCCCCTTTCCCGTTCCCTATTTTCATCCGGCACCTATCTTGCCCTATTGGTCATCGGCGGCTTAGTGATTGTGGCCCTCCGGGCGATCCGTCGCCTGCCGCTTATCACCGTAGCGATAATCTGGTTTTTTTTCAACCTGGCGCCGACCTCTTCCGGGGCGGTGATCTGGCCTTTTCTTTCCGAGCATCATATGTACCTGCCGGTTTTTAGTTGGGCGCTTATGATCGGAGTATGGTTGGGCTGGCTGAGTGAACGTTTCCGCCGCGAGCGGATTATGTTTCCGGCGTGGATCCTGATTTTTTGCCTGGCCTTGCTCGCGGGGCGGCGGAATATTTTATGGGGAGATACCTACCGGCTCTGGGAAGACGCTTTGAGGACCGCCCCCGCCTCCGGTCCGATCCATACCGCAATGTCCGCCGCCCTCATCCGTGCCGGTCGCTATGAAGACGCGATTGAGCCCGCTCAGCGGGCGATCGAGATCAATCCCCGGGTTGAGAGTTCTTATCACAACCTCTGGGCGGCTTACTTCAATCTTAATCGGCTGGCCGAGGCCAAAGCGTTGGCCGACCACTATGCGGAAGTTTTTCCCGATAGTTCCAAGCCGTATGTCAATATCGGTATGACCTTGATGAAAAATGGGGAATATGCCGAGGCTGGAGAATTCCTGCAGGAAGCTCTGGCCAAGGATCCCGATGATATGTCCGCCCACTATTGGCTTGGGGTAAACCTCCTGGAAATGGATGACGAGGCGGGGGCGCTGGAGCATCTGAAGAAGGCCTTGACTCTCAACCCCGACTTCTCACCGGTTTATGACTACCTGGGGCGGGTCTATCAGCTGATGGGGGAAGGGGACCAGGCGCTGGAAATTTATTCACTGGGCGTCTCCCGCTTCCCTCAATCGCTGCTCTTGCGTTATAACCTGGCGATGCTGGCCTGGGAATTGGGGGATTTTGACCTGGCCGAAAAATATCTGGTGGAGTGTCTCAGTTTGCCCGGAGACGATAGCCAGGAGAAAATGCTAACCGCCGCCTTGGACGAACTGCGGGCTCAAATGACGCCTTGACCCCGGCGTCTGTACTTTTTCGTCAGTGACCCCCGGAGCGAAAGTTTAAAAGCTACCACGGAACGCCAAACATAAACCGCCCCCCCGACGTTTATCGTCGGGGAGCGAAAGTTCAAAAACTACCAACAGAAAAAAAAAACCTCCCCCAGGTGGGGTTGTCCCACCGGAGCGAAAGTTCAATAGCTACCACAAGGTACCAAATATAATAACCGGCCCCTGCCGGTTTATCCGGCACGGGAGAAAGTTCTTAGCGGCTGCATTTGGCAGCTTGAACTGATTTACCCGCTGGGTAAAGCCGCCGGGGCAGAGCGGTTTATCATGCCCTTTTATCATGCCCTAACAGCTTGACATCGCTATAATAATATATTATTGTAAAGTATGAGAATATATCAACGATCCCTCCTATTCGTTGGTCTTTTCGTCTTGTTCGCCTACCCGCTCATCTCTCAGGCGGAACCCGGCCCCGAGATCAGGCTGGCCGGTTACCGGTTCGACCCCGCCGTCTCGGTTCCCGCCTTTCCGGACACCCCCGTCCGCGGTGCCCTCTCCGGCCCCGGCTATTACCTCCTCCAGTTTGACGGCCCGGTGATGGAGGAGTGGAAGGAAGCATGCCGCGCCCGCGGCGTCGAGTTCCTTGATTATGTCCCCGACTTCGCCTTTATCGTCAGGATGAACGGGGACGTGAGGGAAAAAGTCGAGGCTCTTTCTTCCGTTCGCTGGGTGGGGGATTACCGGCCGGAGTACCGCCTCCCGGAAGGACTGAAGAACCGCCGGGCGGCGAAGAAGGGAGGGAAGGCGGACTATATCGTGGTCGTCTTCCCCGGCGCCGATGTTGACGGGATCATCGGCGGAATAAAAAAAGCGGGGGGGGAGGTGCTGAAGAGAAGCGACTCCTCCTGGAAGACCAAGCTGCGGGTGAAAATTTCGCCGGATCGGTTGGATGCTGTGGCAGCTCTGTCCGGTATTAAGTGGGTGGAAGAGGCGCCGGTCTGGCGATACTTCAACAACGAATCCCGCCGGATCATGGACGCGGAAGCGTCCTGGAGCACGGCGAGCATCTTCGGCGCCGGCCAGGTGGTCGGCGTCGCCGACACGGGCCTGGACAGGGGCTCAACCTCGACCATTCTCGCCGACTTCAAAGACCGGGTCCTCGCCATCTCCAACACCTTTAATGACCAGACAACCGGGGCCGATCTCCACGGCCACGGCACCCACGTCTCCGGGTCCATCCTCGGCAACGGCGACCTCTCCGGCGCCAACCCCGCCGCTCACTCCTATCCATCGACCTGCTACGCCGGTATCGCTCCCGAGGCTTCCCTGGTCTTCCAGGCCCTCGGCAATTTGACCAACCTGCCGGCCGACCTCAATCTGCTCTTCGCCCAGGCATACGGCGGGGGCGCCCGTATCCACAACAACAGCTGGGGCGCCGACGTTGCCGGGGAATACACCTCCGACAGCGAGGACGTCGATGAATTCAGCTGGGACAACAAAGACTTTCTGATCGTCTTCGCCGCCGGCAACGCCGGCGTGGACTCGAACTTCGACGGCGTGATCGACCTCTATTCCGTCGGTTCGCCCGCCACCGCCAAGAACTGTATCTCCGTCGGCGCGACCGAGAACGACCGTCCGCCTGCCTCATCGCCCCAGCCCGGCTATCCGATGACCTACGGCTGGTACTGGCCCAATGACTATCCCGCCGCCCCCATCAGCGACAGCTACCTTTCTGACGATGAAGACGGAATGGCGGCCTTCAGCTCCCGGGGCTGCCAGCTGGCCGCCCGCTGGAAACCGGAAGTGGTTGCCCCCGGGACCAACGTTGTCTCCTGCCGGACGCAGGCGGCCGGGGCGCCGGCGAACCCTCTCTGGGGGCCCGGTGGCCTGACAGGGGATGATGCTGCTAACTACGTCTTTTCGGGAGGTACCAGCATGTCGTCCCCCCTGGTCTGCGGCGCGGCGGCCCTGGTCCGGGAATATTACACCGACGTTGCCGGGATCACACCCAGCGCGGCACTGGTCAAGGCGACGCTGATCAATGGGGCGAAGGATATCTCCCCCGGCCAGTACGGGACCGGGCAGTACCGGGAGATCCCCGCGCCCCCGCGGCCCAATAACGTGGAAGGGTGGGGGAGGGTCGATCTCGGCTCGACCATCTTCTCAGGCGCCGCTCCTTCCGACTTTTACTATTACGACGTATCGCCCGGTCTTTATACCGGTCAGGTCCACCAGTACAATGTTGGCCTTTCCACCTCGCTTAATCCCCTCAGCGTGACGCTCTGCTGGACCGACGCTCCCGGCTCCACGCCGGCGGCGGGGGCCCTGGTCAACGACCTCGACCTCTCCGTGACCGCTCCCAACGGGACGGTGTACTATCCCAACAACGCCGTCCTCGCCGGCCCCATCGAGTATGAAAACGGCTTGGCGTCGTCGTCGCTAAAATCATTAACCGCCTTCGAGGGCATGATCGAGGCAGTCCGCTTCACGCCGACCTGCTACCCGGCCACCCTGGAGCGGGGGATGTTCTACCTCTATTCGAAATCGGGGAGCTATTCCAAGACCTTCCAGTACCAAATCTATCGCGGGAGCGGGGGGGGCCGGGGAGCCTGCTCGCTTCGGGCACCAGTAACCTGCGGGCGGCGGGATGGCACATCATCGACTTCTCCGCCCTCAACATCACCGTCAGCAGTGGTGACCTTTACCTGGCGATCGTCCTCCCCGACAACGACCTTGCCTGGTACGCGGACGAGGAGGAGCCGATCGCCGGCCGGAGCTGGGAGAAGATACCGATGGTCGGCTGGAACAAATGGATCACCTTCGATTACCTTTTCCGGGCGGTATTCAGCTGTCCCACGCTCTACGACCGGACCAACAACACGGTCGGGATCGACATCGACTACCCGTCCCCCGGGAACTACACCGTCACCGTCAGCGGCTATAACGTTCCCTACGGACCGCAGCCCTACGCCCTGGTCGTTTCCCGGCCCGACCGGGGGGCCGATATCCCGGAGAACCCGGTCATCGAGTCTGGCGACTACAATGGCGACGGGACTTCGGATATCGCTCTTTACCGTTACACCGACGGCCTTTGGGCCGTCCGGGGAATAACCCGTGTGTACTTCGGCGGCCCGGGCGCCATCCCCGGCCCGGGCGATTACAATGGCGATGGAACCACCGAGCCGGCCATCTTCCGACCGGGAAATTCGCTCTGGGCGGTTCGGGGGGTGACCCGGACCTACTTCGGGGACGAGGACGACATCCCGGCCGCGGCCG
Organism: uncultured bacterium; assembly: GCA_963822585.1. Classification (GTDB taxonomy): domain Bacteria; phylum Auribacterota; class Erginobacteria; order Erginobacterales; family Erginobacteraceae; genus CAWGIE01. Next base: position 9,117 of record CAWGIE010000017.1, read on the forward strand.
ATTACGATGGGGACGGCCGGGCGGATATCGCCGTCTTCCGGGAAGATTCCGGCCTCTGGGCGGTCCGCGGCCTCACCCGGTTCTACTTTGGCATGACCGGAGACATCCCGGTCCCCGGAGATTACAACAGTTTTCACCCGGAGGTGGCCGAGGCGGCCGTCTTCCGCCCCTCGACGGGGCTGTGGGCGGTCCGGGGGTTGGAACGGGTTTATTTTGGGGTGGACGGGGACCGCCCGGCCGCTGCCAACTTCGACCTCCTCCCCGGGGACGATTTCGCCGTCTTCCGGCCATCGACCGGCCTCTGGGCGGTCTATGATTTTGCTCGTTTGTATTACGGGAAGACCGGGGATACCCCGGTCCCGGCCGATTACGTCGGGCAGAATCGTGACAACACCGCCGTCTTCCGCCCCTCGACCGGCCTCTGGGCGGTCAAGGGAGTGACCCGGACCTATTTCGGCCGCCAGTACGACATCCCGGTAACAAGATAATTTTCGACCACGAAGTGCATCCTTCGACTTTGCTCAGGACAAGCTCAGGACACGAAGCGAACAAAAAATAAATAATCCGGTAGCCGCAGGCTTCAGCCTGCGCAAAAAGAGAATCACCTAAGACAATCGTGATGGCGTGATCAGTTGATCTTCAACTAAATCTAATATCGATATCATTCTATTTCAATCTTTCTAAAACACACTCACTATAATTTTTCCCGACGGGAGAAATTATAAAAGGAGGGAAGGAGATGAAAGCCTTCCGGCGGATCTCGATCCCGATAGCTGGTTTTATAATTATATTTACCTGTCTTTCCCATCCTGCCCTGGCCACCGAGTATCCCGGTAGTTTTGTAGAGTGGACTGGTTATGGCATATTTACGGGAGATATTGTTGTCCCCGATGCGGGTACGGTTTCCAATGTCAGTCTGTTCATTAGAAACGCTTATACCTATCAGGGATTCAACAATAATGCCATGTTATTGACATCACCGATCGGGACGACTATTTATTTATTTGATCTGTCGACCTATTCAATTACCGGGAAGTCCCTGTATCTGACCCGTCTCATTGATACCGCCCCGGTTATTATCACCGAAGGCATCCCTCCCTATGCCGGTTCCTTCCGTCCCGGAGAGAGTTTCTCTAATTATAACGGTGAATGGATGACCGGAACCTGGACTCTGGCAGTTTATAACAACGCACTCAGCACCAGTAACAACGGCGCCGTGACCAACTGGTCCCTGATCATTAACGAACCTCCTGCCCCAACCCCTGCGCCCACGCCGGAAGGTTTTGTTTACAAGGAGTATAAGGGCACCTCGTTTTCCTGGACCGGTATCAGCACTAGGCTGAGTGATCTATCCATCGCGGCTTCGGGGGTGATCGCCGATGTCAACGTGAACATGAACGCTGTCTGTACTACCAGTCTCGACTCTCTCGGGATGTATCTCATCTCCCCGGAGGGTACTATTGTCGGTTTATTCAATAAGCATGATCTGGATGAAACCACGTTGTATTTAACCACTTTCGACGACGCGGCGGATCAATCAATTAAAAACGGACTCGCGCCCTACATCGGGTTATACCGCCCGGTGGAAAGCCTGGCCTTGTTTAACAACCAGTCGGTCACAGGTGAATGGACCCTGGTAGCATACAACGATGACGCCGGAAATAACGGGACCGTTTCCGCCTGGAGCCTGGTGATCGGTATCAGGGATTATGTCTCCCCGACCCCGACCACAACCCCGACCCCCCTTCCGCCCGCCACGGCGACCCCGATTGGTTATAAGACACCATCCCCGACACCTTTCGGATACCATACCCCAACCCCGGCCCCGAATCCCTGCTATGATGTCATCGTGGAGAATGTCAACGAGGTCCCGTATGTCGGCGTTGGTATCACCGAGTCGAAAATCTATATCCCGGATAATTTTCTTATCAAGGACGTTGATGTCGAGTTCAGCGCCTGGGTTGACAACCCGCTTGGCGAAGGTTGTGGTACTCTTAATACCAAGGCCCTCTATCTCACCGCGCCGAACAATGTCATTGTCGAACTATTCGGGAAGCATGACCTGGAAGAGCAGGGGCTCTACCTTACTTACTTCGACGACGATGCCGCTATTCCCATCGTCGATGACATCGCCCCCTACTACGGTCCTCATCAGCCGGTCCCGCCGGGCCTCGATAAGTTCCGTCAGGAAGGGACCTGGTCGCGGGGGACCTGGGTACTTTCCTGGTATGATGACTGCGCTGCGGATCTGGGTACTATTGAACATTTCACGCTCTGCCTGAACCGGCCTAACCTTACACCGTCCCCGACCATTGTCCCATCAGCAACACCGGCTTCCCCAACCCCCCCCACGCCCACGCCGGCACCGACATCGCCGGTGGTCACCTGCGAAACGTATTCCGGATCCTTCTTCAGCTGGACCGGCGGCGCGGTCGCCTTGGACACCATCACCGTCGCGGATATCGGCACGGTGGATCATGTTCTGCTTCACATCACTGAGCTATACTGCGCGACCGGTCTCGAGTATGTCGGGATGTATCTCCTCGCTCCCGCCGCGACGCCCGTCCCCATGTTCGAAAAACACGATCTGAATGAGCACCAGCTTTACCTGACCACCTTCCGTGGCGATGCGGGCAACCTCATTACAACTGGGATTGCTCCCTATATCGGCTCATATCTTCCTGTAGGCAATCTGGGCGCTCTGTCCGGAAAACAGATAACGGGAGACTGGACGCTGGTGGTCTACAACGACGAACCGACCAACGACGGCTACGTGACCGACTGGGACCTTGAGATCTGCTACGTCGCCGGCGTCCCCATCACACCCACGCCGACGACCCCGCCGCCGACCACGCCGACGCCGCCCGGAGGGATGCCGATCCCTGTCCTCGAATCCGGTGATTACGACGGGGACGGGACCTCAGATATCGGCATCTTCCGGCCCTCCCTGGGGCAGTGGTTGGTCCGCGGCGTGGGGACTTCCTGGTTCGGCCAGAGCGGGGACATCCCGGCCAGCGGCGACTACGACGGGGACGGGACCACCGACATTGCCATCTTCCGGTCCTCTAACGGTCTCTGGGCGGTGAGTGCGGTGACCCGGGTTTACTTCGGTAGCGGGGATATTTCCATCCCGGGGGATTACGACGGCGACGGCGTCGCCGACATCGCCATCTACCGGAAGTCTTCCGGCCTCTGGGTGGTCAAGGGTATTACCCGGCGCTACTTCGGGACCTCGACCGATTACCCCGTCCCTGCCGATTACGACGGCGACTGGGCGACCGACCTGGCCGTCTTCCGGCCCTCGATGGGTCTCTGGGCGGTTTACGGGGTGACCCGGGCCTACTTCGGCAACCAGACCGATCTCCCGGTTCCCCGTGACTATGACGGCGACGGCACCGACGATATCGGGATCGTCCGGTTCTCGACCGGCCTCTGGGCCATCCGGGGTGGGGGCCATTTCTACTTCGGCACGACCGGCGACATCCCGGTCCCCGCCGATTACCGGGGCAACGGCATCGACTACCCCGGAATCTTCCGCCGCGCCACCGCCCTCTGGGCGATCAAGGGCGTGACCCGGGCGTACTGTGGGAAATCGGGAGACATTCCGATAGCAAAATAAGTGCCTAAAGTGCCTAAAGTTGAAAGTGCCTAAAGTTGTCGCTTCGCCTGGCGCTGCACAGCCTCACGATAATGACCTAAGAAAGAGATAATGGATAAAAGAGTTTTCGGTTCTCTTCAATTTTGTGCGGGTGGATGCTATGCAGGAGCAGAGGGACGCCAACGGCGTCCAATATCATAGCCCAGGGTGCAACCCTGGGAATCGGGACAGATCGCACCCCCGTGTCCGCACCCCAACGGGGTGCTACATTCCCTCATTCATGTTCCTGAATAAGTTATCCAGATGTATGATCCGATTCGATATGATGTAGCCCTTCGACTTCGCTCAGGGCAGGCTGCCCCTTCAGGGTGCCGGGGTGATACACAATCACCTTTTTTCCCGGCGATGCTCGCCGGGCTATGATATTTCACCCCGTTGGGGTGCGCGAGCGAAACACAGTACTGGTTGCAAGTAATAGCCGAATCGGATTTTTTATCTTGGGAAAGAATAAAACCTGAATATGACGAAGCCAGTGAATTGCTGGCGATATTCACCTCTATCGGAAAATCCGGCAAGAGCGAAACCAGTAAGTGAGGCGAGTAACTTTAGGCACTTTCAACTTTAGGCACTTTCTTTTACCATGCGTTTCGATCAGCTTTTGCAGATGATGGAGGAGAAGCTCGCCTCGGACATTTACCTGAAGGCGAACCAGCCTCCGGTTTTCCGCGTCAACGGGGTCCTGGTGCCCCTCTCCGAGCAGCCTCCCCTGGCGGAAGAGGACATGCGGGATTACGCCCGTCATGTTCTTGACGAGAAACAGCTGCGGATACTGGAAGTTGACCGCGAGATGGACGTTGCCTATGCCATGGAGGGCGACCTCCGTTTCCGGGTCAACCTTTTTTACCAGCAGGGGGCCCTGGGGATCGTCTGCCGGAGGATCAAGCGGGAGATTCTGACTTTTCAGGACCTCAACCTCCCGGTGGAGGTGATGGAGAAACTCGCGCTGGAAACCCGGGGACTGATCCTGATCACCGGCGCCGCCGGCAGCGGAAAGAGCACCACCCTGGCGGCGATGATCAACTTCATCAATCAACGGAAGAAGAAGCACATCATCACGATCGAGGACCCGATCGAATTCACCTACGTGGAGGATCAGTGCCTTATCAACCAGCGCGAGGTCGGCTTCGACACCCGGAGTTTCCAGGGAGCGCTCAAGTACGTCATCCGGCAGGCGCCCGACGTCATCGTGGTCGGGGAAATGCGGGACCTGGAGACGATGACCAGCGCCATCATGGCGGCGGAAGTCGGCCATCTGGTCATCAGCTCTCTGCACACCATCGACGTCAGTCAGACCCTGGAGCGGATCATCAACTTTTTCCCCGCCTTTCAGCATCCGCAGATCAGGATGCAGCTCTCGTTCGTTCTCAAGGGGATTGTTGCCCAGAGGCTGATCGTCCGGAAAGACGGGGAGGGGCGCGTCCCCGCCTGCGAGGTGCTGATGTCCACCCCGACGGCGAGGAAACAGATCATGGACGGGAAGTCCGAGGAACTCAGCAAGACGATCGAGGCCGGGAAGATCGCCGGGATGCAGACCTTCAATCAGTCCATCCTCAAGCTTTACCAGGACGGAAAAATCAGCTACGAGGACGCGATGGAGAACTCGGACAACCCGGAACTGCTGGAACTGGCCATCAAGGGAATATTCACCGGCTCGGACACGTTTAAGATACACTGAAGTGCCTAAAGTGCGCTAAAGTGCCTAAAGTTTTCAGCCAGAGGCTGATCCGCCTCCGGCGGAGAAATGCCTAAAGTGAGCTAAAGTGCCAACGATTTTAATGATTCTCGGTTGGCGTGTTTTTTTCTATGCCAATGAACGAAATGAGCCTATCCATGTTCATTGTCAGAAGGCTGAGTGTGAAACGAAATATTGGGTTGATGTGGAAAACTTTGATTTCATTGAAGCATTTAGTTACAACATGTCACCGCGAGATAAGAAAATAATTCGGCGTATCCTTTTTGAGCATTTTGATTATATAGTAGAACAATGGGATCAGTTTCAGAGGGGGCAATATGAATAAAACTCATAAAGTAGGAACAATAAAATTCAAGGATAACACGATAATTATGCTTGTAGATGGTAAAGAATATGCCGTTGAAATATCTCACGTTTCTCCACGGCTTGCGAATGCTTCAGATAACCAGCGCCGGAACTTCGTTGTATCGCCATCTGGTTATGGAATACATTGGCCTGATATTGACGAGGATCTTTCGATTGATGGCATTCTTGGCATTAAGCATGACGCCCCTGTTCTGAATGCCGTTATATAATTTAGGGGCAGTGCCGCCATCCACTGAATCTAACAACATACTATAGACTTTAGTGTGCGTTGGAGGCGTTACATTTTAATAAAATTTTTCGGAGAAAAATTTTATGCATTTAAAAGAGATTCTCGAACTTGTCGTCAGTAAAAACGCCTCCGACCTGCACATCACCACCGGGGAACCCCCGATCATTCGTATCGACGGGGACCTGATCCATACTGATTTTCCCACCCTGTCAGCCGACGATACCAAGGCGCTTATTTACGGGGTGTTGAACGACAGCCAGAAAGTGCGTTTTGAGAAAGACCTCGAGCTCGACCTGTCGCTCTACATCCCCGGGATCAGCCGGTTCCGCGTCAACGTGCACATGCAGAAAGGATGCGTGGAGGCGGCCTTCCGCACCATCCCCATGGTTGTCCCCCACATCGACACCCTGGGCCTTCCCGAAGTCGCCCGGACGCTGGCCCGCAAACCGAACGGGCTGGTCCTGATAACCGGCCCCACCGGGACCGGGAAGAGCACGACCATGGCGGCGATGGTGGACCTGATCAACCGGGAACGGCGCTGCCTGATCATCAGCGCCGAAGACCCGATCGAGTATCTCCATTCCAACAAGGAGAGCATCATCAAGCAGCGGGAAGTCGGCTCCGATACGCACTCGTTCTCCGCCGCCCTCAAACACGCCCTCCGCCAGGATCCGGACGTACTCTTGGTCGGGGAGATGCGGGACCTGGAGACCATCTCGACCACCCTGACCGCCGCCGAGACGGGCCACCTGGTTATTTCCAGCCTGCACACCCCGGACGCCGCCCAGACGATCGACCGCCTGATCGACGTTTTTCCCCCCGGGCAGCAGAAGCAGGTGATGATCCAACTGGCCGGGTGCCTCCAGGGGGTCATGGCCCAGGTTCTTCTCCCCCTCAAGGATGAAAAGGGCCGGGCAGTCGCGACAGAGGTTATGATCGGAACTGCCGGGGTCAGGAACGTGATCCGCGAGCATAAGACCCACCAGATCTCCACTCTGATTCAGACCGGGGCCCAGTACGGGATGCACAGCATGGATCAGACCCTGAAGGAGCTGGTTCTCAGCGGAAAAGTGCGCTACCGGGACGCCGTCGTCCAGGTAAAGAACCCGGACAGTTTCAAGGACATCCCGGACAGCCTGAGGGAAGAATAAACGAATACTAACCACGAAGGACACGAAGGACACGCAGAATAGTATAAATAGTGTAGTATCGTCCTTTCGCTTCGCTCCAGGACTTGTAGGATCAGAATGCCTCCGGCATTCTTTGTAGGAATTGTAGGATCGCTTTGCTTGCAGTTCAGCAAGCCTTGCCTCCGGCAAGGCGATACTACATTTACTACATCTACCGCAAGTCCTTCACGGAGTGAAGGACGATCCTACATAAATTTGCGAGCCCCGATTTTATCGGGGTAGACTGCGCGAGCTCATTTATATGATCATCGCCATCGTCAACCAGAAGGGAGGGTGCGGGAAGACGACCACCGCCATCAACCTGAGCGCCTGCCTGGCGTCCCGTGAGACGCGGACACTGCTGATCGACCTTGACCCGCAGTCCAACGCCACCCTGGGTCTCGGGATTGAGGCGGAGCCGGGAAGAAGCATTCACCGGATCCTGGTCGATGATGAATACAGTACCGCGGATGCCGTGTATCCCACCGGTGTCTATAACCTCGACCTTATCCCCGCCACCATCCTCCTCTCCGGAACCGATCTCGATCTGGCGAATACCATGGGCCGGGAGATCATCCTCAAGAATAAAATCGCTTCTCTGACGGGGAGGTATGATTATATAATTATCGACTGCGCCCCTTCTTTGAGCCTGTTGACGGTGAACGCGCTGGCGGCGGCCGATGAGGTTTTGATACCCACCCAGGCCCACTATTACGCCCTGGAGGGGATGAAGCTTTTATTTCAGACGATTAATATCGTGAAAAGCCGCCTCAATTACCGGCTGGCGATCATGGGGATACTGCCGACTTTTTATGATGCCCGGACCGCCATCTGCCAGGATGTTCTTCGGGGGTTGAGAGAGTACTTCGGCTCCCGGGTTTTCCGGACGGTGATCAGGGTGAACTCGAAGCTGGCGGAAGCCCCCAGCGCCAGCGAACCGATTCACCTGTACGCGCCGGGCTCCCGCGGCGCCGCGGATTACGGCAGCCTGGCAGATGAAATAATCGAAAAACAAGAGGGGGGACAAGAAACGAGGGACGAGGGACGAGGGACGATGGATGAGGAACGAGGGACGACGGACGAGGGGATGCGGGATAAATCCCCACTCCGCCGAGATGATTGAGCGGTCAAGATTGCCCTCGCGGCGTGAAATGTCGGATCCGAACTAATTTTGTAATCTTCATCTTCATCAATTGAAATCAGATTTATAAATATGTTCATTACTTAAATTTTCCGAAGTAAAATTTAATAATGGAAGAGAAAAAAAAATCGGGGCTGCAGAAGGATATCTCCTCTATCTTTGCCGGCCTGGAGAATATAGACAACGGCCGGGAAGATAAATCCGCGCCCCCCCCGGAGCCTCGCGCCCCCTCCCCGGAGCCGCCCGTTCCCCCGACGGAAGAAGTCCCTCCCATCCCCTTCGGCAGGGAAGAAGAGAAATCGAAGTCCGCCCCCGGGCCTGCCGAACTTCCCCCGATCCCCTCTGTTCCTCAGACTCCGGCATCCCTTGTTTGGGGAGGGAATTTCCCGAAACGCCGGAACGCCTTCCTCGGTCTCGATGTCGGAGCGTCCTCGATAAAAATCATCCAGATTTACCCGGTTTCGGGCGGGTGGGAAATGGGGGGCTATGCCGTCCAGGAGTTCAAGACGAGTTCGGGAGGCAGAAACCTCTTCGAAACCGAGATCATTGCCCGGAATTTGAAGGAGTTTTTCTCCACTATCGGGGCTTCCCGGAGCGGTGTTATCTGTTCTCTGCGGGGGGAGCGGATAAATACCAGCCTGATCCAGCTGGCCCGGATGCCGAAGGGAGAACTGGAGAGCGCCTGCCGGCTGGAAGTCAGCCGGCGGGTAACTTTCAATATTGATAAGGCCTTGACCCAGCATATCGCGGTGTCAGAGGAGGGCGAGCGACCCGGGGCCAAGCTGAATCATCTTGTCACCGCGGTCAGTCGGGAGACCGTCAGCCGCATCCTGGGTGTTCTCCGCCAGGCCGGGCTTCAGGTCGCGGCCCTGTTCCCGCTTCCCTTTGCCTGGAAGGAGTTCCTCCAGTCAGTCATCGGCTGCGACGAGGGGACGGCGGTGGCGGTTGTCGATGTCGGGTCAACCTGGACACTGGTCTCCATCTATAGGGGCGACCGGCTCCATTTCAGCCGCGAATTTGACACGGGGGGACGACAGATCACGGAGGCCATCATCCAGGCCGCCACGACATTCGGAGCGCAGGGAAAGATGTCCTGGGATGAAGCGGAAAAAATCAAGAGAACGACGGATCTTTTCCAGACCGACGGCGCCCATGCGCTGAAGAGTAATTTGACGGTCTCCCAGGTCGGGAGCATGGTCCGGCCGGTGCTGGAGAAGATTGTCCAGGAGACCAAGCGGTCCCTTGATTATTATCAGCAGCTGTACCGGAAAGAAGAAGTGAACCGGGTGTATCTCTGCGGGGGGAGCGCATTGCTGCCGGGGTTCGAGCAGTTCTTCAAAGAACGCATGCGCTCACCGGTTGAGCTTCTCCGGCTAAGCGACCGGGTCAAACTCCACAGCTCGATTGCCTCTGAAGAGGAGGCGCGCTCCGTTTTTCCGAGACTGGCGCGGGCGGCCGCGCTTTCCATCAGCCGGAGATGGGAGGTCAATTTTATCCCCCCGATTGACAAGGTCCTCCAGAATATTCTCCGACGGAAGATCCTTATTCTTATCCCCGTGCTGGCTCTCTTTGTTGTCAGTTTCCTGTTTTATAAGACGGAAGCCGCCTTGATACCTCAACAGAAAAAAATCATAGCCGGGCAAGCAAAGCAGCTGGGAAGACTCCAGGTCGACCTGGAGCCATATAAGGTCCTGTCGGAATTGGAAAAGCAGCTTACCGCCCGGGAGAAAGTCGGTCTTTATTCCACTCTTCGCCAGCCGAACTGGAAAGGCATCCTGAAGGAATTCAGCCGGATAACGCCCCCCACAATGGTCCTCACCGAGATTATTACCCTGGAGGGGGAAGGGCCCCGGAGAATACTCCTCAGTGGTCAGGTACTGAATCCGGAGTTGTCCCTCCATGCCGGGGTGACCCAGTTCATCGTTCAGGTGGAAAACTCTCCCTTTTTCCGGGAGGTGGAGAAAATTTCCGAAGACATTGACAAGGGGACATTCAGTTTCAGTTGTACTTTAATTTACTGAGCCGCCGGAAGGCGGCTCAGTAAATTAAAGTAGTTTTGAACAATGACCATAAGCAAAAGAACGGCAACACAATAATATATTGATTTTATCATTCGCTTTTTCAAAAAACCGGGCACGAGCGAATAACTTTAGGCACCCGGTTTGAGGGAGACTGCGAAGACCGGGAAAGCCGGGTGAAGGCGAACAACTTTAGGCACTTCTCCGCCTGAGGCGGAGCAGCCTCTGGCTGAAAACTTTAGGCACTTATTCAGTGAATTATACGCAAAAAGCGCTGAGCATACTTTTCGGGGTTATCCTCCTGCTGGTTCTTTTCTGGCTCGTTATCTATAGCCCGGTTTCCAGTGAACTGGAACGGCTGCAGGACCAGGCGAAAGAGATTGACGCTAAAATTACCGCGACCCAGAAGAAACAAGCGGGACTCCCCGGCATCCAGGAAAAGATAGCCTCAGCCCGGAAGAGGCTGGAGCGGCTGGAAGTCCAGTATCCGCGGACGATCGAGCTTGTATATCAGGCGATTACGGATGCGGCTCGTGAGGTCGGCCTGCGAATCTCCAACCGTCAGTTGGAGGAAAAAACCGTCGAAGACGAGGGGAGCGCCCTCCGGGCGTATAAAATAAAGATAACCGCCCATTGCCCCTATAATGTTCTGGGGGATTTTCTGGGGAGGGTTGTCCATTCACCGATGATTATCTCGATCACCGGTCTGGCCGTCACGACGGACCTGCCGGCCGTCCCGAAAAAAGGGGGGGGGCAGGATCTCCGGGTGGAGATGGAACTGAACACATACTTAGCAAGGTCAACGGCTCATAAAATAGGAGGAAAAAAATCCAGTGTTCAGGGTTTGTCACACTGGCAATTTTTCCGCTGTTCTTTATTACGAAGAGGAGCATTAAATAGATTGCATTCTCTACAATAGTCATTGCGAGCGGAGCGAAGCAATCCCTTGTTCTCCAGTTGATTGAGATTGCGTAGCCTGTCCCGAGCGATAGCGAGGGATCTCGTTCCTCGCAATGACAGGTAACCTAATTCAATGCTCTCCTTAGTAACTCGAAATTGTCAGGCAGCTTTATGTCAGATGATTGAAAGGTAAAAATCGTTTTGATTAAAGATGATCTATTTTTTTCCGGAGGAAAAAAATATTGGATAAGAAGAAAAAAGAAATCATTATGATCGCCATCCTGGTCCCGGTCCTGGGGTTTGTCCTCTACAACAGCCTGAGTACCGTCGCCGAGAAAAAGAAAGCGGGCGCCGGAACGGCTCCGGAGGCCGTCGCCGTGACCGTTGCGGCGCCGGTAACGGCAACCGTTGTTACAGCGGGCAGGAAAGAGGGCGGAGGTGAGCTGGCGCCGCTCGATGAGAAGGTGGTCCGGATGCAGGAGGCCGTCGCCGCCGGCCCCTGGGGGCGGGATCCTTTTTCCCCGCCGCCGGTTGCTGAAACCGATCAGCGCCCCGAAAACTGGAAAGATTTCAAGCTAAGCGGCATTATCCCCGGTCGGGCCGCCACATAAACAGCGAGCCGGTGGGGGTGGGGGAAGAGTTCGAAGGTTACCGTCTTAACAAGTGGGAAATGATGGAATTACACTTGAAAAAGACGGCCAATCGTTCATACTCACTTTGCCCGAGGAATATCCTGATGAAAAAAAGAAGTGACGTGTCGATATCCAGATTGATCCTGCTGCCGCTTTTTTTCGCCGCGGTCGGTGTATGCCCGGCCCCATCCCTTTATTGCGCTCAGGAGATGGATAGAGAGCTGATCCTGGCCATGGAGGAAGTTAAAGCGGAGATGCGGGAGAACGGCGAAGCGGCCGCCCCGCCGCCGGTCATCGAGTCGGCGCCCGGATCGGAGATCGAGCTTTCAATCGAAGAAGCCGATACCGCTCCTGATACCTGCGCCCGGTGAGGGCGCCGTCCCCGAAGAGGGCACGGCGCTGGAACCGCCCCCCGCCACGAGGCCGCCGGCGAGGGCGCCGTCCCCGAAGAAGGGCTCACCCTGGAACCGCCCCCCGCCCACGAGGCCGCCGGCGAGGGCGCCGTCCCCGAAGAAGGGATCACCCTGGAACCTCCCCCCGCCAACGAGGCCGCTCCGGGCCGGGGAGAGTCTTCCATTGTTCCCTCTCCCCCTCCATCCGTGCCCGAGCCGGCCGATGTCAACGTCAAGGAAAAGCTGGAAAAACGGGGCAGCCTGAAATTCGTGGACGAGGATATCCGGGTTGTCCTGCGCAGCCTGGCCAAGGCGTATGGCTTCAACGTTACCCTGGCGCCGGAGGTGCAGGGAAAGGTCACGATTGATTTTACCGATGTCAAGATCATCGACGCCCTGAAGACGATCCTGGTCGACCAGGGGTTGGGCTATCAGGTAACCGGAAACATTCTCCGGGTGACCTCGCTGGAGAAGATCCAGGCGGAGACGGCGGCCGACTCCGCCCGGGAGGCCGCCGGCGCCCAGAAGGCGCTCGAAGAAGCGAAGAAGCGCCAGTTCGAAGAGCAGGCGGAGCCGCTGGTGGTCCAGATATTCAAGCTCAAGTACATCGATGCCAATGACGCGAAAGAAGCCATCCTGCCGATGGTCACCGACCGGGGGAAAGCGATGGTCCTGAAGACCCAGCAGTATCGCGGGTTTGAGTTTGAAGCCACGGAAAAATTCGGCGCCACGTCGGCGGATCAGGAGAAGTCCGAGTTTGTCAGATCCCGCATCCTGATTGTCCAGGATATCAAGACTGTTTTAACCAGGATTGAGCAAGTAATAGAAAAAATAGATCAGAAACCCCCCCAGATTTTAATCGATGCCAAGGTCCTGGAGGTCCCGGTGGATCAGGAATTCCGTCTCGGGATCAACTGGACACAAGCCCTTAACCAGTGGCAGGTCGGCGCCTCGGATCTGAAGGGGATACTGAGCCGGGGATATGACCAGTCGGAATCATCGGAGAATACGAGCAGCCGTAATTGGGGCAATGAATACGAGGTAGGACGAACCTCGGCGGTGGGAGAGGACCGCCTGACGTATGACCAGGGAGACGCGCAGAATGGCAATACGTCCGGCCGGTTGAGCTACGCCGGGAGCGGGTATCCCACCAGCGGTGGGGGGGGCATCAGTATCCCCGACCTGTATAATTTTGACATACCCACCAACTCCGGGGGCGGACCTTTTCAGCAGAATATGGCCTGGCGGGCGGCGGTCGAGAACGACGTTCGGGCATCCGGCTGGGCCGATGAGTTCTACTCCCGGATCGAGGACACCGAGACCAAGCGGAACTTCGATAACTACCTGAACGGCATTGCCGATACATTGACCAAACTGACGACATCCGGCCAGACGTACGGTGCCGTTCTGAGTGCGACGGACTTTAGTCTGATGTTGAGCGCGATGAAGACGGATTCCAATATCGTCATCCTCTCCAATCCCCGGATCACCGTTCACGAAAATTATACGGCCAAGATATTTATCGGGAAGCGTTATCCGATTCTGAAGACCGAGGTCAGTGGTGAGAGTGGAGGAACGGTCGGAGGAACGTCAGTCGATGTCTGGCAGGAGATCGGGATAACACTGAAAGTGATTCCCCAGGTCCGGGAAATTATGACGGGAGAGAAGGGGATAAACATGATCGTTCACCCGGCGGTCAGCGATTATAATGAATTCGCGGTGGCATACGATGCGCAGGGCAACCCCTTCAAAACCGCCTACCCGATCATAAAAATTCGCGAAGCGGATACCAATGTCACCATCAAAGACGGCGACACGATCGTGATTGGCGGCCTGATCGAGAGTTATACGAATGATGAAGAATCCAAAATTCCCCTTCTCGGCGACATACCTATTCTTGGATACCTCTTCAAGGAGGAGCATACTGAACTGAGAAAGACGAATCTCTTAATCTTTATAACCGCAAAAATCGTTTCTGAAGACACGCCTTTGTCCGCCTACGAGAAAATCATGCTGGAGAAATCGCCGCCGGACGCCCTCGAGGACGTCCGCTATACCGAGGACGACCAGGTGAGGCCCTATCTTTACAAGAGCACGAAAGAGCCGCAGCCTCCCCAGCCCGAAGCGGAAGAGAAAGAAGAAAGCGGGAGCACGATCGAGGAGAAGGATGGGAACAAGGGTGATTTCGGGGGCAGGGTACTCACCAAAGCGATGACGAGGAGTCGACGATGACTGCCTTTATACTGATTGGTGCCATCGTCTTAATATCGGGGGTCATGTTTCTGGTCGCGCCCGGAGCGCTGGTAAAATTAGGCTCCCTGCTCAACCAGATAGTGTCCACCGATCACAAGACGATGAAATACCGGATCTCGGTGGGATTGATCTTTATAGTTCTCGGCCTCTTCTTCCTGTTCATGGCCTATTATATCTCCAATTTCCGGCCGATCTGAAAATAATCCTGTCATTGCGAGCGATAGCGAGGCAATCTCAATTCATTGTACGCCAATGGATTGCTTCTCTCCACTTCGTTACGCCCGCAGTGACATTTTTTTAACAGTCATTGCGATCCTCCTTAGGCTATCTTCTTTCATTTCTCCTGATCTATGTTATCCCGCGTTTCCGCCTGGCCGCGGTTCCGGTTCTTTTTATCTTCGCCGGGGCGGCGGTTTATCACCGGTACACCCATCTCCGCGAGAAACGGTGACTCTCGCTGGCCGGTAATATCCTGATTTTGATACCGCTGGTGGTCCTGGTCCATATCAGGACTCCGGAGATGCGGCGGGACCGGGATATCCTCCGGCCGGCATTTTTTTACGGGTGGAGGAAGAGTTCCGGAAACCCCTGAGACTGAACCCCGAATCGTACCAGGCGCGGAAAGGATTGGAGGAGATAGGAAAGAGGAGTCCTGGTAGAAGGGAGTTAAAGTGATTTCATAACTCGCATTTCTCCAGTGCCCGGATGCCGAGCCGGCACGGCAGCCAGATCCCCGCCAGAGAGAGAACCAGCACGAATCCGGCGGCCGCCAAAAGGAGACGGAGCTGTTCCCCGGCCGAATATCGAACCCGGATCTGCCAGGCCAGAGCGAGCGCTCCGACGACGACGGCGATATAGATCAGGCTGAGAACCAGGGTGAGGGTTCCGCCGAAACCCGACGCGATCCGGGCCGGGTTGTCCTGGGAGAAGTCGGGGAAGACCGCCCCCAGCCCGAGCGCCAGGCTGACCAGCACCCCCGCCATCAGGACGAGCGCCCCGCAGGTGACCAAGGTCAACGGGCCGGAAACTTCCAAGATGTGGTTGGAAAGAAGCATCAGCGCTTCCGTTACCATAACCGCTCCGGCCAGGCTGCTCCAGAATCTGGCCCGGAAGATGGTTGCCCGCGGGATCGGCGCCAGTCCCAGCACCCAGAAGGTTCTTCCCTCCAGGCTGAAAGAGGGATAGATGAACCGCGTGGTCAGCGTGGCCAGGATCAGCGAGGTGGCCCCCAGGTTGAAAAAGGTGATCAGGTTCTTCCAGGACGGCTGATAGACGTTACGGGGCATGTTCTTGATATTGACGATGTAGATTGCCAGGAGGCCGAAAAGGATTGCCGTCTGAAGCCACTGAGCCGGGTCTCGGAAGAAGATCTTGATATCCTTGATCAGGAGGGCCCGGACGGGGGAGGGGAGGAGGCGTGAAAGTGAATTCTTTTTCGATGTTTCCGGGATTGATGCCAGGGCTTGTGATGCGGGGCCGTGACCGCCCCATACTAGACGGGGCGCACCCTGAAGGGTGCGGCTACCAAAAGATAAACTCGTAGTGCAGGGCTTCAGCCCTGCTGTGGACGGGCAGGGCTGAAGCCCTGCACCACGAATGCGGACTGCTCCCCGTTTTCGCCGTCCCCCCCCCGGCTGTGATAAAGGGACCGGTTTGTGAAATAGTGCCGTTCCGCTGTCAATTCCACGATCTGCCAGGCGAAAAGAACATTGACCGCCAGGACGGCCAGAAAGCCGAGCGATCTGCTGACGTGGCCTCTCCCCGCCTGGATGAACCCTTCCGCGGCCCAATAACCGGGAAGAAGAGGATTGAGGGTGATCCGGCTGTGATCGAGCAGCCGGTTGAGCATCAGGGTCTCCCGGTTGGAGGCAGCTCGCCGGGGAGGGGAAAGCGATCGCCAGAACGGAAAGGTGAGGGCGATGATGATGAACGCCGCCAGGATCACTCGGCGGCCTCTGCCCGGCGTCAGGAGCGGCGGTATCAGGGCCGCGATCAAGGTCCCGATCAGCGCCGCCAGCGAAGAGAGTCCCGCCGCGAAGAGAAGAAGTGAGAGGCAGGCGAAGAGAGAGAGCCCGTGGGAGAGGCCGTAGGCCAGGGCGACGGGAAAGATCAGAAAGACGGTTGCCCAGGTGCTCAGCACGGCGCCCTCCAGCAGCAGGAACCGGAAGATGGCGGAGCCGGGCAGGGGAAGAGTCTGAAGATAGACGGATTCGGCGGCCTTGAGGTGGAGCTGGAAGGAAATCACCGCGTTGCTGAAGACCAGCATGATAAAAAGGGCGAAGGTCAGCAGGTAGATCAGGCGGTCGATCAGGATTTCTCCCACCCCCATGAAGGTCTGGAGAAAGGTGAAGGCGCGGTAAAAGCCCGCGAAGAGCCCCGTCCAGACGACCAGGAGAACAAAGATCCCGATGAAGAGACGGAGACGGCCATGGCGAAGGAGGAGACGAAGACCGTTCCGTGTTTGTGCCAGGCGGAGTTGAAATAAGTAACGCATGGAAAAAATCCTAAATCCGAATGTTGGAATCCGAAACAAATCCGAATATCGAAATTTGGTTCTCTTCAAGGATATATGGATAAACCATACTCGGAAACACCACCGAGCTTGTCCCGGCGGAATGAATGACTGAATACTAAAATCTTGTGTCAACCAACGCCACCACCCCGATTGATTCAATCGGGATGGCAATACTTTATGCTATTTATCAATAAGTGATAGTCCCACCGGGGGTGTTTTAGGTTTCGTCATTCGTCATTCTTTCGGGTTTCGTCATTCGGGTTTCGTCATTCCGCTATCTTCTTCTTCAGTTAAATGAAGAAACACCTCCTCCAGTTTCCCATCCACCCCGCTTTTTTCCCGCAGCTCGTTCAAGCTGCCGCAGGCGATCAGGTTTCCTTCATGGATGATGCCGACCCGGTCGGCAATCTCCTCGGCGACGGAGAGGGTGTGGGTGGACATGAAGACGGCGCCATCCCGCCGGCAGTGTTCTTTTAAAAGGTCCTTGATCAGCCGGCCGGACCGGGGATCGAGCCCCACCAACGGCTCGTCGATGATCAGGACCTTGGGGTCGTGAAGGAAGGCGGCGGCGAAGACCAGCCGTTGCCGGTAGCCGTGGGAGAGGTTCCTTATTAAGTTTCCGGCCAGTTCGCTCAGCCCGAGGAGATCAAGGTACCGGTCGATCAATCCGTCCAGCTGTCCGGGGGGGATGCTGTAAATCCGGCCGACAAACTCCATCAATTCTCTTCCGGTCAGCCGTTCGTAGAGGAAGGGGAAATCGGGTATGTACCCGATCAGCCTTTTCGCCTCCACCGGGTTATCCTGGATATCATGCCCCCCGATGAAAGCTTTTCCCGGGTCGGGATGAGGAGACCGGTCAGCATCCTGATGGTGGTGCTCTTGCCCGCCCCGTTGGGCCCGATGAAGGCGAACAGCTCCCCGGCCGGTATCTCCAGGCTGAGGTCGTAGACGGCCGTAGTGTCACCAAAGACTTTGGTAAGATTTTTAGTCGTGATCATGGGATGGTTTATAAAGGAGTATTGGAGTGTTGGGTCTCGGGCTTTCCCGGTCAGGCCCTTCCAGTACTTCATCACTCCAGTACTCCATCACTCCATTTTACTATCCTGATTATGTTGTCCCGATTATTTTTTTATCATTTGATCTTCTATCAGAGGCCACAAAAACTCTGCCACTCTTTCATGACCTGCTGCTGAGAGATGCAGCAGACCCCGGGTGACGTCTTGGAGAAAGAGGCCGGTGTCGTATTTCCCCTCCCCGGCGGCAAACGCCGGCAGCAGATCGACGCACTCGACCCCGCTCTCCGCGCAAAAGTTCTCCATCTGCTTCTGCGGAAAAAGAACGGTCCCCGGGTCGGCTCCCCGGTTGAGCGCTGCCAGCTGGGGCCGGGCGGGTACGATCACCATCATCACCCTCTTCTTCCCGGCGAACTCCTGTATCGCCGGGCGGATTTTTTCCCGGTAGTCGGCCCAGCGCCCGGGAAGAAAGGCGTTGAGACAGGTGTTGTTGAGGTTGGCCAGGGGCTGAAGTTCGGGCCGGTTCCAGAAAAGGTTACGCAGCTCCCGAATCGTCCGCGCGGTCAGGTTGGAATGAACCAGGCCGCCCAGTCCCCGCAGCTCGGCCGACATTTGAAAACTGCTGTCATCCCGCCAGACCCATTCGAAGTCCAGCAGGTCGTTGAGGGTGAAGACGATGACCACCGTGTCGATCGGGAGGTCGGCAAAGTAGAGCCGATAGGCCAGCAGTTCCTGGTGGGTGGACCAACCCGGACAACCGGCGTTCAGGAGCTGATACGTCGGACCGGCCGCCGCCGCCATCCGGCTGACGAAGACCTCCTCCAAGGGAACGTATTCCCCGTAGGCGACCGAGTCGCCCAGGAAGATAATCTTCCGGACCTTCGGGTCCGGATTGACCTCTAGCTCGCCGAGAATACCCCGGCTGTTAGTGACATGCGGCAGGGTGGGGGAGTCGTGCCGCAGCCCCCGGAAGGAAGGCTTCAGCCGGTAGGATGTCTGGGGGTCGAAGATGAAAATGGATTTAGGGTTGTGGTCCAGCTGATCGCGCAATTCCTTTGTCTTTTCCGTGTCCAACGGAATGCCCGTGGCTCTCTGCGATCTCTCCCAGAACATCCACCCGGCCAGAACGATCCCCCCGCCGATGAGGGCGATAAGAATCAGTAAAAATAACCATTTCGTCCGTTCGGTCATATAACCTGTCTTTTTGTAATGAAAACCACGAAGGACACCCCGAATCCTTCGGGGTAGACCGCGATCACGAAGGTTTTTGAAAAAATATGTTTATATGGTTTTTTATTTAATCTTCCAGTGCTCGGTGACACAAGCATATATTCTTGCGGACAAATTCCTGTCTGTGCGCCCCAAGGTGACACAGACATTCCTGTCTGTGCAGCTCCCGTCCAAGCCAGCCATCGTTCGACGTTCGAAGTTGGACGTTCGACGTTGGACGTTCAGTTTTTTCTCCCTGTCTTTTGTGTTTTTAGTGGGTATGTTTTTCTATCATTTCAAGAAACCCCGTCACCTCCGCCGCCGTCTGTCTCCTCAGCGCCCATCCGAAAGGAGTTTTTACTTCGAGAACGTTTCCGGCCGCGTTCAGGCGGATTTCCCCGGTCATTCCCCCGTAATAAGCCAGCAGATCGTAGCCGTCCGCCGTCTTGGCGGCGACTTCAAACCGGACCGGCCCCGACTTTGGCCTCCCGGCGCTCAGGCTGGCCAGGGGATCGAGCGCGGGGATCGTAAAGGACTCCCCCTGCTTGAGCGGCCGGAGAGAGAGGAAAGGGGTGAGGGCGTACAGGGGGAGAGAAGGTCGGGGGAGAGGGAATGACAGTTCCCGCTCTTTTTCGCCGGCCGTGACCCGGACTTCAAGGCGCCCGTCATTCAGCCGGGCTTTCAGGGTGAACGGCGGGGCGTCGGAACGGGCGGAGGCCGTTAAACGGATAATCTCCCCCCCGGGGGCGATCAGGCAGAAACTCCGGACCTGGACCCGGTTCGCCCGCCCCCCGATGGATAGTTCCAGCCAGATGGTGCTGTCGAGAGCCGAGCCGTAAAAATTTTCTTCCTGGTGGGGATAAAGCACAGTATGGGAGTACCCAACCTGGTCGTTGTTGAAAAATATTCCCATCCATTCGTCTCCGACCAATTCCGGGAGACCGGCCGGCAGAAGGGGTATGGAGTATGCAGGGACGGTGAGCGAGGGGATAATTTCCTTGCTGAAAAATACTCCCATGACCCCCAGCCAGAGGAGGAAGATGAATATGATACGAGCTTTTTTCATTCTCTATTACTCTACACCATGCAGTGACAAAAAAAAAGAGCACCCTTTTCGGATGCTCTTTTTTTTACCTAAATTCGCGACCCCCGATTTTATCGGGGTAGACTACGCGAGCTAATTTATAATGATCTCTTTCCAGTCTTCCCGTGAGGGCGGATTGACGGGAGTGCCGCCGCTGGGATCCTGGCCTCCCCCCAGTCCGCCGTTCGGTCCCTGGTAGCTGACCGGATAGCAGATCGAACGGCTCCCCCCGATTGTAATGCTCTTGGCCACGATCGCGGAATAGATCCAGCCGTCCCCCTCGATGATCATGTCCGCGTTGGGGGCGTAAAAGGAGCCGGCGGTCCCGTTCGCGCTCCCTCCGATGTCAACGGTGGTCCCCGTACAGACCACGTCGAACTGGTTGGCGCCCCCCCCGACGTTGAAATCGGACTCACCATCGAACACAATGTTCCCTTTTACCGCCATCACGATGCTCGCGTTCGGGTCGAAGAGCATGTCGTTGCTTCCCTGGTGATGGAAGTTCTCGCAGTAAAAGTCCATGTTCCCGGTGTAATGGTAGCTCTCGCTGGCCCCGCTGACAAAGTTATTGAAGTGGTACTGGGAACCGGTGAAGTAAACGGTCTTCCAGGTGCCGACGAAGTTGTGGTTGGCGTCGATGTAGTAGTCGTCGTACCAGGCCTGTCCCTCACTGGCCGGGACCAGAACTCCCTTGTCCATCACGCAGATAGTGGGATCGTCTTTTTGAGTGTAAGGGACTTCGCCGGTCGAACCGCCCCGCTCGGCGGCGAAGCCGCCGTGGCTCACGAAATAATCGTAGTCGGCGGAATCAGTATCGCCGTCAGCATCCTTGTCCCACTGGGGATCGACAACCGAAAAGGCGGCATAGCCCGGGTCGTAGGGCCACGCCGGTGTCCCTCCGTGGTAGGTTCCTTCGGGGGGCCACTGGTCCGGTTTCCAGCCCTGGAGTTGTGACGTATTCCGCGGCCCCGTAAATTCACGATCATCACCTTCTTCTCCGGTGGTGCCGACCGGCAGTTTGGTGCCCACCGCGCAGGACCAACCGGCTTCCAGATGGGAAAAGTTTCCCCCGGCGACTTCGTCCACTATTGTCTGGGGGACATTGACATATCCGCTGATGGTTACCGATCCCGAGAGGTAGATCTTTTCGTTGCTCCCGCAGTGGCCCGGACCCATATTTGCCGTACTGGAGGGGGGAACGGGATAGACCGCGGGATCATAGGAGTAGCAGCCGCCGGAGCCGGTCAGCTGAAACTTCTCTTTCCCAAATATTCCCGCCCCGGGAGGAATGTATCCACCGCCGCCTTCACCGCTGGCGATAGGGAGTGCGACCTGTTCGGTCACACTCCTTGCCGCTCCTCCTCCGGCGGAACCGACCAGAGCAAGAAAGAGGAGAGAAAACAGGCAAACTCTTACCGTATTCCATCCTCCCGGCAACGCCTTCATTCTGGGCCTCCTTGTAAAATAGATACCTTCCCGATACGATACATGACCTTCAACTTAAATATAAGATATAAATACACACTTGTCAAGTAGTATCAGCTATCAAGTATTCGCTATAGAGTAGATATACAGTAGCTCGCTCATTTAGTTAAGAAGGTAATCCGGTTTTTATTCCGAGACGGTTTCCTTCCAGTCTTCCCGGGAGGGGGGATTGATCGGGGTTCCACCGCTCCCCTGGTCACCGCCCACTCCCCCGTTCGGTCCCTGGTAGCTGACCGGATAGCAGATCGAACGGCTCCCCCCGATTGTAATGCTCTTGGCCACGATCGCGGCATAGATCCAGCCGTCCCCCTCGATGATCATGTCCGCGTTGGGGGCGTAAAAGGAGCCGGCGGTCCCGTTCACGCTCCCTCCGATGTCAACGGTGGTCCCCGTACAGACCACGTCGAACTGGTTGGCGCCCCCCCCGACGTTGAAATCGGACTCCCCGTCGAACACAATGTTCCCTTTTACCGCCATCACGATGCTCGCGTTCGGGTCGAAGAGCATGTCGTTGCTTCCCTGGTGATGGAAGTTCTCGCAGTAAAAGTCCATGTTCCCGGTGTAATGGTAGCTCTCGTTGGCCCCGCTGACAAAGTTATTGAAGTGGTACTGGGAACCGGTGAAGTAAACGGTCTTCCAGGTGCCGACGAAGTTGTGGTTGGCGTCGATGTAGTAGTCGTCGTACCAGGCCTGTCCCTCGCTGGCCGGGACCAGAACTCCCTTGTCCATCACGCAGATAGTGGGATCGTCTTTTTGAGTGTAAGGGACTTCGCCGGTCGAACCGCCCCGCTCGGCGGCAAAGCCGCCGTGGCTTACGAAATAATCGTAGTCGGCTCCGTCAGTATCGCCATCAGCATCTTTGTCCCACTGGGGATCGACGACCGGAAAGGCGGCATAGCCCGGATCGTACGGCCACGCCGGTGTCCCCGATTGATAGGTCCCCTCCGGCGGCCAGTCGCCCGGTTTCCATCCTTGGAGCTGGGCGGTCACCCGGGGGCCGTTGAATTCACGATCGTCACCTTCTTCTCCGGTGGCGCCGACCGGCAGTTTGGTGCCCACCGCGCAGGACCAGCCGCCTTCCAGATGGGAAAAGTCTCCCCCGGCGATTTCATCCACGATTGACTGGGGCACGTTGACATGGCCGCTGACGGTTACCGAGCCCGAGAGAACGATGCGTTCATTACTGCCGGCATGCCCGGGCCCCATCTGACTGATATTGGAAGGAGGCGGGGTGTAGACGGAAGGGTCGTAAGAATAACATCCACCGCTCCCGGAAAACTGAAATTTGCTCTTCCCGTAAACCCCGCTTCCGGGGGGGATATAGCCGTTCCCACCGGTGCCGGCCGTCGGCAGGATCACCTTTTCGATAACTGTTCTCTCGGTGTTCGCCTTTCCGGGGTTGATGATTAAAAAAAAGACAGCCGACAGAAAGATAGTTAAAATGACCACTGATCCCTTGATCCCCGATAGTGTTTTCATCCTCTCCCTCCTTTGAAGTGAGTATTGCATTAGTATACAGATGCGCCGTACCCTCTCATTCAGTCCACCTCGGCGGTTGCGGTGAAATTAATGAATTCACCCGGATTGTCCGGCCAGTACATGCGCAGATCGAATGTCCCGTCTCCCAGGGGTTCATCGTCAAAGATATCCGCATCAGGCGCCCAGTCCGGAGTGACTCCCTCCTGATCGAATACGTATTTTTTCCCGATCTCCAGAGCGCCTTCCGTGATATAGAAAGCCTTGGTTGAGTTGTATTGCGCTCCGGATATAATCTGCTCGGTAGAGATGATATTAACGAACGTATAGCCGACGATCCCGAGAATAATCATGATCGCGAGCAGCGCCAACAGTGCCAGACCCGCTTCATGGTTATTTTTTCTTGTTCTCTTAGTTTTCATTCAGGTTCATCCGGTATCCTTGGCCAGACCGCGGTCCTCAGGGGAAACTGATTCTCTCCGGCTTGGACAGCGAAATAGATGGTGACTACGTCATTGCCATCCATAGCGGCGGAAAAGGAATCATTTACCACATTATCAACCAGGGTGAAGTTTCCGGCAGCACTTTGCCTCACAATGGTGTTGGAATCCGCCGCCTGCAAGAAGGTAATGGCAAGATTAGGGTCCTGGGGAGTTCCGTGGCCGATGGACTTAACGACCTGGATTGAGCCGGTCCCGATGATTATGTTGCCGGGGCTGGCCTCCCGGATCTCTCTGACCATCTTCTCCATCGCTATTTTCCCTTCCTGAAAATTCAGCAGGTAGTCCCGGGCTGAGAAGGTGTAAATCGAGACCGCCTGCATGATCCCCTGGAACGCGGCTCCGGCCAGGATCGCCGTCAGGACAATAACCAATATGATCTCGATTAAAGAGTATCCCGACGGTGCGGTAGGCCGATTATCTGTATGGTCTTTCATCGTTTTACTCAGCGTCCCAGTTCGTTTTGACGGTGACCAGTGACAGGGAAGGATCCGGATCTCGTTCCGGATCGCTGTAGGTTACGGTCAAGGTGATCAGTCTCACCCCATCGACGACTTCACCGAAGTTCGCGGTATCGTCAAACGTGCAGGTGCTGGTGTAACCGGGGAAACCGTCGATGGCGGTGCTTGGCCAGGCGGCTACCGTGTCGAAATCGAGACAGATGATCTTTTTCTCCATCTCTTCCTGTGCCAGGAAGGATAGAGTTGTCAGGACCAACGGCAGCTTTAATCCCCGGACCCCTTCGACAAACGGGAGAATGAGAGCAGGCAGTATAATAGCCGCTACCAGGAGGATAATAACAATCTCGACCAGTGTGTGCCCGTGCTTATTTCCCGGTGGCAATGGGAAATGGAGATGGGAACGTTTTTGCTCTCTTTTTGTCCTAGTTTTCATTGCCTAATGTTAGTTATGTTTTTCAATAATGCGAAGAAATTATCTTAATGCGTGAACGGTTGGACTCGAATTAATCATTTAATCGTTATCAATATATTTTTTCTTCAACAAAATATGCTGATAATTCATTGGATAGTTGCCTTTCCCGTTACAGATGAGATTGCGATTGTCTCTGTGTTTGCTCCACAGGCTATATCAAAAACTCCAACACCGGCGGTAGGCTCGCCGAATGAATTATAGGTAATCGTGTGGGCGCCGGCCGTCGCTCCGCCGGGAAGCGTTTTTTCCGTTCCCATCATGTCATACGTATCATCTCCATTGAAGGTGATTGTTTTGGTGGAAGAGGTGTCAAAAAGAGCGGCCATCTGTGTTGCCCGGATATCAGTGATAGCCATCTCCGCCGCCAGGAGGGCCGAAAACCGATCGGTTGAGAGTAATCGGGGAATAGCAATAACGGCAAGGATGGAAATAATCAGAATGACGATGACCAGCTCCACCAGTGTGAAGCCGGCATATTTATCAGATGCCTGAGGCTTCATAATAATTCCTCCTGGAACGATTCATCCTGAATATGCTACCCCATCTAAATATAAAGCCAAATAATTGATTTGTCAAGCGCTTTTTACTGACAATCATCCTTCTCATTCTTGACATTGACGCTGTTAACGTTATATTTGAAGTAGGAAAGCACCGGTGGTTCACCTGAACGGATTTTTCTCAACATTTCGCGTAACAGCATGCAAAACAAGAAATTAATTAAGAGGGTATTTTTATTCCTGGCGGCATGGCTTTTACTGCCGCTTCCTTTCCTGGCGGCATTTGAAGACAACCAGCCCGCAAGTTATGTAATCGGACAGCCCGACATGTTCAGTAATGGACCGAACCAGGGATCGTATGATCCGATCTCGCCGCCGGACTCGAATACTCTCTATTGGCCTGGCGGTCTTCAGGTCTATGAGGGCAAGCTCTTCATAGCGGATTATCTCAACCACCGGGTGCTGATCTATGACCCGGTCCCTTCCTGGAACAATACTACAGCTATGGTGGTGATCGGGCAGCCGGACATGGTCAGCAACGGCCCTAATCAGGACCCGCTGGGCGAAGACCCCGATATCCCGTTCGCCAATACCCTCCATAAGCCGGATGATGTTCAGATATTCGAAGGGAAACTCCTGATCCCCGATGCCGAGAATAACCGGTCGGTAGTATTCAATTCCATCCCGGTCGTCAACGACGCCTTCGCCGATGTGGTGATCGGCCAGCCCGGACTGAACGGATATTTGATGCCGAACCAGGGATCAGCGATTTCTGAGAATAATACCCAGCATAATCCCCGCCGCCTCTTTATTTCGGGAGGGCACCTGTTCTTTGCCGATCGGCAGAACAACCGGGTTCTGATCTATGACGGCATTCCCACTTTTAATAACGCCACCGCTTCGGTGGTGATCGGGCAGCCGGACTTCGTCAGTTCGGACGCCAACCAGGGGTTGTCGTTCCCGACCGCACAGACGCTCCGGGAGCCATCAGGTGTTTTCGTCAGCGGGCAAAAACTTTTCATTACCGATACCGGTAATCACCGGATACTTGTATTCAATCAGATCCCCGATACGGATAACGCCGCCGCCGATGTAGCGCTTGGCCAGTATGATTTTTACTCGTATTCGGCGAATCAGGGTCTTGGTTTTCCCACCGCCTATACGCTGAATAACCCGTTCGGAAGTGTCTTCAGCGAGGGTACCCGTCTCTTCGTTACCGATAACGATAACCACCGGGTTTTGATCTATAACAATATACCGACGGATATGTCGGGAGTGCCCTATGGCGCCGATGTCGTTCTCGGTCAGCCTGATATGTTCTCCAACCTGATCAATCAGGTCGATCCGGACCCCCCGCCGGAACCCCCATCTCACCCGTTGGCGCAGACAATGTACTGGCCGGACGGTCTCTATCTTGACGGCCACACCCTTTATGTCTCCGATACGCATAACAATAGAGTTCTGATCTTTGAAGAACCCACACCGACGTCGACCCCGGAGGGCTATAAAACTCCTTCCCCGACGCCCTCCGTGACACCATCGCCGTCGGCAACGCCGACCCCGACTGTTACGCCGTCCGTCACTCCGTCGGTTACCCCAACCCCGACCGCGACAGCATCCGTTACTTCGACTCCAACCGTCGTCCCGTCCGTCACCCCGACTCCGGCCTATTGTCATCTCACTCTTGATATCGCCGACATTGAAGACCTGGTTCTCGGGCAGACGAGATCGACGGACGGCAGCGGTTGGAGGTGGCGGATCACCCGGGCGGAACTTCCGGCCACCGATGTGTTTGGAACCGTCTTCGACAACGCCGACGCTTTTTCCGACGGGAACGTCTATCCGTCCCAGTCGGCGGCTCTCCAAATAACCCGGATCAACGAGGACCTGGATATCCGGGAGGGTGATTTTATAACGGTTACCTATGATAGCAGCCAGGTGATTAATGTCTATCCGCCTCCGCTCACCGGGAATATCGATACCTACTATTACATCGGTTCGGACGGGTCCACCTACAGCGACCGCTGGCTCTGCGATCTGGCCAAGGCGGTGCCGACGCCGACCCCCAGCCCCACGGCGATCCCCTCCGCCACTCCGACGGCCAGTGTCACGCCGACCCCGACCGTTACGCCATCCGTTAAGCCGACCAATCCGCCGCCCGTCACCCCCACGCCATCCGTTAAACCGACGCTTACGCCCACCGTCACCCCTTCGCCCACCTCGTCGCCCCCGGCCGGACATCGGGCCCGGGGGGATTACAACGGCGACGGGACATCGGATGTGGCTATTTACCGCGCTTCTCTCGGGCTCTGGGCGGTCCGGGGGGTGAGCCGGGTCTATTTCGGCGGGAGCAGTGACATCCCGGTCCCCCGCGACTATAACGGGAACGGCACCACCGATTACGGGATCTACCGGGCGACGGCCGGCCTCTGGGCGGTCCGGAGCGTTACCCGGAGCTATTTCGGCGGTGGCGATGACCAGCCGGTCCCCGCCGATTTTGACGGCGACGGGAAGAATGACATCGCCGTCTTCCGGTCCGCCTCCGGCCTCTGGGCGATCCGGGGTGTCTCCAGGGCATATTTCGGAAGCGGCGCCGATTTGCCTCTCCCGGGCGATTACGCCGGGAGTGGGCGGGCTGCGATTACGATCTTCCGCCCGGGCGCGGGCCTTTGGGCGATACGGGGGGTGAGCCGGTTCTATTTCGGCGGCGGCGCCGACGAGCCGGTCTCCGGTAATTTCAACGGAGACGGTACCGAGGATCCCGGTATCTACCGTTCCGTCGTCGGTCTCTGGGCGCTCCGGGGCATCTCCCGGGTCTACTTCGGCGGGGTCTCCGACTTCCCGGTCCCGGCTGACTTCGGCGGAACGGGTAGGGACGGGATCGCCATTTTCAGACCTTCGACCGGTCTCTGGGCCATTGCCGGCGGCCTCAGGATATACTTCGGAGGAAGCACCGACCTGCCGGTTGTGGAATAACCGGGTTCCCTTTTGCGTTTTCCCCTCACCAAAACAGCCGCCCTGTGCATTGCGTTCACAATTGAATAATTGGGGTAATAATTGGGGTCGGACCAGAGTATCTGCTTGCATTGTAACGCGTTATCTATAAAATAGGCATCATATAAGGCCTTAGCGGCGTT
Source organism: uncultured bacterium (assembly GCA_963822585.1). GTDB lineage: Bacteria > Auribacterota > Erginobacteria > Erginobacterales > Erginobacteraceae > CAWGIE01. The sequence goes on from CAWGIE010000017.1 coordinate 37,417, forward strand.
TTTCGGGCCTATTTTCAGCTTCTAACGAGAGTTCCCTGAAGCCATGCCTAGAGCTAACCGTTACATGCTGCCCCGCCAGCTTTACCATGTCACGCATCGTTGCCACGATCGGTCCTATCTTTTACGCTTTGTACGAGATCGCGATATATACCGAGAATGGTTGCGTAAAGGATCTATTCGCTATGGCGTCTCAATTCTTGGCTATTGTCTAACTTCAAACCATATTCATCTGGTAGTCTATGCCGAACGAAAGGATGCAATAAGTCAACTGATGCAGCTTGTTGAAGGATGCGTAGCCCAGCAGTACAATCTTCGGAAGGAAAGAAAAGGTGCCTTCTGGGAGGATCGTTTCCACTGTACGCTCATCGACACCGGCAGGTATTTCTGGAATTGCCTGACCTATATTGATCTCAACATGGTAAGGGCCGGTGTGATCTTACACCCGAAAAATTGGGAGTGGTGTGGCTATCGGGAATTGATGGGGGTGAGAAAACGATACCGAATTCTCAATCTCCCGCTGCTGATAGAAAAGAGTGGTGCGGCTAACATCGAAGAGGTGCGAGATAAATATCACATGATGCTGACACGTTATTTAAGTGAGGGCATCGCGGAGCGGGAACCTCAGTGGACAGAGAGCCTTGCTGTGGGGAGTAAGTCTTTTATAGATTCTATTAAGGAACGTTTTGCATCAATAAGAAACTCTCTTCTTGAGGAAGAGACATCTTCAAGATCCGGTTCTCTCTGGTCAATCAGGGAAGAGCGGGCGACATATTATCCTTAAAAGCTGTTTTGCCCCTTGAAAATCGCTTCTAACCGCCTAAATAGGGCTTAAAAATTGTTTTATTCATTGAGCATCAAGGAGTTATTATGGTCCGACCCCGACTAATCATAATGGCGGTGGCCTTGATGTTTAGCGCGGTTCTTCGCTCAGGCCGCGCCCACCCCCGTTCCCCCCGGCGATCTTTACCGGGGAGGATACCTGCTTTTCCAGAAGGCCGAACAGGCCTTTCAACAGGGAGAATTCGCTGAGGCCGCGGACCGTTACCGGCGCGCGGCCGATCATTTTACCGCCATCCGCGAGCAATCTCCCGAATGGTCGGCGGAGTCGGTAGAAAGTCGGCTGGAGAGATGTCGCTCCCGGTTAGCCGAGTTGGAGTCGGCCCGGACCGAGGAGGAGTCATGGGGGAACCCTCTCCGGGTTCATTTTATCGACGTGGGGCAGGGGGACTGCGAGTTAATTCAGTGTCCCTCCGGGGAAACGATCCTTATCGACGGGGGACGGGTCTGGGTTTACTCCTTCCTGATCGATTATCTTCGCCGCGCCGGGGTGAAGAAGATCGATCTCCTGATCGTCACCCACCCTCACGGCGATCACTTCGGAGGCGTGATCGAGGTGCTGGACACTTTCCCGGTCACTACTCTTCTTGACTCGGGCAAGGAGGACACCACCGAGCATTACGCGCGGTACCTGCGGACGGTCAAAAGCCATGATGATATCCTCTTCCGTCTGGGGCGGGCCGGGGACAGGTTCTCCTTCGGTGAGGTGCAGCTCCTGATCCTGCACCCGTCTGACCGCCTTCTTGAATCCCCCAACAACTGCTCGATCGTCGTCAAGCTGGTGTACGGGGATGAAAGCTTCCTCTTCACCGGGGATGCCGAAGAGGAGGCGGAGATGGAGATGATCAGCCGGGGGGCTAACCTGAAAAGCACGGTACTGAAAGTCGGACATCACGGTTCGCGCACTTCGACCGGTTCCTCTTTCCTGTCCCGGGTCGCTCCCCGGGAGGCGGTAATCGAAGTGGGTGAGAATAACAGCTACGGGCACCCGACTGAGCAGGTGCTCCGGCGCCTGGAAATGCGCGGGATCAAGATTTATCGGACCGACCGCGACGGGACGGTCCTTTTTCTGAGCAATGGCCGGGAACACCGGGTGGAGTTCCCGGGAAAGGCCGTTTACCCTGAATACGATATCCCGGATGACCGTGTCGGTAAAGTAGCCGCCAACCGGCAGACCCTTATCTATTATCCCCCCCGTTCCGCCTACGCCCGGCGGATACCGCCGGAAGACCGGGAATATTTCGATACCGCCACCGCCGCGGAAGCGGCCGGGTACCGGCGCTGGTGGTATTGATATTTTTCCCGCGGAAAGATATCATTGATCAGTTGCCGGTATCCCCTCTTCTTTCGTATCCGTTTTACCCTTCCCCGCGAATAATGATCTGGTGAATTTCCCGGTCCAGAAGAGGCCCAGAACCGCCGGGAAGAGATACTCGACCAGGGAAAAGATCAAGGCCGCCCCCAGGACGGCGCCGGCGGAAAGGCGGGTGAAGGCCGGTATCAGTTCGACCAAACTGCCCTCCCGGAGACCGATCCCCAGGAAGGTGACCGGGATGGTGGAGAGCAGGATGGAGAAGGGGAGGATAACGACATAGACTACCGGCGTCATGATGAGCCCGAAAGAGCGGCTGATCAGGAAGAAGGTGAGGAGCTTCCCGCTCTGGATGATCAGCGAGTAAAAGAGGATCCCCCCCAGCTGCCCCCCGGTAAAGAAGCGGTGGATCGTGAAGAAAGTCTCCAATCCTCCCCGGAGTTTGGGGCCGGGGATTTTCGAGAAAAGGCGCCTCAGCCAGCGCTGGGGGGAGGGCCGGGTCGCGATCAGGATGATGATGACGGCCAGCGCCAGGCCGCCGGCGATGAAATAAATCAGTCCGTCCAGAGACACCCCGAAGATGATCCCCCCGACAACAATGAAAAGAAGAAAGACGAGGATGTTCAGGAAAAGTTCGATCAGGATTGATGCCGTCCCCCGGGAGAGGGAAAAGCCGCGACACCTCTTCAGGTAGATGACCCGGGAAGCCTCTCCGGTGCGGAAAGGGAGGAGGCTCTTCAACGGCGCGCTCCCCATCTTGATCAGGAAGGCTTCCCGGAAGGAGAGATCAAGTCCCAGGGGAACCAGAATTTTCTGCCACTTGATCGTGGCCAGCCAGCAATTGGTCAGAAAAGAAACCGCCAGGGCTAATAAGATGGGAAGCGGCCGGGCGTCGGCGACGGCGGCCAGGACCCGGACGGTATCGATCTTCCGGAAGATCAGGACCAGCAGGACCACGGTCACCGCGAGACTGATAATCCATAGCAGGTTCTTTTTCACAGGACGATTTTTAAAAGACTGTTTTGACAGGACGATTTTGGGACAAGACGATTATAAAAGACTGTTTTGACAAGACGTCAAAAATTAATTATTACGAATGAGGGTCTTTAAAGTGATTTCGAGTTGATTAAAGTTAATCCACTGGATTGCTTGAAGAGGTGTGTGTTGTAAGAAACGTCTGAGATGTTGTTCGTATGTGGCTTGTCCCTTTTTGATCGCGGAGAAATGAATCGCCAATTCCGGGTTGAGGAGAGGCACTTTCTGTACACCGATACACTGATTATCGTCGATAATATCGATTCACCAGCGCATTCTGATATGTCTTTTCATCAAGAAGGCGCCCCATGTCGTTATGGAGATTAAAAATAATCCCCATCACCCTGTAGTCAAGAGAATGATATTCTGTTCTGCTGATCGGTATGGGTTCAACAGTGCATTGAACAGACATGTTTGCAACCTTATAGTTTATTAAATCGTCATGTCCCAAAATTGTCCTGTCAATTGATATGATTGTTTTAAATCATCATGTCCCAAAATCGTCCTGTCAATGGATATGATTGTTTTAAATCGTCATGTCCCAAAATCGTCCTGTCAATGGATATGATTGTTTTAAATCGTCATGTCCCAAAATCGTCCTGTCAATTGATATGATTGTTTTAAATCGTCATGTCCCAAAATCGTCCTGTCAATTAATGCGGCAGGCGGGGGGAGCGCTGGTAGCGGGAAGTGAAGCCGGGGGCGTTCTCGTCGAAGGCCAGGAATTCCTCATCGGGCCGGGAAATATTCTCCTGCTTGAAGACCATGTCGAGAAAGGCGAAAAACTTCCGCTTGAATTCATCGAAGGAATGAACCTGCCGGACCATCCGGAACAGAAAGCCGGGCCGGGAATGGTAAGAGACATACGCCCACCGGGTCAACCGGTCGATCTCATCGTTGGTCAATCGCGTCCAGGGCCGGGGGAGAACCCGCTCATCGGTTTCCCCGAGAATGTATTTCTCCCAGTAATCGTAGCCGGTATCCCTGACCAGCTGCCGCCACATTCCGGTCAGTGGCTTGGCGGTAAGCTTCGAGAACTGAACGTAGTCAAGATCGAGCTTTTTCGCGAACCGCACCGTTTTCCGGACCGATTCCCTGGTTTCGCCGGGCACGCCGACCAGGAAGAATCCGAGCGGCCTGATCCCGGCCTCCTTGGTGAGGGCGATCGTCTCCGTAATCTGCTTGAGGGTGATACCCTTGTTGATCCGATCCAGGATCTCCTGTGAACCCGATTCAAGGCCGTAATAGATGCGCCGGCACCCGGCCCGGTACATCGCCTCCAGAAGTTCACCGTTGACGGTATCCACCCGGGAACGGCAGGCCCAGGTCAGGTCAAGCTTCCTTTTCTCGAGTTCCCGGCAGATCGCCATCGTTCGTTCCCTGATCATGGGAAATTCGTAGTCGAAGATATCGATTTCCCTGATGCCGAACTTGTCATGACACTCCTGCATCTCATTGACGACGGTCAGGGGGGAGCGGGGGTTGTAGGCAGTCCGCCCGGCCTCGCAGAAAGTGCAGTGCATGGGACAACCGAGGCTGGTCACCATGACCGTGAAATTCTTCCGCTCGGTAGGAAATTCGGCATAGAGATGATTCGGGAGAAGGTGCCGGGCCGGATTCGGAAAATCGTCGAACACGATCTTCTGGGGATGGGGAGTGACGATGACGTCGGCGTTTTTTTTATACACCAGGCCGGGGACGTCGTCAAACCGGCGGCCGCTTTCCAGCTCCGCCAGGAGCGCGGGGAGGGTGAAATAAGCCTGTTCCACCACCCCGAAGTCGATCTCGGGCGGCGAGACGGATTGGCGGGGATAAACCCTCAGGTTATAGCCGCCGATCAGGACCGGGATTTTCAGGTGTGTTTTTAGAAAACGTATCCACTCCAGTGTCTCGCGGAACATGTACGTCGTCATCATGAAGCCCAGGATGTCGGGTTGAAACTCCCGAAGCCGGTCCAGCGTCTCTTCTTTACTCAAACGAAGGGTCCTGGCATCGATAATCGAGGCCGTATGGCCGGCTTTTTCCGCGATAGCGGCCGCCCAGGCCAGGCTGAGGGGGGGGAAAAGCCCGAAATATTTCTGGACGATCCTCAGGTTCTCCTCGTGGAGCTTGTATTTAAAAGGATTGAAGACGAATCCGATCTTCATAGCAGATAGATTTTAACTTGGATTATCTGAAAAAATGTGAATAATCTGAATGAGTTGCTTTGCAGCTAATTTAAGAAGAACACCATACTAAATTAGCTCCGGAAAAGCTAATTTAAACTCTTGGATGTTCTTTACAAAGCTATCGAACAATAATTTTTCCGGAGGAAAAATGATGATTGAACTGGTTCTGGTTGTCTTTCTGTTATCGGTCGCCGTGATGGCGACCGTTATGGTAAAGGTTGGGATCAAAGCGGTCGATTTCATGGAAGCGACCTATCGGTTTTACGAACGCCAGGACGAGGCGCAAAAACAGATAATCGAACTATTGCGGCGACAGGACGCCTCCGCCTGAGTCTGAACCCGGTTGCGGTCTCTTCTCGATAACTTTTTTCGGAGAAAATGATAAACGTGCTCTTGCCGATCAAGAAAAACGGCCGATGCGGATATGTCAATCGGGAAGCTTCCTGGGTCATCGAACCCCGGTTTGACCTTGCCTTTCCCTTCTATGAAGGGTTGGCCCTGGTTTCTCTCGCCGGAAAAACACTGGCCGGCAAGACGGGCCAGCGGTACGGCTACATTGACGATACCGGCCGGATGGTCATCAAACCCCGATTCCGGGAAGCATTTTCTTTTTCGGAAGGACTGGCCACGGTGATTCCTCCCGGTCTCACGCGGCATCGCTGGGGATACATCAATGCCGCCGGAAAAATCATCATCCGTCCCCGATTCACGGTCACCGGGAGTTTTTTTGGCGGTCTGGCCCGAGCCTCGGAGCGAGGTCCCGTGGGTTTTATCGACCAGGAGGGGAAATTTGTTATTTCCCCTCGTTTCGATTCGGCCGGTGATTTTTCAGAGGACCTGGCGGCGGTGAGGATGGAAGGGGAGCAGAAGTGGGGGTATGTGGGCCGCACGGGCGAGAGGATAATTCGGCCTGAATTCGATTGGGCGGAATCCTTTTCCGGGGGGTTGGCCCGGGTAAACAGCGGCGGCAAGTGGGGGTTCATTGACCGGATGGGTAGGTATCGTTGCCGGCCGGTTTTCGATTACGCGTATGATTTTTCGGAAGGGCTGGCGCCGGTTGCCGTGGAGAGGACCTTCGACAAAATACTCCAGACCCGGACCGGCGGCAAGTGGGGATATATCGATGAGAACGGGAGGGGGGTCATTGACTCTCTTTACGACCGGGCTTTCCCTTTTTTCGACGGGAGAGCTCGGATTATGCTCTGTGATCGTTGGAATTACATCGATAAAAACGGGGAGCTGCTGACCGATGCCCGGTATGACGATGCCACCGATTTCCACGGGGGGATCGCCCGTGTCTGGATCGGGAAACAGCAGTTTGTCATTGATACGGAAGGCAAGACCAGCCCGATTGTGTAAAAACTCAACGTCGAACGTCCAACGTCGAACGGGAAAACGCAAAGCGGAGAGGGCAGAGCGCATTGAGCCCGGGGATGCAGTGATCAGTAATCGGTGATCAGTGATCAGTGGCGAGGGAAAAAACTGAACGTTCAACGTCGAACGTTCAACGTCCAACGTCGAACGACAGAAGCAGAGACCACCAATCCTATTTAATCACATTCAATCGTCTGCCCCGCCCCGAGGTTTTAATCAGGGTTTCAAAAAGGGGGTGAGGCGGGGGGCTTTTGTGAATTTTGCGTCTTTTTGCGGCTGAAAAAAAGGGGCGCGGCGGGGGTTTCTTTTGTAAATTGTGCTTTGTTGCGGCTGATGAAGGGAGGGAGAAGATGACGATCAGGGAGAGAGCGCTGCCCCCGGGCTGGTACCCGGGGAGTGCCGGGGAGACACGGGAGGCTATCGAGAGATTTCTGCGGGATATCGGGGGACCTCCCCCGGAGGGAAAGATGACGGGGATCGCGGGGATCGCCCCCCACGCCGGATGGGAATTCTCGGGGCGATGCGCCCTGGCGGTTCTCCTGCGCCTCCGCCAGCCGGTGGATACCGTCGTGGTAGTGGGAGGGCATCTGGGGCCCTCGTCCGGCCTCCTGGCCGCTTCCGAGGCGGGGTACGAGACTCCCCTGGGAACGATCGAGGCGGATCTGCCGCTCTTGGAAAAGATCGGCAGCTATTGCGGGACCCCTCTCCGGGAAGACCGCCACCCCGATAACACGGTCGAAGTTCAGCTGCCCTTCATCAAGTATCTCTTTCCGCAGAGCCGGTCCCTGTACCTTCGGAGCGCCCCTTCGTCCGACGCCGTGGAACTTGGCCGGGCGATAAAGGAAGCCGCCGACGAACTGGGGCGGAAGGTCGTCGTCCTCGGTTCGACCGACCTGACCCATTACGGCAGCAATTACGGTTTCTCCCCGGCTGGAAGGGGAGAAAAAGCGGTCGCCTGGGTCAAGGAAGTCAACGACCGGGGATTTGTCAATAACCTGCTGGCCATGGATGCCGAGGGCGCTCTTCGCCATGCCGGGGCAAACCAGTCGGCCTGTTCCGCGGGCGGTGCCGCCGCCGCCGTTTCCTTCGCCCGGGAGTCGGGGGTCAAACAGCGGAGAACTGATCGATTATTTCACCAGTTACGACATTTATCCGAACGAGTCGTTTGTCGGCTACGCAGGGATAGTATATGAAATGACGAAAACAGAATGACGAATGACGAATGAAATCATAATAACAAATAACTGAATTCCCAATTTACCTTCGACAGCACGGCCCCCGGAATGGCGCGAAATATCCAGCTTTCGGATTTCGGGTTTTGGATTTAACGAGATTTCTGATTTCGTCATTCGGATTTCTTATTTTGAGATCTCTTCAACAGCTCTTCCTGAAGCCGCTTCATCTTCTCCCGCTGGGCGGCTTCCGCTTCCGGGTTGGCTTCGATAACGAAGTCAAGAATGCTGCCGTCATGGACGCCTTCCGGCAGAAAATCAACCGGCCAGATAAAATCTCCCGCCACCCCCTCGATCTCGAGAACGGCCAGAGATCCGTCCTCGATCCGGTCGATCACCACGCGTAATTTCATGATGTTTTCCTCCCGAAAAAGAAATTATAACCACGAAGGACACGAAGAACACGAAGGATCACTGAAAAGAAGATAGCCCAATTATTTGTCACGCCTTGAAACTTTTGCTGACGTTATCAGAAAAGGAAATTGTGTTGAGACAGTGTGTCCCGGACAAAATGAATCAAACGATGAAGGATATGTCGGAGTAACTCAAATCTTTTTAAATATTTTTCTTTGTGCTCTTCGTGTCCTTCGTGGTTTTAAAAAGATATTAATCCGATTTCGCGGCGCGCTGGATGATGCGGCAGACGGCCCGATTCCGTTTTCTTCTCCACCAGGAGTTCAGGTCGCGGGAAAGCCGCCGGTCGATCTCCGGGATTTTATCGGGGTGCTTCCGGATATATTTTTCTCCGGCCGAATACGCGGAGAGGATCTCGTCAAAACCGTAACGGAAAAACACCGCGGTGTCGCCGGCGATCGCCACCCGGGCGGCGATGCTCCCCAGGCAGGCCGGCCCGACTGCCTGTTGAAAATAGGCATAACGGCCGGGGGCATGGTCATCTTCCTGAAAGTGGAGGAAGATCAGGGCCGCCGCGCGCGCGTCGGCGGTGGCGCGGTGCCAGTCTTTCAGTTCGATCCCGAGGGCCTCCGCCACCGCTCCCAGGCGGTGGCTCTGTCCCGGCATTCGGGACCTCGCCTGGACCAGCGTGCAGTATTTCTCGTTGTTCAGCCGTCGTCCCAGGAGCTTCCGGGAGGCGTGGGAAAGGAAAGGATAGTCGAAATCGATATTATGGGCGATCAGGGTGTCGTTGCCGATAAAATCCAGGAAAGAAGGCAGCACCTCCTTCAGGGGGGGGGCTTTTTTTAGATCATTATCGGAAATACCGGTCAAGCGCGTTATCTCGGCCGGGAGGGGGTGAGCGGGTTTGGCCAGGGCGCTGAACTCTTCCCCCAAATGGCCGTTTCGGATTCTGACCGCGCCCATCTCGATAATCTCATCCCCGCCGGGGTTTTTTCCGGTCGTTTCGAGGTCGAAAGCGATATATTTTTTGCCGAAATCTTTCTCCGTGGAGCGCTGTCGCGCCTCCCCCAGCTTGAAGACCAGCCCGCTCAACGCATACTGTCCCTCATCGGGGACCGAGGAAGAAACGGAAAGGGATGTGTCCCGGGAACGGTAACATAGTTCTTCCGGTCGTGTCAGATCGAGAAACGGCGGACCGCTCTCCTCCCCGGCCAGGAGCAGGGACCGGTTTTTTTTAAATATCCGCCGGAAAAAGGATCCGGCCACGACCGAGTCCGGTGAATTCCCTTCCCGAATGGAGATTGGCCCCCCGGCCCCCAGCCTGGCTCCGATCGCCGACAGCATCCGCCCCAATCCGGGGATGGAGAAGGGGGGGAGGAGTCGGGAAGGGGAAGCCCGTAAAAGCGTCTCTTCCGAGAAAGTGATCCCGGAGAGGAGGGATTTTATTTCAGGGGGCAGTTCCAGCCCATGGTGGATTTTTGCGATGACTTGTTGAATATCAGCCATGTGGAGGTAAATCCCAAATAACAAGCACCAAAACTCAAATAAATCTCAAATTACAAGCACCAAATTCAAAACAACCTGCCGGATAAGCGAGGCCATTTTTCGATAGGGAGGTTATCATTTAGTAACACTTTAGCTCTTTGAAATTACCACCTATCCAATGACCGAAACGAATAGTCGAGAGAGTTTTGCCCCGGCCGATTTGTGATTTTGAATTTCGGTTATTGTAATTTATTTGAAATTTGGAATTTGTGATTTGGAATTTCTTATCGGCGGGGTTATCACGAAATTATCGGCTACGGTTTTTCTCTCGGATCAGGCTGAACATTATATCTCTTTAATGATCTCGCCGATCAGCCTGGCCAGGTTCCCGCTGGCTTTCGCGGCCGCCCGGGTAACCTCTTCGTGAGTGAGCGGTTCGGTCCGGGTCGCGCTGACCAGGTTGGAGATAAAGGTGATGGCCAGGAAACGCAGCCCCAGATAACTGGAAACGATGGCTTCCGGAACAGTGGACATCCCGACCGCGTCCGCGCCCAGTTTGGCCGCCATGGCGATCTCCGCCTTGGTCTCGTAACTGGGTCCGGGAAAAGAGATCAATACCCCCTGGTGGAGGTTGATGCCGGCCTTCTTTGCCGCCCGAAGAGCGAGTTCACCCAGGCCGGGATGGTAGGCTTCCGACATGTCCGGGAACCGGGGACCGACACTATCGTCATTGGGACCGCTCAGCGGGTTGAGGAACATGAAGTTGATGTGGTCCCTGACCAGCATCAGGTCTCCCCCCGAGAAGTCGGGGTTGATGCCCCCGGCGGCGTTGGTGTTGATGACGGTCGTCACTCCGAGGGCCTTCATCACGAAGAGAGGGTACATGACTTTCGCCGCCCCGATGCCCTCGTAGAAATGAACCCGGCCTTCCTGAACGACGATGTTCTTGCCCGCGAAAGTACCGAAGGCCAGCCGTCCCCCGTGACCTTTGACGGAAGAGACCGGAAAGTTGGGGATCTCGGAATAGGGGATATGGATGGCATCTTCCAGAAGTTCAACCACCGCCCCCAGTCCCGAGCCGAGAACAATGCCGATCTCCGGCTTGATCTTAGTGCGCGAGTGAAGAAAATCAACCGTCTCTTTGATCTTGTTCTTGTCAACAATCATGAAAAAACTCCTTTGCTCTTTTTAAAAGCATTATTTACCACGAAGGACACGAAGATCACGAAGGATAGCTGTCATCCGATAGGACGGATTATGGATTATTTAAAAGGGACGAACAGCAGAAAAAGTCGTTAAGATTTAGAATATCTTATGAATAATCTTCGTGTCCTTCGTGTTCTTCGTGGTTGATTTTAATAGTAGAATTACCCTGCCATAATGTCTCGAAGAAAGCTCTTCCCGTATTTCATCCGTGGCAAGCCTAAGTATTCCCCGATCGTTTGGGCGATGTCGGCGAAGCTCCCCCGGGTGCCCAGGTTCACCCCCGGTCTGACCGGCTGACCGTTGACGAGCAGGGGAATATACTCCCGCGTGTGGTCGGTATGGACGGTAAACGTGGGATCGCAGCCGTGATCGGCCGTAATGAAGAGAATATCTTCCGGCCCCCGCGCGTTCAGTATCTCCGGAATCCGGCGGTCAAAATCCTCCAGCGCTTCCGCGTAGGCCCCGGTATCGCGGCGGTGTCCGTACTTCATGTCGAAATCGACCAGGTTGGTGAAGATCAGGCTGAAGCCCTTCTCCTTCATGGCTTCCAGTGTCTTGTCCACGCCGTCCATGTTATCCTCGATACTGACCGTTTCACTGACCCCCTTCCCGGCGAAGATATCGTAGATTTTACCGACCCCGTATGTTTTCCCCCCGTTTTTGATAATAACGTCAAGAAGAGTGTCAGCGGGCGGGGTGAAGGAAAAGTCATGGCGGTGGGCCGTCCGCTCGAAACTGCCCGGTTTGCCCACGAACGGGCGGGCGATGACCCGGGCCACCCCATGCTCCCCGGTGAGAAGTTCACGGGCCTGCCGGCAGATCCGGTACAGTTCGTCGAGGGGGATGATCTCCTCATGGGCGGCGATCTGAAAAACGCTGTCGGCGGAGGTGTAGATGATCGGATACCCGGTTCGCACGTGTTCTTCGCCCAGGTCCTTAATGATCTCAGTCCCCGAGGCGGCGTAGTTGCCGAGCGTCTTGCGGCCGATCTTCTTTTCAAAAGCCTCCACCAGCTCGGCGGGGAATCCGTTCGGGTAGACCGGGAAGGGGCGTTCCGATACCAGCCCGGCGATCTCCCAGTGCCCCACGGTCGTGTCTTTCCCCTGAGACAGTTCGCCCAGTTTCCCGTAGGCTCCGGAGGGGGAGGGGGAGGGGGGGACACCGCGCAGGGGGGCGATGTTGCCGAGACCCATCTTCTCCATGTTCGGCATCGTGAAACCGGAGACGTTTTCCGCGATATGCCCCAGGGTATTCGCCCCGGCGTCTCCAAAGGCCGCGGCGTCGGGCAATTCGCCGATCCCCGCGCTGTCCAGTACGATAATAATTGCTCGTTTCATAAGTGCGGCTCCTAAAAAAAAGTGCCTAAAGTGCACTAAAGTGCCAAAGTGCTTAAAGTCAATCTCGCCGCGCACCTAGTATAGTGAGAAGTCCGCTGGGCGAGTCGACAGACTTTAGCACTTTAGTCACTTTAGAACTCCGCTCCAGGCGAAAACTTTAGGCACTTTCTATAGGCGCTTAAATTTTTAGGGCATCTTCTGCCTCTATATCCTCGTCTTTACTTCTTCGATAAAATCCTCGACCTCCTGGGGAAGGGCCCAGTTGTAAATGTACTTCAGTTTGCTGATCAGGCTGACGGTGAGGTACACACCGGCGGCGTAGCTGTGTCCGGCGATCCGGCAGGGCTTTCCCTTGATTGATTTCAAGCCCCGGAGAGCGTCAACTTTGAACTTTCTCTCCTTGCCTCCCCGGATGCTGAGACGGTCGTTCTTCAAAACCATGATGTAGAAATCGGGGTTGTGATACTGGACGATATCGTATCCGATGGAAGCGGGAGGATTGTGCCGGGCGAACTTCCGTTTCAGGTCGCCGGCCGCGTCGTATTCCTCCCGGAAGACCCGGAGATCCACGATCAGGAACTTCATCCCCGACTGGGTCTTCTCCTCCCGGTGCTTCCCCTCGGCGAACTTTTTGTAAATGACCTCCTCGTCCGCCATCCGCTTGATCTTGAACTTGTCGGCCACGGAAAGGGATCGGTCGGCGGCGATCTTGATGATCAGATCGGCGATTTCGCCGGCCGAGGGAGCGCTCTGGACGGAGAGGATAAGCAGCCGCCAATTCTTTCCCCAGGCTTCTTCTTCCGGCTTGAGCTTGTTATTGATCAGGCGCATCAGCTGGGCGGCGTAAGGGTCGTCTTCGCCGGTGATTCTCTTGAAGACGATATCAGCCGCGTTCTGGAAGTGCGGGTTGACTATCAGGTCGGCGCAATCCCGTTCCGCGGTATCGATGCTCAGAGGACTCCAGGGGTGATGGTCGTACCAGTAAATCTTCACCCCGGCCTTCTGAAGGTCGATCAGAGCGTCCTCGATATCGGCCAGGTTCTCGCTGGTGATCCCCACGTCCGTAATGAAGAGACGCTGGGGTTTATCCGGGTTTTTGGCCAGAGACCGGAGAGCGTACTGGATGCCGCGGGCGGTTGTCACCTGGACCTTGGCCAGGGGAGAAAAGTGTTTGAGCAGCGCCCCCGAGATGATCCCGTCCCAGTCGTTATGGGTGATGATATGATCGAAGATTTCGGATGATCGGGGGATATCCAGCTTGGTCAGTTCCAGCGAATCCGGCGCCGGGGCTGCCTCACCCGCTTCCGCGTATTGTTCATCTTCGATATTCCCCACCTCCATCAGAGGGTCTTCTTCGTGCTCCTCTTCCGTCGCCAGCTCCTGCCAGTCTCCGGCCTTTTTCCTGAGCAGGCGGGTCAGATCGAGCGCGAGCAGCAGGAAAATGACGAAAGCCACTCCTCCGACTATAAACAGGATATGAGGATCCATGTGATCTCCTCTCTCTGGTTATGCTATTTATTAAACGCAGCGATGAAAAAAACTACGAATTACGCTGATTACACTAATGTATTTTTAAATTTCCCGGCAATGTCGTTTCACTGCTTGACCGCTCTTATTTTTTTTGCCCCGCCCCGGCTGTACTAATCGGGGGGGAAAAAATAAGAAGTTATTCTTCGGTGGGCACGGGACTATTTTCCTCATAACCGGTGGTTACCTCGTAGGTCTTGCCGTCGGTGAGCACCGTGATGTTCCCTTGATAATCGGTCCGGTAGAAATCCGCCCCGGTCTCCCGGAAAAGCTGCATGGGCCCCCAGTGGGGATGATCGAACTTGTTTCTCTTCCCGGCGGAGATGGTGACGACTTCCGGATCGCACAGGTAATAAAAGAGGGGGCCGTTGGCCGTCTTCGAGCCGTGATGGCCGGCTTTCAGGACCGTGCTTTTCAGGCGGGCCCCGGAGGAGATGATGGCGGCTTCCTCCTCGTGCTCGCAGTCGCCGGTAAAAAGGAAGGAAACGTCTCCGTATTCCAGCCGGATGACGACAGAGTTATTGTTCAGGTCCCCAGTATCCCTCCTCGCTACCGGCCCCGAAGGGGCAAGCACCTGGGCGGTGACGAACTTCCCCCAGTCCAGGACCTGCCCGGCATCCGCTATCTTGAAGGGAATTTTCTTCTTCTCGATTGCCGCTATGTAATCTTTATAGGTACCGGTCGTATGGACGATGCCGCAGTCGAGCACCATCCCGATCGGAAATGTACTGTTTAATACCGCCACCAAGCCGCCGGTGTGATCATAATCGGGATGGGTGGCGACCACGACGTCGATTTTTTTCACCCCCTGGCTTTCCAGATACGGGAGCACGACCTCCACCCCGGCGTCGAAGGGCGAATACCGGGTGGCCGACTGCCCCCCGTCGATAACGATGACTTTCCCGTCCGGGGTCTGGATCACCTCGGAATCGCCCTGGCGGATATTCAGGAAGGTCACTTTGAGAATATCCTTCCCTTCCAGGGCTCGGACGGGGGACGGAACAAAGAGATACAAAACGCTGACAAATATCAGCAGAATGAACACACCGGTTTGTTTTAATCTTTTCACGGCATCCCCGTCATTGTTCACAGTCAACCCGATTTATTCCCGTCTGAAGCCGGGCTGCGGTCATCGGGTTGCAGCGGCGATAATTTCCGAAGCGCGCGGACTCGCGCCCGCGCGCTTCGGAAATTGCCGGTTGCGGTTTACTCAGCCGCCGGCGGATTGCAGACCAGCCCGGAGTCGATCATCTTCTGAAGGGTCTTCATCCCGATGCCCTTGACGCGAGTCACATCGTTGATGCTCGCGAAGGGGCCGTTCTCATTCCGATATTCAATGATCTTCTCGGCAGTCTTGGGTCCGATCCCTTTGATGGCCGTCAGTTCAGACGCGGTCGCGGTATTGATATCGACCTCGGCCAGCAGGGGAGCGGTAATCGCCAGGGCCAGAAGAGCAATCATACTGCATGCAATGATTGATCTCATGCTGGTTTTCCTCCTGTTTTTTGTGCCCTGTTCGGGCTTGTTTATCGTGCCGACGCGGCACGAGATTTTTTGCATATGGATCGGCCGCGATCTCCCGGCCGGCATTGATATAATTAATATCTTTTCGTGGGTCTGTTCCCTTTCCGTCTACGGATTCCCGGCGTACAGCCCCTGTTTTTTCAGGGACTCGATCATGCCCGTGTCCACCCCCAGGACGCGCCGCTGCAGGTCGTCAAGAGAGCGATAGGGGCCGTTTGCCCGACGCTCGGCAATAAACTTGGCGGCGATCTTGGGGCCGATCCCCGGCAGGCTCTGGAGTTCCTGGCTGCCGGCGGTGTTAAGATTGACCCCGGACTGCGCCAGGCTCCTCCCGTCCGCCAAAAGGGCCGCCGCGATAATCAGCGCCGCAAGAATATAACCTCGTATCATTGTCGTGAATCTTTTCCCACTTTAGACGTTACGGTATGGTTTCTATTCTATTATATTTTCCCGGAGGGAAAATAAATATGTTACATCCCTCCGCCCACCTCCATCGCTTTCTCCACGGTTTCGCCCTCCGCTCCCTCCCCGGGCTGTTCGAGGGAGGTTATCACCTGGTAGTTCTCCCCGTCGGTGATGACGGTGACGGCCCCCATCTCTTTGGTGTTGTAGGATTTGATCCCTTGCGCCTGACAGAAGTCCCACGCTTCCAAAAACTTCTTGCTCGGGCGCCCGAAGCTCCCGCCCGGGTACTGAAAGACGGCGACCTTCGGTTTGACCAGCTGCAGAAGGATGGTGGGATCGAAGTATTTCCCTCCCTTTCCGAACTGCGGTGCCTGGTAGATGGTGGCTCCCAGGCCGCCCTTGACGTTCTGGGCCATGTTGTTGGCGCCTTCATTATCAAGGAGGCTGGGGAAGATGAAGGAGACGTCCCCGTATCGGAGGGAGACGACCACCGAGTTCACCTCGTTGACGTACTTCCCGGTCACCCGTTCCGCGGGCGGGTTGAGGATGGTGGCCTCCAGAATCAGGGGCTTATCCTTGCCTTCCGCGCTCTCAACGGTCCGGATCTTCTCCGGTTCGATGATCACGATCCCCTGGTTTGCCGGGCTGACCGGAATATTCTGGGTCCGGGCCGAGAAGAGCAGGTAGTGATACTGCATGAACATCTCATCGCCCCGGTAGAGTTTGTCATCGGGATTTTCGCTTTTGAAACCGATGGCGGCGATGAAGAGATCGTACAGTTCCATCCGGTAGGCGATCAGCTCATCGATATCCGCGACCACCCCTCCCTGTTCATAAACAAACCACTGGAACTGCTGGGGGAGGTTGGAGACGAAGCCATGATATTCGTCCGGCGGCAGCACCGGGAGTTTCCACTTTTTAGCCAGGGCTTCCGCCTCTTCCCGGGTGAACTCTTCATCCGGATGGAGCCACTTCTCGGTGGAGATGATGGACTCGATTAATTTCTCATGCCCCTCCGCCTCCTTCTCCTTCAGAGTCTGGATGGCGTCTTCGGTGATCGTCATGGGGTCGTATTTCGGATTCGGTTCCCGGGGAAGGGTCTGGAGGGCGGCGGTTATCTCATCGTCCGGTATCTTCCGGAAATAGGTCATGAACTGCAAGGCGTCTTCCGGCTGGAAGAGATCCAGGAGCAGCAGCCGGTAATACCGCTCGGCGTCGCCTTGATAGGCGGGGGCGAGGGCGATGGCGAACCGGTTCAGGTTGATGTCTTTCGGCCCGAATTCGGAAGGAGACAGGCAGGTGTAAAGGCGTTTGATATAGTAATCGTGCGATCCGACGATATAATTCAGCCCTCCCAGAACCCGGGCGTCGGGACTGGTGTTGATGACCGCGTCGAAAGAAACGATCTTTTCCGAGAGCAGCACCTCCTCGGCGGTCCGCTGGCCCTGGTTCAGATACGAATACCTTTTCTTGTAGAACTCCCAGCCGGCCGAGCCCCCGTCGATGAGAACGTTGTCTCCATTGGGAGCCTCGATCAGGGCGCACATCCCGTCCTTCCATCCCATCGACATGAAGATCACCTTGAGCTCGGGGATGCTGGAAGAGATGAACCCCGTCGCCGTGAACACGATCCCGATTAAAAGGGCCGCCAGGGCGCCGTATACCCGCATCCGGCAGGGCGCGTCGGCCATGGATTTTTTTACCCGGACATAGGCGATCTTCAGACTGAGAATAATCTTTTCCCGGTAGATGAAGAAGGCGACGACCAGGTAGAAGACAACCAGCGGGATCGGCCCCGGTTTGGGAACCTGGGGATAGGGGAAGGTCCGGGCAAAGAAATCATCCATCCAGATAAAGAAGTGCATCCCCACCCAGTTGGCCGCGGTGATGAGCAACCCCACCGGCATGCCGATCAGAGGGATAAAGCCGATCAGGGTGGCCAGCATTCCCAGGGGGAGAATGATCCCGATCAGCGGGATGGCGATAAAATTGGCGAAGGGGGCGGCCAGGGACATGCGATGGAAGATAACCATGGAGAGCGGAACAATACTGCACTGGATGGCGACCTGGGCGGCGATGAAGGTTCGGAGCCATCTCCCCGGGATCTTGCTGAAGCGGGGCCGGAAGGGGATCACCTGCTGAATCAGGAAGGAGACCGGGATGGCGATCAGAAAGCCCCAGAAAAGCTTCGCTTTCAGTACCCCCCAGGGGTTTCCCAGGTTCATGAAGATCAGCCCGGCGAAAACGGCTACCGCCGCGAAGGTGACCAGGCTGTAGAGGTTATTGAGCTTGAAGTTGAAGAAATCCTCGATCGGTCCGCTGAGGAGTCCCAGGAAGAGAACGGCGGAAAAAGACATCAGGAACGAGGCCGAAGGCAGGATCAATGGGCCGCCGTAACCCGCGGGAAGGAAACAGATGATGACGATGGCGGCGAAGCAGATCGACATGATCAGGGATTTCTGGATATTCTTGCCGAAATAAGTAAAGAAGATGAGCACGAAGCTGTTCATGGTGGCGGCCCGCAGGGTTGACGGGCGGGCCCCCGTTATGATCGTGAAGACCAGCAGGAAGAGCACCGCGATCGGCGCCCAGATGGATTTCGGGATCGGGGTCTGGTTGAAGATGAGGAGGAGCAGTCCGGCGATAATGGTCACGTGCAGCCCGGAAACGGCGAAGACGTGGGCGGTACCGGACGCCTGGGAATCCCTGACGATCTTGTCGGGGACGCCCTTCTTCAGCCCGATGAAGATACCGGAGAGAAAACCCGATTCCGGAAAGGGAGTGGTCTGACGGATGACGCCCAGGAGTTCGTATTTGATCCCCATGCACCAGTTGATGAAGAAGTTGCCGCCGGTGGGCTTGATGATCTCGATGGTGTCGAGCTGCTTGGTGGTCCAGTTTTCCTTTCCCTGTATCCGCATTGTGGTGAAGGTGTTGACGGACTCCAGGTAAGCGCGGTAGTCGAAACCGCCCGGGTTCTCCGCCGGGGGAGGTGTCTGGAGAGGGGCGAGGATTCTGACCGTGTCCCCGTATGCCCGCCAGTCGGAGACGGCGGGGTAAATCTCGTCCCGGTTGAGATCTTTATCGACGATGGTGACCAGTATCCAGCCGGCGTCGATCCGGCTTATCCATCCTTTCCCGGGGTCGGGCGGTCCCAGTTCATCCACCGACATCTGGATGACCTCGATATCCTTGCTCGAAGGGGTATAGTCGCCGCTGGAGAATTCCTTCCGGATGATCTCGGCGGGGTCGGCCTTCGGATCTGCGGCCAATCGGTCACGGACCCGGAGGAGGGCGAGGAGAGCTTCCGCATCGGTGTCCCATTCCCGGTTGAGTCCGTTCATTTCGCTGATGATCTGTTCGATGGTGCTGAGGCCTTTCGGGTTCTTGTCGATCTTGGCCACGATGTAAGGCTCGACGGTCAGGCGGGTGTCCTCTTTTTCCGGCCGGACTTCCGGCTCCTTGACGATCATCCCGTAGACCAGGCTCTGGGTATTTTTATCGTCTCCGCCCCAGTGGACCAGGTGGGTCAACGATGTCCGGTCGAGGTGTACGCAGGTGAGGCCGTATCCCAGAACCAGCGCGCTCAGTATCCAGAAGGGGAGCGCGTTGAGCTTAATGAACCAGAAGACGATCGAGATCAGGAAGAGCGCCGCGAATATCCCCATCAGGTACATGTTCAGCCCGGTTGCGGTCGGCAAGGCCAGCATAAAAACACAGATGGCGGCACAGAGCAGGAGAAAAGCCAGGACCCGGAAGCGGTAGATGAAGGAGACGATTACGCCCAGGAGCAGAAAACCGGCGGCGATAACGGGAGGGGTGGAGAGTTCGAATGAATCCGGGTGAATCAACCGCATGAGAATGCCGAGAGCGAGAAAGGCGGAAAAAGAAACGATATATGTTTGCATGGAAAAACCCCGGATCGTTTGCGGTTTAGTGTTGGGCCAAGCTGGAGTAAAAGTCCCTGTTGGAAACCAGGTTGTAATCCCGGCGGTAGTTCTTATTCAAGATCAAAACCACCGCTCCGATCAGGGCGGCGACTACCAGCAGGTAGAAAAGGGTTTTGGCGCTTCCCATAGCGGACTCCTTAGTGTTATTTCCCGCGATGTTTTACAGTCACATAATTTATTGTGTTGATGGCAATAATTTAAAGGAAATATTTATTTTAATGTCGAAATCCGAATGTCGAAATCCGAAAGAATGTCGAATGAACTAATGACCAAACACATTGAGGCTCGGCCGTTTACACGGGGTCTCAATATCTGGCTTTGCGCTTGCGCGCCAATGCCGTTCAGCAGTGTTGCTTCCTCATTTGGATTTTGTCATTGATTCGTCATTCGTCATTAGTCATTCGGGTTTTGGCATCATATAAAATTAGGCAACCTTCTCAAATATGGGAAAGGTGGATTATATTAGATTAAGAAAAATTTTTAATACCGTCTTTATCGACTACTTTATAAATTATCGGGGGGGGCTGGCAAGGAGAATCTTTTATCTCCACCGCCCGGAGAGCCCGGTCTGCGATCGCTTCCAGACCGGTCTCTTTGTTGGTGAAGAGAGTCAGCAGGGTATCGCCCGCCTCAACCCGGTCCCCGATTTTACGCTCGAAGATAATCCCCGCGCTCATGTCAATCTCATCGTCAGTCTTCGCCCGGCCGGCGCCCAGGGCTACGCAGATCATTCCCATCTCCAGGGTATCGATGGCGTGGACGAAGCCGGCAGCCCCGGCCTGAACCGGGATTTTTCTGCCGGCCGGCGGAAACAGCCCGGGGTCGTCTATATAGGCGGTATCCCCTCCCTGGGCGGCGACCATCTCCTTGAATTTGAGGAGGCCCTTGCCTTCCCGAAGCGCTTTGCCCGCCAGCTCTTTCCCTTGCTCGATGGTCGCGGCTTTTCCCCCCATCTGGAGCATCATGCCGGCAATCTCCATCACCACCGTCATCAGGTCATCGGGCCCGTCGCCTTTCAGGCAGGCGATGGTTTCTACTATCTCCAGAGCGTTCCCGGCGTAGCCGCCGAGCGGCTGGTTCATGTCGGTGATCAGTGCCTGCGCTTTCCGTCCGGAAAGGACCGCGATATCGACCAGTGTCCGGGCCATCTCTTCGGCCATCGAAAGCGTCTGCATGAACGCGCCCCGGCCGGTTTTGACATCAAAGACAAACGCGTCCGGGCCGGCGGCCAGCTTTTTGCTCATGATCGATCCGGCGATCAGGGGTATGCTGTCCACGGTGGCGGTGACGTCCCGCAGCGCGTACATCTTCTTGTCGGCCGGGGCCAGGGAGCGGGTCTGTCCGATGATAGCCACGCCGACCTCTTTGACCTGGCGGATGAACTCTTCTTCGGAGAGATTGACCCGGAACCCGGGGATCGCCTCCAGTTTGTCCAGCGTCCCTCCGGTATGTCCCAGGCCGCGGCCGCTCATCATGGGGACGGGGACCCCCAGGGCCGCGACCAGGGGAGCCAGAACCAGGCTCACCTTGTCGCCGACGCCGCCGGTGCTGTGCTTGTCCACGGTGATGCGGCCGATCGAGGAGAGGTCGATCTTGCCGCCGGAATCCAGCATCGCCCGGGTCAGGGCAGTGGATTCTTCCGGCGACATCCCCCGGATAAAAACCGCCATCATCCAGGCGGCCATCTGATAGTCGGGGATAGTGCCTTTTGTATAGCCGTTAATGAAGTAGATGATTTCTTCCGGGGAGAGTTCTCCGCCGTCCCTCTTCTTCATGATGATTTCATAAGGGGTCATAATATTTTTTCTCCTTATCAATGAGCGGCTTCGCCGCTAATTTAGTGAGTTATTTTATCTTACGATAAAATTAGATTGTTTTAATTATTTTTTCTTCTCTTCACGTACGCAGGGATAAGAACAAGAATTCTAAAAACAATCTCTTGTCCCCGTCAAGCGATAATTAATTTTTTCGGTAGCGGCCCGGAAAAATTAAGGGATGAACTCGTAGATCTCGTAGCATTCATGATGGCTTTCCACGCCGGGGTTGACCTCGTATTTCTCGTGACCGGTCAAACGATAACGTTCCCGCATGGAAGCCAGCCAGGCCTGCCAGCGGTCTTCATCGCGCCGGGCGTAGGGTTCATAACACTCCGGAACGCTGAAGACGACGCACCGGAGCGGGTGGTTGGCGCCGACCGCCTCCGGATCGAAGGAGGCACTCCCTTCCCGGTGAGAGGGAGAGTAGATACGCTGGTTACAGAGATAGCGGGCGGAGTGGCCCCATTCAAAGAGGCGGGGAAAGAAGTCCAGTCCGAGGTCGGTTTTCAGGCAGACCAATTCCGCGTTTCGGGCCTTCTCTGTCCAGAACCGGCGGGCGAACTCCCGGCTCCGCAGGTCCTCGATCTTCTTATAGGGATGGACCAGGTCCGCCACGATGGTGCCCAGTTCCAGCAGGGCCGACAGGATAATGAAGAACGTGAAGATTATAGCCCGGATTTTTGTTTTCGGCGCCAGGGAGATGACCTTGCATCCTCCCAGTCCCGCCAGAAGACAGATGACCGGGGCCAGGTAGAGATTGAAGCGGGTGTTGTACCCGTACGGATATCTATGGAACGCGGCGGCGATGAACGTGAGCAGGAAAGGCGCCAGAAAAGCAATCAGGACAATTCTTCTTTTTCGGGAGTAGAGAACACCCGTTCCGACCAGGAAGAAAATAAAGGTAAGTGTGGAGCCGCCGTGAAAGCCGCCGTTGGGATAGGCGAACAACATCCCGGTATGGATGGAGAGCAGCCCCCCGGCCAGGCGGAGTGGTTCCCCCAGGGGGGGGAGGTTTTCACCCAGGCGGAGTCCGTGTTGAAACTCTCGGTTTCAGGTTGCGGGCCGCTCAGCCAGGCTTCGGTGTGGTATTGCGGCCCGGTCGAGACCCGGTAGGTGACCAGGAACGCGCCCAGCAGAAGAAGGTTGTAGAGGAGAAACGGGGCCAGAAATCTTCGTTGCCTCGGCGGCGCCGGAAGTCTCTCCGGGGAATCATCCCGCTCGCGCGGCGGGGCGCTTCCCGGCACCTGTCGAGAACCGTTGCCCGCAAAGAATCTCCCGGCGGCCGCCAGGGCGACGCTGATACCGCCGGCGACGAAGACAGCCGGGAATGAGAGCCCGACCGCGAACGGAACAGCCAGGGCCAGAAACTATAGCCACCGGCGCTCCCCGGGCTTTTGCCGCCATTCAACGAAGAGCGCCAACAGCAGCAGGGAGACCGCCAGATCCACCGAGTAGGGCTTTATTTCGGTACCGTGCCGGATCGGGTAATACGCCACCGCGAAGAAAGCCGTTGCCAGAAGGAGAGGTGTCCCCCCGCACGATCCCGCGGCTCAGGCGATAGAAAAGAAGGACACTGCCCAGGTCGCAGAGGAAGGGAAAGAGCCGTAATGTATACTCGGAAAAACCCAGGAGTTTGACCGTAAACATCTCCGCCCAGAGGAAAAGCAAGGGTGCGACCTGATGGTAGCGGAGCGCCCCCAGCAGATCGCCGTATCCTCCGCTCAGGAAGTTAACGGCCAGGAAAGATTCATCGGGACAGATCGGGTAACAGACCAGATACCGGACCAGGCGCGCGATGAGGCCGAAGGCAACGAAAGCCAGCGGCAGCGGCAGCAGGCGCCCGGTCCAGGGGTCGTCACCCTTTAAAATCGGGACCTCCAGTGGAGCGGTCTCTCCCTTTCTTTCGTCCGGGGTGTTATTTTTTTTCTTGACGGCCGGCCGCCCGTCGAAATTTATTTTACTGGGCGAATTCAGCATCGGAATCATCGGGATTTACTAAGGAGAACATTGAATAGATTGCATCATTTGAAATAGTCATTGCGAGCGGAGCGAAGCAATCTCGTGTTCTCCAAATGGTTGAGATTGCTTCGTCACTTCGTTCCCCGCAATGACATGTAACCTATTTTATGCCCTCCGCAAGTACAAGTAACTGTCGAGACTTGAATAAATTCATTTAAATAGTATGATGCTTCCCGGAGTATTCAATTAAAATTGTTATGAAATAAAAATTTTAAGATGGAGAAGGTCAGCGCAATCGTCATCTGCAACAACCGGGAAAAGGAGATCGGCCCCTGCCTGAAGAGCCTGCGCTTCGCCGACGAGGTGGTGGTGGTCGATTCCTTCAGCACCGACGGCACGCCGGCGGTGGCCCGGGCTCTCGCCGACCGCTTTTACCAGAGGACGTTCCGTTTCCACGGTAATCAGAAGAACTGGGCGATCGAGCGAACGTCGCACCCCTGGATCGTGGCCATCGACTCAGACGAGGTCGTCCCCGATGATCTCCGGGACGAGATTCTCCGGACGCTGGAAAGCCCCGCCGCCGACATCTACCGGGTCTACCGGAGGAACTTTCTCTTCGGCCGGGAGATGAAACACGCCGCCTGGAGGACCGACACCGTGGCCATCCTTTTCCGGAAGGATCGGTACCGGTTCCTGACCGCCGCCCTCCACTCCGATCTCGTCCCCCCGGGGAAACCCGCTTATCTGAAATCCCGGCTCATTCACCATCCCCACCGCTCGATCGATGAATTCGTCAGGAAGTCGAGCAGCTACGCCGCCGGGACGGCGCTCAAGTATTTCCGGGAAGGACAGCGGGGGGCGGCGGTGAGGATGTTTCTTCACCCCTGTTTCAATTTCCTGAAAAACTACGTTTTCCGGCGGGGATTCCTCGACGGCGCCCCCGGGTTGATCAGCGCCGTCCTCTCCTCCGGCTACGTGGCCGAGAAGTATGCCCGGCTTTGGGAGCTCGAACAGAGAAAGAAGGAAGGAGGGGAGGGGATGGAGTCGGCTCCTCGGCCGGATGAAGACGATAAC
The DNA here is from genome assembly GCA_963822585.1 of uncultured bacterium. Classification (GTDB taxonomy): domain Bacteria; phylum Auribacterota; class Erginobacteria; order Erginobacterales; family Erginobacteraceae; genus CAWGIE01. The sequence continues at coordinate 62,016 of CAWGIE010000017.1, forward strand.
GCCGGTAACCCCCGACCGATATTCAAAGCTGAGAATGAGTAATCTTCCCGGTCTGGATCCGATTTATTCATCAGTTATTTTTTCTGCGGAAAAATAATAGATAGGTCAATTATAAATTAGCGCCGAAGGCGCTAATTTATAGAGGGAGGTATTGTTGGACCGTCGCCACCAACTTACGGTGATCGACGGGTTTGACGAGGTATTCCGCGGCCCCCAGTTCGAAAGCTCTGTCGATGTCCCCCAGCTTATCCTTGGCGGTGAGGAAAATGATGGGGATATCTTTAAACTCGCCGTACTCCTTGACCAGTTCGCAGAATTCCAGGCCGTTGATCCCGGCCATGGTAATATCGAGGATAATCAGGTCTACCGGCGTTGCACTGAGCTTGTCCAACCCCTGCTCGCCGCTGGTCGCCGAGACAACGTCATAACCGGTCCCCTTGAGCAGGAAAGTCAAGACGGAAACAGTGGGCCGGTCATCATCGACGATCAATATCCTTTTTTTTGTTGGAGATGCGTTCACGGGGTGTGTCAGGTTGGTTTTGGTTGGCAGTTGAATAATCAGGGCTAACATGAAATGTTTATCGTTTCCGTCTTCAGAGTGGCTTGGATTATCTTCAACAGTTCGTTCACGTTAAACGGCTTGGCCAGAGTCGGGATGGCGCCGGCCGCGCCTTTTGTTAATCTCATCTCGTCAATATCATGGGCCGATATCAAAAGTAAAGGGATATTCGCGGTCCGGGGATCGCGTTTCAGCCGCTCAATGACTTCATAGCCGCTCATCTCCGGCATGATCATGTCGAGAATAACCATATCCGGAGTTTCCCGCCCAAGAATCTCCATCGCCTCCATGCCGTCGTAAGCTTTGAGAGGCTTGACTTTCTCCAGCGTGAGCAGCCGGCTGATAACGCCCACGACATCCTCGTTGTCGTCCGTCACCAGGACCGAGCGCTCTCTCCGGGAACTGATGGCCAAAGGCCGGGCCTCCCGGAACCGCTCGCGGAGCATGCCCATCAGAGAGGCTTCGGTGGTATCCGCGGCCGGTGCCCCCGCGCCGGCGACGGATAGTTCAAGATCGACCGGTTTCCCGTTGAGGAGGAACTGTATCTTTCTCAGGCGACTGAGAAGATGTTCCGGGATCTCCTCCCCTGGTTTTCCCCGCAGAATGCCGACGAACTCCCCGGTATTTTCCAGATCCCAAAAGTGCACCGGGGGTGTGGGGATTTCGCCGATGATCACGGAAAGTTGCTCCAGGAAGGGTTTTATTTTTTCCCCGACCTGCTCTTTCAACGCCTCCGTCTGTTTCAGTCTGATGCCGAGCATGCTGATCTCTTCTTGCGCTTTTCGAGCCTGCTCGATCTCGTCCCGGAGGCGCTCCCTGAAGAGGTTTTCATTCTTGTAATCGGGCAGTCGGAAAGAAACCCGGGTTCCCCGGCCCGGCTCGCTTTCCGCCCAGATCTTACCCTCGTGCATCTCCACCAGTATTCGGGCGATGGCCAGCCCGAGTCCGCTGCCCTCGGTCCCGCCCTTGGGATTGTTCCCCAGCCGGGTGAATTTATTGAATATCCGGGACAGGTCCTGGCGGGGAATCCCGACCCCGGTGTCGGAAACGGTGCATCTGACGTACCCTTGCTCGGGGTGTACCTCTACTCCGATCCTTCCTCCGGGAAGGGTGTGTTGCAGGGCGTTGCCGATCAGGTTGGAGAGGATCTGGCCGATCCGGTCCGGGTCCGCCAGCACCCGGGGATTATTCTCTGCCGCCGTGATTTTTATTTCCAGCCCCTGTTCCCGGATGGCCCCCTCAAAATGGCCGGCCGTTTTTTCGATCACCTCCACGATGTCGACGAATGATTTTTGAAGCTGAACCCTGCCGGTCTCGATCTTCGAGACGTCGAGGAGGTTATTCACGATCCGGGTCATGCGGTCGATCTCACCCATGGTCAGCGAAAGAATTTCTTCCTGGTTCGGGTTCAACGCTCCCTGGATACCGTCCACGATCTGTCCCACCCCGATTTTCATCGAGGAGAGAGGGGTGCGAAGTTCGTGGGAGACGGTCGCGATGAACTCGTCTTTCAACTGTTCCAGCTTTTTGCGTTCGGTCATGTCCCGTAAAGAGGCGATGTGGGCGATATCGTCCTCCCAGGTAATCGGCGACACCATCATCTCCGCGGTGATCTTTTCCCCTGCCTCTCGGGCGATAGCGATCTCGGTCGTACCCCCCTCCACCAGTGGGATCCCGAACGATTTCCCCACGAACTCCTCCGCTTTTCTCTCGAAGAGCGCTTCTCCGGCCGGGTTGACGAAACGGACGATCCCGTTTTTATCCACGATGATGATGGCGTCCACCATCATGGTGATGATATTCCGGAGATTGGTCTGCGCGGATGCCAATGATTGAAAAACCTGGCGCCGATTGTCGATCTCCTGCCGGAGACGCTTGTTGGCCCGGAGCAGTTCGGCGGTTCGCTCCTGGACGAGAACGTCCAGATCGTCTCTGTTCTTCCGGATGGTCTCGACCGCTTTTCGGTGTTCGGTAATGTCCTCCAGGCTTCCCTCGTAAGATCTGACCGATCCCCGGTTGTCCGGGTTTGCCCGGGTATTTTCCCGGTACCAGGCGACCGATCCGTCTTGTCTCCGGCGCCGGCTTTCAAAATTAATCACGCGTCCGTCTCGATTCATCAGGTCCAGCCATCGACGGTGATCAGCGGCATCCACGTATAAACAGCGGGCATCGGTGTTGATGAGAGACTTCCGGTCCGGGTAACCCAGCAGTTCCACCAGGGCGGTATTGACGTCCATGAATGCGAAATCCGGTGTGAGCCGAAAGAGGCCGATCGGCATCCCGCTGAAAAGGTGGTGGTGACGCTTTTCCGCATTCCGGCGCTCCCGGCGCCGGCGGATAATGCTGCGGATCGAGCGCACCGCGGCGGTGAGCAGGGGTATCTGCTTCAGTGATTGGGAAGAAAAGGCATCGGTATGAAGCAGCCTGATCGGGGCGATTGTATTCCTGGCGGAAGGTAGATTCATAGCGGTGATCGTTTAGAAAAATGGGACCGTGAGTATCTCTTAATCTGGCAGCTGCTAATTGGCAGATTGTCAGGAGGTCGCGGAAACTTGTCAAGCATCCGGGAAATAAAGGGCACTTCGGTAAAACACGATCGGAAGGTCTGTTCGGGGCGGGCCTAATTGGTCGAGGGGTCATAACTTACGATTTTTTCGAGGAAGCTCTATCTGTGCGGGTTCAGAATCCGGAAGATAGTTTCTCAGTAAGCAGACCGGGAAGGAATTGTCACCGATGAATAAGATTGACATATGTGCTCCGTCCCCCTATCGCATGGTAAAATGAAGAAAAGCCTGGAAAAATAAGGAAAATAAGATACTATTTCGAAAAATATTCCGACTCGGACCGGAGGGAATCAATGACCTTACCCGAAATATTAACGATCGAGGAAGTGGCCGAATATCTGCGCGTCTCGGAGAGGACCGTCTACGATTGGGCGCAGAAAGGAGAAATACCGGCCGGTAAACTGGGCTCTTCATGGCGTTTCAAGCGAACCGATATTCAGCGATGGGCTGAAGAGAAGATCGGGGTGGATAAAAGAGACGTCCCCCAGCCCGGCATGTTGTTCAGCGACATACTCAAGCGGGATCGCATTATCCTGCTCAAGAAACGCGATAAAAAAGGGATACTGATGGAACTGATCGATTGCCTGAGCGCCGCGCCGGAAATCACGGATCGCGAGGAATTGGCCCGGGCCATCTTCCGTCGGGAAGAACTGATGAGTACGGGGATCGGCCTCGGCATCGCCGTCCCCCACGTCCGTCTGGAGTCGGTCAAAGGGCTGGTGATGGCTATCGGGATCAGCCACGCCGGCATTATCGATTATGACTCCCTGGACGGGGCTCCTGTTCATATCGTCTGTATGATCGCGACGGGGAGGTATCAGCACGCGCAGTATCTGAAGACACTGGCGGCAATCAGCGGACGTTTAAAAGATCAGGCTTTTCGTGATCTACTCCTGGCCGCCCCCGACACGGAGACGATTTACCGGCTTTTGATCGATAAGGGAGACTGACCGTTGGGAACGATCGATCTCGGCGTTTTATTTATCCTGGGAATCGGCGCCTTCGGGGGGATTCTGGGAGCAAGCCTTTTTCAGTACTTCCGGATCCCCCAGGTGGTGGGATACATCGCCATCGGGCTGCTCATCGGCCAGAGCGGCATCGGCCTGGTCGACCAGGAAGATATCGCATCCCTGCGGTTGTTTAACCTATTCGCCCTGGGCCTGATCGGGTTCATGGTCGGGGGCGAGCTCCGCGCCGATACCCTGCGGAGGTATAAAAAGCAGTTCATGGCCATTCTCCTCGGGGAAGGGCTGGGGGCATTTTTCCTGACCGGGCTGGTGACCGGCGGGGCGGTCTGGCTGGTGACTCACAACAGCACGGTCGCGCTCGCGGCCGGGATTGTCTTCGGAGCAATCGCTTCCGCCACCGACCCGGCTTCCACCATCGACGTGCTCCGGGAATATCGCGCCCGCGGAGCGCTCACCACCACCCTGATCGCGATTGTCGCTCTTGATGACGCCCTCGCCATGACGCTGTACGGACTGGGAACCAGTACGGCGGAACTTCTCACGGGAGGGACGATCTCGGTCAGGGAGGTGGCGCTCAAGATCGGGATCGAACTCTTCGGGGCCGTGGTTCTGGGATTCCTGCTGGGGGTGCTGCTGAACTTCATCTTTCGCTGGATGCGGCAGAAAGAAAAAACCCTGGGAACGGCGCTGGGAGCGATCCTGGTGGCGATCGGCCTCGCCGTGGCCATGGATATGGACATCATCATGGCGACCATGGCGCTGGGTGTTACGCTGAGCAATCTCGCTCCCCGGCGGAGCAAGGAGTTATTCTCGCTTGCCCACAGCTTCTCCAGTCCCATCTATGTTATTTTCTTCGTCCTGGTCGGCGCCCGGCTGGACATTACCCGGATGCCGTTCTGGCTCTGGGGAATCGTCGGGCTGTATGTCATCGGCCGGAGCCTGGGGAAGATGGGCGGCGCGTACTGGGGAGCGCGGATGATGGGAGCCCCCCGGGAGGTCCGGCGATACGGAGGGCTGGGGCTTTTCGCCCAGGGCGGGATTGCGGTCGGGCTTTCGATCATGGCCAGTCACCATCTCGGCGCCATCCCGTTCACTTCCGGGATGACGCTGGGAGACATGGTTATCTTTACGGTGACCGCGACCACCCTGATCGTTCAAATCATGGGGCCTCCCCTGGTCAAACTGGCGGTAAAAAAGGCGAACGAGATCGGACGCAACGTGACCGAGGAGGACATCCTGGCGCAGTGGACGGTCAGGGAAGTGATGGATGAGGAAACCTCGCTGATCAGGGAGGAAGAACCCGTAACCGGGATTATCCGGACCTTTTCCGAACATGACATCACGTCCTATCCGGTTGTTGAGGTCGGCAACAAAATTATCGGAATAATCACGCTGGATAGAATTAAGAACGTGCTTGCCAACCAGGACACCTGGAAATGGCTGGTCGCCTCCGATGTCATGATACCGGTCAAAGAAAGAGTGACCGCGTCCACCAGTCTGAAGGATGCCGTTGAACTGATGGAGCAGCTGAAGTTTGAGCAGATCCCGGTGGTGCAAAGCTCCGACGACGATCGGGCGGTGGGTGTGCTTGATCTGCATAAAGTAAAAAAGCTGATCGGTGAAGAGGTCTTGCGGCGGCAGAATCAAATTGTGTCTTCCTGATATTCTGGAAACACACTTTTTAATTTTTTCTATAGTCCGGTGGATAGAAAAGCCCGAAGGGTAGAACCCTTCGGGCTCATCTACGGGCATGATCCCGGTTGTTACCGGGAAGCGTGGTTGATCTGGGATTCCATGAAGATCGCATTCCGGACGGTGAAAGATGGGCACCGGGAGATTTGCCCGGTTTGAATTATTCAAGTCTTCGAAGGTGTCTTTAGCCGAAAATCAATACGCCAATTTTCTGAATGACTTCAGAAAATACGACTTCGGACACTTTACAATGGAAACTCGCGTTCCGGACTCGCCAGTCCAGACTCTTGACCTGGTCTGAAAGCACGACCCCCTCGACCTTCAGCCCCTTCGGAATGTTCACTTCGAAAGGATAGCCTTTGACCTTCGAGGTAATCGGGCAGAAAATCGCCAGACCGGTTTTCTCATTGTAAAGGGAAGAGGAGATAACCAGTGCCGGCCTTCTACCCGCCTGTTCGTGTCCGGCCTGAGGAGTGAAGGTAAGCCAGACCACATCACCGCGATCGGGTACGTAGTCCTTTTTCATTACCAGGACTCCCGTCCGACTGGTTCACCGGTTTCGACTTCGCCGTGAACATTTTCCGGGGTAATCCGGGCCACAAGTTTTTTGAGATCAAAGTCAGTTTTTCTGGTCGGTTTGGCCACAATCTCCCCGTTAGAAACGGCGATATCGACCAGAGATCCTTCCTGGATGTGAGCATCCATAGCCAGGACCTTGGGAATCCTCAGTGCCAGACTGTTCCCCCATTTTTGAATTTTGGTTTGCATGAATAACCTCCGCGATATCAGGTATCTACAATGAAGATACAATGTTTACCAGGTGGATGCAAGAGAATTTTCAAAGATGGGCAAGAAATAAAGCTCCCCCAGGGAAATGCTTTCCCCTGGGGGAGCTAACGGGCATGATCCCGGTTGTTACCGGGAAGCGTGGTTGATCTGGGATTTCATCAAAATCGCCTTCCGGACGGTGAGGGACGGGCACCGGAAGATATGTCTTACTCCCGGCTAAAACGTCCGGGAATGACAATCCCAGCAAAAAATTTTGCAATTTGAGAGTGTATCACTGCCTGTACTTCGTTATAGGGTGAGCCTCCCAACGGCATCTTTCTCCGGCTGTGCTGCCCTTATTGTCCCAAACGAGCTGCTTACCGCATCAGCCAGAATGGCCATGACTACCTCTCTTACACTCACAGCTTCCACCAGCATACCTCCATGCTTTGGAGACAGCATCTACAGAAAATGCCATGAGATCGCCACCTTTTTTAGTAATAATCAATAGAGACTCCCCTGAGTTACTTCCGCTGGTGAGGCAACGAAATCGTGGCGAGCACGGGGACAAGCAAGAGCGTAGCGGCGGTCGCGGAGAGCAGCCCCCCGATTACGGTTATCGCGAACGGCTGGAAAATCCGCGAACCGACGGCGGGGTTCACCGCGACCGGGATCAAGGCGAAAATCGTGGTCAGGGCCGTCATCAGAATCGGCCGCAGGCGAACGGAGGCGGCCGACCGCAGTGAATCGGATATAGTCTTTCCGGCCGCCCTCTGCCGATTCGAATAGTCGAGGAGAACGATCGCGTTGTTAACGGCGATCCCCACCAGCGCCAGGGCCCCCATCCCCACCGAAACGTCCAGCCCGACCTGGGTGATGGCCAAAAGCACGATCGCTCCCACCAGGGCCACGGGAATGGTAAAGAGAATGATCAAAGGCTGCAGCCAGGAGCGGAACTGCATCGCCATGATCAGGTAGATCAGCATGACGGCGGCCAGTCCGATCAGCCCGAAGTCCAGGACCGTTCGCTTCATCACCTGGTACTGGCCGGTGAAAGCGATGCTGTAACCATCGGGGAGGGAGATGGCGGAGAACTTCTCCCGGAGCCGGTTCACGGCGGCCGGGATGCTGCCGTTAACCTCCGCCAGGATGGTGATTTCGCGCTCTCCGTTGAGGCGGGTAACCGCCGCCGGAAGATGGGTGACGCGCACGCCGGCCACCCGCCCCAACGGAACTATCCGGCCGGAGGGGGTGGGGATGGAGATTCCCTCCAGCCAGTCGAGGGTGACATCCGGAGGGGTGTCGACCTTGACCAGGACCGGAATCTCCTGTTGCTGCCGCACGATGGTTGTCGCCTGAACGCCGAATCGAGCGGCCTGGATCGTCGCGAAGACATCGCCGGGGGAAATGCCGCAGCGCGCCAGTTCGACCGGATCCGGCCGGACGATGATCTGCGGGCTTTTGATCTTTGTGTTGTTGACGATGTTGGCCAGGACGGGGTCCTGAGCCATGATCCCCTCCGCCTGGTCCGCCAACGCCACCAGCTCGTTCATGTCGGGGCCGAAGATCGTCACTCCGAACAGCGCCGGCAGACCCGAGAGGCTTTCATCCATCTTTTCCTGGGTGGGCTGGTGATACAGGAACGCCACTCCGGGGATCTGTTCGTACTCGCGCCGGAGAGCGGCCATTATCTCAGCCAGGGAGCGGGTCCGGACTGTACGCGGCTGGAGCTTCATGGTGAGTTCGCCGCGGTTGACGCCCTCGACCTGGAAACCCCGTTCCGGCGATCCGGTCCGCCGATAGACGGTTTCGACATCCTCCTGGGACAGCGCCTGGCGTTCAAGTATGTCCCCGACCCGGTCGCTTTCCTTCAGGGACGTGCCCGGCGGCATGATGTATTCGATCAGGATCGCTCCCTCGTCGATGGCAGGTAAAACGTTCACGGGCCCCAGCCAGGCGGCGAGTCCGCCCAGCCCCAGGAGCAGTATCCCGAGAAGAATCGTCAACCCTCGGCGAGCAAAGGTAAAACCCAGCACCCGCTGGAGACCGCCGTCGAGCCGGGCGAGCAGCCGCGAACCCAGTGCGCGCCGGGGGCCCATCAATCCCAGGTGTCCGAACATCATCGGCACGAAAGTCAGGGATACGGCGAGGGAGACCAGCAACGCGATGCTGACGACCAGCCCGAACGGCCGGGCAAAAAGCCCCGCTATGCCGCCCAGGAAGAGCAGAGGTGCAAAGGCCGCCACCGTGGTGAACGTTCCGGAGGCATCCGGCCCCGCGATCTCCAGCGCCCCGTCAATGGTGGCGGTCCGCCGGTTTTTCCCCGGCTGGAGGTGGCGCACGACATTTTCCGCCACCACAATCGCGTCATCGACTACCATGCCGACCGCCAGGGTCAGCGCCGAAAGAGTGATCACGTTGAGCGTCTGGCCGAATGCCTGCATCAACGCCAACGCCGCCAGCAGCGTGATGGGAATAGTCGCGGTGACGATCAAGGTCGCCCGAAATGTCCCCATGAAGAAAAAGAGCACCGCCGTGGCGAGGATGGCGCCGACGATCAGATCGTAAAAGAGGGAATCACGGGCTTCGGTTACGATATCGGCCTGGTCGTAAAATTTTCTGACCTGGGCCCCCGGCGGCAGGAGCGCCTGGAGTTTCTCCAGTTCCCGATCGATGCCGCGGACGACGTCGATCGTACTGGCGTCGGGCTGCTTGCTCACGATGACCGCCACCGCCGGCAACCCATTGCCATGAACCTGGTAGTGCCGCGGAGCCAGGCCGGATCGGACCACGGCGATATCATTTATGAAGACGGAGGCGGCGCCGTCGGAAATCACCGGGACGGCGAGAACGTCTTCGAGGGTCCGCAGCCGGCTGTCGCCGCGAATCGGATACTCCCGCGACCCTCGGTCAATGAAATCCGCCGGGACCGCCTGGTTGTACCGGGCCAGGGCGGCGGCCACATCACTTATGGTCAGGTGTTCCCGCGGTAACGCTGCCGGCCGGAGCTGGACTATAAACGCCGGCACGTCGCCGCCCAGGACCTCGACGCGGGATACCCCGTCCACGCTCATCAGCCGGCTGGCCAGGGTCATCTGCGCTATCGTGCGAAGATCCACCGGGCTCCCGCCCCCGTAAACCACGTAGCCGGCGACCTCTTGAAGAGTGGTGCCGATGTTCTCCAGGCGCGGTTTGACTCCGGCCGGCAGATCCCCCTGTATGGAGGATAGCTCCGCCTGGACGAGCTGGCGGGCGTCGGTCAGCCGGGTGCCCCAGACAAACTCGGCCGTAATCTGCGAGAGTCCCTCGATGGAGGTGGAGGATACGCGGTGGACGCCGGGAATTGTCCGGATCCGCTCCTCGATCGGGCGGGTGATGAGCAGCTCCATGTCCTCGGCGGCCGTGCCGGGGTAGTGGGAGATAGCGTTCACTACCGGCACGTCCAGCCCGGGAAACAGACCCACCGGCAAATGAAGGAGAGCAAAGGCCCCTCCCCAGACCGCGATCAATACCATCAGGATGACCGCGATCGGGTTGACAATGGCCAGTTGGAGGAACTTGCGCATGGGTCAGTCCTGGACCTTGAACTCCTGGTTGAACCGGCGGTAGAAAAGTTCATACGCGCCCCGGGTGACCACGGATTGGTTTGGTTCCAACCCCGACCGGACCTCGACCCAGCCGTCCTGCATCAGTCCCAGCCGAACGCTGACCGGTTCGTAGGCGCCGTCTTTCTCGACGAAAAGATAGGGGTGTTCCTCCGGGTCATAGACGATCGCGGACTCCGGCACCGCCAGGCTCTCCGGCCCGGCTTCGACGACCAGGCTCCCCCCCACGGTCTGGCCGGGGCGGAGTTGCCGGTCGATTTGCGGCCCTTCGATCCAGACTTGCACCGCGCCCGTGCTGCCGGCCCGGGGGAGAACGCTCTGGACCAAACCCGTCAGGCTCCGGCTGTCGTCCAGGCGGATGGTGGCCTCCTTCCCTTTAAGCTCGATCTCTTCCGGCGGGAAGATGGAAGCCTCGATCAGGAGATGGCCGGGATCGACAATTTCGCCGATGACCTGCCCGGCCGCGACCTCCGCGCCCTCGACGGTTTGCCGGTTGGTGAAGATCCCGCTGATGGGCGCGACGATGGAGGCTTGTTGCTCAAAAGTCTCCAGGTTCAGCCGGGCTTCGCGGAGTTGGGCCTGGAGGCTGATTTCCAGGTCCTCGGCTTGGGCCACCTGATTTTTGGTCGCCAGTTGCGTCTCCAAATTCTGTTGGAGCCGTTCCACCGTCCGGCGGGAAAGCTCGAGCCGGGATTCCAGGGCCGTGACCTCGGTGGCCAGCCGGGCCCGTTGTCCTTCAACCAGAGGTCCCCCCAGCCGGGCCACCAGCTTGCCTTTCTCGATGGGGGCATGGTCGACGGCCTCGATGGATTCGATCCGGCCGGCCACCAGTGCGGGCAACTCCACCGAGGCCCGGGATTGCACGGCGCCGATCCAGGGCAGACGAAGAAGGAATACGCGCGTGGTCGGCACGGCGGTGGTCAGCAGCGGGGGGATGGCCGGCAGTGTCTTGGCAGCTGCCTCTTTCTCCCCGTCCGCCCCGCGAGTTGTCGAGGACCAGCAGGTCAGGGCCAGGCCGGCGAACGCAACGGCCAGAACCAAAGCGATACCGTGCTTAACCTTCATGGGGTTTCCCCTTCTTTGGGCGCCGTTGGCGCGGTTACCGGCAACCGGCCCGATCCCGGAATCTCATAGAAGCCGGCTGCCAGTTCGAGAGCTACCACGGCCTGGGCCAATTGTCCTTTCAGGGCAAAGACTTTCATCCGCGCGGCGGCCAGGTCGTTTTCGGCCGTGGAATAGGTCAGGGCATCGATTCGCCCATCGGCCAGGGCGGGGCGGTAGCTTTCCAGCAGCTCTTTCAGATCGGTTTCAGCGGCCCGGGCCACGGAGATCTGCGCGTTAGTAAAGTGGATCCCGGAGAGGATCAGTTCGATATCCGAACGGGCCGCGAAAACCCGGTTCATATACTCATCGAAAAGTTTTTGCCGGGTGGCCCGCTCCAGGGCGATCTTTCCCTGTTTGCGATTGAAGAACGGCAGTTCTATGCCGAGGGCGAAACCGGTGGTCTGGATGCTGTCCGTATCCCGGCTGATCGTCGGCCCGAGGTTGATTTTCGGGAATTGATCCAGGATGGCCACCCGGACCGATTCCTCCTGACTGTCGTAGCCGCGTCGCAGAGCGAGGAGGTCCAATCGCCTTTGTTCCAACCCCTCAAGCAACGTCGGGCCGGCGGGCGGTTCTACCGGGTCCGGCAGATCGATATCCGGACTCAAGCTGATCGGCGAGTCGGGCGGCACCCCCAGCAGTTGCTTGAGCTGCAGACGAAGACGATCGGCCTGCTGCTCCAGGTCGAGGAGATTTTCGTCTGCCCGGCGGCTTTCGGTTCGGGCGGCATTGAGAGCGGCGGACGTCATGGAACCGTCCGCGACGGCTTTCTGAATTTGCGCCACGGTTCGGGACAGGCCTCGGCTGGCCTCTTCAGCCAGGGGAATCCGGTTTTGCAGGCTGACCAGCTGATAAACCGCGGTCTTGGCCGCCTGGGCGACCTGCCACTCCTGCCAGCCGACATCCAGGGCGAGCGCCTCGTTTTGCGCCCCGGCGGCGCCATTTTTTGCCGCCTGAGAGATCAGCGAGGTGACATCCCAGGACACCCCCAGGCCATAGGCGGTTACCCTTCCCGCCGTGGGGCCGGCCGTAGGCACACCCAGGGTGTAAATCAGTTCCGGATTGGGCAATAGTCCGGCGTCGAGAAGTTGAGCGCTCAATAAATCCTTTTGATCCCGGATCGTACGGAGGGAAGGGTTCAAGAGGACCGCGAGCACGGCCGCGCTATCGGGGGAAAGCCCCTCGTCCGGATTCAATTCCACCGACTGGAGGATGGGGTGGTCGATCTCGCTTGCCGGAATACGCAACTCTGCCATGTCGGGGGGCTGCTGCGCGGCATAAACGGCGGCAGGGGTAAGCGGCATCGGATGATACGCAGAACAACCGCCGATCAGGAGTACTATGCTAACGCTTCCAATAAAGGAGACTTTCCACAACCGGGGTGATGCCATACCGGCGGAACTCAGGGATGAACCAAGAGTTAACGAATGCCGCTCTTCCTTCCCGTGGCGCGCCTGGAAGCATCGTTTTTTCAATACTTCTCTCCTGAGTTTCCCCTGCAAAACGGCGGACATGACCTTCGTTTTGGACGCCGTAAAGCGCGGTTTTTAAACATAACGGTCACTTCTATTGTTCGCCGTTGCGGCGTCAGATGCAAGTTATATTTCAGGGGGGGGCAAACGTCGTCCTGATCCGTGGTGCCCGATCAGAACCACTTTCTTCGGGCGAATGGGCGACCGGGATCCGGCAGCAGATTTTTATAGTGGCATTTCCTCTTTTTTCGGTGTATATATTATTTTTTGTTTCGGAAGTTCACTATTGTCCTTCCGGAGAAGGAAAAGGAGAATGCTGTAACCGCATAAACCAGATTTCTATTCATAAATACATTGAGCAACAATGAGTAAACCGGAATTTAATGGAAATCTTTAATTTTCATGAATATCCCGGGTTAAGGAGAAACATCGGATGCCCGATCAGAAGGAACTCACCTTAAAAGATTATATGCGCGTTCTCCGGAAACGGCGGAAGCTGATCATCGGAGGGACGCTTCTCTGTCTGGCGGCGGCGGGCGCCGTCACCCTGATTATGCCCCGGCTCTATCAATCCCAGCTGATTCTGGAGGTGGGAAAAATCTATCTCCCCCCGGCCAAGGAGAAGCCGAAGCAGGAGATCGAATTCCTGGAGGAGCCCGACGCCACCGCCGAGATCATCCGCAGCGAGGCCGTCCTCTCCCGGGTCCGGGACCAGCTGGGACTGGATGAGCCGCTGGAAGAGATGCGCAAGCACCTGGAGACCGTCACCTTCCTGGAAGACGTCAGCCCGACCAAGATGGGGTCTCCCCTGGTAGAGGTCATCTACCAGGACAACCCGCCCCAAACCGTCGTCGACGTGCTCAACGGGCTGGCCCGGATCGTCATCGAGCAGCACCAGAAAAGGTATCTTGATACCATCGACGCTCTGAAAAGCCGGGTCGTCAACCTGGAGGAAAAAATCACCGGACTGCAGGAGGTGGTCGACCGACAGCTGGAATTGCGCAAGAACATCCTCCAGCGGATCGAACTGCTCACGGGAAAGATCTCCGATTTTGACGACAAGGTGGACAAACGGGGCGCGGAAGGAAGCCAGGCGGAGGCGTTCTTCATCGATTCCTACGCCAGCAACCAGGAGAGAATCATCAGCGTCCTCAACGAGGCGATGACCGAGATCGATACTTCCGTGGCCGAGAACGGGGAGAAGATCGGGGATTTCAAGGACGAGATCGCCAATCTCCGCAACCTGGCCGACCTCTGCCAGCAGACCCGCGTCCGGAGCCAGCCGGTCGTCCCCGAGAAGCCGATCAAGCCCCGGCCGGCACTCAACCTGGCGATCGGCCTCCTGGTCGGTTTGCTCCTGACGCTCTCCATCGCCTTCTTCAAAGAGAACATGGAATAATTTCACCACTTCGGAATTTCAAGAAACCGCGGATTAAACTGATTAAGCGGATTATTTCATTTAATCAGCAAAATCAGCGGTTGAATAAGTTGCGAAGTTATCTCTTTACCCGCGAAAATAAAAGGAAATCAATACTATGCCCGGAATCAACCTGCTCGTCGGCAACGCCGGGGGAGAGGAAACGCTGGAAGCTCTTCTTCTGGCCGCCCAGGAGACGATTCTTCCCCTCCCCGATTATCGGAGTGAAACGTTATTCTCCTCGGACCGGTTTTGCGCCGGAGTCACCCGCTATCCCGCCTATCCCGTCCGGGTAATTGAATCCGGTGAAACGCTGATTATTTTCGAAGGCCGGATATACAGCAAGAGCACGCCGGAGGTGGAGAGCGATCTCATCCGCCTGGCCGGGGTTCTCGCCCGCGGCGAAGAAAACGCGGGCGAGACGCTCGGCCAATGGCTCCGGAGCGTCGACGGAGATTTCATCGCCGTCGTCTGGGATCGTACCCGGCAACGGCTCTTTCTCTTCAATGACGCCCTGGGGCGGCTCCCGGTCTACTATTCCCGGAACGGGAACCTGGCCGCGGTCTCGCGCAGAGCGGCCTTCTGCGTTCATTTCACCGGTCAGCCGGCCGCCGACCGGCGGGGACTGGCCGAGACGCTGCTCCTCGGATTCCCCCTGGGGAAGCGGACGCTGGTGGAGGGCGTCTCCCGCCTCTCTCCGGGGACCCTGCTTACCGTTGAAGGGGATAAACCCGAGATCTCGCGCCAGCCGGTATGCTCGTTCAATTTCGACCGGAAAGACCAGACCGGAAAGACCTATGAACGCATGGCCGGGGAACTGGAAGACCTGTTCCTGAACGCCTGCCGGGCACGGGCCGGAGAGGGAGACGGCCAAGCCGCCGTGGTCGCTTTAAGCGGCGGGTTGGACTCGCGGGCGGTGGCGGCGGGACTCAAAAAGACCGGGGTGAAAGCCGTTGGGGCCACCTTCCTCGACTTCGCCCGGGAGCGGGAACCGGATGCCACCCTGGCCGGACGGATCGCGGACGCCCTGGAGATGCCCTGGCGGCTCTTCGATCTGAAAAAGCCGGACGGGGACGACTGCCTGCTGATGATAGCCCTGAAAGACGGCCTCTGCAGCACCGGCATGAGTTTCATCCTCGATTTCTTCCGGCAGATCAAGGAGACGTACGGGCCGGACCTGATCCATTTTACCGGGGACGAGGGAAATATCCTGCTCCCGGACATGCGCCCCCCCCAGAAGCTCCGTGCCATCGACGACCTGGTCGACTGCATCATCAGCAATAACGCCTGGCTCACCCTGGAACAGGTCCGGGAACTGACGGGTTTCGAGCCCGAAGAAATGCGGGGTGAAATCCGGCGCCGGGTGGAAGGGTATCCCGAGAAGGACCTCTCCCAAAAATACATTCACTTCATCATCTTCGAGCACTGCTTCAAACTGCAGTTCGAGGGGGAGGAGAAAAGCCGCAGTTACTTCTGGACGGTAGCTCCCTACTATTCTCTCTTCGTTTTCGACTACCTGATGAACGTGCCCGACGACCGCAAGCGTTACCACCGGCTCTACGATCACTTCCTGCGCCGGCTGTCGCCGGAAATCGCCGGGATCGACAATGTCGGCTCGTTGGCAGTTCCGCTGCATTCGCCGCGACGCTACCTCTATCTGAAAGCCCGGGAACTCTTCTCACTCCTTCCCGCCTCCCTGAAGATCCGGATCAGGGCCCGGGCCCGCAAGCCCTATGTCAGCAAGAAGATCGATGAATCAATCCGCCGCCGCGCGCTGGAGACACTCTCCGGGAGCCGGCTCCCGGCCCGTTATCTGGACCCCGCGGCAACCCGGGCTTTGCTCGGCGGCAGCCTGGATAAGGCCCAGTTCGATATCCTGACCACCATCATCCTCTACCTGGATTCTCTGGAAACCGCGCCAGCGGCATCCTGATCCTCCGAGTATGCTCACCAGCCGTCCGGTTCTCCCGGGATGGGGATGGCGAGGAACTATGGTAACGAAATATACCCGGTACCCCATGCCGCAGACCTGGTTCATTCTGTTTCTTTTCGTGTTATCTTTCATCCCCGGCACCGTAGCCGGCGCCATCCCCGAACTTTCTCCCCGCCACCGGTATCTCTGGCTGGAAACGGAGCTTTTTCCCGTTAAAGGCGGCTGGACGGTGGACTCCCAGTTCTTCTCCACGGTGGGTTCATCCTACCTCCTGGCGGCCGGGACCGGCGCGCCGGTGGAGGACGCCCGCGCCTCGTTCGATGTCGACCGGCCGGGAAAGTACACCGTCTGGGCGCGATCAAAAAACTGGCTTACGGAATTCACTCCGGGACGGTTTCAGGTTCTCATCGACGATGCGCCCCTCCCCCGCGAATGCGGCACCGCCCCGGTGCCGGAGTGGACCTGGGAAAAAGCCGGGGAGGTCGATCTGCCCGCGGGCAGTCACAGCCTGGCCTTGCGCGACCTGACCGGCGCCTACGGCCGGTGCGACGCGGTCCTGATCACCGACGACCCCGATTTCATCCCTCCGGCCGATTCTTCCGGGACCGGAAGGCTCCGCCGCCATTTCCTGGCCGGCGATGCGCCGCCTCAAACGGTCCGTCAATACCCCGTGGTGGTCATCGGGGGCGGGGTGGGGGGAGTCTGCGCCGCGGTGGCGGCGGCGCGGGCCGGATGCGAGGTGGCCCTGCTCCAGGATCGCCCCGTCCTGGGAGGAAGCGCCAGTTCGGAGATCGGTATTTCACCGGCGGGGGCTTACGCCCGGGGGGACCATCCTTACTACCTGGAAACCGGGATCATCCGGGAACTGAGCCGGGCGCGGGTCCCCTACCGAAGCTGGGACGACACCCTGCTCGATGTCGTCCGCGCCGAGAGGGGGATTACCCTCTACCTGAACACCCGGGCGACGAAGGCCGTGGTCGAACCGGCCGGGCATATCCAGGCGGTGGAGGCGACCGATGTCGTCACCGGCCGGTCATACCGGTTTCCGGGCACGTTATTTCTCGACTGCACCGGCGACGGGGACGTCGCCGTCAGCGCCGGCGCCGAGTACCGGCAGGGACGGGAAAGCCGGGATGAGCTCGGCGAAAGCCTGGCGCCGCCGGTCCCCGACAGCCGGACCATGGGCACCACCCTCATGTTCCGTTCAGCCGAAACCGACGAACCGGTTTCCTTCCAACGCCCGGACTGGGCCCATCTTTTCCCGACCGCGGCCGACCTCCCCCATCGCCTGATCGGGAAGGAGACCAGCGGATTCTGGTGGATTTCCTACGGCGGGGTCGAAGGCACGATCGCCCGGGGCGAAGAGATCCGGGATGAACTGCTGCGGCTAATTTACGGGGTCTGGGATTTCGTCAAGAACCGGGATCCAAAGACCCGGGAACTGTTCCGGCGCCGTTACCTGAGCCAGGTGGGTACCGTCGCCGCCAAAAGGGAGAGCCGGAGGCTGATGGGGGATTATATGCTGACCCAGAAAGATCTGGAAGAGCGTCCGCTCTTTCCCGACCGGGTGGCTTACGGAGGATGGCCGATCGACCTCCATCCCCCCCGGGGACTCTTCGACCCCGGTCTTCCCAATTTTCAGCAGCCCGTGCAGCCCTACAGCATCCCTTTCCGGGCGCTCTACTCCCGCAACATCGACAATCTGATGTTTGCCGGGCGCCACATCAGCGCCAGCCATATCGCCCTCGGCTCCACCCGGGTCATCAGAACCATCGCCGCCTGCGCCCAGGCCATCGGGACGGCGGCCGCGCTCTGCCTGCAGTACGGTCTCACCCCCCGGGAGCTGGGAGAGCAAAAGATAACCGAACTCCAGCAAAGGCTTCTGAAAAACGACGCCCGGATCCCGGGGCTGCGCGACCTCGATCCCGGCGACCTCGCCCGGAGCGCCCGGGTCCGGGCCTCGTCCTTCGCCGAAACGCTTCCCTGCACCGAAAAGACGGTGCTCCCCTCCGGCCGGGAGCACCCGATGAATTTTTACCGGGCGATGATGTTCCCCGCGCCGGGGAAAAAGATCGAGAGCGTCTCCCTGCTGGTCCGTTCCGAGAACAAAAAAGACACCCGGCTGGAACTGGGCCTGAGAAAAGCCCCCGCCTTCGGGGAGTTCGAGATCAGCCGGAGCCTCTTCAGCCTCTCCCGCAAGCCCGACATCGCCGAAGCCTCCGCCATCGTCCCCCCCGGAGGGCCCCGCTGGGTCACCTTCCGGCTCGATGCCGACGTCGATCCGGACGGATATTACTGGGTATACCTGAAATCGGCCCCGGGGGTTTTCTGGCAGCTGACGAATCACGGACTCCCCTGGAGCTGCCGGGGATACCGGACCGGCGACTGGAAGTATGCCGGCGTCCGGGAGGGGGTCTACTGCATGACAGTCGACCCTCCCCTCTCCTACCGGGGGACCACCCCGGAGAACGTGATCAACGGTCTTGCCTGGCCCGAAGAGATGAGCTTCAACATGTGGGTATCGGACCCGGCGGAGCCGTTCCCCCAATGGATCGAGCTGGAGTTCGACGAGCCGGTGGAGTTCAACACGGTCCTTTTGACCTTTGACACCGGGTTCGATCTCCCCAACTCCTTCCAACCCCGGTCCCCCCTCTGCGTTCAGAGTTACCACATCCAAGTGCCCGACGGTGACGGCTGGAAGACGCCGGTCTCGGTCCCCGACAACCGGCAGCGGTTCCGGGCCCATACCTTCGAGACGGTGAAAGCCGACCGCCTCCGTATCCTGATCACCGGGACCAACGGCGACAAAAGCGCCCGGATCTACGAAATACGGGTTTACAACAACTGAAAGCGATCTCCGGATTCCGGCTTAAGGAAGCCGGCGATCAGGAGGATAAGGGCGATAACCACCAGGGCGCTGACCCGGGTGGTATAGCGAGGCGAGAGACCTGCCGTCGCAGACACCAGCAGTGCATTGAAGAGATAGTAGAGAATAAAGAAAAGGGGGAGGATTGTCTCCGGGGCTCGTGCGGATTTACCACCTATTCCCCCCAGGGAAGCGAGGAGCACTATCACCGCCAGGGCGCCGGCCCCGATAAATACCCACCGGAAGAAATCATCAGCCCCTTGCTCTTCCATCAGTTCCGTGAGGCGGCCGCGCTGCTGCCGGGAGCGCAGGTATTCTTCTTTCAGTCCCGGGAACCGCTCCCCCAGCACCGTGAGGACTTTGGCTTTTTCATCGACCGGACGACAGACGTAACCGGGCTGGATCAACGTCAGCTGTCGGGTGAAGTCACGGGCGACCTTCCTGACCACCGCCGGGAAGTTATTCCGCAGGGTGTCGTTGATCACCGGCTGCAGATATCTTTTATCGCCGATCCATCCCCGGAGTCGGCTGTCCGTGTTGAGGGGGGAATCCGCGCTCCAGAGAAACCAGCTCGGCCCTCTCCCCTTCCCGGACAGGAGCAGATCCAGATGATCGTTCAGGGGGTTTTCAGGATCGGTGCGGGGCAGCTCTTCCAGGGCGGCCCGAAGAACGCCCCCCCCGTCGCCCGCCAGGTAATTCCCGAAGACAAAGACATGCGAGGCCTTCGAATACCGAAAGCCGTATCCCAGGAACATGTTCACGATCGGGGGCAGGAGAAGAAAAAAGAGCGGCAGTGCAATCATCGTCACCCCTTTCCTTCTCAGGAAAACACCGCGAGCCGGGGAGAGAAGGAACCGGGCCACCCCAATCATTGCCATCATGAAGATGACCAGCAAAATGTTGGCATAGCTGGCCAGAACGGCGAGAGAGAGGACGAGCAGGGAGGCCAGCCGGGATGGAAAACGCGCTTTTGCGCTGAAAAAGATCAGCGCGGCCAGGGGGATCCAGAAGGAAGTCACGTCCGGGTAGAGCAGGGAGACCTCAAACGGCAGCGGGGTGAGCAGGACAGATCCTCCCAGAACAACCGCGATCATTACCGGCCGGTAGCCGAGATACAGACTCAGAAAAGCGATCAGGAGCCAGGCGGTGACGGCCGCCTGGCTCGCGGCGACCGCTGTCAGCGAACCGGAGAGACGGCCGATTTCGAGCAGGAGGGAGTAGCCGATCGGGCGATCGGTCGGCACCAGGAAAGTGAAGGATGACTCGAGATAGGTGCCGGTATCATAATTGAGGATCGGGAACCCGTTGAAATAGACCGGGTAAAGCAGCGCTGACGTAAAAAGAACAAAACAGGAAATATAAAAAATTTTCTTGGAAGAGGTGGCGGCAGGCACAATCATCGTTTATCGTTCTTCTCTCTTTAGTATCTTCCTTCGTGTTCTTCGTGTCCTTCGTGGTAAATATCAGTTGCCGAATTACGCATACAGCCGGGGAACTATTGTTCTAAATCCGAATCTGCGGTGGTTACATCCCGGACCGGCCGTATATAAAGGTAGTTGTTCTTGTTGAGGTGATTGACGTAGCCGAGATTGAAGTACACATACCAGGCCTGGGAGGTCTGGAAGGAAAACGAGGTGGAGGTCCAGTAAAAATCGGCCCGGGTCGCGGGAAAATACTTCTCGTCCACGCAGGGGTCCATCCGGCTGAGATCCAGGATGCTGACCAGTTCCTTGAGATTGGGCAACCGCCAGTCGGAATAGCCGGCCGTCTCCAGCCGATCGCAGTAGATCAGGGCGTGGTTCCAGTAATAGCTTCTCCAGGGACCGTCTTTTTGGTAGGGAACGGCAGGGGTAACCTCGCTTTCGGCATATCCCGATTTCACCCACATCAGCCCGGTGTTGAGATCGGTGACGGTTCCGTCGCCGTTGTCCCGGAACCTCATTTTTCTCCCCGAGCGGTAATAGCCGTCGTCAAACTCGGCCCAGCTCTCCAGTTGGCCGGTCGCGGGGAGAAGAGCCGCCCGGGCGGGGCGGCACCGTCCCCCCGGGAACTTCAGGAAAAGGAAGACCAGGAGAGCCGCCGGGATCGCTACCAATCCTATTATTATTTCCTTCCGCATGACCGGAAACCTCACTTATCGGAGCGGACTACGCCGGCCCGCTGCCGGCGATCAGAAACTCGAATTATTGTATCCGGCCGGATGAAAATACGAAATGATTAATTTGACGCCGGCCGGATCGAGTGCCTCTCCGAACCCGGGGAGGATTATTTATTTACGGGGACAATCGGGTTGTGCTACCCTCCCGGCCATTATGCTATCCGTGATCGTCGCCGTCAAAGAAGAAGGCAAAAACATAGAAATCCTCCTGCGGGGGATCCGGGAAACCCTGGAAGAGGCGGAGATCCCTTCCCAGATCATCGTCGTCGACGGATCTTCTCAAGACGACACCGTCGAGCGGGCCGAAAGCGGCGCCGATCTCGTCTTCGTCCAGAAAAACCCCGGCTATGGCAACGCCTTCCAGGAGGGGCTGAGAGCGGCTCGGGGAGACTACGTCCTGACCATGGACGGCGACCTTTCCCACCCCCCCCGTTTCATTGCCGAACTTTACCGGCAGCGGAAGGACGCGGAACTGATCATCGCTTCCCGGTGGATCGAGGGTGGGGCGGCCGAGATGCCGTGGTGGAGGATGGCCTTGAGCAGGATCCTCAACATCGTCTTCTCCCGGGTACTCTTCCTCCCCATCCGCGACGTTTCCAGCGGCTTCCGCCTTTACCGGGCCGATATCCTCTCGGACCTGGACCTGCAAGCCCGGGATTTCAGTATCCTGGAAGAGATCGCGATCAAGATCTGGAACCGGGGATACCGGATCAAGGAAGTGCCCTTCACCTATCGTCCCCGGCGCGCGGGACACTCCAAGGCCAAACTCTTCAACCTGGGAAAATCCTACCTGAAAACCGCTTTCGCGATGTGGAAATTGAGAAATTCCTGCGAGACCGCCGATTACGACGACCGTGCCCACAACAGCATTATCCCGGTCCAGCGGTACTGGCAGAGAAAACGGTACCGGATCGTGGCTGATTTTATCGCCGGGACTGACAGGCTCCTGGATATCGGATGCGGCAGCAGCAACATCATCAAGTCGCTGCCCCGGGCGGTCGGGCTCGACATATCGAAGATCAAGCTCCGCTACCTGAGGCAATTCCATCCCCTCCTCATGAACGCCTCCATCTTCTCCCTTCCCTTCGGAGACCGGGCCTTCCGGGGGATCATCTGTTCGGAAGTGATCGAGCACGTCCCTTTCCGAAGGGAGATATTCCGGGAGCTGAACCGGGTCCTCGACGACGGCGGGGTCCTGGTGCTGGGGACGCCGGACTACAGCCGGCGGTCCTGGAGAATGATAGAATTCGCTTACGGCCTCCTGATGCCCAACGCCTATAAAGATGAGCACATAACCCATTACACCCACACCCGGCTGAACGATCTCCTCCGGGAATACGGCTTTGTCCCGGAGGAGCATGCTTACATCGCCGGGTCGGAACTGATCATCAAGGCCCGGAAGGCCGGTGGGTCCCTTGTCGGCGATGAAGATAACTGAGCGATCGGTTTCTCACCTGGTTTTGATCTTCCTGATCATGGCCGCCGCCTTTTTAAGGTTTCACGATCTGGGCGGAAAGAGCCTCTGGTACGACGAGCTCTATGAACTGATGGTGGCCGGGAAAAGTATTTCCTACATTCTCAAGACCACCCACCCGCTTCATTCCCCTCTCAACCAGATCATCACCGGCTGTTTCCTGGCCCTGGGTGAGAGCGAGTTCGTCCTCCGGCTGCCCTCGGCGATCTGGGGAATCTGCGCCGTCTGGGTCATTTATCGGGCGGGGCGACTCTTCTTCGGAAGAAGGGAAGGCCTGATCGGCGCCTTGCTCCTGACCGTCTCCTCCTATCACCTCCGCTATTCTCAGGAAGCGAGAATGTACTCTTTCTTTGTTCTGACCTCGCTCCTCTCTCTCTATTTCTTCTGGAAGGCCCGGGGGGATGACCGTAGAGGAAGCTGGATCGGCTATACCGTCTCCACCGCGCTGGCCCTCTATACGCACCTTTTCGCCGTCTTCCTGATCGTGCCCCAGGCCGTCCTGGCATTCACGGAACGCCGGGGCGCCGGGAACCGGAGACCGTTTTGGAAGTCGCCTTTTTTCATCTCGCTTCTAGTCATCGGGCTTCTCTTTCTCCCCCGGGTCGTCACTGTTTTCAGCCATCCCGACGCCCTGAAGATGTACGTTCGGATGGACGTGGGCCAGGCGGGAGGTGGGGAGCGGGCCCCGGTCCCCATCACGCCGCTGGGGACCATCTTCAGCCTTTACGGCGCGGGCGGCGGCCCGGCGCTGGCCTGGTACCTGTTCTTTCTGGGGGCCGGATTGATCGCGGCTTTCCGGTCTCAACGCCGGGTTTCCATCTTCCTCCTGCTTCTCCTCCTGACCCCCGCCGCCGTTTTCACGGTCTTCAAGCCCGGCCATATTTTCAGCCCCCGCTATCTCATCTTCCTGCTCCCGGTTTATTATCTGCTCATCGCCCGGGGAGTTACCGGACTGGCCGGGCTGTTGGGGAGAGGAAGAGCCCGGGTTCGGGACAAACAGCGGGCGGGTGGGGAGCGAAGCCTCGTCGGTCTTTTCTGCGCGGGTTTCGTGCTCCTCAACATCAATCCCCTGATCAGCTATTATGCCAACCGGGATCCGGAGGGGAACCTGATCAAGACCGACTGGAAAGCGCTGACGGCCTATCTGGAGCGTAACGCCCGTCCGGGAGACGCCCTGATACCCGCCGGAGAGGAGGCTTACTATACCCGGCTGGCACTCAATTACTACCTCTCCAACACCCTGAAGAAGACGGTCTATGCCGTCGCTCCGGAAAGTGTTAAGAACGCCGCGATCTGGTGGATCGGCGCCGGGGAGTTTCCGGCGCCCGCGGCCGCGCGGGGCGAAGTCCAAAAAATACCGGAGTCGATCGACGGCCTGACTGTCTGGCGGCGGGAAGAAGCGATATCCTTCGCCCCGGTGGAGATCGTCAACCGGGACCTCGGCATCGACCGGGCGCCGGCTGACGGCGTTCCGGACGGCTGGAACGCCATCGATTACGCCGGAAAGAGGGAGAATGATTTCACGCTTTCGATCGAGGAGACCGGCGCCGGACCGGGGACGGCCGTTTTTCGCCTCGAAGACCGGACAGCGGATCCCGCCTTCGTTCTCCGAAGCGCCCCCATCACGGTCAAGGGCGGGAGGCGGTTCTGGACAGCGACCCTGATCCGGGGTACGGAGATGTACCTGGAATGGTTCTCTCCCTATCTGGGTGTCCGGTTTCTGGATGGAAACCGGCAGCCGGTCCCGGCCCCCGAGCAGGGCGTCCGGATCCTGCTCGACCGGACGGACGGATGGGGGTTATGCGTGATCAATGGTCTTACCCCGCCCGGCGCCCGCTTCCTGGAACTGGAACTGGTCGAGAACAAGGGCTACCGGGGCAAAGTGAGCGCGTTCCGGCAGGTTCGATTTTACGGGGATTGGTAGTCTCCGGAAGGAGCCTTAACTAAAATTTAGCACCTGATTACTCTGATTACCCTAATAAAGAATTGAGCACCTGATTTTTACCCCAAGGTGTCGAAACCCCTGTCGGAGAGCCTGAGCGTAAGTCGAAGGGAGCGAAGTCGAAGGATCAGGTGTTCATGAAAGGGGGCGAGGTGGGGTATCTAAGGCACTCCATCAGGTGTAAAAAAAGTTACGAAGCTGAGTTCCGGGTAAATAAAGAGATGAAGAGGGAAAATGTATATATCGCAGGGAACGTATCCTTCCGGGAGAAAACGGTTTTTTTTCTCCTGCCCCTTCTTGTCTGGATGACGTACTGGCTGGCTTATTATCCGGCCTTGATGTCCCCGGACTCGATCTGGCAATGGAAGCAGATGCTCTCCCTGGAACTGAACAACGTCCATCCCGCCCTCCACACCCTTTCGATCTGGCTGATCACCCGTCTCTGGCTTCACCCGGCGGCAATCGCTCTTTTCCAGATCGCGGCCTTCACATTGGTCTGCGGATGGGGACTGCTCGTTCTGCGCCGGGTCGGTGTTCCCCGCTGGGCGGTCTGGAGCGCCCTGATCCTCCTTTCCCTCCACCCGGCGGACGGGTTCATGATCATCACCCTCTGGAAGGATACCCTTTACTCGCTTTTCATCCTTCTCCTCACCCTCCTCTGCCTGATCATGCTCAGAGAGCCCGGACGGATCGGGAAGGGATCCTGGATCGCCCTGGGGCTGCTCCTGGCGGGGCTTCCCCTCTTCCGCCATAACGGCATCCTGGTGACCGTTCTCCTTGTCCCCTGCCTGCTTCTGGCCTTCCGGACCCAGCGGCCGCAGATCGGGAAAGCCTGCCTGACGGCACTCCTGGTCCTGCTTCCGGTCCGGGGTATCCTCTTTCCCCTCCTAGGGGTAGCCCCCAACATCCGGGGTTGGCAACCGCTCATTCACCAGACCGCCGCCCTCCTCCACGCCGGGGTCCGGTTAACTCCGGAGGAAGAAGATCTTTTAAACTCCTTCCGATCCACCGCGGACCAATGGGCCTATAGCCCTTACACCGTCGAGACCACGCTCTACCGGGGGGAACGGTTCGACTTTGAAACATTGACCCGGCGGCAGGGAGAATTTCTCCGGTTCTGGTGGAGGAACGTCCTCGCTCATCCCGGGACGCTGCTCCGGCATCAGAAGCAGGTTACCTCTTTTTTATGGAATATCGTTCCGCCGCCGGACCGGCACCTGCGGACGGTCATCGGGGAGATCAGCGAGAACGACCTGGGACTGGCGACGGACTCTCTCTTCCCGGCATTCCGGCGTCTGCTTGACCGCGTGGTCATCGTCACCACTCACCGGCAGCTCCCCTTCATCCTGATCTGGCGCCCCGCCATTTATCTCTACGCGGTGATCATCGGCCTGGTCGTGCTGGCCCTCCGCATGAGATCTCCCCGCTTCCTGGTCCTGGGCGCGCCCGTGCTGGGAAATACCCTCAGCCTCATGGTCTCCGTCAGTTCGGCCGAACTGCGCTACCAGTATCCCCTGCTCCTGGCCGTACCGTTTTTGCTGGCCGCCGTCTTCATGGAAGGCAACACACCGGAAAACGGCGGGGAGGAGGAGCGGACCCGATGAAGAAATACATTGCGGCACTGATCGTGCTTCTCCTCATCCTGGCCGTTATCGATTATTATTCCTATACTCCGCCCCTCCTCGACCGTGGTTCCCGGAACCCGCTGGAAATCATTCACGACACGATCGCTTTTATCTGGTATTACACCGGGGCGGTCTGGAATGAAGGGTCTCATGCGGAGAAAGCGAGAATGCGCCGGATGACGCTGGCTGTCTGGTACCGTCCCTCCCTGAGCGAGAAGGTCCTCGGTCTTCCATCCGACGATCTCAGCGGCCTGGCCGAACGGTTCGAAAGCCGGGGACTGCCCGTACAGGCGGCCGCGCTTTTCGCGGCCGGCTACGAGAGGGGAGAGCGTGGCGCCGACCGGGCCGAAAAAACACTGCGATCCTGTGCCGTACTGGGCGCCTGGGATGAGGTCATCGAGGTCGCCCGACGAGCGGTAGCCGACAACCCCGGCTACCGGGAGGGCTACTACTGGTGGGGAAGAGCCCTGCTGGAAAAAGACCGCCCCCGGGAAGCGCTGGAGATTTTCCTATCCGCCCCCGAAAGCGCCGACCAGCACTACCGGCGGGGGCTCGCCCGGCAGAAAATCGGGGAGACCTTCGAGGCCGTGCGCGAGTATCTCCGGGCCGTGGAGCTCTCACCGGGGAACCGGGCGTCCTGGACGGCGCTCTCCAACCTATACGCGGATCAAGGAGAGATCCGGATGGCGGACGCGGCCGGGGGGCGAGCCCGGGGATTGACACCGGAGGTTTCCTCATCGGTCCGGTTCGGGACCAGCCTCATCTTCCGTGGTCACCAGCGGCTCCCGGAAAAGATCGAGGGCGAAGAGGAATTCCCCTTCACTTTTTTCTACGAATGCCTCCCCGGGGCGGAAGAGACGGTCATCCCCCGCCTGCGGTTCCAAGCCGGCTATTTCCAGAAGCTGGTTACCCTCTCCCCCGTCGTCCTCCATCCCGCGGCGGCGGGCGAGATCCGCCGCGTCGCCGCCACGGTCGCGCTCCCCTGGAATATCTGTCCTCTCCCTTCGACGGTAACGATAAGCTTCCTCAACCGGGCGGGGGTCCCGCTGCGGATTCCCGGCTCCAGCGAAAGCGAACTTCTCCTGGGACCGGTCGACATCGTTGCCCGGATCTTCCCCAGCGCCGTGGTTCAGCCCGGGAAGAATGACACCAGTCTGGACATGAAGACCGTCCTGGCGGGAACCGCCGAGGTCCACACGGAGGTAGGGAGGGAAAACCGGTGCCGGGGGCTGGGGATCATATCCTTCACCGAAGGCAGCACTTCCCTCCCCGGGGGAACCGAGATCGCCCGGACCGAATGCTGGACCGCCGATGGGAAACGGTTCGATTTCCCGATCCGTCTGGGCGAAGAGACCGCCGACCGCTGGCTGGAATCCCGCGCTCCGGGAAGAGCCCGTCATTCCCCGGCCCGGATATTCTCCTCCCACCGGGAAGAACGGAAGGGAAAAGTATTTAATTCCCACTCTTACCGGACGGTGCTACCTTTCCCCGCGACTGCTGAGCTGAAGTTAATCAAAATGACGTACACGTGTCCCCAGGGAGGAAGCTGGGTTATTGAGTCCCTCTTCCTGGCGGAGGGCGATGAAAACGGGGACGGCGGCGGATCATGAAAAAATCAAGCCTGGCCCGGGACACGGTCACCACCACGGTCTGGAGCAGCATCGGTAAGGCGGCGGGACTGGCGATTCCTTTCTTCATCGCCGGATGGTTCGGTTCCACCGGCAAGACCGACGCCTTCTTTTTCTGTTTCGCCTGGGTGACCGGTTTCTCGACCATCTTCTCAATGGCGCTGGAGAGCGTCATCGTCCCCTATATCGCTCAAGCCCGGTCGCGGGCCTCCGCTACCGGAGATTTCGTGGGCCGGGTGATGGTAGAGGGAACCATCGGGGTGGCCTGCCTGACCGCGGCCTTTGTCGGTCTCCTGACGGTCCTGCTCCCCGTCATTACCCGGTTCTCGCCCGAGGATTTGAGCCTGGTCCGCTCGCTCCTCTGGGAGACCTCCCCCCTGATCATTTTGATGCTGAACAGCAGCATCCTGGCCGGGTTCCTGAACGCCAGCAAGCGTTTCGCGCTGCCGGCGGTCTCCCCCGGATTCCGGGCCCTGGCGGCGGTCCTCCTCATCCTGGCCTGCAGAAACGTGCTCGGGATCCATGCCGTCCCCATCGGCTACGTTCTGGGAGAGGCGGCCAGGCTGGCGCTGCTCTACCTGGGCATCCGGCGGCTGGGCGTCCGGCTGAGCCGGGGCAGAAAAACCCCGGTCGGGGATTTCTTCGCCGTGGCCGGCCGGCAGATCGTGGGTATGGTCGCCATCTCCATGATCCCCGTGGCGGACAAGACAATGGCTTCCTGGCTGGCGGCCGGGAGCATCTCCAACCTCTTCTACGCGGAACGGCTCTACCAGATCCCCGTCCTTTTTCTCAGCGGCGGACTCCTGGTCACCCTCCTCTCCCACTGGTCGAGTTCGATCTACGCGGGAAAGACCGTTACCCGGAGTATCCGCAAGGCGATGCTGGTCGTCGGCGGAGTCTCCCTCGGCCTCCTCCTGGTCATGCTCGCTCTGAGAGGGCCCCTCGTCCGGCTGGCTTATGGGCGCCCCGACTTCCCGGCCGCGGCACTGGAAGAAGTGTCGCTCCTCTACCTGATCCTCATCTTCGTCAGCGTCCCCGAGCTGATCAGCATCGTTCTCACCCGGGTCTGCATCCTCTATAAACAGACCCAGGTCATCCGGGACCTGGGGGTGCTCCGCCTGCTGCTCAAGATCGGGTTCAACCTGCTCTTCATGACCTGGTGGGGCATCTACGGCCTCGCCCTCTCCGCCCTGATCACCATGTTTCTTTCCCTCTTTTACCTCTGGTGGAGAACCGGCCGGGTCGATAAAAATCTTCCGGCGCGTCCCAGCCCCTGATTTGCTGCTGCGGATTAATTATCTTACTGTAAAATCAAGTTTTAAGATTTCATCTTGAGAAACGAAGCAATTAACCACAAAGTACACGAAGAATAGTAAAGGAACAAATACACCCTGCTTTCGATTTGTTTATTCTTCGTGGTTTTCGTGTCCTTCGTGGTTTCCTGAATTTTCTTTTCAATAGATAGATGCTGAGAACGGTGTGTACTGGAATGAACATTGTCATCCTGAACATGAGCGACGATCGCAATAAAGGCGATCTGGCGATCCTGGAGAGCACCGTCGGTCTGCTCCGGCAAAGATACCCCGGGTGCTCCCTCTCTCTCTTCAACGTCGACTACTCGGAAAGAGAGCTTCGTCAGCCGGCCGGAAGGGACCGGCTGCGGCACCTGGACCTGAAAGCCCACCGGGGGGCGTTCTTTCCCCGGATCTTCACCGGGAAAGGCCGGGCGTTGGACGTACTCCGGGCCGTTTGGAGCCTGCTCCGTTCCCTCTGGGTGGGGGGAGCGGTCTTCTTCCTGGGCCGAAGCGCCCCGGCCCTGCTGGCCGGATCCTCCCGGGCAAAAATAGCCGAACTGGCCCGGGCAGAGCTGGTCGTGGTCAAGGGAGGCGGATATCTCTACTCTTTCGGCGGAGCGGCCCAGCTTCTGTATTTGGGCCGGCACCTCTTCCCGGCGCTGCTGGCCGTCCGCCTGAAAAAAAAGGTTGTCGCCCTGGGCCATTCGATCGGGCCTTTCCGGGGCCGGACGGCCTCCGCCCTGGCCGTCTATTCCCTCCGCCGGCTGGACCGGATCGCGGTCAGGGACCGGTCTTCCCTGGATCTGCTCCGCTCTCTCCTCGCCCCGGTTGCCTCCGGTGTCTCCCTTCTCCCCGATCTGGCTTTCCGGGGCCGGGCGGCCGAGGAGAAGGAGACGCCCTTCGACCTGGCGGAGTTCCTCCGCCGGGAGGGTATCACGGAGAACGGGGTGCCCCGCTTCCGGATCGGACTCACGGTCAGAAGGTTTCGCCGCTGGCATTTCCCGGAATGTTCCGATCCGGAAAGGCTCTTCGAGAACTATCTCCGGGCGATCGTCGATACCATCGAATGGCTGCGACGGGAACAGAACGCCCGGGTTTACATCATGCCCCACGCCCTGGAAGACCTCGACGCCGGAGAGGAGGTGCGGCGGAGGGCCGGTAAGGCGGATCCGTTCCTGCTCCGGGGGGACTACCCGACCGCGACCTTGCGCCGTCTCTACGGGGTGATGGACGGTTTTATCGCCACCCGGATCCACTCCGCCCTCTTCGCCCTCGGCGAGGGGACACCCACCCTGGCAATCGGTTATGAAATGAACAAGGCCTATGGTATAGTAGGGAGGGCATGGGAAAAAGACGCCGTCCTCGATGTCCGGGCAATCACCTTCGATGACCTCCGGGCAAAGATGGAACGTATCCTTAAAGAAGGTAAGGACCTGCGCCGGGTCATCTCCCGCCGCGTCGGGGGACTCCGGCGGGAAATCGACGACTCCCTGGGAAGCATATTGAATTAACCCGGTCCATTCTCGTCGCCGGATAGCGATCGTGACGCTTATTGTGAGCACAGGGAATAATGGAGTGATGGAATGATGGAGTAATGGACGGCCGGAGAGCCGGGTAACAGGCCCCATTACTCCATCACTCCAATATTCCACCATTCCCTTTTATCAGTTCTGCGAGGCCAAGCCCTCGGCTGGATTCCAAGATGATCAGATTCTCGAACAAAGCCTCATCCCTCGCCTCCCATCTGGCCCTCGGCGCTTTTCTGGTCCTCTCGGTCTCCTTCGTCATTTTCCTGGGGAACTTCCTCCCGCCCCCGCGGCTGCAGGCGGCGGTGGCCGGCGGATTTTTTCTCCTCCTGGCCGGCATTCTATTTCTCCGTTTCCCTCACCGCGTCCTGATGGCCACGGGCGCCTTCCTTCTTCTCCAGGATCTGCTGGGCAGGAACCTGGAAGCAGTCGCCCCCGGAATGGAAGAAGCGGTCAAGCACGGAGACGAAGCCCTGATCGTCGTCTTCTTCCTCATCACCTTTTTCCGGGCCGCGGCCCGGAGGACGCCGGTCCGCCGGTCCCGGCTGGAAATTCCCCTGATCGGATTTGTCGTCGTCTCCCTGCTGGGCAGCGCCATCGCCTCCGCGCCGTTCGGCATCACGCTCCTGCAGCTCTTCCTCTACCTGAAAGGATTTCTCCTGCTCTTCATCATCATGCAGCTTCCGGTCGATGAAAATACGGCCCGGCGCTACGCCCGATTCTTTACCGGGGCCGGACTCCTGATCCTCCTAACCGGGCTGATCGACCTGATCGATCCGCTCTGGTTCCGGACCACCTTCCGCACGGTTGCCAGCGGCGAGATCGTCATCGAACAGAGGTACGGCATCACCAGCGTCAAGTCCATCTTCACGCACCCCGGGGTCTTCGGCTGGTTTACCGCCTTCATCGCCCTTTACGGGTACGCCTTCTACATGACCTATAACCGCGCCCGGTACCTCTGGCTCGGAGTGCTCTTTTCCGTCGGCAGCTTCCTCTCCATGCGCCGACGGAACCTCTCCGGGATCGCCGGGGCGCTGGCCGGCGCCCTCTGGCTCCAGCCCCTGGCCAAAAAGATCCGGTACGGGATCGTGATCGGGGCCAGCGCCGTCATCTTCACCATCCTGGCCTGGCCGAAGATAGAAGGGCTTTTCCGCGACCTGGGCGCCGTCTACATCACCCCGGATAATCCCCGGGAAGAGGCCCGGAACGTTCTCTACATAACGTCGCGCACCCTGCTCAACGATTATTTTCCCTGGGGGGCCGGCCTGGGGAGGTTCGGGAGCTGGATGAGCCAGGTCCATTACAGCCCGCTCTATAAAAAATACGGACTGAGCGGGACCTACGGCATCACCAGGAAAAACCCGAAGTATATCACCGACACCTTCTGGCCCGCGATCATCGGGGAGACGGGATTGCTGGGCCTGATTTTTTATCTCTGGATCTGTTTCCGGATTTTCCGGCTTCTCTATCGGCAGGCGAAAAGGGCGGACACCCTTTTCGAGAGAGCGTTTACTCTGGGCACCCTGATGATTTTTATCGAGAGCCTGATCGAAAGCGTGGCCGGGGCGGTCTACACCAGCCCCCCGGCCGTGTATTTCATCTTCGGAAGCGTGGGGCTTGCCTTAGCCTTGCCTCGATATACGAATCAACCAGACAAGACAGTGTATTAATTCACCGTTTCGCAATATCAATAATCTTATTTTTTCTTCGAAAAAATAAGAATGAAATACACTAAGCCTACGGAAGAATTATATCCAGGACCTTCACGTCGGCTGATGTATAAAAGCCTTTTTTGCGCAATTGCCTTGATAGAATTATGTTTGTTTAAGCAACAGACCCCGATTGAATAAATCGGGGTCCACTATAAATTTGCGAGCGCAGCGAGCTAATTTATATGAAGACAACCGTCACCATCATCCATCCCGTGGACCCGGGCGGGGTGAAGATCGGGGGGATCAGCTCCCTGATCAGGGATTTTATCCGGTTCGCCCCCGCCGACTTCGACCTCCGGCTGGTGGGCATAACCGCCGGTGAGGACCCTCTTCCCTCCGGGAGGTGGCATCACTGCCCGATCGGAGAGCGCTCCGTCTTCTTCTTCCCGCTCCACCATGCCCGGGGCCTGGAGAAAAAAAGCCCGATCCCCCTCTCCGTCCTCTTCACCCTCAAAAGCGTCCTTTACCGCCGGAGGATATTTCCTAACATCGCCGGATCCATCCTTCATTTCCACCGGCCGGAATGCGCCCTCCCTTTCCTGAAGGCCCGGGAGCCCCGGGTCCTTTTTTCTCACTCCGATCCGGCCGGGATGGGGAGCGTCCACTCCTCCAGCAGGTGGAGAACCGTTCCCGAGGCCTACTTCCTGCTCGAGAAGACGGTCATGAACAAAATGGAACGGATCTACTGCGTCAACCGGGACGGTCTGGCCTTCTACCGCCAGCGGCTTCCGCTTCTCAAAGATAAATTCGAATTCCTGCCCACCGGTTTCAATAACCGGGTCTTTTACCGCCGGGAGAAGCCGGAGATCCGGGCCCAGAAGGAGTCTTTCTGCCGGCGCTACGGCCTTCCTCCGGCGACCAGGATCGTTCTTTTCGCCGGGCGTTTCGTCGAGCCGAAAAACCTTCCCCTGCTCCTGGAGACTTTCCGGATCTGCCGCGGCCGGGAACGTGACCTCAAGCTGGTGCTGATCGGTGAAGGTCCCCTGGAGGAGACCATCCGGTCCCGGGCGAACGATCTCGGCCTGAAGGGGGACGCGCTCTTCCTGGGACGCCAGCCCCCGGAGAAGATCGCCCGGGTGGCCAATTTCGCTTCGGTCTTCCTCCTGACGTCGGCCTTCGAGGGGATGCCGGTCTCGCTTCTGGAAGCCATGCACTGCGGGCTCCCGGCCGTCGTCTCGGGAGCGGGGGAGACCAAAAACGTGGTCGGGGACGGCTCCTCCGGCAGGGTGGTTTCGGGCGGAGGCCCCCGGGAACTGGCCCAAGCCGTCCTGGAGGTCATCTCCCGGCCGGGACAATACCGGCCGGAAAACGCCGTCGCGGCGGCGGAGCCTTATATGGTTGAAAAAATTTTCCGGAAAGTCTATGCTGATCAGCGGACGATCGAATATGGATAAAATAGCCTTAATCTGTTCTTCGGGCGGCCACCTTTTTCAGCTCTTCCGCCTCCGGGACTCCTTCGAAAAATATCCCCGGTTCTGGGTCACCTTCCTGACCGAGGACGCCCAGGTTCTGCTCAAGAACGAAAAGGTGTACTGCGCCTACTCACCCACCAACCGGAACGTTATCAATTTCATCAGGAATTTTTTCCTGGCCCTCAAGATCGTCAGGAAGGAACGCCCGACGGTAATGATCTCCACCGGGGCCGGGGTGGCGGTTCCCTTTTTCTACCTGGGACGGATGCTGGGGATTAAAACCATCTACCTCGAATCCCTGGCCCGGATCGACGATCTCTCGCTCTCCGGGAAGATGGTCTATCACTTCGCCGATCATTTCCTGGTTCAGTGGGAAGACCTGGCCCGCCGGTATAAAAAAGCGGTATACGCGGGGAAAGTAATATGATCTTCGTCACCGTCGGCTACAGTCAATACTCGTTCGACCGGATGGTCTCCACCGTGGACAACGTGCTCCTCTGGCTGGGGGTCAAGAGGGACGACGTCTTCTTCCAGATCGGCCCGGCGAACTACGTGCCCCGAAGCGGCCCCTGCTGCACCTTCCTCAACTTCGACAACGTTCTCCACTACATTAAATCTTCCAATCTGGTCATTACCCACGCCGGCGTGGGCAGCATCCTGCTCTGCCTGATCAACAACCGGAATCCGATCGTTTTTCCCCGGCTGCGTAAATTCGGCGAACACGTGGACGATCACCAGCTTCAGATCGCCAGCCGGCTGAGCGAAAGCGGCCTGGTCTATTACCCGACCGGGGTGGAGGAGCTCAAGGATACCGTCAGGAGCCATCTCGGGGAGGGGAAAGAGATTCCTTCTCTCCCCGAGGTCACCGAAGAACGGGGCCGGCTCATCAAAACCATCAATTCCCTGATTACCGGGCTTGCTTAACTTGCTGCTTAGGAATTTCCCCGATAGCTATCGGGCTCCCGATTGTCATGGGGACAATAATGAACAAATATTATTATTTGGGCATGAATTGTTGGATTACAATTCATCCCGGTGATAATAATTCTTTCCCCTTGATTCGAACAAAACCAACTATCTAAATTAGCGCCTCAGGCGCTAATTTATGAAGGAGAAAAATGAGAGAAAAGATCGCGTTCCTACTGGCGGCCGTGTGCCTGGCCGGCTGTGCCTCAACCACGACGCCGGACGAAAAGTTCAACAAAATCGACACCAACTGCGACCGATGCATTTCCTGGCAGGAATACAAGGCTTACCGGCCGGACGCGGATAAAGACTCTTTCCTGCGCGCCGACCAAAACCGGGATGAGAGGATCGACAGCAGCGAGTGGCGCCTCGGCGGAGGATATTTCTTTTGATGACAAACCGAACGGAAATCACGGAAAAAGACCGGAAAGCGGCCCAGGGGTGTGTGGACTGCCCGATCTGCAAACGGGCCCGGAAGAAGCAGAAAGGAATCGCCTTTTTCTTCGTCAAATTCCTGGAACGGGGACTCTGTCCTGACTGCCGGGCCTATGAGAAAGTATCCGGTCGGAAAGCCCACGAACCGCTACCGGAATAATCCTATTCAGGGCGCTGGTGGGGCCCTTGAAAAGGATTAGTTTTAACCAGGATAATGAGGATTACGGCATGAAGCCACTTCCGAAAAAAATGATGATCAGGCTGCTCATCGCCGCCCTCCTTCTTTCTCCGTTTTCGGTTTCCATCGCCCGCGACGACCGGGAGAAGGCGGAGAGACGAAAGGAAGAGGCCCAGAGGGAAACGGAGAGACGACGGGAAGACGCCCGGGAAGAAGCGGAAAGACGGAGGGAAGAAGCCCGGGAACGAAGAGAAGACGACTTCTGGTGGCGAAAAGAAAGGACGGCGTGGGGGAGGGAAGATGCCTGGGAACGGAGGGATCGGTTTATCTACTTTTCCCCCCGGGCCGGCGAGCGCAAGATGGATTCATTTTTCCACTCTCGCCGATGGGGCCGCTGGCCCCAACGCAGAAGATAAGCCGGGATGATCAACACATAATGGTTCTCCTCCCTTATGTGTGGGTAATTATGGGCCACCTCCTCCCGGGGGAATAGAAGTGCCGTGGAGCCGAGCCTCTCTTCCTCCCAGGAGGAGGGGAGCGAAGCTGCTTTATTCCCCCTCCCTTGATGGGAGGGGGTTAGCCCGACTTTCGCAATTGGGCCTTAAAAACAACTATTTTCGGGGGGTCAATTAACAGAAGTCATTGTACGACAACAACCGGATTTTTAAAAGTGTTTGTGGTACAGACCTACCCCCTTGTCAGGTACAGGGAGATTACTATATTTTGTCTCCACCATGTACCTGAAGTGTCATCGCCGATTCAAAGATGGGAAGGAACACCGCTACTGGAGCATTGCGGAGAAGCACCGCTGCCGGGGCGGTCGGGTGGTTGATCGCCACATCCTGTACCTGGGAGAGATTAACGACAGTCAGCAAGAGTCCTGGTTACGGTGTATCGACGCATTCGATGTTAAGCAAAGGTGCCAGACGAAGCTGGCCCTGTTTCCATCTGATCGCGCCATACCGGAGTACGCGAGCGATCAGGGGGTGCAAGTTTGCCTGGAAGAGTTCACGCTGCGGCGGCCGAGGCAATGGGGAGCCTGTTGGGCATTTTGTCGGATCTGGGACGAGTTGGAACTGGATCGATTCTGGAGCGAGCGTCTGAAGGACAGCCGCAAAGGAACATCGTGGTACCGGGTATTAATGGTCCTGGCGGCGTATCGCTTGATTGACCCCGGCAGCGAGTGGCGCCTTCACCGGCAATGGTACAAGCGGAGCGCGATGGGAGATCTGCTGGGAGAAGATTTCTCCCTGGTCGCCAAGGATAAACTTTATCGGTGTCTGGACAGGCTTCTGGAACACAAGGAGGATTTATTCAGTTTTCTGGCTGAGCGCTGGCACGATCTTTTCGGGATCACCTACGACGTGATCTTATATGACCTGACCAGCACCTATTTTGAGAGCGACCCGCCTTTCGACAAGAACGATAAAAGGAGATATGGCTACAGCCGGGATCATCGGCCCGATTGCGTGCAGGTAGTGATCGCCCTGGTGGTGACACCGGAAGGATTTCCCCTGGCCTACGAGGTTATGCCGGGGAACACCAGGGACAACGCCACCCTGCCGGATTTCCTGAAGAAGATCGAATCGAGATATGGCAAGGCCCGGCGGATCTGGCTGATGGATCGGGGGATCCCGACCGAAGAGCACCTGGCCTGGATGAGAGAACGGGGGATGCTTTACCTGGTCGGGACCCCCAAGGGAAGACTCACCAAACTGGAGAAAGAGTTGTTGAACCGGCCCTGGCAGGAAGCGAGACCGGAAGTTCAGGTCAAACTCTTGCCCCGTGATGATGATCTTTATGTCTGGGTGCAGAGCCGGCCCCGGGTGGGCAAGGAAAGATCGATGCGCCGGCGGCGGCTTAAACGGCTGTGGGCGCGCTTGAAGGAATTGCGACGCCAGCGGCCGACATATGAAAACCTGCTTTTGAAGTTGGGCGGGGCAAAAAAAGATGCCGGACGGGTCTGGTCTCTGGTTGAGGTTGAATTGCCCGATCCTCCGGAGAAAAAGATGCGGTCCCGGCGGGTGTCATTCACCTACAGTCTCAACAAAGAGAAGCTGCGGGCGGTGCGCCGCAGAGAGGGGAGATATTTACTGCGTTCAAATCTGGTCGAGACCGACCCGGGGAAGCTCTGGGAGTTCTACCTGCTCCTGGTGGAAGTAGAGAATGCCTTCAAAAACCTGAAAGGCGATATGGCATTGCGTCCCATCTTCCATCAGAGAGAGGACCGGATCGAGGCCCATATTTTCCTCGCCTTCCTCGCGTACTGTATTCACGTTACCCTCCGCCAGAGGTTGCGGCAGAGAGCGCCGGGTCTGACGGTGAGGCAGGCGTTGGACAGTCTGGGGGCGATGCAGATGCTGGACGTGCACTTCCCCACCACTGACGGCAGGGAGTTGATATTTACCCGGTATACCCAGCCGGAAAAGGAACAGCAACTACTGCTCAGCCAGCTGGACTGGCGGTTGCCGAAACAGCCTCCGCCGAAGATAACTGCAAAAAGAGCAGTGGAAATGTAGTACAGACCTTTGGGAAGGTTTTGTTGATTTGCAGGGAGTTACGACTCAAAAATAGGTCCAATTGCGAAAGTCGGGTTAGGGGGAGGGTGATTCATTGCCCAGCATGATTGAATATAGGATCAATACAAAGTATATTCTTTCGTAAAGCCACATCACCTATATTAAGCGGAAAAGAACCTTCACCTTAAACCCGATTGATCCCGTTCCGTCTACAGGCCCGAATCAAGTAAGGAGACACGAAATGCCTTTGATGATGTTGAAATTATCGATCCCTCTCCCGGATAAGAAGCGAAGCGAACTCATGGCCGCCGCGTCCCGGATCGTTGCCGGGAGCATCGGCAAACCCGAGCGGTACGTGATGGTCACGGTGGAGGAGACCCCCATTATCATGTCCGGCGAAGAAGGGCCGGCCGCCTTCGCCGACGTCCGGAGCATCGGCGGACTGGGTGGCGGGGTAAACGGGGAGATCGCCCGGAAACTCTGCGCCCTGCTGGAGGAAATGCTCGAGATCCCCCCCGGTCGGGTCTACCTCACTTTCACCGACGTTCCCGCGGCCGATTGGGGACATGACGGCGCCACCTTCGGCTGACGCCGGCGGCCGCCAATTTTCCTTTACCTTCCTTTTATCCCTGCGGACTCAGAACATCGTCCCGGTGGACGCGCGGGAGCCGTCTGCCCGACGTGGGCTGGAGGATGCCGCGACCCCCTTCCTTTTTCTATTCCGGGTGCTCGATCACTCTCATGGCTTTTTTTATCTCGTCAAGGGAGTGACCGGCGGCGCCGACGTAATCGTACCATTCCCGGACGGCCTCTTTCTGCGCCTCCGTCCGGGGGTGATCGGCAAATGAGATCAGGTTGATGAAGGCTTCCTCCCGGGCAAAGGTGCGATGGTAGGGAGAGCGCTTTATCCACTGGACCAGAGGATCGTTTTCATCCGGGAAGGCCTGGGCGATGAACGGATCGTAATCGTGCAGCCGGCGATTGTGCAGGTGGAACATTTCGTGGAATACCCACTGTTCGTTGGAAATATCCCCCGGGAACCACTCTTTATCCACGCTGGGCAGATAGATCCCGGTGGGGAGATGACCCGTCGGGTCGGGGCCGGCGAATCCCTCCGGAGGATTCGGTTCGCCAAAAACCGTCGGCCGTTCAACGTCGGCCGTCACGACGATCACGACGTCGGGAAGAAAATGAACGGGGCAGAGGCTTTTCAGTTTGGCCAGGGACGTCTCGAAGGAATCGTCGGCGGCAAACAGACTCTGCCCGAACGCGCCACTTAACAATATAACTGATGAGATAATCGTTACCTGATTAGCCGTTATTTTCATCATTCACTCCCGATTTCCGTTTTCCGTCTTATCCTGGTGAATCGCCTCAGAAATAATTTATATTTATTTGTTCGCGATGACATTTTGAGGATTGCGATACGGTCTGAATGACCTTCCTTCATTTTTTCGATGACTCATCTATAAATTTTACACATCTACACCTAAATACAGCTCATACCACCCAATTGCTCTACTTTTCACTTTTACACGCCAGCGGTAAAGTAATGCTATTTACTCATAATATTTCCCCAGAGAGCGCCATAATACGATATTTATTGTCAACCAATAGTCCTGCCGCAGGACTTTTATATCTGTCAACTTTTTCATCCGTCGTGCTCCCCTCAATTACTTATTTACGCAATTGATTTCTGAGACGGCTCCTAGAGCTTCACGCCAAAGAAGAGCCACCATAGGAACCAAAGAATGCCCGCGATCGGCAGGGTATTGAGAAGGACGGCCAGCCCGGTCAGGGTCTTACGCTCTGACCGGGATGAAAGAGCGAGCACGGTTCCGACAAAATTGGCAATCAGAGCAAGCGGAGCGAGTATTTTTAAGAGGTCTCCCGTTCGGTCGAAGCTGAGATAGAGATCTTGAAATACGAAGAGGTAGAATCCGGCCCAGTATGCCAGGCAAAAGCCCGCGATCCAGAATGATGCGCGTATTTTCTTCATTCTGCTGCTCATAGATCGCCGTGCTCAGTAGCCTCACCCACGTGCTTCAACGTTTTGCTCGCAAAAGACATCAATGGTTTTCCTCCAATAACAGCCGCCAGGGCAAACCCCGTGTATCAAAGCAAACGGAACATTATACTATTCCATTTGTTGCAATTAACGTCATGCCTGATCCTCAAATCATTCCCCGCCCTGCGGAATGATTTGTAGGCGTCGATGCAAGCGTTCGAATCTTAATCAAGCATGTGCCTTTTCGAGGTGTTTCGCAATGAGCACCTTGATCAGGGATTGACGGGGCACACCGAGCCGTTGTGCTTCCTTGTCGAGCGAATGGATCATCCAGACGGGGAAATCAACATTGACCCGCTTCTGCTCCTGTTCAGGACGCCGTGCTTTTGAAAAATCGAGATCTTTGGTAATGTCTTCGCCGGCATTAAACTTCTTGTCAAAATCTTTAGCTTTCATAAATCTCGATCTCCTCTTTTCTGGATCGACGAATGGAGATTATCCGGATCCTGTCCTTTCGAATCGTGATAACGCCGGACCAGTGTTTTGTTCCAATCTTGCCCATAACAACGTACCTGGGCTCATCCGTTGTGCGCGCAGGAATCTCGACCAGGTCCGGATCGTCCCACAGAGCCTGAGCCTCCGTGAAGTCGATCCCATGCTTGCGCTTGTTTGAGTCACTCTTCCCTTGATCGAACTCAAATTCCATGGTATCAATAGTATACCTAGGAGGTATACGATGTCAACCTAACTTTCTGTCATGAATTTGAACGTGGGCCATGACGTGCTGAAGAATCCGCGCGGAGCGCTGGTTACTCCGTCGCCGTCGCAGGCCTTGCGCGACAGAATGTTCCTCCTAATACTTGGACAGTTTATCTGAAAGCTCCAGTATGGTCGCGTTCAGCGTCTCGAACTTCTTTATGTTTTCCTCCGTGTTCTGGGGGTTCCCATTTAACCAGGCCGCCAACGCTTCTTCCGCTTTCTTCAGTTCTGCCTTCAGATTCTGATATTGTTTAAGATGATCAGCACCAAGTTGAGCAGCACGAAATTCCTGGGCCTGTGTTTTCAGGTCCACAATCTTTTGATTCTGTTCCTCAAGTTTCTGCTCCGCGGCGGAGATCTGCTGTTGGCAACGCTTGATCGTTCCATCGCATTCCGAGATCTGATTGATGATGGCGAGATACTTGGATGCGGCATCTGGTTTGAGGGTTTTTACATACTCCCTGATGACAGCAGGTCTGTACCTGAAAAGTACCTTCAATTCCGCTATAAAACTTGCCGGTGTCTTTTCCTGGCCGGCTCCCAATCTTCCCAGTTCAGTCTCAGCGTCATCATCAAGTACGACAAACGTTGGATACCCCTCAACATGGTACTTGGCCATGAGATCATCATTTCTTTCGACGTACTTTTCCGGGACGGCCTTCTTATCCTTGGGAAAATCAATGATGACCATCAGAATGTTTGTCTTCGCATAATCCTGCCAATCCGGCTTGGAAAAGACATTTTTCTCCATCAGTTTGCACCAGCCACACCAGTCAGAGCCGGAGAAGTTCAGTAATATGGGCAATTGTTTTTCCTTCGCGAGTTTTCGGGCAGCGTCGAAATCCATGGTCCATTTGCCGGGTGTCACACCTGTCAGGTCGGTATCCGCGGAAACAAGACCCGTTATCATCGAAAACATCACTACGCCGAACAAAATGAATAGTAGCTTCTTGTTCATGCCGCTCTTCTCTCCTTATTTGTGTCGAACACAGAACTTTATTTTCCCTTTTTCTTTTTCCGGCGCGCAGCGCCGCTTACGTAGAGTTCATTTGCTTTTGGCGCCGCATGGCCAACAAAAGTCGGGTGGAGTGTTGATTGTCCTGAACCGGAATTGAACATTTGTAAATCCGATTTGATACCCTGAAAGGGTATCAACATTTTAGCCCGGGGTTTCACCCCGGGCTAATGTCGTCCCCAGCCCACCACCCCCCACTTTTCTCTCCTCCCTGACCTCGCCGCCCACCGACCCCAACCGTCCGGGCCGGCCCGGAGGTTTGGGCGGGAGGGGAACGGAGAGGATTTGGGTTTTGGAATGTTTAATACCCAGGGTTGTACCCTGGGCTATTATGTTTCACCCCGTTGGGGTGATTCTCCATCCTTTCCTCCCTTTTGGCGCATAACGGGGAGCTGAGTTGCCCGCCGAGATACGGTTGAGGCTGAGCGGACCCGCCGCGGGTGCGCGATAGCCTCCAACCGCTGGTTCGCTGCTTCTTCTTTCTAGAATCTTCCGCGCTTGTCGATTTTCATTGCGCCCATCACAAGCCATGTCTTCTTGACGAGGTGACAACATGCCCTGACCTCGTATTGCCCTTGGTCCCAGACGTATTCCTTGATGGCTACATTTTGATTCTCTGGTTTGTCCTTGGGGTAGATCGTGAAAATGATCCCGTGATTCCAGCCTTTGGTTGGGGCGATGCCGATCGTGTATGACAGCTCGGCGGTCGGTGTGCCCAATTCCGTGATCATCTGCTGAATTGTTCTGCCGGTCCATTGGGGGAGGTTCTGGACTGGGGCATCTGTTTCCTCTCCGAAGGCGATGCCGGTCAGGGAGAGAATCGCACACAGAGCTGTAGCTATTATCGTCTTCATCTTTTCAGCGAACGGAGAACTGAGCAGAGTCGACCTAATGCCGGGCGGTTTTTTGCCCGGCTATTAGGCCGATTTCTGCTCGAGCGGCTGGATAGGCGGAGCGCGGCGCGGCCTTTCCAGCTGATCGAGCAGCTCGCTGCTCAGCTCTCCGATAAGCGGATTCGCCGTCAGGCGAAAGCGAGCCTTAGCGAGCGGTCCGCTTATCGACAAGCTCACCCGCTTATACCCGCCGCACGGCGGGTATAAGTCGGGTGGAGCGACTGGATACTGTTTAAGGCCTCCTCCTTTATCATGCCTATTGGTATGATGAAGAGAACCGTTAAACCTCAACCCCCGACAAGCGGGGAAAGGAGGAGGCCGATGAGATTCTACACCCAGCGACATAAATTTTACTGCGGGGTGGATCTGCATGCAAGGTCAATGTATCTCTGCGTCATCGATCAGGAGGGGGATATTCTGGCCCACAAAAACATCCCGACGGACCGAGAGACTTTCATGAAGGTGATCGAGCCCTATAGAGAAGATATTGTTGTCGGGGTCGAATGCGTCTTCCTCTGGTACTGGCTGGCCGATCTCTGCACGGAGAAGGGAATCCCTTTTATCCTGGGGCACGCTCTCTACATGAAAGCTATTCACGGGGGGAAAGCAAAGAACGATAAAGTCGATTCCGAGAAGATCGTCCGGTTGATTAAGGGGGGGATGTTTCCAATCGCGTACGTCTATCCCCGGAAGATGCGGGCTGACCGGGACCTGCTGCGGCGGAGGAGCTATTTTGTGCGGCGTCGGGCGGAGCTTTTAGCCCACATCCAGAATACCAACAGCCAATACAACCTTGAGCCGATCGGGAGAAGGCTTGACCGGAAGAAGAACCGGGAGGGGGTAGCCGAGCACTTTCCGGTCCCGGCGGTCCGCAAGAACGTGGAAGCGGACCTCCAACTGCTCGACTACTTCGATCTGGTGATCAAGGACCTGGAGAACTACATCGACCGGATGGTGAAGATTCACAATGCCCACGGTTATTATCTACTGCAAAGCGTCGATGGAATCGGGCCGATCCTGGCGACGACAATCCTGTATGAGATCGAAGACATAAAACGCTTTCCCCGGGTCCAGAAATTTTCTTCCTACGCCCGGCTGGTGAAGTGCGCCCGGGGCTCGGCCGGCAAGATTCAAGGATTCGGCGGGGGAAAGATCGGGAATGTCCATCTCAAGTGGGCGTTCTCGGAGGCGACGGCATTGTTCCTTCGGGGAAATCCCCGAGGGAAACAATATCTTAAACGCCGGGAGAAGAAACACGGGAAAGGAAAAGCGTTGTCGATTATAGGGGCACGTCTGGGAAGAGCGGTCTACTTCATGTTGCAACGGGGAGAACCATTTGACCGGGAGAAGTTTTACGCGTCATGAACCCCGACGTTGTCGGGGCGCAGAGGGAGGGGACGGACGAACCTAATTCCTAACTGGACCGTAGAGGGCGAGCGCTCATGAGGTCTCTGAAAGATACAGGTGCATTGTATGTGGCGAAGACCACGGATGAGACCACGCGCCAATGCCCGGGAGCCTATCGATTGGATTGGAGGTCCGTCTCCCTCCCTCAACATAACGGAAGCATCAAGGAGTACCGACATGTCCTGCCCCTCACCCGACCCCGGAACTAACTGGATGTGCGCCTCCGGCGCAGAACCCGCGGTTTGAATAGGGCGGTATGAGGGCCAGGTAATATTTCTAGGTCGCGGAGATGAATAAATCAGATCCGCAGTCGTCCGGCGCAAAAATATTCAGCGAATCGGATGATTGAGCCTCGATAGGGGTTTGGAGCGGGCATGTCCCGCAGCCAGCTGCGTTTGAGAAATCAAGTCAGGATGGTCGTTGCTTTTTGAGGCAGCCGGAAAAATAAACGTGGATGACGCTTTTTCCGCGACAGGAGGTTTTTGTCTATTTTTCTCTATTGACGTCCGGAGGCCTTATAAGGGTTAGCAGTTCTTTTATTCGTTGTCATCATCACCGATTAGCCATTGCTTCGGATCATCGACAGGACGTGGAAGCCGCCCTTCAGACCATTCAGCACAGAGATCTGGAGTAAAGTCCTGCTCTGTTGATTCGATCACCCAGGACAGGAATTGTTCTCCACCGTTCAGGTAAGGCGGAGGAGATACAGGCATGAAGATTGTCGGCAATCGTTCATCGATAGAAAGAT
Source organism: uncultured bacterium (assembly GCA_963822585.1). Lineage (GTDB taxonomy): Bacteria > Auribacterota > Erginobacteria > Erginobacterales > Erginobacteraceae > CAWGIE01. The sequence goes on from CAWGIE010000017.1 coordinate 106,664, forward strand.
AATTAAGCACATAACCCAACTCCTGAACATGCCGCCAAGCCAATTCATGTTCCGTGTCAATCGTGAACTTCACCCACCAGTTCCCATTTTCGAAATCACCGCGGCCAATTGATTTTCGACCTGCAGGAAGATCAATTGCTGGCAGCCGTTCCAAGAATCTGAGTAAGTTGTCAAATTTGTCTGGCATATTTTTTCTGCTAACGAATAGGTTGAAGGTTTAATATTGGAAAAATACAGAATGTTCCAATATTGCAATAGGCAGTTTGGGATTGAGATTGCTTCGTGCACTTTCGCTCCTCGCGATGGGCTTAATAACCGGGGGACGCTTATTGAAAGGCTGCCATTGTTGAGTTTATACTGCGACCACATGGATGGTCAAGCATAACTGGGGAGCATAAACGGGAGGAGATAGAGGAGGAAAAGGAGGGCCAATAACCCCTCATGGGGGGGAATGGTTGGGGTGTTGGATCAATTTATTCCCAGGGCGTTGCCCTGGGCTTTTATCCTCCTTCATCCCGCCTCTGCGGGACTACGGCGGACAAGTGTTTAACCCCTTCGGGGTTTATCCTCTTCTGGGTGGCACGAATTTATTGTGATAGCTTCGCACTCGCCAGACGATTCAGGCTGACACCTGCCTCGGATGCTTCCACCGCAAGACGTCGGTGAATTCCAGGAGGAACCCGCACCATGAATTTCCCGCTGAAATGATGTTCAGCGAGTGGTTCCGGGACCTCTTCACCGGTCTTCTTCATATCTACAACCACATCTGCAACAACGGAACGTATTCCTCGAAGCGCCGCTTCAGGAGAAGCTGATAGCCAGCTCAGACTGGGGAATTCCGCGCAAAGCCCGACGTATTCCTTATCCTCATCCGACCAGGTGACACGATACGTATAGTGATCATTACGTATTGGCTTCATATTCCATATTTTCGATTGCTTTTAAGATTTGCCTCACCTGATATGCCTTTGCTTTACCTTTCGCATTCTGGATATTCACCCTAGGATCGCCTTTCCAGGGGGTCTTGTATATATGATGGCTTGATCCTTTCCGCCGGGGTTCACCGAAATAATACGTACATACGCGGCATAGCTCCGCAAAGCGGATCCCTAATGGGTTCCGCCGCATTTCTGCAACAATCTTTTCAATATTCGACGTCATTATATGATATCAATATTGATACTACTGTCAAGGCATGTTCTGCATTTATTTTAGACTATACGATACGGACAGAGACAACCATTTGATCGATGCCCCGAAGGGGCAAACTATTTTAGCCCGGGTGCCTGCACGGCTTTAGAATGGTATACCCAGGGACAAAAATGCGATTAATCACCCGTATTTTCGGGGCGTTGCCCCGGGATATTTATTTAACAATTGAACAATTGCGCACCTTAAAAGGTGCGACTACCACGGCAAACCCACAAAATAGGTTTATCGGACATTCTCCGTTGGGGCTATTTACTACGTTGTCTCCGGTTTCACCTTCATCCCATCGGCCAGGGTGGTGGCGGGGGCGACGATCACGGTGTCTCCGGCGGCGGGGCCGTCGGTTACTTCGGCCTGCTGGTCGTTGGTCTGGCCGAGTTGCAGCTTGATCAGGCGGGGCCGGCAGTATTTTCCGTCATTAGTCGTTCCTAAAAACCATCCGGGTTAATCAGGGGCGGGTGACACTCCGACGATTGCAGCAAAAAGGCTCCCGGCGAAATCATGCGATCCTGGAGCCGGATATTTTAATTTACTGCTTCGGGAAAACGAAGGAAGAGATGTCCGATAATGTAGTATCGTCCCTACGCTACGCTCCAGGACTTATAGGATCAGAATGCCTTCGGCATTCTTTGTAGGAATTGTAGGATCGCTTCACTTGCGATTTAGCAAGCCTTGCCGCAGGCAAGGCGATACTACATCTACTGCAAGTCCTTCACGGAGTGAAGGACGATCCTACATAAATCGGCGAACGAAGTGAGCTGATTTATTTAATCCTCCCATTTTTCAAATATGCCCTTGTATTTTACCGGTCAGTTCCCGATCATGACCTAAAAACCGATTCATGTATGCCCGGATCGGATATACTATTTTTCAGCTCATGAAGCGGTTCTCCGCGCTCTCTGTGTACTCTGTGGTTAAATAGCCTGTGGAGACATTTTCAGGGATTGAACAAGAAACGGTTTATTAATCTTTTTCTGGCGGCCGGGATCCTCACGATCGGCGGCATTGTTATCCTGGCTGGTTTCGAGATCTACCTCCGCCGGGCGGAAACCCATATCGTGCGGGAGTTCTCGGGAGGGGAGCATCCTTTTGTCGAGAGCGACGCCGAGTTCCTGGTCAGGTATACCTCCCGAGGACGGCGGCTGGTTCCGAACTCCCGGGTGATTATCCGGAATCACCGCATCTCCGGCCGGGACGTGACGATGGAGGTCAACTCCCTTGGCTTCCGGGACAAAGAACTTCCCCCGGTAAAATCCGAGAAGGAGCTGAGAATACTGGTCCTGGGCGACTCCATCACCTGGGCCAGCTATCTTCCGGCCGAGGAGACTTACGTCGAGCGGGCCGAGAAGTATTTGGGTGAGGCCCTTCCGGAGCGGACCATCGAAGTCGTCAACGCCGGCGTGGGCGACATCGGGATCCGGGAGGAGATCGCGATCCTGGAGGAGAAAGGCCTTTCCCTCTCCCCCGACCTGGTAGTGGTCTCCTTTTACCTTAACGATAGCCGGCCGCCCTGGGGCTTCCCGGGGGAGATTGGGCGCAGGGGTTGGCTACGCCGGCACAGCTTGCTCGCGGAGACGATCTACAAAAACCTGAAGCTCCGGCGCTGGATCAAGGAACAGGGCGACGACCGCCTGGCCTGGACGGAGGCCATGAATCGGATAAACTGGAAAGGGGATCGCGCGACCTTCCTGCGACTGGCGGCCCTGGCCCGGTACGACTGGGGCGCGGCCTGGGAGCCCGAATCCTGGAAGGTGATCGACCGGGAACTGGCACGGCTGAAGGAACTGTCGAAAAAACACGGCTTCGCCGTGGCCATCGTCTCTTTCCCGGCGGCGTTCCAGGTCTACGCGGATTTCCTCGAAGACGCGCCCCAGAAGATACTGGAGAAGCAGGCGAGCGATCTCGGTTTCGCCTTCCTGGACCTCCTCCCCCTGCTGCGGCAGTACCGGACGCGGGAGAAGGATATCTACTTCGACTGGTGCCATCCTACCGCCAAGACCAACGACATGATTGGGAAAGCCATTGCTGCCTTTCTTTTGAAATTGACGATTGACGATCCTGCATAAATGAGTAATCGAAGGGAACTACTATACTGTTTCCGAATTTCAAAAATGGTAACGGCAACGGTAACGATGCCCAGCCTGCCCCGATTCATCGGGGTATCGGTGAAGGTAAGGGGAACGGCTTCACCCGGCCCACGTAACCGTAACCGGTAGACGAAACGGGCCTCGTCACCGTCACCGCAACCGAGTTGCGCCGGAGGCGCTGACTCGTATGCCTTACCACATCTACGTTATTGAATTGGACCCGGCGGTCCAGAAAAGCGGGCGGTTCCGAAAAGCCAACCCCCGGATGAACCCGGCCCTCCCCTGTTTTTACGTCGGTCAGACGGCGAAGAGACCGGAGGCGCGGTTTGACCAGAAAGAAGGGAGGACGGTTATCAAACGGTTTCGTGAGGAGATATGGCCGCCGGCTCCGCACGGGGTTGTACCGGAAGTATAACCCGGTCCCGACCCGGAAGGACGCGCTCGAACTGGAAAAATACCTGGCCGGGAAACTGAGGAAAGCCGGACACGGGATCTGGACAAATTAGCGGCTTCGCCGCTCATTTTCGGCAATCTTCGCCAGCAGCCGGCCCGATAAAAACTGTTTTTGGTAGTCGCAGGTTTTAACCTGCTTTGATATTAATAGAACCCCATAATAACCAAAGGATTGCGCACCTTAAAAGGTGCGACTACCATGAGGATCCATAAAAACGGTTTTATCGAACAGGCTCCTGGAGTATACGGTAGATTGATAATGCTCCTGAAACCAGTTCGGGTCTAGATAGTCCTCCCGGCGCCGTCATTAAAAACCATGATGGCGTGGAGAGGGGTGGCGAAGCAGTTCTTTCGCAGAGACCGCACCCGCGGCAGGCCTCCGGCATGACTACCGGACAATCGGTGCCGTTTTTATTCTTCTCCGTCCGGATGGCCAGGTAAGGGCAATATTCCTGGCAGACCAGGCAGTCCTTGTCGGCACTCCAGGCGATGCACCGCTCCCGGGCGACCCGGGCGGTCCCGATCTTGAAATCCCGCTTCTTTCAGGGCAGGTACCGGATGGCCTGGGTGGGACAGGACTGCCCGCACTTGTGGGCGGAGACTCGTCGCACTCACCCCAGGCCGGCGCCAGGCGCGGCGTGAACAGCCCTTCCGGTCCGCCCTCCAGAATCGACGGCTGCAGACCCCCGGTCAGGCAGACCCCGATACAGCTCCCGCAGCGGATACAACGATCGATAAAATTGTCTTCCGGAAGGGCTCCCGGGGGCCGGATCAGGCGGGGGTCGACCCCGGTTCTCCAGCGATGGAAGAACCGCCAGGCAAACCCGGCGGCCAGCCCCCCTCCAGGGCCAGAAGCGCTTTCCGCCGCCCCGGATCGAGCGGGCGGTCCCGACCCCGGGAACGAACCCCCTCCTTGAGCGCGGTTATCCAGTCGGATCACGCCCAAGGACGAGCTTGAAACACCAGAATCGCTTCCGCCAGAGGTTGAGGAGGAGAATCAGGAGCACCGGGAGCAGGAAGACCAACCCCACCGCCAGACGGGCGTGCAAAGCGGTGACCGCCCGGTTGGCGGGACCAGGGATCCAGAAAGCGAGCAGGTTGAGGCTGAAAAAGCCGAAACCGAATAAGAAAAGAAAGAAGCGCGTGTTGATGGCCGAGATCCGGGTCCGGCGGAAGGAGGGGAAAAGGTCCTGGAGGAGACCGATCGGGCAGACATACCAGCAGAAGAAACGGCCTTTGAAAAACGAGAGCGCCAGGAGGGGGAGCGCGATCCAGAAGAGCCAGAAAAACTCATGCCTGACGATGGAAGGGAGAAGATCGGGGCTGAGGTTCTGCCCCAGAGCGGTCAGGTAGGGCCGCTCGAACTGGAGGTAGAAGAACCCACCCCCAGGCAAGGTAGAATAGGTACCGCTATTAATCTCTTGACCTTTAACATATGTTAATATGCCTCTAACGTTATTCGATATGAAATAATTACAAATCACAAATCTCAAGCACCAAATAACAAATAAATTCCAAATTACAATGACCAAAATTACAAACCATTCGCTAAACAAAAGAAGCTATTTTCAACTCCAATGTAAGGACTACATCATTTGGCGAGGAGCCTTCGGCGTCCCAGGTTCCACCAAGCGGTTTTGTGATTTGTGATTTGTGATTTGTTTGT
>CAWGIE010000018.1:0-62163 GCA_963822585.1 uncultured bacterium
GCCCCTGTGCCGTCCTGATATAGGTTGTCACATAGCATAAGGAGGAAGATGCTATGGGACAGACGGTGATAAGATACAGCGAGGCCTTTAAACGCCAGGTTGTGGATGAGATAGAGAGGGGAAAACATGCTTCTCCCTTTAGCGCCCGGAAGACCTACCGGATAACGGGAGCCGGGACGGTGGAAAGATGGATACGCAAATATGGGAGAGAAGATCTACTGCCAAAGATACTGAGGGTAGAGAGCTTGAAAGAACGAGACGAGATTAAGGAAGCGCGCAAGCGGATTAAGAAGCTGGAGACAGCGTTAGCAGATGCTCACATTGATTGTTGTCTGGAACATTCATTTCTGGAGATAGCTTGTGAGCGAATGGGGGTCAGCCTGGAGGACTTTAAAAAAAAGAACGCATTGACGCTGTCAGACGTACGGATGAGGCGAAACCTGCTGCAAGGGTGAGCATAGGGTTGTTATGCCGGAAAACCGGGATGAGCCGGCAGAACTATTACAAGGCGCATAGAAGGAGACGTAGACAAGCAATAGATGAAGGGCTGGTGGAAGAGCTGGTTCGATCTGAGCGGGCCGCACAACCGAGACTGGGAGGTCGGAAGTTATATTTCATGTTGAAGCCTGAGCTGGAGGATGCGGGGGTATCGATTGGCAGGGACCGGTTCTTTGAGGCGCTGAGAACAAAGGAGTTACTACTGGAGTCTCTCCCCCCGGCTCCAAAGACGACGAACAGCAGGCATAGTCTACCGGTATTTAGAAACATCATTAAGGAGCTTGAGGTCATACGGCCCAATCAGGTATGGGTAAGCGACATCACCTACATTCGAACACATGAGGGATTTGTGTACCTGAGTCTGATTACGGATAAGTATTCGCGCAAGATAGTCGGATATCATGTAGGAGAAACCCTGGCAACAGAAGAGTGTCTGAGAGCACTGGATAAGGCATTGGAGAGCAAACCGAAGAACGCGCGTATCATTCACCATTCTGATCGTGGATGCCAGTATTGTTCCCATATGTATGTAAAAAAGCTCCAAGAGCATGGGTTTGAAGTCAGCATGACCGAGGAAAATCGTTGTTATGAGAATGCGCTGGCAGAGCGGGTGAACGGAATCCTCAAACAGGAATATTGGTTGGGAGGCACATTACAGAGCAAAGAACAGGCACGGCGGGCGGTGGATGAAGCAATTGATTTGTATAATACCCGGCGCCCCCATACATCTTTGAACTATAAAACACCGGAACAGGTACACGCTCTGGCGGCGTAAACGCGTCTTCACTCCTCCGGAGGAGGGAAGAGAGCTATCAGTGAGGAAAAAATAAAGGGTAGTACCCAGAAAAAAGTGACAACTTTAAATCAGGACGTGACATTTGCGTAATTCGTAGTCCCCAAAAGGGGGGGAGGTAGGGGTAATTCGCGAAATTCGTAGTTTAGTCCAGCGTATTCAGGGCCGGTTCCTTGGCCAAGGGCTGACCGGGGGGGGGTGGGCGGGGGGCGGCGGCTTCCGCCTGTTTCTTCCGGGCGGCGTCCTCCCGCCGTTTCCGGGAGAGAGCTTCGGTGTCGGTGGGATCGATATTCTTATACTTTATTTCGTAGTCGATCCCATTGGTGGTGACGATGATCGTATCGTCGCCGTGGCATTCCGCGGCGGGTTTCCCCTTGTCCATCCGGTCGGTCCGCCAGACCCGGCAGCCGTTGTCCTCATACCTCTTGATCACGCTCGCGTCGGGAAGCCCGTGCCGGTTTCCGGCGCAGATGATCCCCTCTTTCGCGCCCACCGCCTTGATGAAGGGGGTGGTGCTGGAGGTTTCGCTCCCGTGATGGGGGATCTTGATGATGGTTGATTTAAGCTGGTTCTTCTCCCCGTCGACATAATGGTCGAGCAGGTAGCGCTCCACCTTCAGCGGATGGTCGGGATCGTTATTGCCGTACGAGTCGGGGCGATATTTCCCTTCCTCATCCCCGGCGAAGAGGAAACTGACCAGGTTATAGTTCATCCGGATGACGATCGAGCTTTCGTTCACCGTATCCTCGGTGACCGCTGGGTTGCTATAGAGGATCTCCACCTCCAGTTCCTTCCCCCAGTCCAGCGGAAAGGGGACCGCCTGTCCGAGCGACTTCAGCCCGGGGATGGTGGCGATCCCGATGGCCGGTGAGTAGAAGGTGCTCCCCGGCTCGATCAGGGCCCGCCAGCAGAAAGCGCTGAAGGCAGTCCCCCCCGACTGGTATCCCGGGTCCAGGATCCGCTTCACCTTGTAGAGGTCAAGCATCCCGAACAGGCCCCGGTAGTGGTCGTTATGGGCGTGCGTATTGACCATCCATTCCACGACCGATCCGTATTTCAGGCCGAGAGGGGGAAGAATGTCCCCGATCCTCTGGGAACTGGGGCCGCCGTCGATCACGATATTATAGCCCTCGTACTTCCCGTTCCCCTTGATCCCGTCGTCCGCGGTCTTGATCCAGATGCAGTCCCCGTGCCCGACGTCGGCCACGGTCACCGTCAGGGGGGTGATAACCCCTTCTTCGACAGCCTTTAAAAGGGGACATCCGGCAGCCAGGAAAAAGACAAACAATAAAAAACCGAGTACGCCGAATCTTCTTACCGGGGTCATGTATCTCTTCTCCGTGAGTTCTGAAAGCGAAAAATCTCTCATATCTTAAAATATACCACATATCCCGATTTATCCATCAATCGGGATCGTTGCGGAAGACAGGAAAAATACCGCCGGTGGCTTTGGGGCCTGATCCATGATATTTTTCTATCACTACAACCTACCTATATTATAATATACCACCATATTTTTCCGTAAAAATCCGATTTTTATTCTTCGTGTCTTAGTGTCTTAGTGGTAAAGAATTGCGTAGAAGACGTCGCACAATTAAAAGGAGGAAACCATTATGGATCTGTTGATCAAGAACGCACGGCTCCGGAAAAAGGAAGGTACCTGGAATATCGCCGTCACGGACGGAAAAATCGAGGAAATCGCCCCCAAGATTAACGGCAAAGCCGCGACCGAGCTCGATGCCGCTGGCAACCTGGTCACGGAATCATTCCTCAACGCCCATCTCCATCTTGACAAGGTCTACACCCTGATGATGATGAGCGAGGACGCCCTGAAAGATTACCATGACGAAGGGATGGGGAAAGCGATGACCGCCATCGAAGCGGCCGCCAAGGTTAAAGATAACTATGACGAGAAATGGATCCTCCCCAACGTGAGAAAGGCGGTGAAGCTGGCCGTCCTCAACGGCACCACTCACATCCGGGCCCTGGCCGACGTCGATACCAAAGCCAGGCTGGAGGGAGTCAAGGCGCTTTTGAAGGCCCGCGAGGAATTTAAGGGCATCGTCGAACTCCAGGTTGTCGCCTTCCCCCAGGACGGAGTGGTCCGGGAACCGGGCGCCGCCGCACTGGTCAGGGAAGCCATGGAATTGGGCGCCGATGTCGTGGGGGGAATCCCCTGGATCGAGTACACCGATGCCGACGAGCAGGAGCACATCAACCAGATGGTCGATCTCGCCGTCGCCTATGACAAGAACGTCTCCATGCTGGTCGATGACGCGGGCGATCCCGGTCTGCGGACACTGGAGATGTTGGCCCTGAAAACCATCGAAAAGGGCTGGGAGGGGCGCGTCCTCGCCCACCATGCCCGGGCCATGTGCATGTACCCGGAACCGTACTTCATGAAGCTGGTGGCTCTCTTAAAGAAGGCCCGGCTCGGTGTTGTCAGCGATCCTCACACGGGACCCCTGCACGCTCGGGTTAAAGAGATGTTGCGGGAAGGCGCTCTTGTCTGCCTGGGGCAGGACGATATTTCCGACGCCTATTATCCATACGGGCGGAACAACATGCTGGAGGTCGCTTTCCTCAACTCCCATCTCCTCTGGATGACCACTAATGAGGACATGGAGACGCTCTATGACATGATCACGGTCGATGTAGCCGCGGCGATGGGTGTGGCCGATTTCGGGATGAAAGTGGGCAACGAGGCCAACCTGGTCGTTCTTCAGGACGAAAGCGTTCTGGAAGCCTTCCGGAATCACCGGGAAGTGAAATACCTGATCAGCCACGGAAAACCGGTCGATCTGGACGCGATGCGGGACGAGGAGCCCGCCGGGCAATAATCTCCGGGAATTTTTCTCGGAAAAATTTTATTAGAATGAGTCCTTTTTCTCATTTCGCGGTCATATCAACCGCCTACTTGCTCTTTCTGGCCGGGTGCGGCGGCGACGTAGACAACAGCCCGGGGCGGCCCGGCGCGGGAGCGGCCGCGAACGGCCGCAGCGAGATCCTCCAGGCACGGGGGTTGCTCGCCGCTGGACGGACGGCCGAAGCCGAGGCCGTCTTTCGAAAAGTACGGGAAAAGAATCCCGGATCCGACGAGGCGGCCGCCGGTCTCTGCCGGATCTGCCTTCTCACCGGCCGCAATGCCGAAGCAATCCGCTTTGGCGAGGAGGCGGTCCGCCTCAATGCGACGCTGGCCGACACCTGGGAAGATCTGGGAACCGCCCAGACCCGGGAAGGGCGGCTGGAAGACGCCGTCTGGTCTTTCCGGAAGGCCACCCAGCTTGCCCCGGAGAACGCATCCTACCGCAATGAACTGGGGGTGTCTCTGGGGAAATTAAACATCTTCGACGAGTCGATCGCCGCCTTCACCGAAGCCCTCCGTCTCCGGCCCCATTACCCGGAAGCGCTCAATAACCTGGGCATGGCCTACCTGCAGAAAAATGACCCGGCGGAGGCCGAAAAATGGCTGCGGAAAGCCGTCCAGCTGAACCCCGACTACGCCAAAGGCCATCTCAACCTCGGACTCATCCTCCAGGACCTGGGAAAAACCGAGCAGGCTCTGGATGAGTTCCGGCGGGCTCTCAGCCTCGATCCGGATCTGAACCTGGCCGCCGTATTTTCCGGCACCATCTATTTCCAGGAAGGCCGTTTTGAAGAAGCGAAAAAGGTATTCCATTCCATCATCGAGCGGGACCCTGAATTCGCTCCGGCCTACATCCGTCTGGGAGAGATCGCGTTCCAGCAGAATAACCCGGATGAGGCGATCCGGCTCCTGGAGAAAGCGGTCGCCCTGGCCCCCCGGGAGGCCGCGTCTTACGACTTGTTGGGAAAAGCCCGGATGGCAAAGGGGGAATACGAACTGGCCGCCACCTCCTTCCTCTGGGCTCTGAAACTGGAACCCGACCACGCCCCCTACTATCGGCACGCCGGGGAACTTTTCCTGGCCCAGGACCGCTTGAAGGAGGCGGAAAGCGCTCTCACCCGGGCCACCGAACTCGATCCAAACGATGCCGAGGCTTATCTCGATCTCGGCCGGCTGCGGCTCCGCTCCCGGGATACCGTCGAGGCTAGATCGTTTTTTGAAAAGGCCGCCGACCTGGACCCGGAGGGGAAGACGGGGCAGCTGGCGGGGGAGGGACTGAAACAGCTCGACGGTACCCCCGAATTGCCTCCCGAGGAAGGCGCCGGGAGGGGAGAACATTTTTTTGAAACCATCTTTCGGGAGATCAATCTCTCCCCCTCGCCTTCCCCCGCCCCCTCCCCGGTCAATCAGGGGAAAGAGGAAAACCCGGAGCCGACCAAACAACCCTAACGTTGACTGTCAGCAATATACTTAGCCCTCGCTTCGCTCGGGCGACTAAATAAAACTGCGAATTACGCCCCCGATTAAAGCTTCGGGGCGGAGAAATTACACGAATTTTCTTTAAAATATCCCTGCACTGTCGGTTCAATGCTTGCACATTCTTATTTTTTTCGGCCTCCCCCGAAGTATTAATCGGGGTAGAATAAATAAGATTATTGTGCGCCAGAGGCGCATCAGCCTCAGGCTGAAAATTCCGAAGCAGGAACTTAGCGCTCCACGCTCACTTTAGGTAGTCGCACCCTTCAGGGTGCGGGGGATTTGGGATAACGGTATAGCAGAGAATGAAGTATTATGTCCCTGAAATACCACCGAAACCATTGTTGTCATTATTCAAAACAAGGAGATTACGATGAAGATTGAAGAGTTTTTGAAGTTCATGAACTCGGTCAATGTCTACGATCTGACGATGCCCCTGAGCGTGCACACCCCTCCCTGGCCCAGCTACATGCCTCTTCAGATCCAGTACTTTAAGCGAATCGCCGGCTGCTTCGGCGGCGGCCCGGGCGCGAACGGCCAGGTGATCAAAATGAGCAACCACGTCGGCACCCATATGGACGGGGAGATTCACTTCTACGGAGCCGGACGGCCCATCGGGAAGGTCCCCATCCGGGAATGGATCGGCAGCGGCGTGGTGGTGGACATCTCGAAAGAGGTCTCGGATTACAGCCTTTATACCCCGGAACTGCTAATGAGCAAGGCCGATATCCGGAAAGGCGACATCCTGATCATCAACACCGGCTATCATATCTTCGACTGGACCCACAAAACCGCCGATGAGGTGCGCTATATGGTCATGCACCCGGGACCGGGACCCGGCTTCGACAAGTGGTGCGCGAAGATGAAATTCAAGTGGATCGGCGTCGACTGCGGGAGCGCCGACCATCCCATGAACACCATTATCCGCAAGTGGCAGCCGGACCATTTCGCCCGGGCCGAGGAAAAACTCGAAAAGGAGTACGGGAAGGAATGGGATGAGCTGTTCCCTCCCGACTATTACTACCAGGTGATGCACCTCAAACTATTTCCGAAGAGGATCGTCCACGCCGAGTGCCTGGGAGGCGACATCGACAAGCTCAGCAACCGGCGGTGCTGGATCGGGGCATTCCCCTGGCGGGCGGTGGAGATGGAATCCTGCGGCTGCCGGATTATCGCCATGACCCCGTAACGCGCAGAGCGCATAGCGCATAGAGCATAGAGCCCGCTCCTGACGCTATGCGCTATGCTCTATGCTCTATGCGCCCTGTACCACGATATTTCATTCACGTCCTTTTGCTCCTCCTGGTCGGGACCATTGTCTACTGGAACTCCCTCGGCAACTCGTTCGTCTATGACGACGAGGTCACGGTGAAGGAGAATCTCTTCATCCGGGACTGGAAGAATCTCGGGCGCTTTTTCTCCCGGGATTACTACCTCCGTTCCGAAGAGTATTCCTTCCGGCCGCTGGTCACCCTCACCTATTTCTGCGACTACTCCCTCTCCGGGGAAAATCCGGAGGGATATCATCTCTCCAATCTCATTCTCCATCTCCTGGCCGGGCTCGCCTTCTTCTACCTGGCAAAAAATATTTTCGGGAGGCGCGAGAGCGCTTTGCTGGCGGCACTGATCTTTCTCATCCATCCGGTCCAGACCGAGGCGGTCTGCGGGATTTCTTTCCGGGAAGACCTCCTCTGCTGTCTTTTCTTTTCCCTCTCACTACTGACGTACGTCAGTAGTGAGAGGGAAAAGAAAAGAGTGTATCAAACTGACCCGGTGCCCCCAAATACGCTACGATCAAATAATAATCCAATATCTTATTCTCTTTCGCTTCTTTTCTTCATTCTGGCACTTCTCTCCAAAGAGATGGCGGTTACCCTTCCCCTGGCCGTTGTCGCTTACGAGATGATGATACGGAGAGAACGGTTGACCGTTGTCTTCCGGCCAAGAATCATCATTCTTTTCCTCATCTCCGGAATCTATATCGCCGCCCGGTTCCTCCTCCTCTACCAGCGGGGTACCCTGCCGGCCGCCCCGGAATTCGGCAATATCATTACCCGTCTCTTTTTAATCTTCAAGGGAGCGGGTCTTTACGGCCGGCTCGTTTTCTTTCCGGTCAACCTGACGGTTGAATACCCCGATCCGCTGCCGTCGATCATCTGGTCCGGCTATCTCCTTCTTCCCGCGCTGCTGACGGCGATTTTTCTCCTGGCGGTCTGGATCAGGGGGGGGAAACGGACGGGGAAATTCGGACTGGCGTTTTTTGTCCTGACACTGCTGCCGGTGCTGAACCTGATCCCGAATTCCCGCATGGGCGCGGAGCGGTTCGCCTATCTGCCCCTGTGCGGTTTTTCGCTCTGGGCGGCGGGGTCGTTAACCGCTTTCCTGGCCATTCCCGGAAAGAAGACGCTCACCCGGGGGGCGGTCGGACTGCTCCTGCTGGCGCTGGCGGCGGGAACAGTCAGCCGGAACCGGGATTGGAAGGACAATTTCGTTCTTTTTACCCGCGCGGTCGAGGACAGCCCGCTGAGTTCCAAAGCGCATCACGGCCTGGGCAACGAATACTTTCACCGGGGAAAGCCGACCGCGGCGGCGGTGGAATTCCGTAAAGCCATCGCCATTTTCAACCGGGAACCGCTCTTCTACAACAGCCTGGGGGTGGCTTACGGAGAACTAGGAGAGTTCGAGCAGGCGCTGGCCCAGTTCGAGACCAGCGCCCGGCTCAACCCGGGAGATCCCCTGGTGCGGATGAACCTGAGCACGCTCTACCTTCGCACGGGGAACACGGCTCTGGCTCTCCAGGAAATACAAAAATACATCGCCGCCCGACCCTACGATCCGGCCGGCTACCTCAACCGGGGGGAGATCCTCCTTCAGACCGGCGGTTACCGGCAAGCCCTCGAATCGTACCGGGAAGCCCTGGTTCGCGACCCTGACTCCATCGCCGCCAGCACCGGCATCGGCTACTGCTACTACCGTCTGGGAGAGCCGGATCAGGCCCGGCTTTACTGGGAGCGGGCGCTGGGAAAGGACCCCGGCAACCCCGACCTGAGACGGTACCTGGAAATACTCTCCGGTCATACTCCTTGATTAAGCAGGCCATCACCAAGACAGGGGAGTACGCAAATAGACAGGGAGTGATGGAATAATGGAGTGTTGGAGTAATGAGCGAATCCCCGGCGGCCGGATATCCAGCACTCCATCACTCCAGTACTCCACTACCCCCGTTTGCTTTCCTGCTTGATACCGAAGCTGAAATAGTATATTTTTCCCAAAAATAACTTTCACTGGGAGGTGTATAAAGCCATGGCTGAAAAACAATATCATATCGATCTGGCGCCCGGGGATGTGGGAAGATACGTTCTTCTCCCCGGGGATCCGGGACGCTCGGAAAAGATTTCCCACTATTTTGATAACCCCCGGGAAATGGCCTTCAAACGCGAGTTCAGGACCTTTACCGGGACCGTGGAGGGGATCAAGGTCTCCGTCACCTCGACCGGCATCGGCTGCCCCTCGGCGGCGATCGCCCTCGAGGAACTGATCAAGATCGGGGCGGATACCTTCATCAGGGTGGGAACCGCCGGATCGCTCCAGGAGGAAGTCGACATCGGGCACCTGGCCATCGCCACCGGGGCAATCCGGGAAGAGGGGACGACCCGCCAGTATATTCCTCTCTCCTACCCCGCCGTCTCCGATCCCGACGTTCTCTTCGCCCTCCGGCAGGCCGCCGAAGAACTCGGGTACCCCTGGCATCTCGGCATCACCCACTGCAAGGACGCCTTCTATTCCGAAGAGAAGGGATACGCCGCCCAGCAAGAGGTCAACGAAGAGCTCTGGAAGACCTGGCTCCGGGCCAACGTTATCTCCACCTCGATGGAGGAAGCCGCCCTCTTCGTGATCGGGTCGCTCCGGAAAGTCCGGGTAGGCGCCCTGGCGACCATCATCGGGCAGACCTGGGCCGGGAAGCCGATCGTGAAATCGGTCGACCCGGAGAACGCGATCCGCACCGCCCTGAAGGCGTTCACGATCCTGGACGGCAAATAACCGGCTTTTCTTTTCGCCGCGCGGTTCCTTCCCGGACATGGAAGAGCTGAAAGACAAGATCCTCTCCTGGATCGAGCAAACCCTCGTCAAGAGCAACGACTTCTTTTTGCCTCTCAAGAAGCTGCGAAAGAACCTGGTCACCGGCCTTACCGTCCCGGTTCCGTCTCTGGAAGAAATGGCCGGCTGGCTGGAAGAAGACGAACGTTTCGACCTTCTGCCCGAGCCGGAAGATCTGGGGTTTCTTCCCTCCGGCCCGGCGGAGGAGATGGAACGGCTGGGCTTTTTTGACGGCCCCCGGGTCGGTCTCCGGTCCCGACGCCCGACGCCGGCGAGATCGCCCGCAGGTCGAGGAACAGGCCATCCGGCTTCTGGGAGCCATCCAGCAAGGGTATGCCTCCGGGAAGATTGACGAGGCCGCTTTCGAGCAGATCGCGGACCGGCTGACGGAGTTTCTTCGGCGTGCCCGGGAATCTCAGAAGGACGAGAAATCCGAACGTTGAACGTTCAACGTGCAACTTTCAACGTCCAACGAGTAGCCCCGAAGGGGCGACAGACAATAGGCCGGGGCATCCGCCCCGGTAACAAAACAAACACCGAACAGAGAGAAGTGCCTAAAGTGCCTAAAGTTTGAAGTGCCTAAAATTAAGAGGACTGTAATATCGCTGCTGTCAGCGGCTTGCAGGATTGCTGCCCGCGGCAGCTTGTAGGAAATTAGGATCGTTCCTGCCCCGGGAGGCAGGCGCTTGCGATAAATATAATACACTTTTTATTTATCTTAGTGTCTTTGTGTCTTAGTGGTAAAAGGGGGCGCGGCGGAGGTAACAATTGGTGTAAATGAGTGTAATTAGTGGACTCAAAAGGGGCCGAGGTAGGGGGATAATTCACGAAATTCGTAGTTAAAAAAGGAGACGCCGACATGAGTAAAATCGCATTTATTTTTCCGGGACAGGCCTCGCAATACGTCGGGATGGGCCGGGAGATCTCCCGAACGCCGATCGGCGAGAAACTCTTTTTCCAGGCGGATGAGGAACTCGGTTTTCCCCTGAGCAGCCTCTGTTTCGGCGGACCGGAAGAGGAACTGACATTGACTTACAATACGCAGCCCGCCATCGTCACGGTAAGCACGATCGTCCTGCATCTCTTGATCGAGAAAGGCATCCGGCCGGAGATGGTTGCCGGCCATAGCCTGGGCGAATACAGCGCCCTGATCGCCGCCGGGTCGCTTTCTTTCCTGGACGCCCTGCGCCTGGTGAGAATCCGCGGACGTCTGATGCACGACGCCACCAGTTCCGTGCAGGGCGGGATGGCCGCCATTATCGGCCTCGACCCCGCCGAGGTCGAGGCGATCTGCGCCGAGGCATCGGCGGCCGGAATCGTTCAGGCCGCCAACTATAACTCCCCGGTCCAGACCGCGATCTCGGGAGAAAAAGCGGGTCTGGAAAAAGCCATCGAGCTGGCGCTGGCGAAAGGTGCCAAACGGGCGATGATGCTGCCCGTGAGCGCTCCCTTTCACTCCAGCCTGATGGACCCGGTGGCCGGACAGTTCCGGCCGGAACTGGAAAAAGCGGCGGTCAATGATGCCGGGGTTCCGGTGATCGCCAACGTGAACGCCCGGCCCGAAACCGCTTCGGAAGAGATCCGCCGCAACCTGATCGCCCAGATCAACGGTCCGGTACGGTGGACCGAGTCCGTCCGGTACATGATCTCGCAGGGGATCGATACCTTTATCGAGGTCGGTCCGGGCAAGGTCCTGACGGGCCTTCTGAAGAAGACAGACCGTGAGATCGCCTGCATCCCGGTGGAGTCTCCGGAGTCGATCGAAGGCCTACTGCAGGCATTGACCGTATAAGAACTGTTTTATCGTCCGCTATTTATTAGACCTTACTTGAGAAGGAATTCGATTAGGAAATCCTAAATCCTAATATCGAAATCCTAAATAAATCCAAAATCCAAATGATCAAATGTTTCAAATATTCCCGGTTTTCGCCCCATTGTTTAGGATTTTTAGTTTGGGGCATTTGATATTATTTAGGATTTAGTATTTAGATATTAGGATTTGAGAGCTTACGAGCTTTTCAAGCAAGCTCTACTTACCATACGGTTCGACGTGGACGAGCACGCTTTTCAGGGATCCGTCCTCTTTCATCAGCCGTCTCTTGACCTCGCCGGCGATGTCATGGCCCTGGACCACGGAGAGAGCCGGATCCACTTCTACGTGGATATCGATCATCAGGTCCATGCCCGACTTGCGGACATAAAGTTTCTCCACCCTCTTTACCCCGGGAACCGCTTTCGCCATCTCCTCGATCTTTTCGGCGGGAGGACCGGTAACCACCTGATCCATCAGCTCCGAGCTGGTCTTGAAGAGCATCCTGACGCCCGTGTAGCAGATGATCAGGGCCACCGCCATGGCCGCGACGTGGTCGGCCACGTGGAAACGGGGTCCCCCGATCAGGGAGAGCGAGACGCCGATCAGAACGGCGATGGAGGAGAAGGCGTCGGATCGATGATGCCAGGCGTCGGCGATCAATGAACTGGAGTGAATTCTTTTTCCCAGGCGACTTTTATATTGATAGAGGCCTTCTTTGGTGGCGATGGAGAGGAGCGCCACCAGGAGAACGTAGCCGGAAGGCGCCGTGTAGTGCGCGACGGCAATACTCTTCCAGGAGTTGTAAAAAATCATCCCCCCTAAAAAAACCAGAAAGAGCGATACGATCTGGGCGGAGACGCTTTCGGCCTTGCTGTGGCCGTAGGGATGCTCACGATCCGGACATTTTCGGGCCACTTTCAGGCCGACCAGGACGATGACGGAACTGAGAACGTCGGAGAGGCTGTGGACGGCGTCGGCGACCATCGCCGCGCTGTTCCCCAGGACCCCGGCCAGGAATTTAATACCGCTTAAAAGTATATTCCCCACGATGCCGACCCACGCCCCGACCGCCCCTTCTTTATACGCGTCTTTGCCGGGCTGCGCCGGTTTCAGTTCTTTTTCTCTCAATCTCATCAATCCGCCAATTATCTCTTAGTTAATTATACCCTGATTGAAAACTTTGTCTCATTGCAATACAAACGATTAAAACCACGAAGGACACGAAGAGCACGAAGGTTTGCTAAATATGAGCTAAATCTCATTTTCCCTCAATCATTCTTCGTGTACTTCGTGATCTTCGTGGTGAATATTTTCTTTATTCAAGGCAAGATTTCCAAAATGCCTCTTCGAGTAAGGTATAGCTTGATCGCCGGGCATCGGGGGCGCCGGTTCACCCCGGTATCACCCTCCGCCGCTTTCCGCTCCCCGGATCCGTTTCAGGAAGGCGTCCAGATCCGCCAGCCGGGAAGTCACCCGGCAGGACGGGAGGGAAGAGAAGAATGTTCTTCCGTAGGACCGGGTCCGCAGCCGCGGGTCCAGGATGGCCACGATCCCGTAATCGTCCTTTCCCCGCATCAGCCGTCCGAAGCCCTGCCGGAGCATGATGACGGCCCGGGGCACCTGGTACTCGCGAAAGGGGTCGCCGCCCTGGGCCTTGATAAAATCGATCCGGGCCTCGGTCACCGGATCGTCGGGGACCGCGAAGGGGAGCTTGGCGATGATCACGCTTTTCAGGCTCTCTCCCGGGACATCGACCCCCTGCCAGAAACTGGTCGTCCCGAAGAGAACCGACGAAGGATGCCGGCGGAACTCCTCCAGGAGACGATAGCGCTCGTCATCCCCCTGCCGGAGACATCCGAACCGGGCCAGCGGTCCCGAGAGCCGTTCATAGACCTTGTTCAGCATCCGGTAACTGGTAAAGAGAACGAACGCCCTCCCGCCGGAAAGGAGGATCAGCCTCCCGGTATCCTGGATAATCCGCTCTTCATATTCCTCCTTTCGGCGATTGGGATCGGGGATGCGGGGATCCGTGTAAAGCATCACCCGGTTCTCATAGTCAAAAGGAGAGGCCAGGATGAGCTCCCGGCAGTGCTCGAGGCCGATCCTCCCCCGCAGGAAAGAAAAATCTCCTCCGGTGGAGATGGTGGCCGAGGTCAGGACAATCGGGCCATACTTCTCCCAGAGCGCCTTCCGGAGGAACGCTCCCACCTCGATCGGGGCCATGTGCAGGGTCTGCCGGATCCGGCGGCCGTGCTTCTCCCGGCTGTACCAGTAAACGTTCCCCGCGTCCTCCATCGAGATGATGGCACTCAGTTCCTCCTGGATATCCCGGCAGCGGGAGAGATAGGTCTTCAGCTCCGCCAGGCTCTCGTCGTCGGTCATGGTGTCTTTCAGCTCTTCCAGGCATTCGGTCAGTTCCGCCAGCGGTTGAGAGAGAATATCCTCGGCGAAGTGCGGCTCTTTCAGGCGGACGGTCCGGAAGATCTCTTCCCAGGCGTCTTTCAGCCCGGAGAAGAACTCAGTATTCAGCTCCAGGAGCTTATCGATCCGCCGGCGCCAGGCTTCAAGTTTCTCCCCCTCCTCAATCCGCGAAGGAAGAAACCCTTTCCCGGTCCGGGAGCTATAGAGGTATCCCATCAGGGTCGGCAGCCGGTAATTGGAGACCTCATAACCCAGAAACTCGGTGGCGATCTCTTCCAGAAGATGGGCCTCGTCGAAGATCACGGCCTTGAACGGCGGCAGGATCATTTCCCCGGAGGCCAGGTTGGCGAAGAAAAGGTGGTGATTCATTACCAGGAGGTCCGCCTTTTCCCGGCGTGCCCGGGCCTTGAAGTAAAAACACTTATGGAAGAAGGGGCACTTCTGTCGGAGGCAGAAATCATGCTCCACCCTGACCTCGGACCAGACGTCTCCCCGGGGGAGGAACCCCAGATCCAGCTGAACGCCGCTCTCCGTTTCCTCCGCCCACTCCGCTATCTCCCGGTACTGCCGGGCGGACTCTTTGGTCAGAAACATTCCCTGTTCTCCCGCCCGGTTCAGCCGGAAGAGGCAGAGATAGTTCCCGGCCCCCAGGCAAAGTTCGGCCCTGATGGGGAAGCCGAGGGTTTTCGACAGGAAAGGAATGTCCTTCTCAATCAGCTGCTTCTGGAGAGTTTTGGTCCCGGTCGAGATGGCCGCTTTCTCTCCGGTCTCCCGGACCCGGAGGATGAAAGGATAGAGATAGGCCAGGCTCTTCCCCACCCCGGTCCCCGCTTCCACCATCAGCGTATCCTTCCGGGCGATCGACTCCCGGACCGCCGCCGCCATCTCTTCCTGCTGGGGCCGGTAATCATACCGGGGATGGGCTTGGGAAAGAGCGCCGCCTTCCCGGAAAAAGCCGGCTATCGAATCATCATACGCCATTTCTTCCCCGTTAATTTACTAAAAAATATTAAACCGCGAAGGACACGAAGAAGAAGGAAAAAAAGTATCAGAGAAATGGGGGGAATTAGGAGCAACGGTTCGCCTGATTTACCCCATCATTCTCTTTTTCCACATTCTTTGAACTTTTCGTGTTCTTCGTGTCCTTCGTGGTTAATAGATACTTAAAAATCGATCCCGAAGCGCGTCTCCAGGATATCCGCCGCCCCGATCCCGTTGACGCGGGAGTGGACGTAGTTCCACATCCACCGGAAGTTGGGGTTAAGATACCAGTTGAAGCCCAGGGTGGTCTGATTAAGGATTCCCCCCCGGATGTTCTCGTCGTTCAGGTCCATCCAGGAATAGCGGGCGGCCACCTCGAAGGCACCCCAGGTCCCTTCCTTGATGCTGAAGTTGTGGCGGGGATGACAACGGATATCGAACCCTCCATAGGAAGTGACATACTGCGCCCCCGGGTACTCACCGGTCAGATACAGACAGGCCATGGTGTACCAGCCCTGAAAAAAAGTGGAGTCGGGGCCGTCCTTCTGGTCAGCCCAGAAACCGTAGTACTCTCCCTGGAGCTTGAACGGCCCCTGGCACCAGGCGGTCTCGTAGGCCATGCCGTTGACCTTATCCGTGTTCATGATCCCGGTATCGATGAAGACCGGGACCTGTTCGCTGAAGGACGGTCCACCCACGTAACGGGTCTGGTCGCTGGAACCGCGGTAGGTATATGAGAGCCCCTGGTGAAGCATGGAGCGGCCGCAGTCTTCATACCAGGGGGTCCCGGTAAAGCGAAGGTTCAGGTTGTAACTCTGGCCGATCTCGTCGCAGTGAATGCCGGCGGTTTTCCCGACCTGAACGGCATAGGTCAGGTGGTCGTCGAGAAAGGAGTTCCCGGCCGCTACCCCCAGCAACTGGCCGATGCCGAAGCCGAAGGTGGGGGCCCATTCCATGAAAGTGAGCCAGTTCTCGTCGGGGACCGGGTTGAGACCGAAAGCCCGCGCCGCGTGGCCGACCAGGATCGCCCCCACGTAGGGGATGTCCATCATGCCCACGAACAGGTCATGAATGTAATACGTCCCGGCGGTGTCGGCGAAGTCGATCTGGGCTTTGTAAAAGATATTCTCATAGATCGTTCCCTTCAGGAAAACGCGGGCGCGGCGCACCTCGGAACTTTCATGGAGTTCCTTCCCCTCGGTGAATTCCAGATAGTCCTGGAGATCGGTCGGGGTATGCGGCCAGCGGGCATCGAGGTTGAACGAACCGCCGATCCGGACATTGAATTCCCCGTTAGGGGTTTCCAGGAAAAGGCCGTCATCCCAGTAATCCCCGAAGACGTAGCGGTTCTCCCCCAGGCCGGAGGGGTACATAACCATGAGGGTGGAGATCCGCTTTTCATCCTCGGTCTCCGCCCGTTCGTCCTTTTTCAGCGTCCGCTCCTGACAGGATATCTCTTTTTCTTTTTCCTTGAGCTGGTCCCGGAGTTCATTCAGCTCTTTCTCGAGCCGGTCGACCCGCTCCTTCAGCCCCTGATCATCGGCCAAAGCCGTCGGAACAGCGGGTAAAGCCAGCGCCGCGGACAGCAGCCAGACGCATGTGAGCTTCGTCATCCGATCCTCCCGTTGCCGGTTGCGATTAATACTAGCTTCGATGGGCATTATAATATTCTTCTCTCCGGAAGAAAAGCCATATACTATAGAATTTAGCGCCTGCGGCGCTACTCAAGGAACGAAATCCGGAATGACGAATGAAATCCAAATAACAAATGAACAAATTCCCGATCTCCTTTCTGCTCCGCGGCTCGGGCGATGGGGGCGCATTTGGTTATCCGCCTTCGCGAGAGCGCCGAAGCCGCTCCGGCGGCGGCGGTTTGGTATTTGTTTTTCGTCATTCTTTCGTCATTCGGATTTCGTCATTCATGTTGTTTTTCCTAATTTATTGAAATTCCGAAGCCAACGATCCGCTCTTATCCCATGGAGAACAGTCGTAAACTACCGACAGGGCGTCAACGTCTGCCCGGATATCTGCTGAAAAAAGTGCGGTTCGGCGGAGAGACGTTTCGCATTAAACGGTTCCTTCGTTCTTTCCAGGTCGCCACGGTCTGCGAGCAGGCGCTCTGCCCCAACATCTCCGAGTGTTTCGAAGCGGGAGAGCTGACCTTCATGATCATGGGCTCCGTCTGCACTCGCGACTGCCGGTTCTGCGGCGTGCGAACGGGGACCCCGGCCCCGCTCGATCCGGAGGAGCCGGAGAAGGTGGCGAAAGCGGCGAAGCGCCTGGGGTTGCAATATATCGTTCTGACATCGGTCACCCGGGACGATCTTCCGGACGGCGGCGCCGCCCACGTGGCCGACTGCATCCGCCGCCTGCGGGAGGAACTGTCCCCGGCCGGGGTGGAAGCGCTGATCCCCGACTTCGGGGGCGATCTCCGCGCTCTGCGGACGGTTCTGGAAGCAAGACCGGACGTTCTCGGCCATAACATGGAGACCGTCCGGCGCCTCTACCCCCTCGCGCGCCGGCTCAGCGATTACGAGCGGAGCCTGGAAGTCCTGCGGACCGCCGCCGGGCGGTCCGATCTCCTGGTCAAATCGGGCTTCATGATCGGCCTCGGTGAAACCGACGAGGAGATTCGCGAATTGATGAGGGATATCCGCGACACCGGCTGCCGGATGCTGACCATCGGCCACTACCTCCCCCCGACCGTCGAACACCTGGCCCTGGTCGCTCCCCGGCCGCCCGCCAAGTTCGAGGAATACCGCGACTGGGCTTTAAAACTGGGGTTCGCCAGCGTCCGCTCCGGCGTCTTCGTCCGCAGCTCCCACCACGCCCGGGAGCAGATGAGAGAGGCGGTTTTAAAAAGTTCTTGACTCGACCCAGATTCCTTACTATTATGTAAGGATAATATTTTTAGTAAGGAGAATACGCATGGTCACGGCAACGATTACCAGTAAAGGGCAGATTACAATTCCCAAGTCCGTCAGGGAGTCTCTTCATCTTCATAGCGGGGATCGGGTGGCATTCGAGATCCATGGCCGGGATGAAGCCGTTCTGAAACCGATTACAAAATCCGTCGACGACGTATTCGGCAAACTGCATAAGCCATCGATCGCGGCCCGGTCAGTCGGTGATATGGATAAAGCCGTCAGAAGCCGCATGAAACATCATAAATCATGATCGCCCTGGATACCAATGTTCTCGTGCGATTCCTGGTTCGAGACGACACGAAGCAGTCTCGGCTTGTTTACGCCCGGCTGAAACAAGCTGAAATTAAGCAAGAACGCCTCTTTATCCCTCTGGTGGTAGTACTTGAAACCATCTGGGTTCTCGAGAGCGCATACGGATTGTCCCGGGATAAGATTCTGGAATCAATTGAAGATTTAATGCAGATGCCGATTCTTGATTTTGAAGCTGACCAGGTATTGACCAGCTTCCTGCCATCCGGCAGAAAGGGAAAAACGGATTTATCGGATTTACTTATCGCTCATGTGGCGGAAGCAGCCGGTTGTGACGGGATAATCACCCTGGATAAAAAGGCTTCCCGGTTCCACCTCTTTAACCTCCTGAAATAGGAATTATCCAGAATGAATAAGTACGCTCTCGCGGTCATCGGCGCCGGACCGGCCGGTTACGTGGCCGCCATCCGGGCCGGACAGCTAGGGCTGAAGACGGCCATCGTCGAGCGCCGGTACTGGGGCGGCGTTTGTCTCAACGTGGGCTGCATCCCCACCAAGTCGCTGATCAGGAACGCCGAGGTGGTGGAGACCGTCACCAGGCAGGCCCGGGAATTCGGCCTTTTCTTTGATAATCTATCCGTTGATTACGGCGCCGCTTTCAAGCGGAGCCGGCAGGTATCGGAACGGCTGGTGAGGGGGGTCACTCTCCTCCTGAAGAAGAACGGGATCGAGAGTTATTCCGGATCCGCCTGCGTCGAATCCCCCCGGCAGGTCCGGGTGACGCCGGAGAACGGGGAGCCGGTGGTTATCGCCGCCGATAATATCATCATCGCCACCGGCGCCCGGCCCCGGTCCCTTCCCGGCCGGGATAGTGACGGCGAGAAGATCGTCACCTATCGCGAGGCCATCCTTTCTCCCAATCTTCCCGAGAGCGCCGTCATCATCGGCGGCGGCCCGATCGGGGTGGAGTTCGCCTACATCTGGAACAGTTACGGGGTGAAAGTCACTCTCATCGAGATGCTGGATCACCTTCTCCCCACTGAAGACCCTGAGGCAAGCGCAGTAGTCGAGCGGGCCTACCAGAAAAGGGGGATCGCCTTCCATACCGGCAGCCGGGTCGAGCGGATCGAGATCGGTTCAGATGGGGTCGCGTTGACGGTAAAAACTCCGAAGGGAGAAGAGACGGTGAGAGGCGAACGGGCCCTGGTCGCGATCGGCTTCCGGCCCAATGTCGAGGAGATCGGCCTGGAGAAACTAGGGGTCGCCCGCGCCGATAAAAGCGGTTTTATCGAGATCAACGAACGGATGGAGACCAGTGTCCCCGGCATCTACGCCGTCGGAGACGTGACCGGGAAACTGATGCTGGCCCACGCCGGATCGGCGATGGGGATCGCCGCGGCCGAGGCCATTGCCGGGAAGAATCCGGAACCGATCGATTACCGGATGATCCCCCGCTGCGTCTACTGCCGTCCCCAGGTGGCGAGTTTCGGCTGCACCGGGGAAGAGGCCTTGCGAGAGGGGAACTCGATCGAGACCGGGAAATTCCCTTTCCTTGCCAACGGAAAAGCCCTGGGCTTGAACGAGCGGGACGGCTTCGTCAAGATCATGGCCGAGAAGGATAGCGGAAAGATCCGGGGAGCGAGCCTGGTCGGCCCCGACGTTACCGAGCTTCTCCCGGAGCTTACCCTGGCGCAAAGCGCCGGGCTGACGATCGCAGATATCGCCCGCAATATCCACGCCCACCCCACCCTCTCCGAAGCGGTCCAGGAAGCCGCTCTCGCCGCCCTCGGCCGGGCGATCCATCTCTAGGCAACACAGACATTCCTGTCTGTGTCAGCCCCCGGCCAACGGAGCACAGACATTCCTGTCTGTGCCAGCCCCAAGCCAACGGAGCACAGACATTCCTGTCTGTGCCAGCCCCAAGCCAACGGAGCACAGACATTCCTGTCTGTGTCAGCCCTGGGCCAACGCAGCACAGACATTCCTGTCTGTGCCAGCCCTGGGCCAACGGAGCACAGACATTCCTGTCTGTGTCAGCCCTGGGCCAACGCAGCACAGACATTCCTGTCTGTGCCAGCCCCCGGCCAACGGAGCACAGACAGGAATGTCTGTGCTACCCTGAGCCGCCGAGGCCTGAAATCACCGGCGGCAGCCCCATTCCGGGGAGCCGTATTTTTCTGCGGATAGGCGGCGCGCGGAGCTCATCATCTCCCCGGGGAGGAGAAAGGGGACAACCTCGAAATTCTCCGCCAGGTGATCCCGGAAACGCTTCAAAACCCGATCCCGGGAAAGATCGACGAAGTCCCCGATGGCAACGCTCCCGGACGAAGGGGCCGGGGGAAGAGAAACAGCCTTCAGATAGGAGTTGATCCGCCGATGGGTGCCGTCAAGCGGCAATGAACCATGCTGCAGGAAGTATCCTCTTTTGATGGTGGAGGCGCTGCCGGCGATCTTCTTCCCGGTGGCCGTCTCCACCAGTTCAAACGCCCCCGGAGCGGAGAAACAGTCGGCCATCGGAGTATAGGCGCCGGGGGCCTTCGAGACGGTCTCGATCCCCAGAGAACGGTAACAGCCCGAAAGCAGATCGGCACAGAAAGAAAATAAATCCTCCCGGGAGAAGGCGCTCTTGCGATCGTAGGGGATCGCGATACTGTAGGTGATCTCGTTCCAGTGGAGCACCCCCCCTCCCCCGGTCATCCGCCGGACCCAGCCCAGCCCGTCACCCGAGAGGGCGGCGAGATCCAGGTCGGCTGCCGCCTGCCCGTATCCGATGGAAAGAGTGGGCGGTTCCCAGCCGTAGAACCGGATGACGATCTCCCCCTCCCTCCCGATCACCGACTCCCCCAGCACCTCGTCGATCGCCATGTTCAGGGCGCCGGAACGCGCCGCATCCATGAATAAATTAACCTTCATCAGATTTCGATGCTTTGTTATCCCCGGGTGTTCTCTCATGCTTATTATGGCACGACAGCAACCCGAAAGAATATTTTACTATTTCCCGGAAAGTTTCATAGTAAAAGCTCGGCGCGGTGTTTTTTCTTCGTGCACTTCGTGTTCTTCATGGTTATTATAGTCTCACGATGACGAGGGACCCAAAAGACAGATCGAAGCCGGTCACGCTGGAATTTCTCCGGAGCCACTCTCTCTTCGGGGGGCTGGGGTACGGAGAATTGAAGAAGATCCGGGAGTTGCTTGACTACCGGCAGTATGACGCCGGCGAGGATATCATCCGGGAAGGCGAACCGGGCGGGACCCTTTACCTGATATGGACGGGTTCGGTCGAAGTCCTCAAATGCGACCCGGATACGCCGAACCAGGCCTGCGTCTGCCTGGCCGTTCTCACCGTGGGGGACAGTTTCGGCGAGATGGAGCTGATCGATGTCCAACCCTGCGCGGCAACCGTCCGGGCCCGGGAGAAAACCACCATCCTGGAGCTCACCAAAGGCAACCTCTACCGGATCGAAAAGGAAAACCTGCGGACGTTCACCATGATCATCATGAACCTGGCCCGCGAAATCAGCCGGCACCTGCGGACCATGGACGCCGCCGCTGCCCACACACTTTTTAAAAAAGGGGAATAAACCACGAAAGTCACGTAGAACAAAACAGATGAAACCACGAAGAACACGAAGGATTTTAATGAACCTATTCACTCATCACATAAAGTGACGGGTGTCTTTGCCTGGGGAACAGATGGCTTTAGCTGATGAATTAATTCACCTTCCACAGAGGATGGCAGGGATCTTCTAACTCATATCGGAAATGTCTCAAAACGCGGCATTCTATTTTGATATATCCAAAGGTACCATCTTCATCGATAAAAAATATCTTCGTGACCTTCGTGTCCTTCGTGGTTATCCCTTTTCATGGATAATAAAAGCCGGTACGCCTAACAATTAGGCGTACCGGCTTTTTATCCTCTCAGTGTCCTCTGTGTTCTCTGTGGTTTTATACCACGAAGCTACGCCGTGATCTCGGCCAAAGCCTCATCCAGGATTCCCACCCCGACCTTGACCTCGTCCTTGGTCATGGTATGAACCGGGGCCAGGCGGATCGAACACTTCCCGGCGCCCAGGATCAGGAGTCCCTTCTTGAACGTCAGCTCGATGAGACGATTCCTCTTGGCGGTGGCCGGCTTCTTGGTCTCTCTCGACTCCACCAGTTCGATCCCCACCATCGTTCCCAGGGCGCGGACGTCTCCGATCAGCTCGTACTTCTCCTGGAGTTCCCTGATGCCTTCCTGGAGCCATTCGCCGACCCGGGCGGCCTTCTCGGTAAAGCCCTGATTCTCGTACAGGTCGAGGACCGCCAGGGCGCCGGCCACGACCACCGGATTCCCGCCCAGGGTATTCTCGTGTGTATTGAGTTCCCAGTCCATCAGTTCGGCCCGGGTCACGGTGATCCCCATCGGAAGTCCCGCCGCGATCGCTTTCGAGACGCAAAGGATGTCGGGTTCCAGACCGAAGTATTCACTGGCCAGGAAATAACCGGTCTTCCCGAAGGCGGTCTGGACCTCGTCGACCATGAGGAGGATCCCGTTCTCCCGGCAGATCCGCTGCACCCCTTGGAGAAATTCCTTGGGAGGGATGATAAAACCCCCGGCACCCTGGATCGGCTCAATGATCATGAAGGCGCAATCTTCCGCGGGGATCACCCGGTTGAGGACGTTCTCCTCCAGGTACTGGAGACATTCCAGCCCGCAGCTGGAAGAGGATTGTTTGAAGGGGCAGCGGTAGCAATAGGCGTAGGGAGCGAAGGCGACCCCCGGCATCAGGGAGGAGAGATAGCGCCGCCGGGAGACCGGGGAGTTGGTGGTCAGGGCCAAGGAGCCCATGAAACGTCCGTGGAAAGCCCCCAGAAAGGCGATGGCGCCGGCCCGGCCGGTGTTATACCGGGCGACTTTGATCCCGCACTCGATGCTTTCCGCCCCGCTGTTGGAAAAGAAAACCCGTTTCGGGAAATCACCCGGGCTCAGTTTCACGAAACGCTCGGCGTACTCCACCTGGGGCAAGGTCAGATAATCGCAGGAGTTGGCGTGGATCAGTTCCGCGACCTGGTCCTGCACCGCCTTCACGACCGTCGGTTCCGTGTGTCCCATTACCGAGACGGCGATCCCGGAACCGAAGTCCATGAAAACGTTGCCGTCCACGTCCTCCACGTAGGGGCCGTGGGCCCGCAGGGCCACCAGGTCCGCCGTCCGGCTCAGGCTGGTGCTGAGCACCGCGTTGTCCCGCTTGATCCACTCCTTGGCCTTGGGGCCGGGGGGATCCACCACGATCTTCGGTCCGCTATAGTCGAAGCCCATATGATTCTCCTTTTTAAATAAGTTCGCCTTTTGGCTGACTAAGACACGAATCGATCATACCGGCAGTAGGACGGTATCTCGGTGCCGGTCGGACATGTCCGACATGCAGAAAGTCAGAGCAATATCTCTCGCGTCGAGGACGAATGCTTCCCCCGGGCGCGGCCAGGACCGGGTTGAGATCGATCTCCTTTATTTCCGGGTAATCCAGAGAAAGTTGAGACACCCCGGTAATGATCTTGATCAGGGATTCCAGGTGGCAGGGAGCGCTTCCCCGGGCCCCGGCCAGGAGAGGATAGCCCTTGATGCTCTTGATCATCTTTTCCGCGTCGACGTTTGCAACCGGCGCGATCTCGAAGACCACGTCCTTCAACACCTCCACGAAGATGCCCCCGAGACCGAACATGACGGCGGGGCCGAACTGCGGATCCCTCACCATCCCCGTAATCACCTCGATGCCTCCCTTGGCCATGGGGACGATCAGCACCCCTTCAATCCGGGCGCCTTTCACCGCCCGGGTCACGTCCTTCATGATCGCGTCAAAGGCCTTGACGGCGGCAGCGGCGGAATCGAGGCCGAGTTTTACGCCGCCCGAATCCGACTTGTGGATGACGTCCGGCGAAACCACCTTCATGGCCACCGGGAAACCGACCTCCCCGGCCCCTTTCGCGGCCTCCTCGGCGCTCCGGGCCAGGCGATAATCAAGGACCGGGATTCCGGAGGAGGCCAGGAGTTCATACGCCTCCGGCTCCAGGAGGGAACGGTTCTCTTTTTTCGCTCTGGCGATGATCTCCTGGGATTTCATGATACCGCGTCCTTATAGGCCTTCTCGCCGGCCAGAAAGGCCTTCTCGTTCATCTCTTTGAACTTGGGCTTGAAAGAGCCGGCGATCGCATCCAGCAGAATCTGCCGGTCAAAGCTGATCAGGCCGGTTCCGTAGGCCGCCCCCAGCATCACGATATTCATCGAACGGGGGTTGCCCAGCTCGCCCGCGATCGTCGTTCCGTCCACCACGGCCACCGTTCCGGCCAGCGCGCGCAGGACCGCTTCGATCTCCTCGATGGGAGGGTACTTCGCGTTCCCGGTCGAGACGTCGACCGGATAGACCGGGGAGGGGTTCAGGATCACCACCCCGGCGGGACTGGCGAACTTCTGACCGACCCGCAGTCCCTCCAGCGGTTCCTGGGCGACGATGATATCGGCGCCGCGTTCCCGGACCAGGGGTCCGTAGACATCGCCGATCCGGATGTGGGAACTCACCTTCCCCCCCGCATCGCCGCGCCGAAAGTTTCCCCCACCCGGGCCTGCTGCCCGGCATTGATGGCCGCCTCGGCCAGGATATGGGAGGCTCTCACGCTTCCCTGTCCGCCAACTCCACAGATGATCACGTTTAAATCCATGTCAACATCTCCTACTTGTTATATGAATTCTTAATGACACCATTTAAGGTTAAGGCCAAGTGGAGTAGTGGAGTGTTGGAGTAATGGGGTACCGGCCTCATCGCCCCCCATTACTCCATCACTCCATCATTCCATCACTCCATTTTGCATTACCAACGATCATTCGCATACACGAATAATTATGTCCTGGATTACTCAGCCACAATCGCCTTTACCGGGCAGACCTGGCTGCAGATCCCGCAGTCGACGCAGAGGAGCGGATCGATCCCGGCCTTCTTCTCTTCCGGGTTAAAAAGGGTGGCCGGGCAGCCGACCCGGACACAGGCCTTGCAGCCGATGCAGGTGTCCTTGAGGACGTGGGTCTTCGGCGTGCGGGCGCCCTCTCTCCGGATGACCTGGAGCATGCACTCCCCGGACAAAATCACCACGGCAAAGCCGGGAAAGTCGATCGCCTCGTTGATGGCGGCTGCCACTTCTTCCAGGTTGTAGGCGTTGGCGGTCTTGAGGCATTTGACCCCCATCGCCCGGCAGATGGCGGCGATGTCCAGGGTGCCGATCTCTTCCCCCATCCCGTCGACGTGAGACCGGGGGCTCGGCTGGTGCCCGGTCATGCAGGTCCAGGAGTTGTCAAGCACCAGGAAAGTGATGTCGGTATTGTAGAGAGAGGCGTCGGCGATGGCCGGCAGGCAGGCATGGAAGAAGGTGGAATCACCGGCCACCGCGGCAACCTTCTTGCTCGAATCATCCCCCATCGCGCGGCGCTCGCCGATCGCCTGCCCGATCCCCGAACCCATCACGTAGGTGGTATCCAGGATCTCGTAGGGAGAGGAGACCGGGTACTTCTTGGTGGCGTCGCCGGTGGGTGTAATCACCTGGGCGGCCATGCCGTAGCCTCCCTGCTCATAGCAGCCGATATCGCCGTTGACGATAATCAGTTCCTTGCCGCGCTTCTTCATGATCTGGGCCAAGCCGGCGTAACTGCCCAGGTGGGGACAGCCGGCGCACAGGGCCGAGGACCGGGGAACGGTAAGTTCTTTCGCCTTTTTCAGCGCCTTTTCGTCCTGGGCGACGACGGGCGGCTTAACTCCCAGGAGGGCGGCCACCGCGTTGATCACCAGGTCGGGGTTGAGCTCGCTGAAAGTCGGCATCACCGCGTTCGAGCCGCGGCCGATAATCTTCTTTTTCAAGCCCAGGTCGGAGGCCAGCTCTTTTAACCCGTTCTCCAGCATCGGATTTCCTTCCTCCACCACCAGGATCGTCTCGGCGGCGGCCAGGATCTGTTTCATCTTCTCCAGCGGCGGCGGATAGACAAACCCGATCTCGAGAACGCTGCAGGCGTCCTTCTTCTTGAGCGCGGTCAGGGCGTCGTTCACGTAGGAGGTAGCCACGCCGGAGGAGACGATGGCGACGGTACTCTTGGGGTTGATCCGGAGGCTGTTGAACGGTGAGGCTTCCGACGCGGCCAGAAATTCGGGGTACTTCTCCTTCAGCCAGCCGTGACGGCCGGCCGCGCCCGCCGGGGGTCCGTAGACCGCCCACCGGAAGGGGAGTTCCCAGTGCTTGTTCCAGCCCACTTCCAGAGGGGCCTTTCCGATCTTGCCGAAGACAACGTCGCCGGAGGCGTGGGAAAGCCGGGTCACCGACCGCAGGAAGATCGGCATCTCCATCTTCTCGGAGAGTTCGAAGGCGGCGGCGGACATCTCCTTGGCCTGTTGCTGATCTTTCGGCTCCAGGCAGGGCATCTCGGCGTACTGGGCCAGAGAACGGGTGTCCTGCTCGGTGGAGGAGTAATGGGCGCCGGGATCGTCGGCGACCACGATAACCAGCGCCCCCCGGGTCCCGGTGTAGGGCAGGGTGGCGAAGGTGTCCATGGCCACGTTCAAGCCGGCGTTCTTCATCATCACCATGGTCCGGGCGCCGGAGAGAGAGGCCCCGGAGGCGACGTCGATGGCCACTTTTTCGTTCAGGCTCCATTCGAAATAGAACCCCAGCTCCCCCGCCAGTTCGCCCAGGACCTCCCCCACCTCGGTGGAGGGCGTCCCCGGATATCCGACCCCGACTTCAACCCCCGCCTCGACCGCCCCGCGGGCGATCGCTTCATTGCCCATGAGCAGGGTTTTCAACCCGGCTTCATCTTTTCCGACTTTGCTCATGCTTCACTTCTCCTTTTTTAAAATTTTTCTTCGAAAAATTTTAGTTTTGAACAATTGTGTGGATGTTCAAGTGCAGTAAAAGATATAGCATCATGCCCGAGATATCATCCTTTTTTTCTTCTTCGTGTCTTTGTGTCTTGGTGGTTATTTTTTAGGTCAGCCGGTCAGAATCGAGCGGGCGGCGCGGGCGGCGCGCTCCGGCGTGGGGAAGGTCGGTATCTTGCTGCTGTTCATCTTCTTGAACTCGACCTCCTCCACTTCCCCGCCCCCGATGTAACAGGCGATGAGCGGCGCGGACAGCGCTTTCTTCATCTCCAGACAGTTTTCCATGGCCCGGGGGATCGGATCGCCGAAGATCAGGAGATAAAGGTCGATCCCCGGCTCCACTTCCGCCAGGGCCAGGACCGCTTCCTTATACCGTTCGGCCGGCGTGTCGCCGGTCAGGTCGAGGGGGTTGCCGACCACGCAGTGCGAGGGGAGGACTTCGGTCAGCTTTTTCTTCGCTTCCGCGGAGAGGGGAGCCACGTCCAGACCCAGTTCCTCCAGGACGTCTACGGCGACGATGCCGCTCCCCCCGAAGAGGTCAGGACCTGGACCCGTTTCCCGGGTCGCTTCTTCTCCGCCGCCAGGACCTTGGCGCAATCGTAGAGTTCGTCGATCGACTCCACCTTTTCAAACCCGATCTTGCGCAGGGCGGCGTCGAAGATCTCCCCCCGGCCGGCGATCGACTTGGTATGGGATTCGGCGGCTTTCCGGCCCCGCTCGGTCCGGCCGCCTTTCAAAACCAGGACCGGCTTCCGAGCGGCGACGCGCTTTCCCACTTCCATGAATTTTTTACCGTCCCTGATGCCCTCCAGGTAGACGGCGATGACGTCGCTGCTGGGGTCGTCCCCGAAGAAATTGATCAGGTCGGATTCGTCGATATCGCAGCGGTTGCCCAGGGCGACCAGCCCGGCGATCCCGATCCCCTCTTTCTCGGCCCGGTCGCCCAGGGCGGCCGCGATGGTCCCGCTCTGGGAGATCAGGGCCAGTCCGCCCTTGCGCTTGATCAGGGGCCAGCTCACGCAGAGCTTGTTGGGCGGATAGTTGATCCCCTGGCAGTTGGGACCGATGATCCCGACGCCGCCCTTCCGGGCGGCGGAGATCAAAGCCGCTTCCAGGTCGTCGTTGCCGATCTCCCGGAATCCCCCTGAAATCACCACCGCTCCTTTCACCCCCAACTTCCCCGCCTCCTCGATGACCCCGGGGGCCAGCTTGCCGGGGACGATCACCCCGATCAGGTCGATCGGCTGCCCGACGGCGGAGAGGGAGGGGTAGGCCTTCAGTCCCAGGATCTCGTCCGCCTTGGGGTTGATGGGGTAAATGGGGCCTTCGTACCCCATGTTGATCAGGTTGTTGAGGATCTCATACCCGAGCTTTTCCGGGTTCGCGGACGCGCCGACAATCGCCACCGACCGGGCGTTGAAGAGGAGACCCAGGTCCCGCAATTCATGCTTCTGTTCCGTTTTTTCCACTCCATCCTCCTTCCGTGATTTTTTTATAACGACGTCTCACAGTGCCGTGCCGATCTTTGGAACCGTTTCCGGGGATCGCACAAAACCGACTCGCTGCTTCGGAATTTCAATAAATCGGGCCGACACAGCGGTCGGCCCCTACGTAGGGGAGGGCCGGCGTGCCCTCCCTCAGTTGCGAAGCTAAGTTCTTTTATCTCCGACGGTAGATATAACAAGCCAAAACATCAGCCTTGATTATTGCGACTTTTTAAGGTACCTAGTATAGGGAAAAATACTGAATTGGCAACCGCAATAAACCTGTTCGGGAGCAAATATTTTAAAGGGAAAGGGCATGAATAAACTATTGAGAACCGTCTTCTTCGATAAGCACGTCGAGCTGGGGGCGAAGATCGTGGAGTTCGGGGGCTGGGAGATGCCGATCCAGTATCCGAACGGGATCGTCCAGGAACATCTGGCCACCCGGAGAGGCGCCGGACTCTTCGATGTCTCGCACATGGGGCGCTTCATTTTCCGGGGGAGCGGGGGCCCTTCGGTTCCTCCAGCACGTCCTCACCAATAACGCGGCCGCCCTCGAACCCGGCGAGAGCCAATACACGATCATCCCCAACGCCGAAGGCGGAGCGATCGACGACGCCTACCTCTACCGGTTCTTTGCCGACGAATACCTGCTGGTGGTGAACGCCTCCAACCGGGTCAAGGACTGGGACCATTTCCAGACGATCCTCCCCGATTTCCCGGACGTCGAGCTTACCGACCGGACGGAAGACCTGGCCATGCTCAGCCTCCAGGGTCCCCTCTCCAAGAAAATACTCCTGGAATTGATCGAAGACGGCCGTCTCCCCGAGCCGATGCGCAACTGCCTCTCCCGGATAACCATCGCCGGGGCCGATATCCTGATCGCCCGGACCGGGTACACGGGCGAGCCGGTCTGTTTCGAGCTCTTCATCAAACGGGATGACGCGCTCAGGATCTGGGACCTTTTGACCGGGAAGGGAGCAGTCCCGGTGGCCCTGGGAGCCCGGGATACCCTTCGCCTGGAGGCGGCGCTGCCTCTCTACGGCCATGAGTTCGGCGTCGACCCGGACGGCCGGGAGATCCCGATCTTCGCCGCGGGTCTGGCCAACGTCGCGGTCAGCTTCTCTCCCCTGAAGGGAGACTTTATCGGGAAAAAAGCCCTCCTCAAGCAATGGCAAGCTCGAAAAATGATGAAGAAGGATGGGGACTATTCACGGATAGCCGACCTTCCCCGGATGACCAGGCCGGTCGCGATCGCCGGAAGGGGGATCGCCCGGGCCGGCGACAAAGTCTTTCGCGGCGAGAAGCCGGTCGGGTACGTCAGCAGCGGGACCATGGTCCCGAAATGGAAATGGGAAGGCGAGGGACTGGAGAGCCGCCTGATCGATGAAAAGGAGATGCGGGCCATCGGCCTGGCCCTCCTCGACAGCGATCTCCGCTCCGGGCGACCGGATCGAGATCGAGATCCGGGGCAAACGGACGGAGGGGGTGATCGTCCCCTATCACATGCGGGCGGAAGCCCCCCCCTACGCCCGGCCGATCCAGTACGATCACCTCTTCCACGATGAAGATGCCGAACGCGAGAAGAACGTCTCCCGCAAGGTCAGGGACCTGCTGGAGCGGGCGATCGGGAACACTCGTCTGGCGCCAGCGGGAATGCGTCAACCTGATCCCTTCCGAGATGACCGAGTCCCCCATGGTCCGGCTGCTCTCGATCATGGATCCTTCCGGGCGCTACGCGGAACACAAGGCGCTCAAGGCCTTCGAGGAGACCGAGGTCTTCTATTACCAGGGGGCCGAGTTTATCGGCGGGGTGGAGAAACTCCTGGAGGAAGAGCTGAAGCTCTACCTTGGCTGCCGGGAAGTGGAGACCCGCCTGATCAGCGGCCAGATGGCCAACGCCGCCGTCTTCTCGGCCATGGTCCACCGGATAAACTTCGGTGACCGCAAGAGGGAGCCCCGGCGGCTGAGCCGGGTCATGAACCATCACATCATGAAGGGGGGCCATCTCAGTTCCCAGCCGATGGGGGCGCTGCGCGATTACGTGGCCCGGGACCCCCGGACGGAGAAGCCGGCGGTCGTCAACTTCCCGGTGCTGGCCGATAATCCCTACCGGATCGACGTGGCCGCCTGCCGGGAGATCATCGCCGAGTACCAGCCGGAGCTGATCATCCTCGGCAAGTCCGTGATCCTCTACCGGGAGCCGGTGGCCGATATCCGGGCGCTGGTCGACGAGCTCTCCCCCGGGAGCGTGATCATGTACGACATGGCCCACGTCCTGGGGCTGATCGGCCCTTACTTCCAGCAGCCGTTTAAGGAAGGGGCCGAGTTGGTCACCGGTTCCACTCACAAGACCTTCTTCGGCACCCAGCGGGGGATCGTCGCCGCCGATTATACCCGCGAGGACTACCGCTGGCCCCTCTGGGAGGCGCTGCGGAGCCGGACTTTTCCCGGCTCGGTCAGCAACCACCACCTGGGGACCATGCTGGGCCTGTTGATGGCGTCCTACGAGATGAACCATTTCAAGGATGAGTACCAGCCGAAGGTGATCGCCAACGCCAAGGCCTTCGCCCGGGCGTTGCATGACGCGGGGGTGAACGTGGCCGGCGATCCCGCGCTCGGCTACACCGAGACCCACCAGGTGGTGGTGAACGTCGGCTACGGGAAGGGACCCGAGATCGCCCGGCGCCTGGAGGAGAACAACATCATCGTCAATTATCAGGGGCGCCCCCAGGACGAGGGTTTTTCCGCGGCGGGCGGCCTGCGCCTTGGCGTCTCGGAGATGACCCGCTTCGGGATGGAGGAAAAGGATTTCGCCGAACTGGCCGGACTGATGCAGGCCGTCGT
The DNA here is from genome assembly GCA_963822585.1 of uncultured bacterium. Taxonomy (GTDB): domain Bacteria; phylum Auribacterota; class Erginobacteria; order Erginobacterales; family Erginobacteraceae; genus CAWGIE01. The sequence continues at coordinate 31,354 of CAWGIE010000018.1, forward strand.
CGTCGCGGGGAAGGATCTCAAAGCCGAGGTAACCGCCTTCCGGGGAAAGTTCCTCGACCTCCGCTACTGCTTCACCGGCGGCGAGTTCGCCCCCCTGATCGAGAAGCTCCACACCCTGATCTGAAGCCGCCGGCAGAGTAGCACAGACATTCCTGTCTGTGTCAGCCCCAGTCCAGTGTAGCACAGACATTCCTGTCTGTGTCAGCCCCAGTCCAGTGTAGCACAGACATTCCTGTCTGTGTCAGCCCCAGGCCAGTGTAGCACAGACATTCCTGTCTGTGTCAGCCCCAGTCCAGTGTAGCACAGACATTCCTGTCTGTGTCAGGCCAACGTAGCACAGACATTCCTGTCTGTGCAGCAGTCCAGGCGGAGGCCATCTCCGCTATTCGAACCAGCCGGATATCAGCCTTCCGCCCGGTACTTCTCCCCGATCGAGAAGGCCGGTCCAAGTTCATCCCCCATCCGGTAATACACCCGGTCCCCGGGCAGAAAGAAGAACGGCCGAAACCGGGCCAGATCAAGCTCCTTCTTGCCGGTGAGAACCGATGCCTCGGCCCTGACGTCCTTGATCTCGCCGACGAACATCGTATGCAGCCCCAGCTCGTGGTACTGGAAGAGTGAGCATTCCAGAACCAGCGGAAACTCGTCGATATAAGGGGCGTCCACCAGCTCGCTTCTGACCGCGGTCAAGCCGACGTCAGCCATTTTGTCCGTGTCGCGGCCCGAGACCAGCCCGAAATAATCGGCGGCCGCGGCCTCTTCCTCTCCGGGGATATTGACGGTAAAGGCCTTCCTCTCCAGAATGTTATGGTAGGTGCTGGTGGCCTTCCGCAGGGATACCGTCAGGCAGGGGGGCTGCGAGCAGCAGATCCCCGCCCAGGCGGCCGTCATCGCGTTCGCCCGTCCGGTTTTGTCATAGGTCCCGATAACATAAATCGGCGCCGGCGCCAGTGTTTTGGCTCCCAGTGATATTTTCATCGCAACCTCCTTTATTTCGACCTCGTAGTGCAGGGCTTCTCGCAGACCCTGAGTTTACCGAAGGGAACCCTGCTCCTTGCCATTATGGACATCATAAACATCATATCACTTTCCGAACCGGGGGAAAACCTGAACTCTCCCCCCTCCTCCCCTGCTCGAAAAGGTTTTCGAGCAGGAAATTCTAAATTCTAATATTGAAATCCTAAATAAATCCTAAATCCCAATGACCAAATGTTCAAAATATCGCGGGGTGTCGTCCTATTGTTTTGAATTTATTAGTTTTGGTCATTTGATATTGTTTCCGTCTTCGCTCTTCGAGCTCCGCCGGACAGGTAGGATTTAGTATTTTCCTCCAGAGGCGGATCAGCCTTTGGCTGAAGATAGTTGAATTTGAGAGCTTACGAGTTTTTCGAGTAAGCTCATGCTATAATAGCCTCTCTTATGAACAACCCCCCGAAAATGTCTGTCGGCGAGACCGCTGACGCCCTTACCGTGATCCGCTCCGGGGAACGGGCCCGGGAATTGGGTGTGGAGGACCCCTGCGCCGCCTGGTTTGTCGATGCGGCGGGACGCCGGATGGCGGAGATGGCCCTGCAAACCGACCGGGTTTACGAGGAATTCAACCTCGTCCGCTACCTGCGCACCACCGCCCGGCTGCGGGCTCTTGCCCCCCGTTACCGGCAGGCGGTCTTTCTCGGCGCCGGGTTCGATTGCCGGGCAATCCACCTGGAGGTATTCCGCTCGGGACATACCACCGTCTTCGAGGTCGATACCCCCGCCAAGACCGCCCACAAAAAGAAAACCCTCCGCGCCCACGGGTCGGCCCTCCCCCCCTGGGTCCGCCCCGTCCCCGGCGACCTGGCCCACGGCGACATCCCCCACCGCCTGAATGAAGCCGGATATGATCCCCACTCCCCGGCCCTCATCCTGGCCGAGGGCCTCCTCTTCTTTCTCCCGCCCCCGCTCACCGAAAAAATCCTCGACCCGGCCTGGCTCCCGCTCGCCGAGGGAAGCCGCCTGATCTTCGACTGCTGGTCGGCGGAGCGGGTCAACGCCCTGAACGCCCGGGTCCGGGAAAAAATCGGGACCGCACTCTTCCACCGTTTCCCCCTCGACCCGTCCCCTGCCGGCCTGAAAGCCGCCCTCCGCCAACGCGGCTGGCATGAAATCCTGATCGAGCCTCTGGACCCATTCGCGGAAACCGAAGACGAGTTCCCCGGGAGCTGGTGGCTGGTGGAGGCAGCCCTCTAACTACTGGAGCAAGATAAATCTTCTCCGCTTAACTTTTCCCGCCGCATAAAAAACAACGCCCTTACTTTATCGAGTCTCAATCATTCGAATCGGAGTGGACATTTCTGTACGATCGTATAGAAATGTCCACTCCGATTCTGTCTTTCTGCTTCTACGTTTCTATCTTGCCTGCTGATCCACCCCGCGGTAAAATTTATGTCGCCGGATATAGCATCACATCGGCCTCCTCCTTTCCCCGGTCCCCCCGATTTGTCGGGGGTGGAGGATTAACGGTTCTCTTTATCATACCAATAGGCATAATAAAGGAGGAGGCCTTAAACAGTATCAATTCATTGCAGCGGAATAATAAATAGGTCGCGCTATTTGTTACGGCTTCGCCGCCACTGAATTCAATTCGATAGGCTTTAGAAAAATGCCATTCTGGTTTTACAAGAAGGATAAGAACGGCAAACGAAACTTATACAGCGTTAACATTGCATTCCCGATCTTAATAATTATATTTCTATTAGTTGTTGTATTTATCCGTTTTCAAACTAAAAGAGATAATCAACCAATCATAGAAATAAAGGAAAGGATTTACTATGTTCCGGACGAGCAAACTCAGAATTTAAGAATCAAGGCAATGACTTTGCCCGAAATGCTAAATGCCATTGTTGATAAGCATATTTCTACCCAAAACAAAGCAATCATCATCCAAAGACTATCTAAATTTCCCGGCAAGCAAACCATAGAATCTATAATGCAAGTTTTAGACGATCAAAACCAAGTAATGAGAGATCACTTCATTCCAGAAGAAGGAGGAGGAACATGGGCACTTGCATTCATTCCTTTGGGAGACGTTGCCCTTGAAACTCTAAATAAGATTACAAACAATAAATTTTCCGACGCAGAAGAAGCAAAAGATTGGTATAAAAATCAGCATTAGTGAATACGCTTATCAAGTCGCTCCCATGCCCGCGCTGGCGCGCGGGCTAACATGCGATGGAACGGACATCCCCCTCCGGGGGATGCCGCTCATTCGCGCGTTAGATGGTTCTAGAATCTCACGAGAGTGATGAGATGATTCCTTCAACAGCGAAAGGAACGTGGAAACTGGCCGATGCGATAATCGGTATCGTAGTCTACTTAGCCATCGTTGCTGTCGTTAGCCACATTCGGCCATACTATTTCGGGCCTCTGGGGAATTGGATAATATGGTTAGGTCTTGTTTTACTTCCGTTTGGATGGCAACTGTGCTTCCCCCTATGGGTATCTCGCAAGAGACAGTGTGGTCCTTTGATCAAGATCACAGGGAAGAAGCAGATTCTGACCGAAGCCGGACTCGCCCTCTTGCTTACAGGGGCCGTGATCGGCTTGATCATGCTCTTGCACATTGAGGATGTCATTTTACGTAACCGATGGATACGACTGATCCAGTCCGACATGCGACAATTCCAGATCCCGGTAGTGGTCCTGATGGTCACGCTTGGACCGATTTCAGAAGAGATATTCTATCGCGGATTCCTTTACAATTCTCTTCGTGTACGGCTCCCTCGATCCGTAGCTGCCAGTGCACAAGCACTACTGTTCGCGGTGATCCATCAATGTGGGATTAAATACTCACTCGTTTTGTTTGTTGTTGGCTTGTTCTTGGTTGGCATTTATGAATGGCGAAAAACCCTCCTCACACCAATATTTGTCCATATGCTTCATAACACTGTTTTCGCAGTGTGGTTTCTTACTGCGATTGTTGGATACGCGGATAGGCCAGTTTTAGGGGTGGGGCTTGAGAGACACGATAGTGGTTGCGAGGTCGTATATGTGATCCCGGACAGCGGAGCTGAAGCAGCCGGTGTTGAAGTCGGTGACGTTATTACGAACGTTGACGGCAACCGACCGGTGACAGTGGAGGATATTATTTCGATCATTTGGCAGAAAGAAGTCGGAGATCTCGTCGAAATCGAAATCCAGCGAGGCGAAACAATAATCGATGTTGAGGTGACACTTGGAAAGGAAGCTATACGTGAAGCTGTTCTGCCACCATCTAACATTTATAAGGCCTCCGGACGTTAATAAGAAAAAATAGGCAAAAATCCTGCCGCGGAAAAATTGTCATCCTCGCTTCATTATCCGCATCGGAGTGGACATTTCTGTACGATCGTACAGAAATGTCCACTCCGATTTTATCTTTATGCTTCTACATTTCTATCTTTCATGCAGATCAGCATGTATAGTACTATAGCTATAGTTATCCATATAACCGATGAGGTGGAAGATGAAGACAGTTCAAATGACCCTGGATGAGGATCTGGTTAAAGCAGTGGATAAGGTAGTGGAGAAAATTCACACAACCAGATCCGCTTTTACCCGCAATGCCCTCAGGGAAGCGTTAAATAAGTTCACTGTTTCCCGGCTGGAACATCAACATAAGCAAGGATATGAAATGTATCCGGTGGCAAAATCGGAATTCAGCGTATGGGAAGATGCTCAGGAATGGGGTGATAAATGAAAAGAGGTGAAATTCGCTGGTATAAATTCACTCGCCCCGATAAAAAACGCCCGGTTTTAATTCTCACCCGAAACTCAAGTCTGGAATATCTTGGCGAAGTCACTATCGCGCCCCTTACTTCCACCGTCAGAAATATTCCCAGCGAGGTGATTCTTTCCAAGCGGAATGGGATACCGCGGGATTGCGCCATCAATTGTGACCATAGCCAGACAGTGGCAAAAGGCAAAATCGGAACTCTGATTGCCACGCTTTCACCGGAGAAAATGAAAGAAGTGCGCAAAGCCATAGCTTTTGCTCTTAGCCTGTAGGTTAGGTTCTCGAACAGCGAAGGGCAACCCGGCCATCCCCAACCTTCTTGTCTTCAAGAGCAAATAGACGGAGACACAAAGATCATCGAACAAGGGCGTGGACTGCTACAATCATTCGCGCTGGCGCGAATGATTTGAGGGTCACACCCAACGTTCAACTCAGGTCAAATGCATGCTGCGTGGGGTAAGATGCCCATTGCACGCATAGAGGTCCCCCAGATCAAGATGGGCAAATCTTTCGATATCCTGCCTTCCCGGTAACAAATATTAACATATATGTTGCTGTTTGTTACCAAGAATGGTGCGCTGTTTGTTGAATACAGGGAACGTATTTAAGGAATAACGAATGACAGTTGTGGAGCGGAAAGAAGTTGAAGCTATCCAGCGAGTTATCCCCAGCATGTGGCAACCCATCCGGTGGGACGTAATCTGGCTCTCATCGGTGGATTCAGGTATCGCTTCCTGGACGCGAGCGTACGCGCTTCAGATGACATCGATTATCACTGGGCCGGAGACCTCGAGGAAAAGCAGGGAGGCCTCATCGATTCTTTCCGGCGTGGTTTGCTTCCCGAAGTATCAAGATTTCTCGGCTATTCGGGAAAAGTTGATGCCCGAACCGGGCCGGGTGCCGATTCTCCGGCTGTGCGAGTTGTCGACCTCTCCTTCTGGAAGGATGGGGTGCCCTACAGTCGCATAGAGGTACCTGTTGAAATAACACGCATTCCTTGCGCGGATCCGGTTGAAGTTCGTACCGCGGGAGGAACGATATACGCGACAGCTTCAGAAGGAGATATGATCGAGAGTAAAGTTATCGCCATTCTGAACAGGATAACGCCGCGGCATCGTGACATGGTTGATGTCTTCCTTTTCCAAGACCGTTTTTGTCCGGATTCAGCTCAACGGCTGAAATCAAAGCTCCGCGCGTTACGGATGAATGATACCGATATCGAGAAAAAGATACGTGATCTCCGGGAACACTCGGATTATCACGCCAGGGCTATCCAGGAAGTGATTGACACGCAACTCGATCCCGAAGCAGTCGCTCAACTTAATGATTGTGGCGGGGGAAAAATGATTCTCGACACGGTTACGAGCATACTGAACCGGTATATCGGTTTTGAGAAGACGAATGAAAGCGATTGATTGGCAGAAAACCCTGCAAGAGCAACATGAAAAATACGGTAAGGTTGTTTTTACCGTGACCGAGTTGTCTAACATTTCCTTGCTGGACGAGAAATCTCTCCAAGTATCGCTTTCCCGGTTGGTAGAACGCGGGATCATGGAGCGCTATACCAAAGGCCGATATGGTCTGGCCGGAGCGGTCAGGATCGAAGACCTGGTCCTCTCCATCGATTCCGCGGCCTATATCACCGGAATGTATGCTCTCTACCGGCATCAGCTGATTACTCAGATACCGACGGAGATCTCGTGTTTCACCAATCACAGACATAATCGATCAAGGGTACGGGTCACCCCCCTGGGGCGGATTGTCTTTGTCTGTATTACCGGTTCGATCTATTCATACCCTCAGGAAAATGTCGTTGTTTCCCCGGAACAAGCCCTAAGTGATTTTGTTTACCTGTGCCGGAAACGTGGTGTTTCTCCGTCCGATATCGTAACGTTCCGGAATCTATCCCGCTTGAATTCAGACCTGCTTCAGGTCCGCCTGGAGGGATACCCGACCACTGTGAAGCGCGAGATGAAACAGATCTTGCAGTGGCATGAATAACAAGAAAAACGACAAAATAGTTTGAATAGACGGATTCAGCCGACTCCCAAACTCGCGGCTGATCCAAATGTTAGGTAAAAAATGGCAGATAGATCTAACTCTCCGTCTTCCACCAGATGGTCCCAGCAAGTTACTCAGGAGAGTAACGCGCTTGAGCTGGACAAAGGCGTGTTTACCTGGAAAAGTCCCAAGAAGATTGCTTTGTCCCTCAAGAAGTCGGCGGATTCCAGCATACGTCGTAAGGCTCCGCCCTTTCGTTCCGCCATGTCGATGCTTGTCTTCTATATCAATCGTGCCGGCAAGAACCTTGATAAGGAGCAGCTAAGGGTCCTGGAAGAGGCGAAGCATGAGTTGCGCAAACTATATGGGAAAGATTAGTATCGCATGACCTGCCAACCAACCCAATAAGCTCGACCACTACGGTGGCGGCGGAGGCGCTGCATTTCATGAAAATACTGGCCATCAACGGAAGTTACCACCGGGAGGGATCCATCAGCGTCCTGATGGACCAGGTTATTTCCGGCATACGCTCGGTGATCCCGGAAGCGGAGGTGGAAAAGATCAACCTGATCGACCGGCGGATCGAGTACTGCCGGGGCTGCCTGGTCTGCCGGAACGACGATCCCGATAAGGCGATCGCGACCTGCGTGATCGACGACGATATGGGGGAACTGTGCCGGAAACTGGACCAGGCCGACGGCTACATCTTCGGAAATCCCGTCTTCATGGGCACCGTGACCGGGATCATGAAGGTCTTCTGCGAGAGGTTCTGCTGGGTTTTGTCCAGACCGGGCCGCTGGCCGATCCGGGGCTGCCCGACCCCGCGGACCAGAAGGCAAAAGGCGGCCGTCCTCATTTTAAGCACGGGGATCGTCCCTCCCTTTCTGCGGAAATACTGCGACGACGCGACTAAATTTTTCCGCGGGTCGCTCCCCTGCATGCTGAACGCGAAGATAGTCGGGACGCTTTACGCGGGAAAGGTGGGGATGGGGCAACCACGGGCCGACCGCTATTTCTTGAAGGCTGCCGCCCTCGGAAAAAAGCTCGGCCGCCGGATCCGGCGATTATCGGGGCAGGCGGAAAAAACATAAGATCAGGCCCCGGCGGCGGTTAGAAGTTACTCTCTTCCGGGCGGATCAACGGTCCATACGTCAATCGCATCGTTCAAGATACTATTCCAGCTTTGCCGCGCCACCCGACTCCGGACCGATTTCCCGCATGTCATGGCGGCCCGGAATTCTCGGATCCTCGAAAGAGCTCAGGCAGCCGCCGGCAACCAATACCTTGACAGCATTCTGCCGAAAAGTTACTATGATGGCGGCTGTTTGTTGAATGTTCTTGCTTTGTGGCTCCTCACAATAATCGCGGATTAAGTCACGAAGCAAGCTACTTCATGTTTTGCGGACTTCTCGGCCCCCTTCGTTTCTCCGGAGAAGATCTTCCGCGAAAAACAATCATGGAAACAAAAGCGATCGAACTGCTGGGGAAGAACTGCCCGTTCCCGGTGATGCACATCATCCGGGAAGTGGACCTGATGCGGGCAGGAGAAAAACTCCGCTTCCTGGTAGACGACCCCCTGGCGATCAAGTCGGTCCCGGAAGAGTTGGAGGAGTACCGGGACATCGTCTACTCGATCAGCCCGCGGGGCCGCTACTGGGAGATCGTCATCTTCAAGACCGAGGGAAAGGAATAGCCCGGCGGACTGATTAGCCCCCGCAAGGAGAAAAACCATGGCGCCGCCGAAGACATTCAACAAGCCATTGCTGTTCGTCGGCGGCTTTGCCGTTCTCAACGTCGCCATGTATCTCCTCATCCACCGGTTCTGGATCGGGGGAAGCAGCTTCCTCCCCATGATCGGGATCGCCGGGCCCGGCAACAAGTTCCTCTTCGCCTTCATCGTCAACCTGGGGGTAATCGCCGGATCGCTGGTCGGCGCCCTCTCCAGCGGCGAGTTCCGCTTTCGTCTCCCCCGTTCCGGCAGCATCCCCAAGGCGGTGCTGGGAGGCATCTTGATCGGGATCGGCGTCACCCTGGCCCCGGGGACCTGCACCACCTGCTTCGTGACCGGGATCCCGATGCTCTCCGTCTCCTCTTTCCTCTCCGCCGCCGGGATCTTCATCGGCGCGTACATCGTTTACCGCATTACCTGGAGTCAATCATGAGCTTTCCGGCGCTGGCGGCGGTCGGGTTCCTCTTCGGCAGCGGCCTTGGGGTACTTCGTACAGAGGTCCGGGCTCTGTTTCGCCCACGGATTGGGGGAGATCTTCATCGGGAAAGGGAAACGGATATCGCGGATGTTTGTCGTCATCTTCATCATCACTTCGGCCGGTTTCCTGCTTTCCGGCTATGTCTCCCCCGAACTGGGGCTGAAGCCGGTCGGGCAGATCAGGGGTGCCGGCTTTTACAATCTTCTCTCCGGCATGTTCTTCGGGGGAGGCATCTTTTTATGCGGCGGGTGTATCCTGGGGACCCTGCGACGAATCGGGGAGGGGAACACGACTTTTCTGATCGTCTTCATCTCCTTCATCCCCGGGATGGCCCTGGTCGTCTACGGCCTGGATCCGCTGCTCAGAGCCAACTATAACGTACAGCAAATACTCTTACCGGAGCTGCTGGGGGTCGGCGCCCCCTTCGTCACCGGCGTTCTGATCGTGGGAGCGGCGATCTGGTTCCGCGCGCTTAGGCGGCGACGCTGATTTATTTTTATACGGAACTACGTTTTTCTAAATTAGCGCCGGAGGCGCTAATTTATGGTAGATAAAAAAGCACATCTGCAGGCCGAGGAACACTCCCATCAGGTCTTCGAGGAAAGAAACCGGGCCTTCCGGGTTCTCTTCGACACCGTAATGGAAGTCGAGGGGGCGAGCGACGAAGATATTTTCGCCATCCTCTGCCGCAACCTGATCAAGCTGTGCGAGGGAAAAGCGGCCGCCTTCGCCAGCTACGATCCCGTCAAGGGAACCATGACCCTGGAATGCGCCTGCCGGCAGCCAAGTCCGGGAGAACCCTCTCTCATCGAGCAGCCGGGGATCTCGGTGACGGTAAAGGGAAAAACCGTCGCCGCCTTCCGGGAAAAACAGGTTCAGCAGTGCGACCCCCATCGCGATTGCCTGGTGGATATCTTCTCCGAGACGGCCCTCGACGAATTTCATCTTGAGGAGGAACGAAACTGCTATCGTCTCTCCTGCGTCCGGGGCGGCGAACTGATCGCCGGAGGCATGGTCCAGCTGGCTCCGGGCAGCCGTCTGAAGATGAAAGACATGGTCGATACCTACCTGAATCTGGCGGGGCTGATCATCCAGCGGATACAGATCAACCGGTCCCTCCAGGAAAGCGAAGAGCGCTACCGAGGGGTGGTGGAGGACCAGACCGAGTTCGTCTGCCGCTTCGGGCCGGACCTGAAGATCACCTTCTTAAACCGGGCCCTCTGTAAACTGACCGGGCAGACAGCGGAAGAACTGTTCGGGAAACCGATCATCCAGTTTATCGAAAAATCCCAGCACTCAGCATTCCTTAAACAGCTCCAGGCGCTCTCCCCCGCCTCCCCGACCATGAGCATGGAGCAGACCGCGATTCTGCCGGACGGCACCCGCCGCTGGATCCAATGGGTCAACCGGGCCATCTTCGACGATAAAGGCAACCTCATCGAATATCAGGGCGTGGGCAGGGATATCACCGACCGCCAGCGGGCGCAGGAGGCACTCCAGGAGAGCGAAATCAGGCTGAAGCTCCTTCTTCGATTCGATGCAGCCCGGGATACTCCTGATCGATGCCGAAACTCGCCGGATCGCCGACATCAATTCCAGCGGCGCCCGGATGATCGGACTTCCCCGGGATAAGATCATCGGTTGCGTCTGTCACCGCTTTGTCTGCCCGGGGGAGGAAGGGAACTGCCCGATCACCGACCAGGGGAAGGAGATCGACCGGGAAGAAAGGATCCTTCTCGACCGGGAGGGAAGCGAGGTCCCGATCCTGAAGACAGTCACCTCCATTACCATCAAGGGGCGGCATCACCTCCTGGAAAGTTTCATTGACATCACCGATCTCAAGCAGGCCCGGGAAGCGCTCGGACAATCGGAAAGAGAAAAGGCGATTATCCTGGACAGTTTGGACGAGATGGTCGTTTTTCAGGACCGGGAAATGCGTCTGATCTGGGGCAACCGGGCCGCCGCCGAGTCGGTGGGGATGGAGCAAGCGCAGATTCAAGGGCGACGCTGCTATGAAGTGTGGCATCAACGTGCCGCCCCGTGTGAGATCTGCCCCGTCTTGGAAGCAACAAAGACCGGATCACCGCGGGAATCAGAGGTTGTCTCCCCCGACGGCAGGGTATGGTTTATCCGGGGATACCCGGTCAGCGACGAAAAAGGCAACATCATCGGGGCGGTCGAGATCACGCAGAACATCACCGGGCGCAAGCGGGCCGAGGAGGCCCTGCTCCGTCATTCCCTGGTCTATCGGTCGATGCAGGAGGCGGTCCTGATCTTCGATCCCGAGGATAGAATCATCGATATCAATCCGGCTACTGAGAAGATGTTCGGCTGGTCGCGAGATGAACTGATGGGCCGGAAAGCCGACTGCCTCAATCCCTCGGACCGTGTCGGCGAGATCGCTTCCGTGATCAGGCAGGGCCTGGATAAGAACGGGGTCTGGGAGGGAGAAATCCCCATTATCACCAAGGGCGGAGAGCCCCGGATCATGTCCACCATTGTCAGCAGCATATACGACCGGGCCGGGGCATGGATCGGGAATGTCGGGATCAACCGCGATATCACCCAGCGCAAGCGGATCGAGGAAGCGCTTCAGGAATCGGAACGGCAGCACCGGGCGGTGGTGGAGAACGCCAATGAAGCCATCGTGGTCGCGCAGGACGGTCTGATCCAATTCTTCAACCCCAAGACCGTCGAGATGACCGGGTACTCCCCCGTGGAACTGAACCTGATCCCGGTGACCGACCTGGTTCATCCCGAGGACCGGGAAATGGTTTCCGGCCGCCATCAGAGACGAATCAAAGGGGAGAAAGTTACCCCCGTTTATTCATTCCGGCTCGTCACCAGAGACGGCCGGACCAGGTGGGTCGAGATCAACGCCGTCCTCTTTGACTGGGAGGGGAGACCGGCCACCCTTAATTTTCTCAGCGACATCACCGAACGCAAAGAAGCCACCGAGGCGCTCCGGGAAAGCCGGGAGCGTTTCCGGGTCGCCGCCGAGTGCGCCAGCGACCTGATCTACGAATGGGACTTCGCCAGCGACACGCTGGAATGGTACGGCGACATCGACCGGGCGCTGGGCTATGACCCGGGGGGGTTTCCCCGGACACTCGACGGGTGGCTCTCGGCCATCCATCCCGACGATCTTCCCCGGATGGAGGAAGCGGTCCGGAAACAGAGAGAGGGCAGCCGATCCGTGCATACCGAGTACCGGATACGCGGCCGGGATGGAGACTGGCTCCAGTGGATCGACCGGGGCACGGTGATTCTCGACAAGAACGGGAAGCCGGTCAGGATGATCGGGGTCTGCACCGACGTCACCCTCCGCCGGCGACTGGAAGGAGAGGTGTTGAAAACGCAGAAGCTCGAGTCACTGGGTGTTCTGGCCGGGGGGATTGCCCATGATTTCAACAACCTCCTGATGTCGATCATGGGCAACATCTCCCTCGCCAAACTGAGCCTCCCCGAGGACACGGATATCGGCGCCACACTCGGCGAAGCGGAAGCCTCCTGCATGCAGGCCAAGAACCTGACCCAGCAGCTTCTCACCTTTTCCCGGGGCGGTCTCCCGATCAAGAAAACCATCTTCATCTCCGACCTTATCCGGGAGTCGACCAAGATGGCCCTCAGCGGTTCCAACAGCAAAGCGGTATTTTCGATCGCGGACGACCTCCGGCCGGTAGAAGCCGATTCCGGCCAGATGCATCAGGTGATCAACAACCTGATCATCAATGCCGTCCAGGCGATGCCGGGAGGCGGTTTGGTCGAGATTGGAGCGAAAAATATCTCCGTTACGGATGAAACGGGATTGCCCCTGAAGGAAGGAAGCTACGTCCGGCTTTCCGTCAGGGACCACGGCATGGGCATACCGGATAAATATATCGATAATATCTTCGACCCCTATTTCACCACCAAGAAACAGGGAAGCGGTTTGGGACTGGCCACGGTCTATTCCATTACCAAGAATCACGAGGGGTTGATCACCGTTGATTCCGATCCGGATTCGGGAACGGTTTTTACTTTGTACCTTCCCGCTTCCGGCCGGGAACCGGAACCGACAGCTCACCGGGAGCAGCAGATCGTCAGGGAGGGGAGGAAAATTCTTTTAATGGATGATGACGACAGCGTCCGGACGGTTTGCCGCCAGATGCTGGAAAATCTCGGCTATGAAATCGAAACCGCCCGGGACGGAAAGGAGGCGGTAAAGACGTTCCGGCGGGCGAAGAAGGACGACCGGCCATTCAGCTGCGCCATCCTGGACCTGACCGTCAAGGACGGCATGGGGGGAAAAGAGACGGCCGGGGAACTGAAAAAGATTGATCCCGGGATCAGGATCGTTGTCACCAGTGGTTACTCGACCGACGCGATCATGGCCGAGCACGAGAAACACGGATTCCACGGGGTCATCGTCAAGCCGTACAACGTCAAAGATCTGAGCGCGGTTCTGTCCCGGGTAATGAACGACGGGGATGGATAAGAACTAACGGGGCCCGTATCGAATGGCATCGGTGTCACGTTCCGGAAATGAATTCTAAAAATCAGGCTCTCTTCCCCGACGGGGAAGAGAGCCTGATTTTTAGAATTCGATGTCTTCCTTCCGGTAGGTCAGCTCCCCTTTCAGACGCAACTCATCATCGTAATGAAGGATCGGGCGCCGGGCGGCCAGAACGTCGTCAGGCCGGCTGATCCGGGTGGTGTGGGGAGCGTTCCGGACCAGTTCCGGATCGCTCCGGGCTTCTCCCGAGATCGCGATCATGGCCGCGATGAAATCGTCCAGCACTTCTTTCCCCTCCGACTCGCAGGGTTCCACCATGATCGTCTCCTCGGCATGGGGTTTGAAGTGGGGGAAGTAAATGGTGGGAGGATAATAGCCGTAGTCCATGAGCCGCTTGGCGATGTCCAGCGTCTTGATCCCGTACTGCTTGTAATCGCGGCCGGTCAACACGCACTCATGGGCGCAAAAACCATCATAGGAGGGACGGAAACGGTCCTTTAATTTTGCCAGAACATAGTTGGCGTTGATGACGGCCGCCTCCGAGGCCTCCCGCAGCCCCGCGGCCCCCAGGGAGAGGATCCAGGCATAGGCTTTGACCAGGACCGAGAAATTGCAGAAGAACGCCCGCACCATCCCGATGCTTTTTTCTCCCGGGTCGCGGAGCCGGTATTTCTCGCCGTCAAAGACAACCACCGGCGAGGGGAGATAGGGCCAGAGAAACTTTTTTACCCCCACCGGACCGGCCCCGGGACCGCCGCCGCCGTGCGGGGTGGCAAACGTCTTGTGAAGGTTCAGGTGCACCACGTCGAATCCGGTGTCGCCCGGACGGAGAATGCCCAGGGTGGCGTTGAGATTGGCGCCGTCATAATAGAGCAGGCCGCCCTTTTCGTGCACTATCCGGGCGATCTCGTCGATCCGCCCGTCGAACAACCCCACGGTGTTGGGATTGGTCAGCATCAACCCGGCGGTATCCTCATCCATCGCCCGCTTCAATTCTTCGATATCGACGGTCCCCGCCGGGCTCGACTTCAGTTCCACGATCCGGAACCCGGCCATCGCGGAAGAGGCGGGATTGGTTCCATGAGCGGAATCCGGAACCAGCATCTTCTCCCTTTTCTCTCCCCGGTCCTCAAAATACTTCCGGATGATCAAAACGCCGGTCAGTTCCCCGTGGGCGCCGGCGGCCGGCGCCAGGGTGAAGGCGTCCATCCCGGTTATCCGGCAGAGAAGCGCGCTCAACTCGTACATGATCCGCAGGCATCCCTGCACGGAGTCCGCCGGGGCGAAGGGATGGGCAAGCCGGAAATTGTCCAGCGCGGCCAACTGTTCGTTCACCTTGGGATTATACTTCATCGTGCAGGAACCAAGGGGGTAGAGTCCGTCCTCGATCCCGTAATTGAACTTGGAAAGCCGGGTGAAATGGCGGACGACGTCAAACTCCGACACTTCCACCAGGTCTCTCTTCTCCCCCCGGGCCTGTTCGGGAATACACTTCTCCAGGGGAACGTCCTCGAATCGGTCGACCGGGAGCGAGTACCCTTCCCGGCCCGGCACGCTCTTTTCAAATATCAATTTCAACTCATCACCTGGGTAACCCTTTTATCTTCAATCTCCCGCCTTTTCTAAACCGCGGATTATGCGGATTGGGCGGATTAAATTTTTAATTAAAATATTTTTCGCAGATAATTCGCTTCCATTTCAAACTTAATTCACCGAAGTTGATAATAAGGCCGACTTTCAATCGTGTTGCCTTTAAATAATTAAATAACTGAGCCTGGTCAATTTCGACAATTCCTTTAGTCGCTTTGGTATCAACAATGATCTTTTCTTCGACGATTAAGTCGGCTCTATACTTAGGCTTTAAGATAATTCCTTTATATGGAACATTAAGTTCTTGTTGCCGCTGGTAGCTTAAGCCGATCCTGTCCAATTCAATACACAGCGCCTCTTCATACACGGCTTCGAGAAAGCCCGGGCCCAATACCTTATGAACCTCCATGGCCGCTCCGATGATTTTTTCCGTTATATCTTTATACAGGAGTTCCTGATCCATCTTCTTTAATCAGCTTAATCCGTTTAATCCGCGGTTTATTTAATTGGTAAGGAGTTGGACGACGCGGTCGAGGTCGGCGCGGGTGAAGATCTCGGTCACGGCGAAAAGGGCCGCGTTTTCCAGGGTTTCCTCGCCAAGAAAGGCGCCGACCGCCAGCGGCGGAATAAATCCTCCCTCCAGGAGTCTCTCCCTGACCTCGGCCAGGGGCCGGCGGCTGGAAAGCATGAATTCGTTGAAGAAAGGATACTCGAAGACACGATCGAAAAATTCCGACGACGCCAGCTTTCCCTCCAGATAATGCGCGGCCCGGGTGTTGAGAAGGGCGGTCTGATAAAGTCCTTCCGTCCCCAGGAGGGAAAGATACATATCGGAAGCGATGACGTGCAGCCCGTGGTTCGAACAGATGCAGGAGGTTGCCTTTTCTCTCCTGATATCCTGCTCCCGGGCCCGGGAGGTCATCACAAAAACCCGCCGGCCGTCCCGGTCGGACGTTTCACCCACAATCCTTCCGGGGAGCTGCCGGAGGAACTTTTTTCGCGCTCCCAGGTAACCGTTATAGGGACCGCCGAAATCGATGTCCATCCCCAGCGATTGGGCCTCCCCGGCAACAATGTCGACGTCCTCCCGGCCGGGAGCTTTCAGGAGGCCCAGCGAGATGCTCTCCGCGACCACCTGGATGAAGAGAGCGCCCCGGAGATGGGATAGTTCCGCCAGCTCTCCGATGTTCTCTATCCCCCCGAAAAAATTGGGACTCTGAACGATCACGGCGGCGGTTTCGTCAGTGAGAGCTTCCGTTAAATCCTCGCCGGCGACCAGTCCGTTCCGGCAGGGAATCTCCACGAGCTCCGTCCCGTGCGGAGCGCTGTAGGTTTCCACGACCGACCGGTAGTGGGGATGCAGGGTGGACGCGACGAGGATCCGGTTTTTCTTCGTTAAGCGCAGCGACATCAGGGCCGCTTCCGCGGTGGCCGAGGCCCCGTCATACATCGACGGAATGACGACCTCCATCCCGGTCAGCCGGGCCAGGTATGATTGAAATTCGAACATCGCCTGGAGGGTCCCCTGGCTGAGTTCCGGCTGATAGGGGGTGTAGGCGGTATAGAATTCTTCCCGGGAAAGCAGGGCCGGAATCACCCGGGGCACGTGGTGGCGGTAGGCCCCGGCCCCAAGCAGCGGCTTCATGGCGCCGAAATCGGCATTGAGGCGGGAGAGAGAGAGTATTTTTTCCTGCAGCTCCCCTTCGGAGAGCGGACCGGGTATCTGGAGTTCACCGGTAAAGCGCACTCCCTCGGGGATCCCGGCAACCAGTTCCTCGAATGAAGAGACACCGATCGCTTCCAGCATCTCTCGGCGCTGAGCGGGGGTGGCGGCGATGTACCTCATGAATTCAGCTCTCTTTCCCGCTCACGTATTCCTGATAGGCGGAAAAGTTCATCAGATCCTTGAGAGGCGCCGGATCGGAGATCTCGATCTCCACCAGCCAGCCGGTTCCATAAGGATCCTCGTTTATTTTCTGCGGGCTGTCCTCCAGTTCGACGTTGACGGCGGTAATCGTACCCGCTACCGGCGTATATACGTCGGAAGTCGCTTTCACGGACTCGAGAGTGACGATACTGTCACCCGGCTGAACCGCCGTTCCCCCCTCGGGAAGTTCGACGTACACCACGTCGGTCAGCTCTTTCTGGGCGTAATCGGTGATACCCACCCGGGCCGCCGATTTTCCCTGTTCGATCCATTCGTGTTCCTTGGTAAAGAGAAGTTCTTCCGGGTTCATATGAATCTCCTTTGATTTTTTATCGCTTCGGCGATAAAAAATAGTTACCAGGTCCGGGGGGCTTGAGCCCGTCGCGTGGCGCGCTGCGGATCGACAAACATCTGGTCGATCCCTTTCTCCTTCATCTGCAGGAAATGCTGCCAGCGCTGGGGGCCGACGATCTTCTCGATCGTACCGGGTTCCAGTTCCTGGGAAGGGAAGCAGACCCCGACCGAGACGGAACAGGTTTCCAGGCTCTCTTTCCCCTCATCGGTAAGAGTAAGCTTTACCACGAAAACCCCGTTGATGGTAGGACTTTCCAGTTGATATCCGCCTTCAATGCGTTTCGCTATCATGATGGTTACTCCTCCCCATTACTGAATACGGACTTTTAACAGCTTATTGACCACGAAGGACACGAAGTTCACGAAGAGTTTTTCAGGAGAATTAATCGACAATACTTACTTCTCGGCTCCCTTCGTGTTCGCAGTCTACCCCGAAGCATTCGGGGTGTACTTCGTGGTGATCATTTGTACTTACGCGTATTTCTTCAAAAGGCCGGTCTTGGCGTTGAACTCCTTGATCAGCTCATCCCATTCCTCAAAGGCGTGAAACTGGCGGGACCAGTATTCCTCGTCGTACCACTGGGCGTTGAGTTCCTCGAGTTCCTTCCCCTGCTGTTCGATCCAGGTGAAATACTTGAGGTTGTGCATCCTCTTCTTATCCCAGTAGCTCAGCTCCTTCATCCAGTCGATGGTTTGCGCCTGCAGGGATTTCTCGAAATCGAGGATAGCGTTCATTTCCTTATAGTCGCCGTGCTCCTCTCTCTCTTCATCAATGCGGGAACCGTACATCTCCACCGAGTCGGTGGCCACCGTCATGATAATGGAATCATCGTTCATCTCATAGTACTTGGCCATCTTGATACAACCGAGCAGGTTGGCGATCGACGAGATCCCGAGAAGATTGAGACGGTCCACCACGGAGGGGTCGATGCCCTTTCTCTTCAGGTAAGCCATCCCCTCCGGTTCGTTGAAGAGGCGAAGCAGTCTCATGCAGTCATCATCATCGATATCGATCACCATGTCCATGGTCTTGATATTGTGAATCCAGGGAACATGCTTGTCGCCGATGCCTTCGATCCGGTGACCCCCGTACCCGTTATAGAGCAGGGTGGGACACTGGAGCGCTTCGGCGGCCGCCACCTTGAGGGCGGGGAATTTCTCTTTCAGGTACTCGGCGCAACCCAGCGTCCCCGCCGATCCCTGGGTCAGGCAGACGCCTCTCAGCTTCTCTTTCCCCTTCCCTTCCGTCTGGAAAACCTCTTCCATCGCCCGGCCGGTGCAGACGTAGTGCCAGATGGCATTGCCAATCTGGTCGAACTGGTTCAGGACCACGATCTCATCGGGACGCTTCATCTTCAGTTCATTGGTCTTGTCGTACACCTCCTTGACGTTGCTCTCGCATCCCGGGGTGGCGTAGATCTCGCAGCCGACTTTTTTCAGCCATTCGAAGCGCTCCCGGGACATCCCTTCCGGGAGGACCGCGATCGAGGGGCAGGCGAGAAGGTAGGCGTCATAGGCCCCGCCCCGGCAGTAATTCCCGGTCGACGGCCAGAGGGCTTTCTGGCAGGTCGGATCGAATTCGCCTCGGACCAGCTTCTCGACCAACGGGCCGAAGGTGGCCCCGACTTTATGGGCCCCGGTCGGGAAATACTTCCCCAGCATCAGGAAAATCCTGGCCCGCACCCCGCTGAGTTCATGGGGGATTTCCAGAAAATTCACTTTGCCGAACCCTCCCCCCTGCTGAACCGGTTCGTTCTTCCAGGTGATGCGGAAGAGGTTGCGGGGGTGCAGATCCCAGAGGCCGATCTCCCGCAGCTCTTTCCGGATGCCGGCCGGGACCTTGCCGGGATCGTTCATCTGTTCGTAGGTGGGGATAATGATGTCGCGTTCCCGGCATCTCTTGATGGTGTTTTCCAGTACCTGTTTCGGGTCTCGCATTGCGGTTTCTCCTTACCGTTATTTCTCGAAAATACGCATGTTAATCAAAAGCGCCCGGCGGGTCAATCCGGTTTTATTAAGGAGCGCCGAAGGCGCTCCTTAATAGTGGACCCCGATTGATCCAATCGGGGTCTATAGCTTGAACAAAATGATTCCATCTAGGTTATATCACAAAAAGCCTCTTCTCTATTCCAGCCGATACCTCATTTCTAATAGACAAGTCATTTGTTGGCTAAAGCTATACAACTCTTACTTTTCCAGCCCACTCCGAAGTATTAATCGAGGCGGAAAAAATAAGATTATTGTGCGCCGGAGGCGCACCCCGATGGCCATCGGGGAAATTTCGAAGCAGTAAATTAGCTTCACAACTTATTAAATCGCGGATGTGTTGATTAAGGTAAAATAATCCGCTTAATCCGTTTAATCCGCGGTTTATTGCGCACCAGAGACGGCATCAGTCGGCGGGGGGCGGGAGTTCGTTTGCCGGGACGCGATAAATCCCGGCCAGGATATCACGGCGGACCTGGTCGATCTCGTCCTTGATATCGAAAGAGATTCGACTCTCGAAACTGTGATAGGGGGCCAGGTAAGCACCCCCCTTCGCCATCATCGACCATTCCCGGAGATCAAGCGCCCGGTACCGGTCATCCTCCACGTCGGCGATCACCTTCTCCACCGTCGGCCACATGTCCCAGACCGCTCCCGTGATCACCGTATCCGGGGCCAGCGAATACTGATCCTGGAGATTCCCGAAAGCCGGCACCCGGTTCTCCTGGCAGGCCTTGATCACGCCGGGAGATCCCGCGAAGACGTAATCGGCGCCGTCCCGGATCAGCAGCTCCGCCTGCCGGGCGGCCGCGGCCGGGGCCGCTCCGACCCCGGTGAACACGACCGATACCCGCGCTTCCGGATTCGCCTCCCCAACCCCGAGGATGAAAGCGTTCAAAAGGGCGTTGGTCGAAGGCTGCGGACTCTCCGCGATGGCGGCGATTTTGCCGGTCCCGGTACGGCCACCGGCAAGCAAGCCGCAGAGATAGGCCGGCTCATAGACCCAGCTGTTGAAAACGGAAAGGTTGGGATCGGTGGGGCCAAGCGAGGAATTGAAACAGAAGGCCACTTCCGGATAGTCCCGGGCGACGCGGCGGACGAGCTCCTCCGCTCCGCTGGCGTCGCCGAAAATAATCGTATATCCCTTTTCCACGTAATCACGCAGGACCCGCGCCATCTCCTCGGAAGAGACATTATCGGTCACATCGCAGACCACGTCTTTCTCGCGCTCGGCCCGACGGAGCGCGGCATAGATGACCGACGCCCGGATATCATCCCGGGGGGAAGAAAAAACAGCCGCCACCTTCATCTTATCCCCGTAGCCGGAAGAGTGGCCGCAGCCGGAGAAGAAGATTGCTGACAGCATCAGGACCACGGACGCGACGCTCATACCCGCGTTCTTTTTTTCTTCACAGAACATCTTTTTTCTCTCTTCCCTTTTGTGTGGGCGTTTATTATACGCAAAAAGTGCGGCTAATTACATTCTGGAGCTATTTTGGAGTGCATTGACCGTGTCAATGCATGCAGCGACATGGTCGCTGCACTCCATAAGAATCATAATGTACCCCTATAAAATGGGAGAGAACCAATCTTTTAAATACCTCTTCGAGTAAGGTATCGCAAGAATCGCCCCGCCGTCAGATTTTACGGACGGGCGGCCTGACGGTAAACCTCCAGCGTCCGCCGCGCGGTCTCCTCCCAGGTGAAATGAGCCGCATGCTCCTTCCCCTTCTCGATCAGGCGGGAGCGCAGCGCGGCGTCACCGAGGCAATTCCGGAAAGAGTCGGTGATGGCTTCCACCGAATAGGGGTCGAACAAGTATGCCGCCTCGCCGGCCACCTCGGCCAGGGAGGGGAGGTCGGAACAGGCGACGGGAACCCCGTACCGCATGCTCTCCAGAACCGGAAGACCGAACCCCTCCAGGAGTGAAGGGAAGACGCTCATCGCGGCCCGAGTGTAGATTACCTCTTTGTCCCGCTCGGTGATCCAGCCCGTGAAAAGCGCCTTGCCCCGCAGTTCCAGGCGGTCAAGCACTCGTTCCAGCCGATGAAAATAATGATTGTGCTTCACCCCGACGACAACTAATTGATATCGGCTGTCATTCTTCTGAAAGTGATAATAAGCCTCCAGCAGACGCCCGAGATTCTTATGGGGATGGGCCGCCGCGATAGAGAGGATATAGGGTTGCTTGACCCCGTACTCTTTGAGAACGCGGTCCCCTTCTTCCTCCGAGGGGAGGAGGGGCTGATCCTCGCCGCCGCCCATGTAGATCGCCTGGACTTTCCAGAAAGGAACATCAAGCCCCCAGAGTATCTCATCCCGGGAGAAGCGGGAAAGAGCGATAATGGCCCGGGCTCGGCGGGCCGAATGGTTGACCAGAAAGCGCATCCATTGCCGGGCCAGGAAGGGGAACGTTTCCGGGAAGTCCAGATAGATCAGGTCAAGAATCGTAATCACCGAGGGACAGGCGCAGAAGAGGGGGGCGACAAATCCAGGTGAATGGAGAACGTCCAGGCGGCGCTGGCGCGCCCGGTAGGGAAGCACCAGCTGTTCCCAGGCGATCCGATGCGGGCGGATCAGCGCCCGGACCGGACAGTGATGTTCCCGGAAGTTAGCGCCCATCTCGAAGGTGCCGCTGTTCTCCCGGTTGGTGAAGACGATGTACTCGTTCTCCCGGTCGATCCGGGCGAGAGCGCCGATCAAACGGCGGAGATAGATCTCGCTCCCCCCCACCCGGCCGGGGATGAGATATAACGCGTTAATACCTATCCTCATTAATTTTTTCCTTTGGAAAAAATTAGTTTTGAACCATGCCCACGATGATAACCATGGCTACAGTTAAACATATTTATTTCATTTATAATCTTTAGGAACTTCTTTTATCTATACCTTATTTGAAAAGGTATTTTGAAGATTTCATATAGGACAACGAAGTAATTTACCACGAAGATCACGAAGGACACGAAGAATAGTTGAGAAATAAACAAAATGTAGCTCTTTTTTTATAAAACTTCGTGCCCTTTCTCCGCCCCGTAGGGCAACCGTACGGGGGTGTCCTTCGTGGTTTTAATTAGTTTTTCAATGGGAAACGTTTTGGAACAGGGTATGGCTATTCTTTTAACGCCAGCTCCCGGGCGGAGAGACGGAACCTTTTAAACCAGGTGTAAAATTCACGGTCGCTGACTTTTTTCCGGCGTCTGATCTCCCGGCGCTTTCTCCACATCCCGGCCGCTCCCTTAAGCGCGGCCAGGTGGGCCTTGATCAAGATACCCGCGAGGGTGAAAGGCGAATAGTGCCGGGCGAAGGCCCCGGCGGCGCCTTTCCCGGCCAAAACCCCGTAAGCCTGCAGCAGGAGACGCCACGCGGCGAAAATCGGCGCCAGCAGCAACGCTCCGGGCGGGAAGTATTTGATCGTCAGCCAGATGCGGTTCCGCTCGACCAGGAAAGCCTTCAGGGGTGAATAGGCCCCGGTGGTCGCCGAGTATTTATGGTAAACCACCGCCGAAGGAACGAAGAGAACTTTCCATCCCGCCAGCCGTATCCGCAGGGAAAGCTCGGCATCGTCGCCGTAGATAAAAAAATCCTCGTCGAACAACCCTACCTCGGAGAGAGCTTCCTGCCGAACCAGGAAGGCGCAGCCGCTGGGGGAGAGTATCTCCTCTTCCCGGTCGTACTGGCCCCTGGCCTCTTCCAGTCGTCCGCGGCCGCGGAAGGTGCCGTCGCGGTAGAAGAGGTGTCCGACGTTATCGATAATCTCCGGCCGGTAGTAGGAAAGAATCTTGCCGGCCGCCATCCCGTACTCCGGGCGACGGCGCAGGGCGCCGACCATCTCCGCCAGCCATTCCGGGTCCGCCCGGGTATCGTCATTGAGAAGGGCGATGTACTTCCCCCGGGCCGCCCGGAGACCGGCGTTGTTGCCCCCGGTATACCCGATGTTGGCGGGCAATTCGATCATTCTCACGGTTTCGCCGAACCGCTGCCGGACAAAATCGGCCGTGCCGTCCGTGGAGCCGTTCACGACCAGGATGATTTCCCGATCGGGATACGTCTGGCTCTGGAGCGAGCCGAGACATTCCTCCAGGTGCTCCCGTCCGTTACAGGTCAGGACAATTATCGAGGCAAGTTCCATCTCCTGATTCCGGTCCGGCGATCGGGTTATTTCCTCCAAACGACATTATACACCGCCAACCGCCGCTATCCAGTATTATCGGTCCATCACCCGCTCTTCAGCCCTGATCCGGGAGACCGATCGCGGCGGGGGAGCTCATCTCCCCGCCGTCTGAAGTAACCGCCGCCAGATATGCCTCGCGGCGTCCGCGTACAGCCCCCAGTCCCACCGCCGGGGGAGAATAACGCTGGTTCAGCGATTTCCCGAGAGCCGGCGATAGAGCAGC
Source organism: uncultured bacterium (assembly GCA_963822585.1). Lineage (GTDB taxonomy): Bacteria > Auribacterota > Erginobacteria > Erginobacterales > Erginobacteraceae > CAWGIE01. The sequence goes on from CAWGIE010000018.1 coordinate 55,061, forward strand.
AGCCGGACGATGAAGGCGCACAGGCAGGAAACGGTCGACGCGGCGGCGAAGCAGAGAGGAGACGCCGCTCTGAAGATCTCCCGGGCGCAGAACTAGACGCCGGCGATCGTGAGCAGAGAGAAAAACAGCGAGAGGACCCGCAAACGGTAGAGGCGCCCTTCCCGGGGGAGTTGGGGAGAGCTTTTCAGGACCCGGGAGGCTATCCAGTAGTAAAGCGGGGGATTTTTCCCGATCTGGCTGGGTGCCGCCGCCAGAAACGGCGTCTCCCGGAAAATAGTCGGGAGCACCGGGGGCCTTTCCACTCCGACATACCCCCAGTAGCCGTGACGGTCGAGCGAAGAGATGATTTTCTCCTGGAGCTCCGGGGACGGGAGAGGGATTCCAGGCGGGGGCGCCGTCAGCCAGGACCTGGGCGTATTCAAAATGGGTCGGCGCGTCGGGTGACTGCCAGGGGGAATAATAATAATAGAGGCGATCCCCACCGCGAGAGCCGCCAGGAGTATCGCCGAAAGCGTTGCCACGGGTCTCAATTTCCCCTCCCTCCCCGGGATGGAATGACTTTCACGACAGCAATGACTTCAAGGCGTATTTGAAATAATCCCAGAGGACTTCGGGCGTATAATTGAACTTGGAACTTCCTACCGCCCGGCCGGTCAGAACAAAGGGAATTTCGGAAAACTTATCCGTAAACCGGCGGGCCTGGTAGATCTCCTCAATCAGAATCGGGAATCCGTCTTCCTTCAGTTCCAGACGTTCGATGATGTTCCCCCGGATCGCCCGGAAGCCCTGGGTGTAATCGGTCAAGCCGAGGCGGAAGCAGATCCGGAAAATCATTCGCCCGGCCACGGAGAAGCATTTTCGCCAGGAGGGAACCCCCTCCATCCCTCCCCCTTCCAGAAAACGGGAACCGATCACGAAATCATAACCGCCTGCCATCTTGTCATAAAAGTGCCGGATGTATCCCGGATGCATGGTGAAGTCCGCGTCCATGAAAACGGCAAAATCATAACCTCCGGCGACCGCCTCCCGCATGGCGGTCCGAAGCGCGGCCCCGAAACCGGCGTTCCGCTCGTGCCGGCGAACGACGATATTGGGGTGCTCCCGGCCGGCCTGCTCGATCTCAGCCTCCGTATTATCCACCGACCCGTCGTCCACCATGATAATATCCGCCCGGTAGCCGTTTTCTCTCAGGGCCCTGTTGACCTCGCGGACAATCCCGGTGACGTTTCCCTCTTCATTGTGCAGGGGGATGATGACGCAAAATTTCATTGTAAAATTTTTCTTCGAAAAATTGTAGCGGTACCGACCAAGTCGGAGCATTTTACTCGACGGAAAGCGCGGGTTCCAGCGATTAACCGGCTTGCCGGCACCAGGCCGCGCAGGAAACCAGGCCTTCCCGGAGCTTGATCGTTGGATGAAATCCCAGCACCTTTTCAGAGAGTGTCAGATCGGCCCGGGCCCTCCTGAAATCGGCGGCGCGTTCCTCCCGGTGCTCCACCGGCACCCGGCTGCCGGTGACATCAATGATCAGCCGGGCCAGCTCGTTGATCGAGGTCTCAACACCGGTCCCGACATTAAAAACGCCGCCGGCGGCTTCTTCTTTCCGGGCGCCCAGGATATTGGCGTTGACCACGTCGCTGACGCAGACAAAATCCCGGGTCCGATTACCGGCGCCGAAGATGACGATCGGCTCCCCGGCCAGGGCCCGGAGCATGAAGATAGCAACCGCTCCGGATTCCGACTTTATCGTCTGCCGGGGTCCATAGACATTGAAATAGCGGAGGCGGACGGTGGGAAGTCCCAGTTCATCGTTGAAGACTTTGCAATAGGCTTCAGCGCTGACCTTGGAGGCGGCATAGGGAGAGAGGAGAGAACCACCGGTTGAGAGTGTGGGATAAGACTCCGATAACCTCTCCGGGGGAGCATTGCCGTAGACATTGGTGGAGGACAGGATAAATTTTTTCACCCCCGCCCGGAGCGCGGCCCACAGGAGGTTGAGCGTGCCCCGGGCGTTGATCTCGAAGTCCTCGACGGGGTTTTCCACCGCCCGGGCCGGATTGATCTGGGCCGCCAGATGAAAGACGATATCCACCCCCCCCACCGCCTTCGCCACCTCATCCTCGCTCCTTACGTCCCCCCGCCGGAGATCGATCCGCGACGGATCGAGGTTGGACGCGCTCCCGGTCGAGAGATTGTCCAGCACCCGAACCCGGGCGCCTTCCCGGAGCAGCCGGTCGGCAAGATGGGAGCCGATAAAGCCGGCCCCCCCGGTAACCAGTGCTAATGACCCTTTCAGCTTCAAGGCACCTGTCCTCCACCCTATTTAGAATAAAACCAATACCGCGCCAGGGTTGACCAGCTCAGACCATATCGCCTTCTCAATCCCCGCCCGAAAAACCAGTAGAAGACCGGCGGGTAAATCAAACGGGCGACCCGGGGCGGATTTTTGACCAGCCGGACGAATTTTCCGTAAGACACCTTTCCGCTCACCAGATAGGCGAACAATTTTTGAGCGTTAAAGAATAGGCTCTTTTTGACCGGATCGTCAATCACGCTTTCCTGAAAATACGAATAAGGAAATGATCCGGCGTCCCGATCGCGGCGGCCGATCGCCATTTCTTCGGCTATCGCCGTTCCCGGATACGGCTGGAGGATCGAACACCAGGGATACGCGGTCTCGATCTTCTGATTGATAAGGACCGTCTGATAAACGTCGTCAACCGTCTCCTCAGACAGCCCGATCATATTGTACGTCAAGAACGGCATCCCGTGAAGATGGAGGGACTCGGCCGCTTGATAGATATCATTATCGGTGACCGGCTTGCGGTATTTTTGCATCCTGATCCGCTCCACGCCGCTTTCAACCCCGAAATAGACGACCTCGCATCCCGCTTTTTTCAAGGTCGCCACCAGGGGCGGCGAGATCTGGGGCGCAGTCGCCAGGCAGTGAAAAGGCAGGGAGATTTCCCTTCCATACCTGCCGCAGAATTCCTCCACCCATTCCCTCCGGCGGAGAAATTGATCGTCCACGATGTTCAAGCCTTTCCAGCCGTAACGTTTCAATTCTTTCAGTTCCCCGATGACACTGTCCACCGAACGCTGACGGAATATCCTTCCTTTTTCCCGATAGATCCGGTTATAGGCGGGGTTAAAGCAGTAGGCGCAGGCGTGCGGACAGCCGCGCGAGGTCCAGAGGGACTTGAGCGGGCTTTTGCGGAGAGAGGGATACTCCCGGTAAAACGTTCGGTCTGCCGCCGGCAGCGCGGAAAGCTCATCCTCCGCAAGGAGGGGAGAGACGGGATTTTTAACAATGGAGCCCCGATCCTTGAACCAGATATTCGGCACTTCCCTGATCGAAGCCGGGGTCCCGTCATATTTTTCCATCAGGATCGAGAGAGCTCTTTCCCCCTCCCCGATGCAGATCGCGTCCACCTCCGGCTCAGCGACCACTTCCGGGCGAAAAGTTGGATGGGGTCCACCGAAAATAATAAAAGTGCCGGGCAATTCTTTTTTAATCAATCGAGCGGCGCCCAGCGCCCACCGTAATGAGGGTGTGCATAAACTGATGCCGATTATTGCCGGCTTGAGGTCCTTCAGGAGTCGGATATCCCGCTTCGGGTTGATGACTATCCGGGCGGCAAATCCCCGTGACTTCAAGCAGGAGGTGAGAACCATAACGCCCAGTTTTTCTTCCATCTCTCTCTGAATGAAAACGATTGAGTTCACGGCGTGAGTCTGAAAACATTAACATATCTGTGCGGGCCGCTATCGTTGATTATCTGGGTGACGAATTCATATGCTCCGGTGCTCCGGGGCTGAGAGAGAACGGCGATATTATCGAGACCCCAGGATTGATAAAACCGCCACCCGGCGTTGGAACACATCCGCGAATCCCATGTTACGTAAGTGATGCCGCGCCGACGGCATTCCCGGATAAATTCTTCAGGATTCTTTGCTTCAATATCGGCTATCGGGATAAAATTATTTTCACCTTCCGGGACAAAAACCTGAAGAAGGGGGGCCATGGCGGAGACCATTTTCTCATCGCGGCCCGCATGGCGCCGGTACCACTGCGCTAGATATTTAAATTCGATATCCCGCCGTCCGCTCCCCACCTTATCAATGAGAGCATACTGATTGGCGACCAATAACGAACATACCAGTATCGATGCCGTGAGATCGCGCCGCCATTGTCTGTCCCGATAATAAAACAGCCGGGCGGCAAATAATACGATGACCGCCCCGGTCGATACATAGGGTACCGAGACCGATCCTCCGCCGGCGGCCGCCATCCGGGACAACCCCGCGAGAGAGGAGATCACCCAGAACCCGGCTGATGCCAGGATAACGACCGTTCCCGCCCATGCCAGTCCTTCCGGAACCCTGATCTTTCGCTTTACCAATCCCCAGAAGTTCTGCCAGCCGTACCACCAGATAAACAACAAAATCCAGAAAACCGGGACCCAGTAACGCCAGAGCGTCAGATAAAATAAATGAATAAAAAAATATCCGGTGAAGAAAATGAGTAGAGCCATGATTTTCCACCGGCGAGCGGACAAAGCACAGCCAATCCCCCAAATAATACCGAAGACGGCAATGCTCTTGGCTGCGGCGAATACTGACCAATTGACCGCGGGAGAAGAGAGAGGCTCCAACAAAGATGAGAAAGTGACCTCCCAGAGCTGATATATCTTCAGCGAGAATGGGTCCTGATTTTGATTGAAAGTTTTCAGGTAGTAAATCCCCTCCGGCGACCGCCAACCGCCCAGCAGCCAGAGGAGCAGTGGCGCCGCGGAGAGGAAGGCGCACAGGAAAGTCAAACGCCTTTCTTCTCGGGTCTTCCGAATCGCCATATCGATGATAAACACGGTCAGGATTAAAACCGCTCCTTCATAGCGGACCAGGGAGGCTATGGACGCGAAGAGATAACTCAAGCGGGATCCCCGGAAAAGACAATAAAAGGTCGCGAGGATACAAAACAACAGGGCGGTTTCAACGATCGGGTCCATCAACAGCTGCATCACCCAGGGGTTAAGTATGGCTATCAATGCCACCCAGAACGCGGAATTACCGACGATCTTTCGTCCGACCAGCCAGAGCAAGAGCAGATTAAAGGGATTGAAAAAGGCGTTGAGCAGCCAGCCGGCGGAGAGTTCCGGGCAGGCGCTGCCGAGGAAATGACTCAAGCCGCTGATGAGAATACCCGGTACGGGGAGACGGGTAAAAGAGGCGGGAAGATTAAAAGATAACAGTTGCCGGCCGGTGAGTGCGAAATAGTAAAAATCAGGTGCAGGCACCTTTTGATACCCGAAATAGAGGACGGAAAGATATGCGCCGAACCCGAACAGAACCAGAGAGACGAAAAGCCCGAAATTTTTATCCGGGCCGGAAGCTTTTCTCGACACCGTGACGCCCGGAGCTTCCGGAAGCTCCTGTCCTTTTTTCCCGCGGCTTTTCACGTCGGCATTCCGGTCCCGGTTCAGGTTGAAAATTTATAACGGAAGAGACCCTTAAAAATAAACCCCGTTGGCGCTAGCGGCCGGGAATGAGTATATCCATCAGTCTGCCGCTGATCGCCTTCAGCTGCCGGGGCCGTTTCATCTCTTTTAAAATCCGCCCGATAATCCGGGGCCGGAGATAAAAGGAGAGAGTGGCTTTTTTCTGGAGTTTTTTCAGTTTCCCGGCCGGGACATTCGATAAGCCGGGGACCACCCGGGAAGGGAGAAAATTACTCCAGTCCGATACCGGATAATGGTGCTTTGTGAACTCATCCCAGAGAGGCGAGCCGGGCAGGGGAATGGTAATCAGAAAAGAAGCCAGGTCGATTTTCAGGGAACGGGCGAAAGAGATCGTCTCCTCGATCTCATCCTCGGTCTCCTCCGGGTAACCGAGCAGGAAGAAACCGGATACCCTCATGTGAGTGCACGACTTGATCAGATCGATCTTTTCCCTGATCACCTTTTTGGTCAGGTTCTTCTTCATCAGCCGCAAGATCCGATCACTCCCCGATTCGATCCCGACCGCCAGAGAATAGAAGCCGGCCCGCTCCATCAGGGATAATACTTCACGATCCAAGGAATCCAGCCGAATCCCGTTGGGGAGCGCGAAGGCGAGATCGAGCTCGCGTTTTATAATCTCCCGGCAGAAAACGTTCACATACTCCCGATCCCCGGTAAAATTATCATCCTCAATGTGAAATTCCCTCACCCCGTAGCGATCATGCAACAGGACAATCTCCCCGAGAACGTTCTCCACCGACCGGTACCTGATCTCCCGGCCGGTAAGCGACCGGGCCGCGCAGAAGGTGCAGGGAAACGGACATCCCCGCGATGTGATGATCGGCGCCACCGGCGGGTGACGGAAAAAGATCCCGTGAGTGGCGGAGGGATAACTTCGGGGATCCATCAGATGCCAGGCCGGAAATTCGATCTCGTCCGGATCCGGCACCGGGGCCCGGGGATTAATAACCACCCGGCCCTCTCTTCGCCAGACCAGATTGGGGATCTCCCCGAGGCGAACGGGATCGGAATAATCTTTCTTTTCCAGCCGCAGAAAATGTTCCAGACCGATCTCCGCCTCCCCCACAAACCCGAAGTCCATCTTGTCCAGGTAGTCCGCCGTCCCTCCCGGGTCGCCGCTGATATGCGGACCGCCGACCAGGGTCACGCTTTCCGGCGAATATTTTTTAATGACCTCCAGGTGTTTCTTGACCGCCGGAAGTTCATAACTGAACATCTGGATCCCGATCAGGTCGTACCCTCCCCGCCGGACCAGCGCGGCGAAATCATCCCCGCTGAGATTGACTCTCCCCGCATCGACGATATCCGGCTCATGCCCCTGCCGGGCAATAACCGCGGCAAGGTATCCCAGACCGAGCGGAGGCTGTACCACGTAATATCTGTCGTTGATCGGCTTCAGCAGCAGGACCTTCATTCCATCTTCCGAAACTGGGCGGCGGGGACAAGAAAGACATCATCCACCCAGAACTCGCCCTCCTGAAAATCGGTTATCCGCCCCACCCGGACCTCGATCTTGGACTCTCCTGCCTCGGCGCGGGGGTGCGGTCTGAATACCCCGATCAACAAGGTCCAATCGTTATCCCC
>CAWGIE010000019.1:0-551948 GCA_963822585.1 uncultured bacterium
ATGCCGGGCCGAATTACCGAAACAGCAACCGGTATTGGCAGGTTTTATCTCGTAACCGGGACATCGCCGGGGGCGCCAAAATAGCAGGGGGAGAGAACGGGAATTGCCCAGAGGCCGATGGCGGGACGGAACGCGCAGACCTCCGAGAGAGAGTCGCCGTCAAAATCGGCGTTTACAGGCTCGGTATCGCTCCCTCCCAAATAAAAACGGGTTAGGTTCCTGATCGCCCAGAGGCCGGATGACGGGCCGGGATATGGTGCTTCGGGCTCTCCCGCGCCGCCCTGACCGACCACGCCGCTTACGGCACCATCCGGATCGAGGGGCCGGTCTGGGACCGGATCAAACGGACGGCCAACGAGGCCTACCGGCCGGGGGAGTTCGTCACCTTATCTCTAATCTTCTCTTCTTTTCAGTCCGGTTTATCTAATGACTTCTCTGAACGCTCCTGCCAACGCTTAGGATCGCTTTGCATATGCATAATCCCGCCTATTAAATGCAGTCCGGGCGTACTTGATATAGAACACCGTATGGAAATCGGTTGGTCATGCACCGCCTGGTACGGTGAGAGAATCGAGGCCAAGCTTCCGGAAAGGAGAGGATACGTTCAAATGTTTTTCTTACTTCTGCCGCGAACTCGAAGCCAAGGCCGGGAAATTGATTATTATAGTAATCGACTGCCTCGGCAAATTCCTGTTCCGCGCAGGAAAGAACCCGGATCCTCATTTTCGATTGATCCTGGCTAAAACCGCTTCCGCGGGATCGGCGGATATCTTCCCGGCCTCGTAAGCGTCAATACGCGACTCCACCTCATCCGTCCAGGCTTCATCAATATGGCGATCGGCTGAGCGGTCAAAACTATGAAAGAGTTCGTCGATCAACTCGGCTTTCTGTATGGGGGTAAGCCGTAACGCCTCTTGTAAAACTTTCAGTGTTGTATCTGTCATTCAGATCCTCCCCAGAGATTCTCGATACCGGTAGTTGCCTGGCAAGATGAATATAATCACACCATATTTAAACTTCAACGATATTTTTCATCGGGCAAGGGGTAACACTTTTTGGTTTTGCGATTGCTGTGATGCTCTTCTGGAGTAACCAGGTTTTCACCGCCCGCCGCCATGCTCTGTCGAGGCTTCTTTTGGTCCGTGGGCTCAGCCCGTCAAGATAAGCTCTGAACAGCTCCACAACGCACTTACTAAAAATAGATTGCATTATGTGAACTGGTCATTGCGAGCGCAGCGAAGCAATCTCTTGTTCTCAAAATGATTGAGATTGCTTCGTCAGGCAGTCTACCCCGCCTCCGCCCCGAAGTTTTAATCAGGGTTTATCGGGGTTCCTCGCAATGGACATGTAACCTATTTTATGCTCTCCTGTGCTATAAGCCTCCTCTCTCCTCACCCGATTGTACCTCTTCAGCCGCTCCCGTCCACCCAAAACCCCCGTCAGAAGGCTGAATTGTTCAAGGAGGGGTGACGGATGGTATTATTGAACGGGCTCTCAATATATGGTATCTTCCCCTTTTGGATGGGGTCGGAAACTTCGGTAATTGATGGCACAATCATGAAAAAGAAACTGCCCTTGCTGCGTCTCTGGCCGGTTCTGATCATTCTCGCCGTGACGGCGTTCATGTATCGGGACGCCTTCTTTCCCCCCTACCCTTCCTGGACGCTTTCCCGGGAATCGGGCGACGTCGCCGCCATCTACTATTACTGGCGGAGCTTCGGGTTCGAGTCGCTCAAGGCCGGGACCATCCCGCTCTGGAACCCGGACATCTTCTGCGGCACCCCCTTCGCCGCCTACCCGGAATCGGCCCTCTTCTATCCCCTCAACCTGATCTTTCTTTTTCTTCCACTCAGCGGGGCCCTGAACGCGAGCTTTGTCCTCCACCTGGCTCTCCTGATGATCTTCCAGTTCTTCTGGCTCCGTTCCATCGGTTCCGGCCGCTGGCCGGCGCTCCTGGGGAGCCTGGCCCTGGGCTTCTCCGGCCCGGTCATCCTTCATTTGACCGCGGGCCACCTCTCCAACATCTGCACCTTCGCCTGGGTGCCCCTGCTCTTTTTCCTGGCGGAGAGGTTCCTGGGGAGCGGGCGGCGGTGGTGGGCGGCCGGCGGCGGGATCGTCCTCGGGCTTCAGTTGCTGGCCGGCCACTGGCAATACGCGTATTACACCGTCCTTTTGCTGGCGGTCTATGTCCTCTGCCGGACGGCGTTCGGGCGGGGGATCGCCCGGCGAAGATGGAGCTTCCTGCCGGCCGGGATCGGCCTCTGCCTGGCGGTAGCGGCCGGGCTGGCCGCGGTCCAGATCCTGCCGGCGCTGGGTGTTTCCGGGGAATCGTTCCGGCGCGACCTCGACATTACCTGGGCCTCCGCCTTCTCCCTTCCCCCGGCCAATCTTCTTACCTTCATCCTCCCCGGGTACCTGGGGGACACCGTGGGCAGCCTCTACCGGGGGGAGAATTATTTCTGGGAGATGTGCGGCTACCTCGGCTTCATCCCCCTGGGGCTGGCGGCGCTGGCGCTCATTCTCCGGAAAGACCGGCTGACCAGCGCTCTGGGGTTAGCGGCGGGGGTGGCGCTCCTGATCGTTCTCGGCTCCCACACCCCACTCTTCACGGTTCTTTACGCGCTGCTCCCCGGCTTCCGCTACTTCCGGGGGAGCGCCAAGTTCCTCTTCTTCGCGGCCTTCTTTTTAACCTCTCTCGCCGCCCGGGGGCTTGACTGTCTCGCCGCGCCGGCGGCCGGCGGCGGTCTCCGTTTCACCGCCGGAGCCCGGCGGGCGATCGTCTCCATCACCGCCGGGGCGCTGCTCGTCATCGCGGCGGGCTCCTTGATCTTCCTCGCCCGAGGCGGAGGAATCGCCCCCCGGATGGTGGCGGGAAACCCTCCGGTCCGATCTTCTCCGGGGGCGGCATTACGACATCGTTCCCCCCGGGCAGCCGGACTGGTGGAAAACGGCGATGCGGGAGACCCCCCCGGAGAGGGACTACCCGGCCTACGTCCGGCGGCTGGTGGAAGAGACCCCCTTCCCCCGGAATAGCTGGCGGACGTTGCGGACAGGGGTTCAGCGGCTGGCCGGGGCCGCGGGGGCGGGCGGCCTGCTTCTGATGGCGGCGGTCTTCCTCCGGCGGGGACGTTGGGCGCTGGCGGCTCTGATCGCCGTTCTGGGAGCGGGAGAAGTCGCCGTCTGGGCGGGACCGTATATAACCGGATTCGACAGCCGGGCCTGCCTCTGGGACGCGAAGATCGCCGCTTTCTTCGCCGGACAAAAGGAACCCTTCCGCTATCTGGCCGTCGATCCCGCCGACTACAACCGGGGAATGCTGAAAGGGTTCCCTTCCATCCTCGGCTACCAGTCCGACGTCGGCCGACGCTATCTCGAATACATCAACGCCAGTCAGGGCCTCCCTCTCCGGGCGCGGGAACTGGTGCCGGTGATCATCGTTTATTCGCCGCTGCTCGATCTGCTCAACACCCGCTTCCTGCTGGTGCCGGCGAATATGGAGGAAACCTCTCCGCTCTTCGAGACGGTTCTCACCACCGCGGCGATAACCGTCCGCGAAAACCCCCGGGCGGCGCCCCGGGCCGTGCTCTCCGCCCGGGGGCGGGTCATCGCGTCCCCGGAGGAGATCCTGGCGGCGCTGAACCGGCCCGGCTACCGCCCGGAGAAGGAAGTGATCCTGGAAGAAGCGGCGCCGGAGATGTTCATGCGGGGAGACGGTTCCCCCGGAGAAGTCCGGATTGAAAAAGAAGAGCCGGGCGAAGTGGTCATCGGGGCGGCCCTGGAAAAGCCGGGTATCCTGCTCCTCAACGACAGCTACGCCCCCGGCTGGCGGGCGGAGGTGGACGGCGCGGAGCGGAAGATTTACCGCGCAAACTACCTGATGCAGGCCGTCTGCCTGGAGGCCGGGAACCATACCGTCCGCTTTCTCTATCGACCGGCGGCCTTTACCGCCGGCGCCCTGCTCAGCCTTGCTTCCGCGATTATTCTGATTCTGGCGGGCGTCATCTTCCCTCTCCTCCGGCGCGGGAAGGCGGCGAGCGAAGTCACGTCATCCCCTGATAATAGTAATGCTTGATATGGCTCCCCGGTTTATGGATAATCGGTGAAGAAGGAGAATGGTCCATGATCACCAGCTTTCTCTACGACCCGAAGACCGACCAGGTTCGTGAAGGGATACAGCGCGACGAGATCCGGTCAATACTCGAGGATCCGGATAAACTTCTCTGGCTGGACATGGAGGATCCCTCCGAGGAGGACTATGAAATCCTCCGGGATCCTTTCCACTTTCACCCCCTCCTGATCCGGGACTGCATGAATCCCCAGTTCATCCCCAAATGCGACGAGATGGACGAGTACATCTTCCTGGTCCTGCATTCGGTCTACTACTACATCGACAAGGAGGAGGAAGAAGCTCTCAGCATCCGGGAGATCGACTTTTTTATGGGGAAAAATTACCTGCTGACCATCCACAACGGCCACATCAAGGGGGCCACGGTCAACCGGGACTGCTGCCGCCGATCCTGCAAGATCATGTCCGAGGGTTCGGGACGGCTCCTTTACCATATCCTGGATACCATGGTCGATAATTACATCGCCATCATCAACAAGGTCACCGACCGGATCGACTCCATGGAGGACGCCATCCTCGCCAGCATTCAGCCCGAGATGCTGAACAACATCCTGGCCATGAAGCGGAACGTCATGACCCTGAGGAAAGTGCTTCTTCCCCAGTCAGAGCTGATTTACCAGTTCTGCCACGGGAAAATTTCCTACGTCCGGGGCGAGCAGGTGATGTACTTCAAGGACATTTACGACCACATGGTGAGGATAACGACCATGGTGGAGAACCTGAGGGAAATGGGCCAGTCCCTGCTGGAAGCCTACCACTCGACCATCTCTTTCAAACTCAACGACGTCATGAAGGTCCTCACGGTCATCGCCACCATCATGATGCCGATGACCCTCATCTCCGGCATCGGGGGGATGAACGTGCTCTTCCCCTTCGCTCTCCGGGAGACCATGACCGGTTTCTGGATACTGGTCCTCGTCATGCTCGCCGCCGCCGGCGGCTTGCTGCTCTGGTTTAGAAAGATCAAGCTGCTATAGATCCGGCGATCGTCTTCACTTCCCTCGATTATTAAAAGTTATACATATTTTCTCTATAACCACCCGAATTCCCCTGAGTTTGCCTTTTTTCGCTTTTACACGCCGACCTTGAATTAGCACTATACGCTCTTAATTCTCTCGGCATTAATCCAATAATGCCACAAACATTGTCAATCAATAGTCCTGCCGCAGGACTTTTAAGTTTGTCAACTTTTTCCCAGCCCTCCCCGCCCCATCACTCCATCATCCCCTTATATATCATGATGGTAGCCGCAGGCTTCAGCCCGCGCCAGCCACCCACTCTCCCGTAATTCCTGTGGGGAGAATGCCGGGGTGCGGGGGAGGGATGAAGCGTAGCCTCCTTATCACTGATCACTTACCACTTCCCACTGCTTTATTGGGGGGGAGAGGGCCGGGGTGAGGGGGGATTCCTTATCACTGATCACTGATTACTGATTACTTCCCACTGCTTTATTGGGGGGGAGAGGGCCGGGGCGAGGGGGGATTCCTTATCACTGATCACTGATTACTGATTACTTCCCACTGCTTTATTGGGGGGGGATAAAGCGTAGCCTCCTTATCACTGATCACTTACCACTTTCCACTGCTTTATTGGGGGGGGAAACCCTGCATTGGGGGAGAAACTTTTAACATCGAAGAGGTCGAGACGTAGTGCGTGATGCACTTGTTGGGAACTCTCTATCTCATGCAGTCTGAAACTGCATAGTCGAGAGTTCTTCCTTGGAAGCACGGGCAGAGATCCCAAGGAATTCAACACCAACTACGCGATCATTCTCGTCGAAATCGAGAATAACGCCGGGTCGCACTTCTTCAGACTCGACAATCTTGCCCTCGTCGAGACGGAAATAGAGTGTGTCGCTGTCTTTGTCTATTTTGATTCTCATTCCGCTCTCCTCAATCTCCGATCGAAGAACGCTGTCACACATCTTTCCGGGGTAACCGTAACGTTTACTATGACCCGCAGCCACCGATCTCCGAATTCCGGAATCCGCTTCATAAAATGCCTGGTGCCATCGTCATGATCTTCCGTTCGGTCCGGGTTATCCGTGGTCCGCTCCACCCACTCGCGCTTGATGCCGCGTTCCTTCAGCATATCATCGGAATGGCTCGAATCCTGCATGGGAATAATCTATCACTAACGGGAGCGCATGTCACCCGCCGCCTGTCTCCAACATTTATTTGATTCTTGGTAATTATACGTCGTCTTCCCTTAACCGGTAAAGCCAATTCCAGTCTCCAGGTCATTGCGGGGACCCAGAGCCAAGCGAATGGGGCGATGCAATCTCCCATTCCAACACTCCATCACTCCAATACTCCGGTTTTCAGCCTTTCCCTGTGGGAGTGGCATCCTGCTCCGATGCATCATGCCGGTAGCCGTCCCGAAAGCTTTCGGGGCGCAGGCTGGGTACATAATGTTTCAAATACAAAACAATCGCACCTTAAAAGGTGCGGCTACCATAATAAACATGCGAAATTGGTATTTTCGTACAGGCGACCAAGGTAATATTATTACATTTCCAGCGGAAATAACGATTTTTCAGGCTAACTATCTCGTTTTTAGCTTTTACACGCCGACGTTAAAGTAGCACTATTCGCTCTTAATTCATTCGGAATAAATCCAACAACGCGCTTCTTATTGTCAACCAATAGTCCTGCCGCAGGACTTTTAAAATTGTCAACTTTTTCCCAGCCCTCCCCGCCCCATCACTCCATCCTCCCCTTATATGTACATGATGGTAGCCGTTCGAGTAGGCTGGGGCCTCCCCTGACTACAGGATGAAGTTTGTTTTCTCCGTTTGCCGCCTGGTTTCCCGGCGGTGCCCCAATATCTCATCCATACCAGAGTTGTTCCCCAGCCCCTCACAGAACCGGACAAGCGGCTTTCCCACATCCGGCTCCTCGGTTTGCCATTCAGTAAGCCTCCGCTCTACGACACGGGTTCAGGTCTTTGCGGATACCCGCTCTCGGCCAGTCCAACCATTGTAAAACCTGATTGAACCCTTCCCAGGTATATCCCTTCCGCTGGCTTTTGCGGTTAAGCCAGTTGAACAGTATCCTGTTTGCGTAAAAGATATACCTGCCGCAATGCTTCGCGTTATCCGTGATGGCGTAGTAGTTCAGGTGCCCGTTAATGCGGACTTTGGCCTGGCGTAACATCTCCACCTTCCTCAGCCTGTTCCGGGCCTTCATTGCCCAGCTCGTAAACCTATGCAGACTATCCCCGAACTTCTTGCGGCTCGTGCGGCGTTTCACCTTGAAGTAGCCATTCCTGGTCTTCCCGCAATAATGGGTAAAACCCAGAAAGGTGAACTCCTCCGGCTTCCCGCCTCGTTTATTAGCATCTTCACGAGCATATCGTCCAAACTCGATACACCGAGTCTTTCCCTTGGCCAGTCTCAACCCGAACTTATTCAATCTGTCCGGCAACTGCTGCAGAAACGCCTCGGCATCGTCTCGATATTGGAAACACGCAAGAAAGTCATCGGCGAAGCGAAAATAATATGCCCCGCCCCGGAAATATTTCCCGGCTTTGTACCTGAACCACAGATCCAGCACATAATGGAGGTAAATGTTGGACAGCAGCGGCGATAATATCGACCCTTGCGACGTCCCGGTCTCCGTTGCTCTGACCAGTCCGTCTTCCATGATCCCGCCCTTCAGCATCCGGCTTATCAGTCTGATGATCCGGGGGTCTCCAATCCGATATTGTAGAAACGTGATCATCCATTCGCGATTGACCTTGTCGAAGAATCTTTCAATGTCGGCCTCAACCACATATTTGACCCGCTTCTGTTGGATCGTCCTCCCTAAATCATCAAGACATCTATGCTGGCTGCTTTCCGGACGATACCCATAATTGCTGTCCTGGAACTCAACCTCATAGATGGGCTCTAACACCCGTTTGACCGCCAGCTCCACTATCTTATCCTCAAAACAGCTTATGCCTAACGGCCTCCCCCGTTCACTGCCGGATTTTGGTATATAGGACCTCCGCTTTGGCTGGGGACGGTACCCCATTCGCTTCAGCCTTCCCGACAAATCCAGGAGGTTCTCTTCAAGGTTCTTCCCATATTCCTCCTTCGTTACGCCATCTACCCCCACCGCCCGTTTCGCGGGCAGCGCGTCGTAGCAGGCTCGCAGATTGTCCATGTCCGTGACGTGGTGATACAAACTGGTAAATACCAGTTTCGGTTCCTTGCGAGCCTTTTCACCTATCCATCTCAGATCTGTGCTCACTGTTCACTCGCTCCTTGCATAGCGACAATGTTTCCTCTTTGATGGACGACAACCCGTGGGGACCTTCGCTCAGTGGGCATTACCCCACCTCTCAGCTAATCCCGCTCCATCGGGACATACCGGCCCCCATCACTCGCGACGCGGCCTTTTGACCACCTCTTTTTACATTGGCAATCATACTCGGAGGCATCTCCAAGAGCCTATAATCGTCGCTCGCCTGGTTACTTGCAAACCGTTGTGTAACTCGATGCTGTCTGCGACCCCGGGGTGGCAGTCGGCACTCGTCTTTAACGCGCCTCCTGCGTGGCCTGCGCCCAGCCTGAAAGGATCGGCCCGTTCCCAAAATTCGGCTTTCTCGGGGCTCTGGGTCAGATTCAGAGCATACACTCTTCACCTCGTTACACTCGCTAATTACCCTTCCGGGATTCCTCCCTTCGGGTTATTATGCTTCCGAGCGGTTGACTAAACCTTACTCGGGAGAGCGTCCCGCAATAGCGGATCTCTCACAGTTTGCAGCATTGCCAGGTTACCCAGGCTTCAGCCTGCGCCAGCCACCCCCTCTCCCGTAATTCCTGTGGGGAGAGTGCCGGGGTGCGGGGGAGGGATGAAGCGTAGCCTCCTTATCACTGATCACTTACCACTTCCCACTGCTTTATTGGGGTGAGGGGGGTTAAACCAAGCCCCAGCCCAAGCGTCATTGCGAGGAGCGCAGCGACGAAGCAATCTCTCCGGCCACCGATTACCGATCACCGATTACCGATCACTCTCCTTTTCAAGCGGATCGAGCACGGTATGCAACGTAGCCACCAGGCTGCCGAGACTGTCGCCATATACGGCGATCCTCAGCCCTTTCCGGCTCCGGCTGACCGTGATCGCCTTCTTCCAGAGTTTCTGGATATTCGGGTCCTTGTCGCAGATGTCCTCCACCACGTCGAGCTGCAGCTCCTTGAAGTTCTTCTCGGAATCCGGCTTCTGGCGGTAAACCCGGTATCGCAACTCCTCCAGGTCGATCTCGTCAGCCAGGACTTTTCTGAAGAGTTCCTCCCGCAGTTTCGGGTCTTCGATCCTCAGCAGCCACTCCCCGTGCCCGAAGTTCATCTTCCCGTCGATGATCGCCTTCTTCATCCGCGGGGTCAGGTTCCGGACCACGCTGACCAGCGTGAAGATCCGGCTCCGGGACTTCCCGCAGGATTCGACCAGGTCCTCGACGCGGTGGCCGAACTCGTCGATCAGCCGGGTGTAGGCGGACGCCTCCTCCAGTTGGTTGAAATCCTTGCGATTGATGTTATCGACGAACCCGAAAAGGATCGCCTCTTCATCGCTGATCCCGTCCCAGATCTCCGCCGGGATAGTGGCCAGCCCCACTTCCCGGGCGGCGTCGAGGCGCCGGTGCCCGGCGAAGAGAATGTATCCCCCCTTCTTCGCCTTCTTCACCTTGACCGGGTTCATCACCCCGTGCTTCTTGACCGAGACTAGCATCTCCTCCCGCTCATAGTCCTCCTCCAGCCGCATCCGGCAGAGACTCCCCACGATATCGGATACAAGTATCTCCCTCCCCTCTCTCTTCATCCCTAACCTCCATCTTGTGTGCGATCAATCGAAATCCGTCAATCTTGTCGGGACTCATGGAGTCCCCTCGGCGACATTGCGAGTCGCCGCAGCGACGAAGCAATCTTCAGCCAGAACACGCTATGCGCTCTGCTCTATGCACCATGCGATCTGTTCATCCCCGGATGAATAGATCAAGCAGATTCCTCTTTTTTTGTGGCTGAGTTTCTGGTAAAATCTTGTTTTCTTTCGTAATGTTTTATTTGTTTACTCAACCGATATCAAATACCATAACCAATTTTAAAGGGTAAATTTCCAATATCATAGAAAAAATTCCGCTCAAACAATAGTTCGGCAAGAGAAGAGATACCGCTATCATCTGCAACAAACGAAGGGAGAACAAATGACGAATGAACTGGACATTTCTTCATGGGAATCAGCTAGGTTGATTCCTGTTTATGGCATACGCAACGCTGAGGAACAAGAACGCAGAGCCACATCTGCTCTACTCGCGGTTCTATCAGCCGTTGATGAGTTCGGCATAGCGTTCACGAAGCCGTTTGGTTCCCTCAAAGCCCGATGTGAAGCGTACATTGAGGTACCGTTTGAACTGTCCGATGGGAAAGCCGTTCGTCCGGATGGACTCATCCGCACTACCCGCGGCAAACGGTCATGGACAGCTCTTATTGAAGTGAAAACAGGAAGCAATGAACTCGGTCGTGATCAGATTGAGACCTACCTTGACTTAGCCAAAGAACAGGGCTTCGACTGCGTCATTACTATCTCAAATCAGATCGCCAGAATACCCGGCGAGCATCCCGTT
Source organism: uncultured bacterium (assembly GCA_963822585.1). Classification (GTDB taxonomy): domain Bacteria; phylum Auribacterota; class Erginobacteria; order Erginobacterales; family Erginobacteraceae; genus CAWGIE01. The sequence goes on from CAWGIE010000019.1 coordinate 10,733, forward strand.
GAAGTGGACAAGCGCAAATTGAGGAAGACAGCATTGCATCATCTTTCTTGGTCACGAGTTTTGACAGAGGCCGTCCTGCAGAAGTCTTACCGCGGTATAGCCGATCCAGACCAAGCGTGGATCCTCTCCGAGCTGATTAGGTATTTGGAGCATCCCAATGCTGGAGCAGTGGATTTTTCAGACATGGGAGAGCACTGGGTCGGAGTGCGCGATGCCGTGAAGAATGGGACTTTACGGCACTCAGACAAGACGGCATTCGAAGTCGCCGGCAAGTGGGAAGAGCTTGTGTCCTTCGCGGCGCTACGCCTGGGGCGGCAATTGGGTGCTGACGTTCAAGAGGTCCTTTGCGCTAAAGAACGTCATGACATTTCACTTCGCATTGCGAACATCGTTGATGCAATGGTCGCTCAAGGTATCATGCCTGGAGCAATTCGTATTCCTAACGCCATAAGCGACATCGCCATTAAGGCGGACTTGCGTGCCCAGCAGATTGTCGCATCGGTGTCACTGGATGCACCGAGAGAAGGGCGGACCACCACGAGGATCCACTGGCTCTTGCGTCAGTTGAAATCATCTTCATCCGAGATTCGATTAGATAGCTGGACCTTACTCGAAAAGCCCCCCGCCACACCCCCTTGTTCTCCCTCAACCGGCAAGAGCACCGAATTTTGCGTTTTCTGTGCTATCTGCTGCCTGATTTATCGCCCATTTGCTTCTTCCGGACTGAGCGCGGAAACACTCCTCCCGTGTTTTCTCTCTGACAATTATTTGCGGCCGCTGTTTAAGCGGCCTGACTTACAATCTCTTGTTCTGCCCTCCTCTTCAAATATGTAATCCGGCAGGTATTGTAGGCTATGGCCTTCTCCAGCAACTCCGCGCGCACCGCCTCCAGACCCCGCCGGCCCAAACGTCCAAATTCAAAACAGTGCTTCAAGACGAACATCAGGGATTCAACTGCCGATCGCATCCGTCGGGCTTCCCGGTATCCATCGCTCTCCCAATCTCTATCCCCGATTATTCTCTTCCCCCGCGATCCGCTCAAACTCATTACCTTCACTCCCCGCTCAAGGATAGTGTCCCGGGCATCCCCAAACGCATAACCGTCATCCGCACTGACCACCTCCGGGACTATCCCCGTCCGTCCGACCACCTCGTCAAACAAAGGCAATAACTCAGACTTGTCTGCTGGATTCCCCTCCCTGACGATCAGTCCAACAATAAATCCCTCCCCGCTCCTGGCAATCTGCGGCTTGTAACCGATCACTGCTTCCCGGCCGCCCTTCTCGATATAAGCCGCCGATTTATCCGCTAAACTCAATATCTTATCCCGAGAACTTACGACTTTGCCTGCGAAGACACGCTCTTCGGCATAGGCGACCACTCGCCCGGCATCCTCGATATCTTCACGGATTTGTTGCAATAAATTTTCCAGCCTCTGCCTCTGGCTGGGAAGGATAAAATCGTACGGCTGGTAGGTGTCCTCCAACTTCGTCAACTCCTCGTCCAGATAAGCAATTGCCTGGCGGCCAAAACCGAACAGACGACGATAATACTGCCGTATCTTCTTTCTCCGGTTTTTCATTCGGGACTTGGTTGACGCCAGATTAATCTCCAGATCCAATCTCCGCATCTTTTTCAGCCATTGCCGCATCCACCACACCGAAAAATTCGGCAGTTGAAAATTCTCCAGCAACTGGCCCAACTTGTGCGCTCGCGTTACCAAACCCGTCAAGATCCTTGAGTCGGTGGGCCAGGCGGAGTTCGCCTCCACCTGAGTCGAATCGAAAGTCGTCTTTATAAAATCATCCAGTCCTTCTTCCCGGATCAAGGCAATCTGCTTTTCCAGGATCAACTCCCGGGTCCGGTTCGTAACCGCATTGGTGTTCTCCAGGATCGTGTTTGGTGCCGGCATCTTATAACCTCGACTCTGCAGGAAAGAATATAGCGACATTGATTCCAGAATAAAGGTTACCGCCTCCCTGTTGGTTGCCGAACCCAGATAGCCCCGTATCTGCAAAAATATATACACCAGGTAAGCCGGCATCCGGGGGTGGCCTACTTCAAGCTGGTACTCATAATCGTTGACACTGTAATCATCCAACCGTATGCCAGACAATTCGGATGTCAACTCCTCCATATGCCGTTTATCTGCAAAACGCTTTATTTTCTTTCCTATCCCGCGTTGATCCAAATCCCGATCGATTTCAGCCAGGATTTCAGGGGCAAATCTGACTAATTCTTCGCTTTGTTGCAGAAAAGCGCTGAAATCGCTGTCGGGAACCGGCAAAAATAGGTTGCCCTGGAGGTGGGGAGATGGTAGATTATGATGTGCCGCGTGTGCTTGCATATTCAGCCTCCTATTTTGCGGTAGTTGGCTAATTGTAGCACATTGCGGCATTTTTACTATGCCTTTTCTCCCCCGATTATGCTATTATTCTTCGGTTTGCTGTTTCTTGAAAGTAGCTTTTCGAGTAAGGTCTAGCTGGGGGATGCGGTCGCGGGCATCTATGTCTGAGTTACTCGGGAGTGTGCGGAATGACCAAACGCTTCTCGTCCCGATCGACAACCGCGAAATAGTTTCCTTCACAGTGTCCCTTGTACGACCTATGGGCTTGAAACGGTTGGTGGGTAAACGTTCCTTCATAGATTCTGTGCTTGATACAATCGATGACTTCTATGGGGACGTCGTTCAGTATCTCCGTGAATGGCAGCCGGCAGCACCGAAACTCAAGAAAAGAGACGTTGAGGAAATCGTTTCGCAACCGTTGCCGCCGGGTAAGGAGTCTAAAGTTACCGCTGCTAACCCGCCGGAGAACAAGGACGGAGGCGAGAGCAATTCCTCAATTTCTGAATCAGAGCCGAACAACAGCGTCAAGGATACCGGCGCTACCCGCGCCGAATCTTCATTCTGAGCATTAAATTGATTATTTGGGGTGACTCTGTTTCTTTGCGGGAAGGTGCTCGGCTGGTACGAGAATGGTCAGAAATCGCATGAGAACGAGTACCGCGATGGCGTTGAGATCAGCATAAAATGCTGGGATGAGAACGGGACTCAGATTAATTGCGATTCACCGGCAGCGAAATAAACATCGAATCATTATCCCATAAACAGGAATGGACAGAGGTTCTGCAACCTATTCTCCGAACAATAACAAACCTGCAACCTAATATCTGTTAGCCAAATGGATGATAGATGATCTGACAGACTGCCGGAGACGTTCGGGAATAGCGACATGAGCCAGAGAGTCCGAAATCAAGACCTGCGTACGGCAAGACGCTCGAAGAAGGACGAGTTTTACACCCAGCTTTCAGATATCGAGAAGGAACTGAAGAACTACAGACCTCACTTCAAGGGAAAGGTGGTCTACTGCAACTGCGACGATCCACGTGTTAGCAACTTCTTCCACTTCTTCTCATTCCAATTCGAGAAGCTGGGGCTCAAGAAACTCATTGCCACGTGCTACAAGAACCAAGACATGGACCTGTTCAGCAGAAACGACGCAGAACGGGCCATCTACTTGGAGTACGAAGGAGACAGGAACGGCAACCGTATTCCCGACCTTGAGGAGATTGGAGTCAAGCATCTGAAGGGCGACGGCGACTTCCGAAGTGCTGAGACCATCGGACTACTAAAGAAAGCCGACATTGTAGTCACGAATCCGCCATTTTCGCTCTTTCGGGAGTACGTGGCGCAGCTTATTGAGTACGACAAGCAATTCCTGATCATCGGAAGTGTGAATGCGGTTTCATACAAGGAGGTCTTTAAGCTGATCAAGGGAAACAAAGTGTGGCTAGGTCCCAGCATCCACGGTGGCGACAGAGAATTCGGCGTACCAGATGATTACCCACTCAAGGCAGCGGGGTTCAGAATTGACGATCAGGGCCGGAAGTACATTCGTGTCAAGGGCGTTCGATGGTTCACGAACCTTGATTTCAAGGAGCGCCACGAGGATCTGGTTCTCTACAAGACCTACACTCCAGAGGCGTACCCGAAGTACGACAACTACGATGCCATTGAGATCAGCAAGACGAAAGAGATTCCGGTGGATTACTATGGGGCGATGGGTGTACCCATTACCTTTCTGGATAAGTATAATCCAGAGCAGTTTGAAATCCTGGGGATAACAGATAGAGACAACAACTCGGGCCTCAAGACCAAAGAATACACCGAAGCGGATGTGCCCAATCCCGGCGATCTGAACCGCCGTGCCGCAATCAAAATCGGGAATGAGTACAAAGCTACGTACGCCCGACTCCTAATCCGGAGACGCCAAGCATGAACATTGAACTCCATGAAATCCCTGTCCGGGAGTTGACCACCGGGTATGAAGACAATGATGAAGCCGGCGTTTTGGGATACGGCGGCAAGCTGGATATTCGTCCTCCCTACCAGCGGGAATTTATCTACAAGGACAAGCAGCGCAATGCGGTGATCGACAGCCTGCGCAAGGATTTCCCCCTGAACGTTATGTACTGGGCGGTGCGCAGTGACGGCAGCTACGAAGTGATCGACGGACAACAGCGAACGCTTTCCATTTGCCAGTATGTCAACGGGGAGTTCTCCATCGACGGACTGGCATTTCACAACCTGCAGGACGACCAGCAACAGCAGATTCTTGATTACAAACTGATGGTCTATTTCTGCTCCGGCACCGACAGCGAGAAGTTGGATTGGTTCAGAACCATTAACATCGCTGGCGAAGAACATACTGATCAGGAATTGCGGAACGCGGTCTATGCGGGTCCGTGGACAGCTGATGCCAAGCGCTATTTCAGCAAGACGGGTTGCGCGGCCTATGGGCTGGCAGGTGATTACATGCGGGGCAGCTCGATCCGGCAGGAGTATCTGGAAACCGCGATCTCCTGGCGCTCGGAGGGGAAGATCGAGGAGTTTATGTCGGATCACCAGCACGACGAAAATGCGACTCCTCTGTGGCAGTACTTTCAGAAGGTCATTGGCTGGGTCAAAGCGACGTTTCCGGAGTATCGACGAGAAATGAAGGGCGTGGATTGGGGAACCCTCTACAATCAGTTTAAGGACGAGGAGCTTGATACGGACAAGCTGGAGAAGCAGGTTGCCAAGCTGATGATGGATGATGATGTCACGAAGAAGTCCGGGATCTATCCGTATATATTGGACGGAGAAGAAAGACATCTCAACATTCGAGCATTCACGCCCAACATGAAACGAGAAGCATACGAGAGACAGAAGGGCGTATGCGTGAAGTGCAAGAAGAAGTTCGCTTTTGAAGAGATGGAGGGCGATCACATTAAGCCTTGGCACGAGGGCGGGAAGACTGATGCGAAGAACTGCCAGATGCTGTGTAAGGACGACAACAGAAGAAAATCGGGGAAATGAAGATGTACGGGAAGGGAATCATGTGGTGTGAGAATGGGCAAATGCAGGCGGAGGTCGAGTCCCGTAACGGCAAGGAGGTCCGTAGCAGGGAATGGGACGAGGAAGGGAATCAAATTAATTGCGATTCACCGTCAGCGAAATAAATATCGAAACATTATCCCATAAACAGGAATGAACAGAGGATTTTGCAACCTATTACAATAACAATAACAAACCTGCAACCTAATACTTGATATGATCAATCTCAATATTCAGGAGGGAATGATTTAACATGTTAATTGCACTTTTCTCCTTTTTAGGCATTATCATCGGTGCAACGCTCCAATACCTATTCACGCGGTTCCTTGATGAAAGAAAGCATCGCCAGAACCTCAGAACACAAGCGTATACAGATTTTCTTCGTGGTGTTTCTGAAGCAGCACACCTTATGATCCAGCCTCAAGCGCAAAGAGAACGGGAACTGAAGGCTCGAATTACTGATTCAAAGGCACGCATTTGTATTTATGGCTCGTCCCATGTAATTGCTCGGCTTGCCGAATTCGAGAGACTTGGTGCGATTATTCAAACCGATGAACAGCGCCAGTCATTTGTTCGCGTCTTGACGGCAATGCGCTCCGATTCCGATGTCAGCGCCGCAGATCTTGAGACGGTCATGCTAGGTAAGCATAAGTAAACCATATCAAATCGCTCAAGCTGACCGGAAGGGCTCATGGAATTATCGGATATTTTTATCTTCGTCGGCATCGTCCGATGTAGCATGGTTTTTTAGTCGGCCCCTTCCGGCCGTTTAGCTTTTCGATAGGCGATGGATAATACAATTAATAGCCATATTTGGAGGTAATAAATATGACCGATGAAGAATACAAGGAAGCGCTAGATGCAATTTACCGTAAGTACGTTCGCGTATGGCGGGCAATTCATCATCCAGAGGGGTTGAGTCGCCTTTACTACAAAATCGAACGACTTGCATCAACTTCCCGATTTGCGCTCGTCGTAGCCGAGCGTACTGAGAACGTTGAACTGTACGCACCTCTTGGCGAGGCGATCATGTACTCATATCTAAACCTTGGCATGGAGGACTCTGGAGTTCTCGATGCACTCGATGCGCATACCAGGCTAATTTTTAGTGGTCTCAGGAGGAGCGTGATACCGGATGCCGATCTTGACTATCTTCGACTCGCTGGCATCGTCGAAGCGGAGGCAGAGGTCGTATTGCTGATTCGTTATGCAAGGGATGAACTGTCGAAGTCAGAACAGGTTCCATCAAAGATTGTTGCGGAAGCCGAGAAACAACTGGAGTGCGTTGCAAAGGAGCTTAAGGCTACATCAAAGAATCAAAATTCTGAAAACGTTAAGAAGCCTGCCAAGCTCTTCACTGGAATTAGCAAGATTCTCGCTGGTGGCATCACAGCAGCGGGTAACCTTCTTTTGGGCGTGGGCATCCTCCCTGGACCTGGTCCTGCAACTGGCCATGCTGTCATTGGTTCTTGTGCGCTCGCAATTGCCGCCATCGGACAGGGCATAGGAAATATACGCGGAGAGTAGCCATCAATAACTCTATATCCCGAGCTCGCCTATCAAGGCGCTCAAGCAGACCGGAAGGGCTGATGCTACTATCGAACATTTTTATCTTCGGCGGTGTTTTCCGGGGTAGCACGGTTTTTTGGTCGACCCCTTCCGGCCGTTTAGCTTTTCGTTAGCTTTAATAATAAGGAGGTTGTAAATGAATAAGTTTTTCGATCCAGAGCAATTTGGTTGGCGTGCAAAACAACAACGTTCGGCATATTCATTTACTTGTGGTTATTGTGGAAATAAAGTTTCTTCGGAAAAAGGTTATGTAATTGGTCAACGTGGAGATGGTAGTGGTGACGTAGCCGGAGGAATATATATTTGTCCAAATTGTCAAGGCCCAACCTTCATAACTCTAAAAAATCAGCGAATTCCAGATGAACCGTTTGGGAATGAAGTTTTAAACGTCCCTGAAGATATGTCACTAATTTATGAAGAGGCTAGAAAATCAGCCAGCACCAATTGTTATACGGCAGCAGTATTGCTCTGTCGAAAGATTTTAATGCACATTGCCGTAAAAGAAGGAGCTGATGAAGGGAAAAACTTCCTTCATTATGTTAATTATCTTGCCGACCAAGGATATGTACCCCCGAATGGTAGAGACTGGGTTGATCATATTCGAAAGAAGGGCAATGAAGCCAATCATGAGATTGTAATAATGGGGCGTGAAGATGCCCGTGATTTATTAATTTTTGTGGAGATGTTACTCAAGTTTATTTATGAATTCCCCGGCATGATTAGTACTGAAGAAAGCTAACCCTTATAAGGCCTCCTGACGTCAATAAGGGAAAATAGGCAAAACCTCCCGGCGCAGAAAAATTGTAATCCACGCTTATTGATTCCCGGCGGCATCAAAAAGTGACGATTGTCCGAATTTACCCCTCAAAGTTCCGGGGCTGAGAAAAGATAATAGGGAAAAACAGATTCCAGGTCGGAGATCGTTCAAGCGGACCGGGCAAAGTTATTTACGTGCTTCGAGTGACATAGCCGCCGGTGCGGCTGTTCAATTCGATGTTAGCCACAAAAGGAGATACTGATGGGTATTCTCGATTTCATTCGACAAAAACGAATTATCTTGGATCCGTCTATCTTCCCTAACATAGTGGAAAAGCTTGCACTTAAACTGGAAACAATAAGAGAAGAGTTCGTCTTTGGAGGAATCTCTGGATTGAAAGGCGAAGGTGCATCTACAACCAATATATCTCCAACACTCGAATCTGGAAGTGAACTCGATTCAGCCCTGAAGGGTTTTCAGCTTACATGCGTGGTTGGATTCGCTATGAAGAATTATATTAATTTGCATAACCAACTCCTCTTTGATCAAGCGCTGACACAACGCCTCTATGATAATGACCATGCTCGTATTGAGTACTACAATGAACGATATCTTGACTGCCAAGGCAATATTGATTGTCTTTCATCTTGCTTATCTGATGATATTTATAGAATTTGGGGTAATCCTGAACCAACGCATGAATTCAAAGGGGCTTTGAGAAATATGGCACCTTCGTTTATGATTTTGAGTCAAGCCGCAACAGCTCGAATTTGCGGTGATCCATGGACTGAGAAAAACCTCAAGAGCAAGTTGCATATTGTGTGACTTAAGAAAATAATCGCCAGCTAACCCTCATAAGGCCCCCGGGTATCAATAAAGAAAAATAGACAAAATCCTCCCGCCCCGGAAAAATTGTAATCCACGATTTATCCTGATAGTATTATTTTTCTGTCGAATCTTTCCGGCGGATTAGATTTTCATTAAGTCACCAAGGAACTACAGCAGAGGAAAAATGGAACAATATCATGGTATTTCTCGGCTCATTATTTGGTAGCAAAAGCGATCCGGCGGAAGAAATACGCCGGTTTGATGAAATGATCCGGCTCCACCAAGACCAGCTGTTTGGCATCACCCTCTATTTTCAAGGTATAGAGTTGATGTATTCTGGCCAACCTGAAATATGCGAGATGAATCGACAGAGCTTCCAGAATATCAAGGATCGAGCCGAAAACGCCATAGCAGCAGCAAAATCGTTGCTTCAGCAAGCGAGAGAAAACCCCCCAAAGGTAAAGGAACTTATGCGTTTCACGTTTCCGCCGATCAGGGGGAACCCAATGCTTGATCAAATGACTCATCGGGCTCAGATCCTCGTCCAAACGTATGAACGAATGTTTCCTGGAAGAGCAAGGTCACAACCACTCAGCCAAGATGAGTTAAAATCACTTATGATGGAAGCGTCTAATCAAATTTGATCATATTAGTCTGATTGCCTAACCAGCCCCTCCACCTGACTTTTATCTGCCGGGTGGCGGGCAAAAGGAAAAGCCAAGAAAGCCAACAGGGTCACACCCCAATTAATAAGTTTGACCATGTTGAGGGGGCCAGCTAAGTCCACAAGTTAATTTAGGAGAGATTAAAGAAAGATAGAAAGTTGGACAAAGGAATTTAAAGAATTATTGCCCGGTTTTAACTTATTAATTTTACCCTATTTCCTTGCTGTTTCTTTTTATTGGAAGCTGATATTGGTATTACCGCAAATGTTGAGTTGCAGAAATAGAAATAGAAGGTGATAGAAATGGTCATTGCCATAGTTGTTTTTTGCATCCTGATAATCATAGGAATAATTCTTGTTTCTAATAATGCATCGAGCAAAAAGCAACAGACCTCGCCTCTGGAAATGGGTATATTGACTGACACTCCCGATTCTCCTGAGGACCAACGAGATAAAAGAGTTTCGGATTTGCTCAAACAAGCTTCAGCTTATTCCGTAGAAGGAAGCTGGGATGATGCAATAGATACCGTCAAAAAGGCCTATTCAGAAATAGCACAAGGGAGAACAGGATATTCTATAGGGATATATTTAAGGCTTCCCTCTTACTTACATAAAGCAGGGAAGAGAGACGAGGCCTGGAAAGAACTGAATAGGTTATTGATGAAGTACAGCGACAATATTTATTTAGAAAAAAGTTCTATCTACAACAAGATGAAAGGTCTTCTCCAGCAGGAGAACAAGTTCAATTTAGCAATCCGTTTTGGAATTTTCGCCTTCATCTCTAAAGCGATTGATCTATCCCTTCAACATAGAACACGAGAAATCTGTCGCTCAAAGGATGACATCTCGCAAATGCTACATCCTTTATTGAAAAAAGCCAAAAAAGAATACTTGTCGAATAAGCTGATAGACCTAATTCACCCTGTGATGAAAAATCCTCCAACCATTCAATTACATGAAATCTCAAAACAAATTGATGAGATCTTAAAATCGGGTTAAGCGACGAAAGAAGGCAACAGGGTCAAGTGGGGGGGCCAGCTAAGTCCACAAGTTAATGCAGGAGAGATTAAAGAAAGATAGAAAGTTGGGCAAAGGAATTTAAAGAATTATTGTACGGCTTTAAACTTATTATTTGGGGTGTGACCCTGATTTTTTTAAACAGTATCAAAGCGTTCCAGCCGACGCTAATCGCGCGGCTGAACTCGGCGTTCGCCAGCAAAGACATAATGATGAAAAAAAAGAAGTCGTCAAGACCTACAATGTGTTCTTATTGTGGTGAGCGTATTGCTACCCAGAGGGAGCATGTCTTTCCAAGCAATCTCTACCCTATCTCTAAGGCACAATCTCGGATCCAGCGGCTGACGATTCCTGCCTGCGATGTTTGCAACAATGGTTGGTCGGATGATGAAGCACATTTTAAAAATGTTCTGGCATGTGCTGGGGAACCCAACGATGCTCGTCGCGAACTTTGGCAAACTTCCATTCGGCGTAGTTTTGAAAAGTGCGACGGTTTGCGTCGATTACGGGATCTCAAAGAATCCATGAGGTCAGTCGAAATCAACGGAGAGAGCAGACACAAGATTTACCCCGGGCAAGACGATAGGGTCCTACGTATTGTCAAGAAGATCGTTCGAGGTCTTTGTCACCATCATCATGTCATGTCAGCAGTCTCGGAAAGGCGCGTCTGGGTTACCGATTTTAAGGACCGTATTCCAGAAGACGTTCTGTCCCCAATGACGAAAGAACACAGAGAGCAGGATATTATAGAATACCGGTATCAGGTTTTCTGCGAATTAGGAATTCATTCGGCTTGGGTCATCACGTTTTTTCAGCGCATTACCTTTATAGGACTAGTCTCACTGTCAAAAGATGGCTCATTTCCTAAACAATCTGGCGAACCAAGCGCTCAAACAGACCGGAAGGGCTAATACTACTGTCGAACATATTTATATTCACCGGAGGTTTTCGGGGGAGCATGGATTTTTAGTCGCCCCCTTGCGGCAGATCTGCGTTTGGCAAGATTCACTCCTATCATCTGCAACAAACGCATAATATTAAATCAGTTGCGAAGGTGCGACTCGAATATCAATTTGTATTGTTCAATCTTCACGTGCAAACCATGAATTGAAAAGGATCATTATAATTTTAACTTAGTTATTTGATCCTAAAAACGCCGAAATATATATATGTGTTTTAAATACATAGTCAAATGAAAGATAATAATAAGCCTACTACTTTAACTGCGTGGTTCCGCAAAAAAATATATGACCTTTTCGGACTTCGCGGCCTCGTAATGCTTGCTATTCTCGGTGCTCTATTCTATATATGGTTAAATTGGGACAAAGTAAGCAAAAGTCCAGGTATTACTCAGTTATTAACATATTGCTCTCGCCAGTCTGTTCCTAAAGCTGATCCCTCGCGATATTCTGTTCTCGTTGCACATTTAGAGAATGATACGAATCGAGAATTCGAATTACTTATTATAGAATCACTTAAAGAACTAGATGGGATTCAAGTTCTATCGCTTGACCGTACTATTACATTGCATGATTCTATCCCTGAAAAAGCAGAAAAGGAAGGCTATAGCCAAGCACTAAGATATCTTGATGAAAGTGACGCTTCAGTGCTCATCTGGGGAACAGTTCTATCCTGGAATGGAAACCATGTCCCGAAATTGTATTGGACAGTATCTCAAGGGTGGGTAAGGAAGCCCCGACGTTATCAACAATCTTCGATTGATGATAATTTATCCTTACCAATAATGTTTTGGGATGATTTGATAAGTGCCTTGCGCTTACTTATACTCATTGAATCTCATCAATTAACATCGGAAGAGGGACATTTCTTAGGCGATCGTCTTCCGGCTTATATCTCTAGAATATATATGATACTAAATTCAAAAGATATAGTTGGCGATTTGGACGTTAAAGAACGCATGAAAATACAATTCGTCTTATCCAAAGGCCTTCATCGTCTTGGCGTGCAACAAGATAATATTGATGCGATTAAAAAATCAATAAATATATACCGCAAGCTTATTATAGATATACCAAATGATTTCCCACCCGATTATAAAGCTGATATTCAGAATGAGCTTGCTAATGCACTTGTCGATCTTGTGCAATACGAAAATATTCCTGAGCTCCTCAAGGAAGCATTAGATTTATACTATGAAGCTCTTAAGAAATTTTCGCGTGAAAACGATCCTATTGAATGGGCAGGGTTAATGTTTAATATCGGTTATGTGCAGAATGAGATCGGTAAAAGTGAGCACGACTCCAGCTATTTAGAACAAGCATTAACCACACTATTTAATGCAAAAGCAATAATCCCTCAAGACCAAGAACCCCAACTATATGCAAATATCATCAAGAGCATAGGCATTTCACTAGTAAATCTAGGCGACATCAAATGTGTCCCAAGCTATTATACAAGAGCTGCCAATGCATTTAGGGAAGCCCTTATAATGACACCGAGAGAACACTTCCCTTTATTTTGGGCAAATCTTCAAAATTGCCTTGGGTTTGTGATGTCCCACCTTGGTCAATTGGAAAATAATACGATCTATTTCAAAGAGGCTATCGAGGCATATAATGAAGCACTCAAGGAATATACCCGTGAGCGTACTCCCATCAGTTGGGCTGATATTACAAATAATCTCGGATCAGCATATTTAAGTTTGGGCAATATCGAGCATGATATGGGTTATATTAACCAAGCAATTAGTTTATTCCACGAAGCTTTAACGGAATTAACTCATGAAAGAACACCTTTACATTATGAAATAGTTCAAAATAATCTTAAAGAAGCTAATACTTTGCATGAAAGGGGCTGGACACAAATCCCAATAACCAAGTGATAACTAAAATGTGGGGTCGGACCTGTATAACACATTGCATGAAATAGGGTCAAATCTTTCATCTTGACAGATAGATCCCGCCAGATTATCCGCCATTTTGGCGGGATTATGAATAAGATGGAGAAGATACAAATCTATAAGTTCGTCTCAAGAACTAGTTTAGCATCCGGCACTATTGGATGAAATCACTCTCATTCATTCTCGCCATCCTCCTCACCCCTCCCCTCCTTTTTGCCGAAGAAAATATCCAGCTCAAGACCGCCGACGGGAAGACGATCCAGGGGCTGCTCTACGGGAAGAGTGAGCTGGCGCTGGTGCTCTGCCACGGCCGGAAATATGCCACCGGCGGGGCTTCGTTCCGGGAGCAGTGCGAATACCTGGAGAATCAGGGCGTCATGTGCCTGGCCTTCAGTTTCCGGGGCTATCCCTCCGAGACACTACCTCCCGTCCCGGAGGGGGGAGAGAACGATATCCTGGCGGCGATGGAGTACCTCTCCTCCCGCGGGGCCACACACATCTTCGTTCTCGGGAGCAGCATGGGCGGCTTCATCGCCCTGGGGGCGCTGCCGAAGCTGGAAAAGCAGCCCGGCTTTTCCGGCGTCATCGCCGTCTCGGCGTTTGATCCGGATTCCCTCCGGGAATCCGCCACCCCCAAGCTCTTCATCGCGGCGGAAGACGACGCGGCCATCTACGCCCGGACCCAGGCCTGCTTCGACACCGCCGCCGCACCCAAGCAGATGATCGCCTTCAAGACCGGCGGCCACGGCCAGGCGACTATTCCCGGCCCACGGACAAGACTACTGGACCAGATCGTCGCTTTCATGAAGAGCGAACAGTAGAGTGAATTTTAATCCCGATCCACTTTCTCGCTTTTCCTCCAGAGGCGGACAGGCGCGCGAAAGCGAGAAACCGGTTTCAACCAAGGAATCACAGCCACAAGTTGTCTAATAATATAGCCAATACCGACATTTTTATCTTGCTCCGGAACGTTGAGACCAGCATGAGAGAACAAGGCCGGATGCCAAATAATAGTTTTAAAGAAAGTTAAACTATCTCTCAACGAATCATTGTGCGCAAGTGACATCGGCCCGAATGTTTAACTCGATGGCAAGCGTCATGAAACGATGAATGACCTCCATAAAAACCGGGTTAGAAAAATACTTCAAGTTATATCTATCTTATTGGGATTATGGGGGATAGCTTTCGTTATTTTCTTTATTGACTTTTGCATTCTCGCGATCTCCGGCAAGGAATTTTCTCGCCTCATCATACCCATCGTGGGCTTTCTTCTGATCGGCCTCTACTTGATTTTTACAGCTTACCTCATGATTAGGAAATTTTCCGAAAGGGCCAACAAACATTTTTGCGCGATCATCGCCGTTTTATTTGGCGGAGGCCTCATACAAATATTTCATACATATCAATCCCGCCCTTTCGAAACGCAAACAAAGTTTATCTTCTTTTTGCTTCCGTTACTGGCAATTATCCTTCTTTACGCGATCGGTCAAAAGATATTGATCAGATTGACCATCAAGAAAAGCAACTCCTGATAAAGAATTGCAGTCATTGAGTTCGGTGTTGGTTCCAAGATTGAGATGAATGAGCTGCAAAGGAAACTAAAAACGCTCGGAGTATTCTACTATATAGTCGGCGTGCTCGGCATTCCCGCCTGTCTGATAGCCCCCATAATTATGTTGAAATCGGGAGCATTTGAAAAGATCGGCCCGGGGCTGAAGCGCATCTATCTATTCAGCATAATCGGAACCGGGATCGGGAGTCTCGCCATCGTCGCGTGCATTTTCATAACAGGGTACGGGCTGCGCCACCAGCGCTGGTGGACGTTTTGTTTCGTCATTTCCATATTACTCTGTCTCTCGTTTCCTATCGGAACTATCATGGGGGTACTCAGTCTGATTCTCCTGACAAAACCGGAAACGAAACAATTATTTTCATCCGAGAACCGGCTTGACGGCGACTCCGATATAGCGGGCGCACGCTCCCAATCGGAGCGCATAAACCATGGCGTTAGTGCCAAGGAGGCTAAGAGATGAGAATGATCGCTAAGTGTGCGACAATTATCTTACTGCCATTACTTTTCGGCTGTACTTCTGTCTCAACAGTGCGACGACCGTCCAGCTATTATGAGAGGGCGTCTCTATCTGAGGGGGATGAATCTCTTTTTTCATCGGACAACGCTATTCTTACAGACGATGAGATTATTCGCATTCTTGCTTACCCTTACTCGCCCCAGCCGCAAAACAGGATCGCTATTATCGCGTTCGGCCAGAGTTATTGGTTTGGCTGGTCGGATGAACTTGCTCGATCCGGTGTAGAAGTCCAATCGAAACTTGTCTCCAGACTTCGCTCCTCTCCCCTGGTTTATGACGCTTCTTATTTGCCGAGTCTATTGATCCCGAAAAAAAAGACCGTGCCGCAATTCCGGGAAGCCGGAGCCCGATATCAGGCGGATCTGCTTCTGATATACAACGCGTCCTGTCGCACGTATGAAAAAAGCCGGCTCTTCGGTCCCGATAAATCGAAATCATATTGTAATGTTGAGGCCATATTACTCGATACCAGAACCGGGATCGTACCCTTTACGGTTACGGCCAGTCGCGATTTCTTTGCCGAAAAGAGCGATCAGGATTTGAACCTTGATGAGACCATGCGCAGAACTGAACTTAACGCGCTCTCCGAAGCCCTGGGGGAAGTCGGCGACGAGGTCGTACGTTTTCTCGGGTCGGCAGGGAAATAATAAATATCGGGGGGGCACAGACAGGAATGTCTGTGTTACTCTGGCTTGTGGTGGCGGATTTTTTTAGTTTATATAGCCTGGGGAAATCTCTTTATCTGCTCCATACTGAAGAGATCAATTTGGTATTAAATAAAGAGAGGTGATCGCCATGATTCTTTTTTCTTCCTTGAAGGTGGAATTAGCAATTGTCGAAGGAAAACTCACCGGCTGGCAAAAAGCGAAATATATAATCATCCCTGCCTTATTTTTAGCTCCCATCTCTTCAACAGCCTATATAATTAGCCCCAAATTTTTAATACGGCCCTCGGGAATGAATACTTTCATGCAATTCCTATGTATAATCTGTTCAATGATCATCACTTATTTCGGGATAAAATTTTGCTTTAAGGAAAATGGAAGAATCGACGGAAACAATTTCATAGAACGATACTGTATTTTATTATTACCCGTCACATTGAGGTTATATTTAATTTTTCTTCCCCTGACTCTAATTATGACTGTAATTTTCATTGCTATTTTTAAGGGCCATATACACTTACTCTCTAAATACTCCATATTATTTTTTATATTCGGACCAATTTTCACCTTGATATATTACTCCCTCTTAATCCGTTCATTCCGTAGGCTTGGCAATTTATTAGAAAAAGAAAATTCCTATCTCGTTGAGTCCCCTGTTGAAATAGTGGAATAGGGGAGAGTGTGTGCCCGGCAGGTTAACTCGGCGTTAGGAACCCATGAAATTATTACCTCAAAAATATCGCAAACTTAGAATATTGCTCTGCGTAATCTTACTGGTTATCCCGCTATTCTATTTCTATATCCTTCCATTGATTTATTACTCCGGCTACTCGCCTGAAGAAGGAGACATTATTTTTCAGGCCCTTCCGAATGCCTCAGATTTGGTACGTGCCATTGAAGGAATCACCAATTCATGCTATTCGCACTGCGGCGTTGTCATCCGAAACAATGATGAATGGTTAGTAAATGAGGCTCTCGGTACGGTACATAGTACTCCCCTCCTGGACTGGATAAAACGAGGGCGTGGTAGTCATTTTTCCGTATTTCGCCTGAAGACGGAGTATCAAGGGAATATTCCAAACTTTCTCGAAGCCCTCAAAAGATATCAGGGAAAACCATATGATGCGAAGTATGAGCTGGATAATTGGAAAATCTATTGCTCTGAATTAATATACAAGGCCTATTATGATGCAACATCCGAAGAGTTGGGAGCATTAGTCGAGCTTGGTAGTTTGAATTGGCAACCCTATGAAGAAACAATTCGCAAATATGAAGACGGACCGCCCCCATTAAACAGACGAATGATTACGCCTATCAATCTTGCAAAGGCCCTTCAATTAACCAAAATATATTCTGTTGGGATGTAAAAGATCCTAACACTTATAAACTTTCCAGGGGTCAACAGGGTTTACGGCTGTAACCGGGGCGGTGGAGATCGGCGTTAAAAGCGGAATCTTTTAATGGTTGCAATAATCTTATCAATAATTTTTCCCGGCTTGGGACAGATCTATTTAGGGGAAAATACGCGCGGTTTCATTATGCTCATCATGGGGGTAACCCCCCTTTATCCGGTCGCTCTTGTCTGGAGCATAATTGATGTAATTCGTCTCAACAAACTTGGTTTGACATCACAATTCGATAAGAAAGAAGCCATCTGGGCCATACTTCTTTTCTTTGTAATTATCCCGGCCTGTTTCGTCATTCTCATCTTTGGGAGTATATCTCTGTGGAACCGGTACCAAACAAAATACAGCTTAGAAAAGGCTACCCGTCAGGAGGGAAGGAAAATAGTAGAGTCACTTCAGTCATATCATACAAGTTTCGGCCATTATCCATCGGCTCTTTCGGAGTTGATAAATGGCAAACCACTCAGAGCTGGATGGCATACAGATGAATGGGAACAGCTTTATTATTATCGAGTTATTGCCAACGGAAATGATTTCATCTTTATTTCCAATGGGAAGGATCACCTTCTAGGAACTGAAGACGACATCATATTCAAACAATGACACATCCAGCTTCTTAATCCATATAAGGCCTCCGGGCACATTATTACCTTTCTCGCTTTCGCGCGAAAGCGAGAAAGTAGTTTCAACTCGATGTTAATGCGGCACCAATCGTTCGAGCGGACCGCGCAGAGCTCTTTACTCTTCGTGCGAAAAAGTCACCGATACAGACATTCAACTCGATGTTAGCCATCGAGGACTCGTTATGAAATACGAAGATATCCAGTTCCTGTTCGACTATGTCGGTACGGCACATCCATGCGAACGGTCCGCGTTCTTTAATCGAAGGACCGGCGAGTCGTATCTCGCCTCCGAGTACGGCGATTCCGATGAATTGCCCGATGATCTTGATGAAAACGCTGATTATCTTGAGATACCCCACCTGAACGATCTGGACCTGGGCCGGAATCTGGTGTTCGAGTTCGTCGAGCAATGCCTGCCCTCCGCTGCCGAGCAGGTATACGGTTTCTTCCAGCATGCCGGTGCGTACGGTCGATTCCATGATCTCCTCAGGCAAAACGGGTTGCAGGATGACTGGAATAAATATGCAACGGCCCGGGAACGCGCTGCCATACTTGAGTGGTGCGAGGAAAACGGTATCGACCTACAGGACTAACCCTCGTAAAAAATACGGGTATCAATCGGGAAAAATAGGCGGATAAAAGATTAACACGATCGTTATAAGGCACTTATTTGATGACTATTCTGATAATGGAGCAAGATGAATAGTCAGAATATCGGCTTATATTTATCGTTCCAACCCAAATTTTAACGATACGGGTTGTGTCCCTGGAATTTTTGCACATTCCACATACCAATAGTTACCGATCGGGAATAATTATAACTATCGAGGCCGAATCCGGACTATATGTTACCGATCGGTAAATTTTAACCTTGACTTCTCATGAATCCTATGGAATATTCCCGATCGGTAATATGAATATCCTGAATCCAGAGCAACTGGGCACTGTCATCCGTGCCCGGCGGAAGCAACTGAAGGTCACCCAGAAAGAGCTGGCGATGGCCTCCGGCACCGGCCTGCGCTTCATCGTCGATCTTGAGAAAGGCAAGCCGACGTGTCAGATCGGGAAATTCCTCCACGTGATTCAGGCCCTGGGGCTTAAGATCCGGATAGACACCCTCGACGCTGATACGAGTAAACACGGGAAATCATGAAGCGTCTGATTGTTTATCTGCATGACACAAGGGTCGGCTCTCTCGAACAAGACGAGAGCGGCCTGATGCAGTTCCGCTACGATGAGACGTGGCTCAACCGGCCGGCCGCGATACCTCTTTCCCGGTCGCTGCCTCTCCAACCGGAGGTATTCCAGGGGAAAAAAACCAGACCCTTCTTCGCCGGAATTCTGCCCGATGAAGATCCCCGGAAAAAGATAGCCGCGATCCTGGGAATCAGCGAGCGCAATGATTTTGCCCTGCTGGAGCGAATCGGAGGAGAGTGCGCAGGAGCCGTGAGTCTGCTTCCGGAAGGTACCGCGCCGCCACGGCCAGAGGATATCCGGCTGCGCGAATTGAGCGAAATCGAACTAAAGGACGTGGTAGCCGAGCTTCCCCGTCGGCCCCTGATGGCCGGAATGGAGGGAGTCCGGCTGTCCCTGGCCGGCGCTCAGGATAAATTGCCTGTCGTCGTTCATGGCTCCAAAATAAGCCTGCCTCTCGATAATACGCCGAGTTCGCACATCCTGAAACCGGAACCTGACCGTTTTCCCGGACTGGCCGCCAATGAAATCTTGTGCATGAAATTGGCAGGCGCCGTTGGACTTAACGTACCATCCGTCGAGTATCGTCTCGTCGGCGAGAAAGCATGTATCCTTGTTCAAAGGTATGACCGGCTGATCAATCGGGACGGCACTACCACACAACTGCACCAGGAGGACTTCTGTCAGGCACTCGGCTTTCCACCGGAGCGAAAGTACCAGGAAGAGGGCGGCCCGCTGCTGCGGGACTGTATTTCACTATTACGCGAATGGTCCACCGCGCCGGTTGTGGACATTCGCGACTTTATCGATGGTTTGATCTTCAATGTGCTGATCGGGAATGCCGACGCGCACGGGAAAAATTACTCGATCCTGTACCGCAGCGGCGAACGCCGGCTGGCGCCGTTCTATGACCTTGTCTGCACACTTGCCTGGCCGGAACTCTCGAAACATCTGGCGATGAAAATCGGCGGCGCGAAATCACTCGATACGCTCACTGTCGATAACTGGCGGAAAATGGCGCAAGAGACCCGCCTTGGTTGGCCAATGATACGGGAGAGAATAAACGAGATCTGCCAAATGATTCCGGACAAACTTGACGCCATGGGAATGTCGATCCCGGACGATATGGCGGAGAAGACTGAGCACCTCCCGAGAATCATAGCAGGCCGGGCATCGAGTATGCTGGAATATATCTCCGGACAAGGGTGAAGCTAGTTAATCACTTTCTCGCTTTCGCGCGTTGAAAATCCGGCGGAACCGACGGGAAAGCGAGAAAGTGGATTCAACTCGATGTTAGGCTTTTAAAATCAGACCATCCGGTTAGTAATAGAAAACTTTTCTAATCCACGCTTTTTTCGTAGTTCCAGCTAAGGAATCATTGGTTGTCTAATGATATAACCCCACTTCCATTTTACTCCGGAGTGATTTAGGGGGCGGTAAGTATTATTGAATGAAAAATATTTTTAAACAATCAGTCAATCTCCTTATCTCCAACCCAGGTTTTGTTGTTGTTTGGCTGCTTATTAATGTATTCCTAATCCAGTTACCCAAAATAATATCAACAGATCAAGTTCTGTGGGCAGGACCTATCCTGACCGGACCAATCACTTTTATTATTATTATATTTGGCATTTATTTAACAGTCGGTCTAATAAGAGTAATTTCAGACGTAATTCAAGGAGATAGCTGGATAATTTCAGACGTCCTGAAAAAAGGTCGAGGGTGTTTTCTCCCTTATATTATAGTTTTTATTCTTAGTTCTATTACGACCATGATCATCCAATGGCCCGTCAATTTCTTTGCCATTATCCTCTTATCTCATCACCATCCTTTAGTTGAAATAAGTACTGAGTTATTGATAAGCAGTCTTTTCAATTCTATTAGATTCCTATTATCCGTTTATGTCTTTGCCTTTATGCTCGTATATAAAATTTTTTCATTTCAAACTGGTTTGGCAGGTATCCAGAGAATTCTGAAGAATTACAAACAATGTCTGGTTTTTATTCTCGTGTTACTAATTGGTTCCTCGCTATTTTCAGTGGCCCAAGAGTTCGGTATAAGGCATCATCTTATGCATGAAGACACCAGAAAAGTTGTTCAGTGAGTTGTTGGGTTTGGGCCCGGCGTGGGCAGTTGAGGATGCGACATTCAAGGCCGAGAATAATATCGTAGAATTGCGCGTTAAAGAGACGCCTGAACTTTGGAAGATAGAACGCTGCCCTCACGATGGAAGCGATGGCGTGACCTGCCATGATCACATACGAGGGCTTCGGTGGCGACATTTGAATGTGTTCAACAAGGAAGTTGAAATCGTCTGTGATCTGCCAAGAGGGAAGTGTCCAAAGTGCGGAAAAGTATGGCGGGTGACCCCACCTTGGGAAGGACGGGCGAAGCATTTTACGAAAGAGTTCGAAGCCTTCGCCCTGACCTTGATGCGGGAGATGCCGGTTAAAAAGGCCGCGGAGATTCTTGGCGAGCAAGACACCAGGATGTGGCGGGTTGTGAGTGCCTATGTGGAAGAGGCGTACAAGAGAGTGGATATGTCGGATGTTGTTTCCGTCGGGGTTGATGAGATGTCTCGATCGAAGGGGCATCGCTACCTGACGGTGTTTGCCGATTTGGTGCTCAAGCGAGTGCTGTTTGCCACCCCAGGTAAAGACAGCGAGACGTGGGCGGAGTTTACCAATGCGTTGGAGGACCATAAGGGGAAAGCGGAATCGCTTACGAGCGTATCTATGGATATGAGCAAGGCCTATGCGAAGGGAGTGCGCGAGAACTGCAGCAATGCCCGGATAGTCTACGACAAGTTTCACGTGATTGCCCATGCCAACAAAGCGGTGGATCTTGTCCGCCAGAGCGAATCCCAGAGTGGGCGCCCGATAGTCCGGGAGACATTGGCCAAGAGTCGTTGGATCTGGCTGAAGAACCCGGAAAATCTGACCAAGAAACAGAAAGCCCGGTTGAAGCGGATTGATCAGGATATGCTGCTGACCGGAAGAGCATACCAGATGCGGCTGGCGCTGCAGGAGATTTACCGGCTCGGTTCTGTCACTGAGGCGGCCAAGCGATTTGGAGAATGGTGCCGCTGGGTTCAACGAGAAGCTCGCAAAACCAGCCGATGGCTTCTTTACCATATGTCCCAGGTTGCCGATATGATCGAATCCCACATCGCAGGAATCCTGGCACACTGGAATCAGGGTGTGACCAATGCTTTTATGGAAGGGATTAATAGTGTTTTCTCCGCTGTTCGACGCAAGGCTCGTGGGTATCGAAGCTCCCGGAATATGATTACTATGCTCTACTTTGTCGCCGGCAAACTTCCTTCACCTGCTGAACTCAGCCACTGAAAATAGCGAGGAACCTACTAATTCCACAGTTAATCATTAATGCTTTATCAATGGGATTAAGCCTCATTGGCGCACCATTCAGTAAAGCGCTCCTCCTGATTATAAATATTATAGGATTAGGGACTATAAACATTTTTGTCATCACTGCCGTTTTATTTTCCATATTTATATATATAAATAATGGCACTGCCAACTCAATCAATTCTAAGTAGAGGACTCGATCCACCATCAAATATCGACCTCGGAAATAGAGAAAAGGGGGCGAGGTAAGATTGGGATATTGTTGGAGTGGACTAAGCTATACTTAATAATAAACCACGGTAAAATAATTCCGGGGACACGATACTAAATATAAATTAACCGGGCCACCGCAAACGCACAGACAGGAATGTCTGTGTTACTCTGGCTCGCGGCAGAGGGCTGCACAGACAGGAATGTCTGTGTTACTCTGGCTCGCGGCAGAGGGCTGCACAGACAGGAATGTCTGTGTCACTCTGGCTGCACAGACAGGAATGTCTGTGTTACTGATTCGACCGGCGTTATTTAACTTGATGTCAGGCTTACAGAGAAAAGAAACAGAATGAAACCATTTTCAATCATACTGTTGTCAATCTCTGCCATGGTACTTACTGCAGGTTGTTCAAGCGTCAGAATCAAGCAGCCTCTGTCCGGCGTCCCGAAACCGATCGACCGGGAGGAGTTTGAAGGCGCATGGTTTACCGGTGATACCGTGGTCCATGTAAAATTCGACAGAAATGGCGTAGCCCAGATTGCCGGAGTGGACTGGAAGGACAATCAATTCCAGATTGTTCATGCCGAAATGATTGTGACGGAGGGGGACAAACACAATTTTTTGTCCTTTCGAGTACAGGAAGACGGTAAATGGATGGATGGTTACCTGTTAGCTGCGTATAAGTTTTCGGAGCAAGGCGACCTGATTCTCTGGGCGCCCCGTGTCGAGACATTCGAGGAAGCGATCGAAAAGAAGCAACTCAACGGAGAAGTGAAGGAGCAGCAGTACAGCACCGACATAACGATAACGGATCCGCCCGAGAAGCTTCTTGAGTTCATTAATGATCCCGACGATCTGAAAATATTTGACTATCGAGAACCGATGATCCTGCACAAGGTTCCGGGAAATAAATAAGCCAAATAATTCCGATTCCAGGGACAGATGCTGGTGGCGTAATACTTAATACGAATCGCCCGGACCCGGCAAACGCACAGACAGGAATGTCTGTGCTACTCTGGGCTGCACAGACAGGAATGTCTGTGTCACTCTGGCTGCACACAGACAGGAATGTCTGTGCTACTCTGGGCCGCACAGACAGGAATGTCTGTGTTACCTTGGCTCCACAGACAGGAATGTCTTTGTTACCTTGGCGGCACAGACAGGAATGTCTGTGTTACCTTGGCTCCACAGACAGGAATGTCTGTGTCACCTTGGACTCGCAGACAGGAATGTCTGTGTTACCTTGGCGGCACAGACAGGAATGTCTGTGTCACCTTGGACTCGCAGACAGGAATGTCTGTGTTACCTTGGCGGCACAGACAGGAATGTCTGTGTTACCTTGGCTCCACAGACAGGAATGTCTGTGTTACCTTGGCGGCACAGACGGGAATGTCTGTGTTACTCTGGCGGGCGGGAAGTAACCTCCCGTAGCGGTTGAAATGGCGAAGGCGCGCTGCGATATGGATATCAAATCAATTATTCGACAGCTGTTCGACCGGGTTTTGAACGAAGGCGACCTGGATTTTCTGGATCAGATCATTTCCGACGACTATGTCGATCACAACCCTCTGCCGGGTGTCCCGCCCGGCCGGGAAGGGGTTCGGATCAAAATAAAAGCGTTACGCCGGGCGTTCCCCGATATACAATTCATCCTGGAAGATGTAATCTCTGACGGCGCAATCGCCGCCGCCCGCTATCGCTGGCAGGGGACCCAGAAAGAAGAATTCGCCGGGATCGCCCCCACCAGGAAAACGGTCGAGGTGGGCGGGATGGATTTCTATCGCGTGGAAAAGGAAAAGATCAGCGAACACTGGCATACCATCGATGAACTCGGATTGCTTCGACAGCTTGGTGCGATCACCGTTAAATAACGGACACTCTTCCCGGGAGTCGGCCGCGGAGGTACTGATGTGCTTCCCGGCGGCGGCCGATAACGGCCCGGGAAAACTTTTCAGGGGCTATTACCCCTTAAGGAGGAGACGATGAAGCAGAGAAGACAAGCCGGTTTATACCGGGACCTCCTGGTCCCGGCCGCGGTCCTGATCTTTTTTCTCTTCGCCGCGATCAACGCCTACGCGGTATCACCCGAGGAGGCACTGGTTAAGCTTCAGGAAGGGAACAAACGGTACGTGGCCGGGAAGGCTGTTCACCCAAATCAAACTCAGGCCCTGCGAAAAGCGTCTGCCGGCGGACAACAACCGTTCGCTTCCATCCTGTCCTGTTCGGATTCGCGGGCGCCGGTGGAACTCATCTTCGACCAGGGGATCGGGGACGTTTTCGTCATCCGGGTGGCCGGCAACGTGATCGATACCATGGAGATCGGCACCCTGGAGTACGGGGTGGCCCATTTGGCCACGCCGCTGATCGTGGTTTTAGGACACACGCACTGCGGGGCCGTATCGGCCGCGGTCAATAACTACGCGGTTGAGGGAAGCATCGTTCCCCTGGTGGAGAAGATACAGCCCGCCGTTTACCGGGCGAAAAAGACCGACCCCGCTCTGGCCGGTTCCGGGCTGGTGACGAAAGCGACCGAGGAGAACGTCTGGCAATCGATCAAGGACCTGCTCTCCCGCAGCCCGATCGTCCGCGAGCGGATGAAGGCCGGGAAACTGCAGGTTATCGGCGCCATATACGATATCGAGACCGGCGCGATAAAATGGCTGGGTCCCTACCCGGAACAAGCCCAGCTTTTGTCTCCATCCCTGAAAAAACTGGAATAGTTTTAACCCGATTTATTCATAAATCGGGTTAGTTTTGAACAACGACAAAGCAGAAACTTGTCGTAGTGAAATATGGTTTCGATCATATCATATTCTTTGGCAAGCACTTGTCGACAAACATCTGTCATCGATCGCGTTATCGCCGGCAGGCGGAAATCGGTGGCCTATCGGCTGAGATAAAACAGTCTGCTGTTGCCGTATTGATATGTTTGCTATGCGTAATATGTTGAACGATAATCAATAATCCGGGTCAATAGGGTCATCGCAAGGAGGTGCGGTATGCCTGTTTTGGTGGCGCTGATCATAGTGGCGGTTTTTATTTTCCTCCTGGGAATCAGGATCGTGCGACCGACGCATCGCGGACTGGTCGAGCGGATGGGCCGGTACCACCGGTTCGCGCGCTCGGGATTTAACTGGATCATCCCGGGTATCGACAGGTTGTTCCAGATCAATATCACGGAACAGATGGTGGACGCCAAGCCGCAGGAGATCATCACCAACGACAACCTGAATGCGAAAGTGGACGCCCAGGTGTATTTCAAGGTCAAGGACGACGAGGAGAACGTCAAAAACTCGCAGTACAAGGTGAACAACTACAGCTACCAGATCGTGAACCTGGCCAGGACCACGCTCCGGAACATCATCGGCACCCTCACCCTCAAATCCGCCAACAGCGAGCGGGGGAAGATCAACGACGAGCTGAACAAGACCCTCCGGTCTGAAACGGCCCACTGGGGGATAGAGATCGTGAGGACGGAATTGAAGGAGATCGACCCTCCCAAGGACGTTCAGGAGACCATGAACAAGGTGGTGAAGGCGGAGAACGAGAAGATCGCGGCCATCGATTTCGCGACCGCCACCGAAACGACGGCGGACGGCGAGAGACGGGCCCAGATCAAAAAGGCGGAAGGGCTGAAGCGGTCCAAGATCCTGACCGCCGAGGGCGAAGCGGAAGCCATCCGGCTGGTGAACGAGGCCGCGGAGAAATACTTCGTCGGCAACGCCCAGCTGCTCCGGAAACTGGAGGCGATGGAGCGGGCGCTGGAGAAAAATACCAAGATCGTGGTCCCGACCGGGTCGGAACTCGTCAACGTCATCGGCGAGATGGGCGGCGTCCTGCCCTTCCCGAAAGAGAAGGCTTTGCCGCCGAGTCATCCTTCCGGCCACCAGCGGTAATGCGCGCCGGCAACAATAAATCGTAGGGAGGAAAGATAAAAGATTATCACAAGATAAAAAGTTCCCAGGATTGAGGTTAGCCGGGGAAACACCCTCCCCCTAACCCCCTCCCATCAAGGGAGGGGGGATAACAGCAGGGGCGGCTCCCCCAAGGAAGGAAGAATACCAGCGGGGGCGATTCCTCCAGGAAAGGGGAATACGGCCGGGGCGGCCCCCTGGTACCCCTCCCCCCTTGATGGGGCGTACAACCCTGAGCCTGCCGAAGGGGGGAGGGGGGTGGTCACCAAACTTCCTGATGAGGCAGGAATGGTAATATCTATTTTACCCACACAAATACGGAAGAGAACCAGTTGAGAAATTGGAGGAAGAGAATGAAACTAAGCGCGCGCAATGTGCTGAAGGGAACCATCAAGACGGTGGAAATCGGGGCCGTTAACGTGGAAGTAACGGTCGAGGTCGCCCCCGGCCTGGAAATGACCTCGATCATCACCAAAAAATCATGCGAAAATCTCGGGCTCGCGGTGGGAAAACCGGCCTACGCGGTCATCAAGGCGTCGAACGTGATGATCGGGGTCGACTGAAAACAGATCCCTCTAAAAATCCTCAACCCTATCCGCCTCTTTTCCCGGGGCGGCCCGGAGAGCAGTGCCCATGAACCGACGGGCTTCCGAACTGATCGAACTCCTCGGCCTGGAACCCCACCCGGAGGGAGGATACTATCGTGAGTTCTTCCGTTCCCCCCGTCCCGTCCGTCTTCCGGATAAGAGGGAGGAGCGCCGGGCTCTAACCACCATATACTTTTTACTGGCGGCGGACGAACACAGCTCCTGGCACAGGATCGATAGCGATGAAGTATGGCATTACTATGAGGGGGCGCCCCTGGAACTGTTGCTGATCGACCCGGAGGCCCGGGAGTGCGGCCGTCATCTGCTGGGAAAAGCCGGGGAGGAAAGCCGGCCGGTGGCGGTGGTTCCGGGCGGCTACTGGCAGGCGGCGCGGACCACTGGAGAGTACACGCTGGTCGGCTGCACGGTGGCGCCCGGTTTCGAATTCGGCTCTTTCCGTCTGCTGAGAGAGCGCGCGGAGGAAGCAAGCGAGATCCGGCGCCGGTTCCCCGAATTGACGGAGCTTATGTAATCGAGGCGGAAGGGCGGTTCGGACAATGAATTATTCGATGCCCCCTCCCGGATTCTCCCCCAACGGTGATCCGCGGTTTTCCGCGCCTGCTCAGCCGAAGGATTACAGCCAGCTTTGATCATGACGATATCCGCCGAAAGAACAACGCCGGTGCCCCCCGGGGAAGAAAAGATCCCGGGGTGGTCCATGAACTTCCGCCTGCTCTTCCGGTCCCTGCGGCACCGGAACTACCGGCTCTTTTTCATGGGCCAGAGCATCTCGCTGATCGGCACCTGGATGCAGATGACGGCGGTCGCCTGGCTGGTCTGGCGGTTGAGCCACAGCGCCTTCCTCCTCGGCTTCGTCGGGTTCTCCACCCGGATACCGGCCTTCGTGCTGGCGCCCTTTGCCGGCGTGCTCATCGACCGCGTCAACCGGCACCGCCTCGTCATCCTGACGCAGGTACTGGCGATGGTCCAGGCCCTGATGCTGGCGGCCCTGATGTATTCGGGGCGGATCGAGATCTGGCACATCGTCGTCCTCTCGCTCATGCTCGGGGTCATCAACGCGCTGGGCATGCCCGCCCGGCAGGCGTTCATCGTCCAGATGCTCGGCCGGCGCGAGGACCTGAACAACGCCATCGCCCTCAACTCCTCGATGGTCAACGGCGCCCGGCTGATCGGCCCCGCGATCGCCGGCATTTTGATCGCGGCCGTCGGCGAATCGGTCTGCTTCCTTCTCAACGGACTCAGCTACCTGGCCGTCGTCGCCAGCCTGCTGATGATGCGCGTCCCCCCCACGCCCGGGCCCGGGCGCAGACCGCGGTCATCGAACACCTCAAGGAAGGGTTCCGCTACGCTTTCGGCTTTCCGCCCATCCGCTCCCTGCTTCTCCTGCTGGCGCTGGTCAGTCTGACCGGGGCTTACTACACCCAGCTGTTGCCGATCTTCGCCCAGAAGGTCCTGCACGGCGACGCCCGCACACAGGGTTTCCTCCTCTCCGCCGCCGCCGTCGGCGCCTTGGCCGGGGCGCTCTACCTGGCCGGGCGGCGCAGCGTCCGCGGCCTGGGGCGGGTGATCGCCTGGGCGCCTGCCGTCTTCGGCGTCGGACTGATTGCGCTCGGGCTGTCGCGGTGGCTGTGGCTCTCGCTGGCGGCGATGCCCGTGGTCGGGCTCGGGTTCATGGTGCAGATGGCCTCCACCAATACCGTACTGCAGACGATCGTCGAAGACGACAAACGGGGGCGGGTGATGAGTTTCTACTCGATGGCGTTTATGGGGATGGTGCCCCTGGGCAGCCTGACGGCGGGGGTGCTCGCCCACTTCATCGGCGCTCCGCTGACGGTGCTCCTGGGCGGGATCTGCTGTATCGGGGGCGCGATCGCGTTCGCCCGCCGGCTTCCCGCCATCCGCGCGCTCGTCCGCCCGATCTACGTCCGCCAGGGAATTATCCGGGAAGTCGCCACCGGCCTGCAGTCGGTCAGCGGGAACATGGGTTAACCGGAAAGATAATTCCACCATGATTGATTCGCCATCCCGATCCCTTGAAAGCATGACCTTCATGTTCTTCATGTCCTTCATGGTGAATAAGAGATTCCGGGTACCCGGGCAGGCGGGGAAACAGTCCCTTTACTTCACCAGCCGTCTCTTGATCAGCTTGACGGCCAGCCAGGAGGCGAGGAACGTGAAGACCGCCATCCAGACGACGTCCCCGAGAAGGTGAACGGAGACGTTTCCGGTGGCAAAAGCCCGCGACAGGTTCACCGCGTGGGTGAGCGGCATGAACCAGGAGACCGTCCGGACCCAGGACGGAAGCGCCGAGAGGGGGAAGAAAACCCCCGAGAAAAAAAACATGGGAGAGACCACCAGGCTGAAGTAGTAGGCGAAGTAATCGTAGGACGGCGAGAAGGCCGTGACGGTCAGGGAGAGGGACGCGAACATCAGTCCTTCGAGAACAAATAAGGGCGGACTGAGCAGGAGCCAGGGCGAACGCGCCAGCCCCCAGGGCACCAGCACGGCCAGGATGATGAGCGCCGAGAAAAACCCCTTGCTCGCGCCCCAGAGGATCTCCCCCGCCGCCACCTCCTCGATGTTGACCGGGGTGGCCATGATCGCGTCGTACGTCTTCTGCGCGTCCATCCTGGTGAAGGCCCCGAAGGTGCACTCGAAGGTGGCCGCGTTCATCGCCGCCGCCACCATCAGGCCGGGAGCGATGTACTTGATGTAGGGCACGCCGTCGATGTCGGAGATGAACCGGGAGAGCCCGAGACCGAAGGCGAGGAGGAAGAGTATCGGCTCGGCCAGGTTCCCCACCAGGCTCGCCTTGTAGAACTTGAGCCAGGTGTCCCGGTTCCGCTGCCAGACCTTATAGGCCCGGCGGCCCACTCGCGGCGGTGTCAGCAGCTCGATCATTCCCGCAGCTCCCTCCCGGTCAGCTTGAGAAAGACGTCTTCCAGCGTCGCCTGCCGGTGGACGAAGCCGACCCGGGTGAAACACGAGGTCCGTTTGAGCACCGCCTCGGCATCGTCGGTGTAGACGAATATGGTATCGCCCGAGGTCTCGGACTCATGCTCGATCATCTCCAGGCAGGCGAGGACTTCATCGGTATCTTCGCCGCCGATGGTAAACTCGAACACACTGCCGCGGACGTGCTTTTTCAGAAGCTCCCGCGGCGACCCCCCGTCCAGTATCTTGCCGTTATCCATGATCACCAGCCGGTCGCAGAGCTGCGCCGCCTCGTCCATGTTGTGCGTCGTCAGGGCCAGGGTCCGTCCCGTCCTTTTCAGGCCCCGGAGCTTCTGCCAGATCAGGTGCCGGGCCTGGGGATCGAGCCCGGTGGTCGGCTCGTCGAGAATAATCAGCTCCGGATCGTTGATCAGCGCCCGGGCCACCATCAGGCGGCGCTTCATCCCCCCCGAAAGGTTGGTTATCTTCTCGTTTTTCCTGTCCAGAAGGGAAACGAAATCGAGGAGGGACTCGGCTTTTTCAAGCGCCGGCTTTTTCGGAATATCAAAGTAGCGCGCGTAGACATGGAGGTTCTCGATCACGCTCAGGTCGGGGTCGAGGTTGTTCTCCTGGGGGACGACGCCGAGCCGGGCCTTGATCCGGCGGGGATTTTTTCCGATCTCCATCCCGAATACCGTCAGTTCACCCCCGGAGAGCGGGCTGCGGCCCTCGACCATGTTCATGGTGGTCGTCTTGCCGGCGCCGTTGGGGCCGAGAATGCCGAAGCATTCGGCCTTTCTCACCTCGAAATCTATCCCCCGCACCGCCGGAAAGCCGGAGTAGTCCTTGTAAAGCCCGGCCGCCTTGATCACGATTTCACTCATAATAAATTAGCTCGCTACGCTCGCAAATTTATTAGTTTTGAACAACGCCCGGGTTGATTCCTCCGGGGCAATGATATCAAACGATTTATTTATTGTGCGCCAGAGGCGCATCCCGATGGCTATCGGGGAAATTCCGAAGCAACAACGTTCAAAGCGGGGAAACGATCCACACACTATACGGCTCCCGCGGCCATATCCAAGCAAATTTTTCTCTGTTCGATTCCGCGATATTTTTTTCTCGCCCGGCACGGGCCGCATAGTATAATTGTCGCCCTCGTTTTCGGCTCCGGCCGGATTGACGAGTACGCTGGACCGAGGAGAAAACCGATGTCTCACATCATTCGCTACAACGAATCCGGTCACTATATCCTGTTGGTCGTCACCGGCAGGTTCACTATCGCCGACCTCAAGCACATCGCCCCCAAGGTGGCGGCGGTCAGCGGGAAGAAGGGCTGCTTCCGGGTCCTCATCGACATGCGGGCGGCCGGCGTTGACTTATCTTTTATGGACGTGTTCAACGGCCCCCGTTTCATCGACGAAGCCGGCATCAGCCGCCGGACCAAAAGAGCGCTGGTCGTCCCCGCCAGTTTTGCCGAAGCCGACTTC
Source organism: uncultured bacterium (assembly GCA_963822585.1). Lineage (GTDB taxonomy): Bacteria > Auribacterota > Erginobacteria > Erginobacterales > Erginobacteraceae > CAWGIE01. The sequence goes on from CAWGIE010000019.1 coordinate 42,308, forward strand.
CTGGAGACCGTGAGCCGCAACCAAGGGCAGAACCTGAAGGTGTTCCGGGACCCCGAAGAGGCCCTGGACTGGCTGCTCGGCGATTAACCTCCAGAACCCCCTTCCTTTTAGAGGGTAACGCAAGATAATCGGACTGATGCCTTCCCATCGACCGGTGTCCCCCGCGGTAGTTAAGCGAGACGGCTGTTGAACATCGTCAAGCTCCAGCACGTAGAATAATATAACACCACCAGGGAACGATAATGCCGCTGAAGCGAATTGCATCATACCTATCGTCCAACCTGATCGCCGGCCTGAAGAAGCCCCCCTTTCCGGCGCCCCGGCAGGCGCTGCTGCCCATACCCCTTTACGCGGCCGGCGCCCTGGCGATCGGGTTCGGTTCGGGGCTTTTCACCCCCGGTCTTCTCCGCTGGCCGCTCGCCTTTATCCTTCCGTTTACCCTTCTTGTCTTCCCCTCGCTGGTCGAGGAAGCGTTCTTCCGGGGGATCCTGATCCCGATCGACACGGGGGAGAAGAAACCGGGGAAGATCGTTCTCTCCCTCCTTTGCAGCACCACGGTCTTCGTCGCCTGGCACCCCCTGAACGCGCTCACCCTCACCCCGGCGGCGGCTCCCGTCTTCTACAACCCCTATTTTCTGGCCATAACGGCCCTCCTCGGAATCGCCTGCGGCGTCGCCTACATCTACTCGCGATCGCTCTGGCTGCCCGTGATCATCCACTGGGGCACCGTCCTGGTCTGGGTCGTCTTCCTGGGCGGCAGAAACAGGATTCTCGATCTCTAACGCTACGGGCCGGCTTTCCAAAGACCCGGATTGAAATATTATTGAACATAGCCCGACCCGATTTGTTCTAAATTAAGTACCGTCCGGGATGGACGGCGAGAAATATTCATGGGAATCTTTTTGTATTTTCTTTTATTAAAAGTACAATAGAGCCGCATAAAGGAGGATTCGAATCATGATCAAAGCAAAACCGGCGGTGACAATGCTCTCCCTGGCGCTCCTGATCGGGGTGGGCTTGAGCGGATGCGATACCGGGACGATGAGGAACGGATCGGACATCACCATGGAGAAGGCCCCCGACTTCACCCTGGAAAAGCTGGGGGGGGGCAAGGTCAGCCTTTCCGATTATCGCGGAAAGATCCTCATCATCGATTTCTGGGCCACCTGGTGTCCTCCCTGCCGGATGGAGATGCCGGAATTCGTCGAACTTTACCGGGATTATGCCGACAAGGGCGTGGAGATAATCGGGATCAGCATCGATCAGAATCCGCAGGCCGTCCTTCCCGCCTTCGTCGAGAAATATAAAATCAATTTCCCCATCCTCCTCACCGATCGGAAGGTGGACCGGGCGTACGGCGGAATATCCGGCATCCCCACCACATTTGTCGTCGACCGGGAAGGAAAGGTCTATAAACAATATGTCGGTATGCGGCCCCGGGAGGTCTTTGAGGAGGCTATAAAGGCGTTGTTGGCGCAAAATTAATCCAGGCAGCAACGATTTGATGCCGGGCCATCTGAATTCATTAAACTTAAACGGGGTAGTGGAGTGATGGAGTAATGGGGACCATCAGCCGGAAGGGGCCATGCCTCCACTACTCCAACACTCCAATACTCCATCACTCCCTGCTTGCAATACCCGATTATTTCATGAATAACTCATATCCCGCATCCAGGCTTAAACGTATTCTCCAGAAACGCTTTCGCCCGGTTTGCCTGCTCCTTCTTTTGGGGATCGTCATGATCATCATGGGTGTCGTCCTCCAGGAGAACCAGGCGACACTGAGAAACGCCCTCTACCTCTGTCTCGACTGTATAGGGATCGGCTGATGCAGATAGCGCGCAGAATCATCCAGGTTGTCGCCGCGGTAGGGGTCAACTCGTCCTTCCTGCTCGGGCAGCCGCTGCCCAACAAGATCTATCAGGGACCGTTGAAGCAGATCTGTCAGCCGGGGCTGAACTGCTATGCCTGCCCCTACGCGGTGGGCGCCTGCCCGATCGGATCGCTCCAGTATTTCGTCGGCTACGGCTCCTATCATTTCTCCATTTACGTGGGCGGATTCCTGCTCCTTTTCGGCGGCATCCTGGGCCGGGTGGTCTGCGGGTGGCTCTGCCCCTTCGGGCTGCTCCAGGACCTGCTTTTCAAGATCAGGAGTCCTAAGCTGAAGTTCTTCGCCCCGCTGCGCCATCTGCGCTGGGCCGCCCTGCTCGGGCTGGTATTCCTGCTCCCCTTGCTGACCGGGTCCCCCTCCTACTGCCGCTACCTCTGTCCGGCCGGCGCCCTGGAAGGAGGGGTCCCCTTCGGCCTCTTCAGCAGCCAGGTCCGGCAGATCATCGGGAGCATGTACTTTATCAAGCTCGGGGTGCTGGCCTTTTTTCTCGGCGCTTCCGTCGTCACTTTCCGTTTCTTCTGCCGGACGGCGTGTCCCCTGGGACTGATCTACGGCTTCTTCAACCGGGTGTCATTGCTCGGTCTTTCCTGCGATTCCGAGCGCTGCACTCAATGCGGGTTATGCTCCAAAGCCTGCCCGGTGGACCTCGCCCCCGAGAAAGGCGAATACCGGCGCGGGGAATGTATCCTCTGCCTGAAATGCCGCGACGCCTGCCCCCAGGGATGCTTCACCTTCGGGCTGAAAGCCGGGCAGACTTCCTCCCGCCGCGAGCGCGACCCCGAAAGAGAAACCGCCCCCTGACCGATCTCCGGGCGGCACCAGGCTCCCCGGGAAATATTTCCGCGGTTCCCGCCGCCGGGATTGCTGTTCGCGCGTCTTCCCGATTCGAAATCTTATTTTTTCTTCCCCGATTAATGCTTCGGGGCGGGGCGAAAAAATAAGAGTGAAATACACTAAGTCTCTGGAAGAATGATATCCAGGGAACTAAATATCGGCCGATGTATAAAAGCTTTTTTTGCGCGATTGCCTCCATGGAATTATGTCTGTTTAGGCAACAGACCCCGATTGAATCAATCGGGGTCCACTATTAATGAGCGCCGAAGGCGCTCATTAATAAAATAGTGCTTGACTTGCGGTCCAACTTCTTTATTTTGTGAAGATCGTTTTCCTGAAATCCGATTAATGTAAAGGAGGGAAGGTCATGGCGTATCATATTAGTGATGAATGTGTCTCCTGCGGGACCTGCCAGCCGGAGTGTCCGGTTGAGGCAATTTCGGAAGGGACACCGTATGTCATCGATCCCGAGAAGTGCGTCGACTGCGGCGCCTGCGCGGCCGTCTGCCCCGTTGAAGCAATCTCAGAAGGCGAATAGACAGAACGTCTCTTACCGCCGGCCGCGCGGCCGGGCGATAAGAGAAAATCCAGGGGATTAACCCATGCTTTCAAGATCAATGATCAAGTGGCCGTATCTGACGGTCGGTCTTTTCGTAGCCGGAATGCTCTGCCTCTCATCGCCGGGCTGGGGCGGACTCCTCCTTTCCCGGACGCAGGGAGCGGAGACAGCCGACTTTTCCCGGCTGTGCCTGGAGAAAGAGATCATAACCGGCGCCCTGGTCCGGATGGGCTGGAGCCGGGAAGACGCGGTCGAGCGGCTGGCATTGCTCCCGGAAGGGGAGATTCACCGGTTCGCGAACGCGCTGGATACGGTCCGGGCCGGGGGGGAAGAAGAGAATAAAGACTCCCGGGCTCTCGGAGTCGGCCTGGTTATCGTTGTTGTGCTGCTCGGCATCACCGGCATCTATCTCTTCGCCAATTCGGATTAAAACCCCCCGGGCAGTCACCCAAACGGCCCGGCCGGGCGGCGGCGCTACCGGCACCGCCTCCCCGCCGGTGGATGTGATTCTCCCGCCATGAATTCATACGGGGTCTTCCTTGTCTCCCAGCTTTTTCTTCTCTCCGCCCCGCCCACCCCCTGCCCCGCCCCGGCCGCCACTCCCGGCAGCCATGTAATCAGCGAGATCCCCTTCCAGCGTCAGGAACGGGAATACTGCGGACCGGCCGCTCTGGCCATGGTCTTCGGCTATTATAAAGTCGTCATTCCCCAGGAAAAGCTGGCCGGCGAAATCTATCAGAAGAAACTCGACGGGGCGCTTAACCTGGACATGCTGATCTCCGCCCGGCGCCACGGTTTTGCCGCCGAGGCCCCGGAGGGATCGCTCTCCCTGCTCAAAGCATCTCTCCGGCGGGACATCCCCGTTATCGTGATGGTCCGGGCCGGCACATCCCCCGAACGGTATCACTACCTGATCGTTTACGGGTACGATGACGCCGCGGATAAATTGTCCATCTATTCGGGGGGAACCGAACCCGGGACCGTTTCTTACCGGGACTTCGACGATAAGTGGAAAGCGACCGGCCGGTGGATGCTGATTATTGAACAGAAACAGGATTTGTAATCGGATTAGAAGATCTTGGGAAGACCCTGTCAGTATCAAAATCGATATTCCCCAATAGCAAAAATCAGAAATCCGAAATTCGAAACCCGAAACCCGAATGACGAAGGAGCTTGTATCTCGCGGGCGGATAAAAATTTGAAACTGAACATTCTTTCGGGTTTCGGATTTCAGGTTTCGGGTTTCGGGTTTCGGGTTTCGTCATTTGAATTCCATGCTTAATAAAATACATATCTTTATTGTCCCCTTCTTCTTATCGCTCCTTGTCTTCGTATCGGCAGCCTGTTCCGGCTACCGGATGACCGTCCAGGGGGTGAACCTCGATCATTTTATCGAAAGCCACCCGGCCGGGGCCGGGGCCCCGGACCTGCAGCAGGAGGCGGTCTATCATAACGACCTGGGGGTGCTTTTGGAACGCGACGGCGACCTGAGAGGCGCGCTCACGCAGTACCAGCTGGCCCGGAAGAAAGACCCGGACCTGGTTTTGGCCTACATCAACGCCGGGAACGTCCTGGTCAAGATGAATGAATTAATCGAGGCCGAGCAGCTGTACCGCCAGGCGCTGGAACGGGAACCGGACCAGCCCCAGGCGCTCAATAACATGGCCTGGGTTCTCCTCCTTCGCGGGGAGAAACCGGCCGGGGCCATCACCCTGCTGGAGAGGGCCATCGAGGTCGACGCGGAGAACCGCTACCGGTACCTGGACAGCCTCGGCTGGGCGCTCTACCGTGACGGCCGGATCGAGGAAGCCGCGCAGACGCTGGCCCGGGCCCTGGAGGAGACACCGCCCGCCGAAGACTATCTTCTGGGGGAGACCCACTATCATCTGGGTCTGATCTGCCTCGAACGGGGCGAGAAGCAGGCGGCGGACGAACACTTCCGGAAGAGCCTCGAGATCTATCCCTCGCCGGAGCGGGAGGCGGAGATAAACGAAATGACGAAGGACGAGGGACGAAGGACGAAAGAATGACGAATGACGAAAGAGGCCCGGCGGGGGAATTCGTGTAATTCGCGAAATTCGTAGTTTAAATAGAGGGGGGGCGAGGTAATTCGTGTAGATTCGCGCGATTCGTGGTTTATTAAAGAGGGCGAGGCGGGGGGAACTTTTGCGTTTTTTGCGCCTTTTTGCGGCTAATAAAAGGGACCGGGGCAGAGGGAATGGAAACGAACCCGATCATCGAGACGATCACCAGCCAGGACGCCTCTCTCCGGAACCGAACGGCGGAGGAACTTCTCGACGGGAAACCCTTTTCCTGGCTTCTTGACCGGGCCAAGGAACTGGAGAGGTTCCTCAAGGACTGCTCCAATCTCTATCAGCGAGTCCGCGCCTGTCTCTTCCTCTTTGCCCTCTACCGCTTCTATCTCCCGGCGGCGCGGAAGACTTCCGGCCGGGGATTTATTCCCCATTCCGCCGCCCGGCAGATGTTGAGCCGGAACTGGGCGGCCGCGATCAGGCTGCTCCGGCCGGCACTCAAGCTGGGAGCAGCCGACATCGTTCTCAGCGCGCTGGCCGAAGCCTATTATCGGCTGGCCTTCAGCTACCTCCTCGACCAGATCCATGATTCCATCAGCCGGGCGCCGGGGAACGAATGGCTCTACCGCCTGACCTCGATCGACAACTACCCGCTCCGGGTGCCGGATGAACTGGCCGAATCGGGTCCCGATACCGGCCTCCACCCCCTGGGTTATGACTGCTGCCCGGTCCGGATAGATCCCTGCCATTCGGGGTGGTCGGATATCTTCTTTCTGGCCATGGATTATCCCGAAGGGGCCCGGGTCATCAACCTCTCGGTCGATATCGCCCGGCAGGGCACGGGGGCGCCCCGGCCGCCGATCGAATGCTACAGCCGGGTCATCGACCGGGCGGCCATCCGCCTGGTCTCGCTCGATCTGGGGATCGTCCGGAATATCACCACCACCACCGACCTCTTCGACTTCGGCCTCGACCGACTCGGTCTTTTGAAAGCGGGGGTGATCGCGGCCGGTATCGTCCCCCCAGCTTTCAAGGATAACCGGCTGGCTGTCCTCAAGATCCTCCGCCGGATGCTGGGCCGGGGGCGGGGCATAGAACTGGTCACCCGGGTCCGGGACCTCCCCCCGGGCTCCCGGATGGCGGTCTCCACTACCCTGCTCGCCGCCATCATCACCCGCCTGATGCGCCAGACCGGCCAGATTACTTCGCCCGAGGGAGAACTGAGCGATAAGGAACGCCGGCTGGTGGCTTCCCGGGCCATCCTCGGCGAATGGCTGGGCGGATCGGGGGGCGGCTGGCAGGATTCAGGCGCCCTCTGGCCCGGGATCAAACTCATAGAAGGCGTCCCGGCCCGGAACGGCGACCCGGAATACGGTATCAGCCGGGGGAGGCTGCTCCCCGAGTACCGGGTGATCCCCCCGGAGGAACTCCCCCCCCGCCTGGATGAGATACTCCGGGAAAGCGTCGTCCTCGTCCACGGGGGTTTGGCCCGTGACGTGGGACCGGTCCTGGAACTGGTGACGGACAAGTACCTCCTCCGCTACCGGCGGGAGTGGGAGGCGCGAGTGCGGGAATCCGGATACTTCGACCGGATCGTGGCCGCCATCCGCCGCGGCGACATGGCCGCGCTGGGGGCGGCCACCACCGAGGACTGGGAGAGGGGGACCAAGCGGATCATCCCCTGGGCGACGGACGCCTATACCGAAGAGCTGATCGCCCGGGTCCGCGAGAGATGGGGAGACGACTACCGCGGTTTTCTCATGCTCGGCGGCCAGGCGGGCGGGGGGATGGCTTTCATCTTCAACCCGGCCGTTCACCGTGATGTCGTCGGGAATTTGGAGCAACTGATGGGCGAGGTCAAGCGGCGGTATGAACGCGCCCTCCCCTTCGCCATGGAACCGGCGATCTTCGACTTCACCCTCAACAACACCGGGATCCGGGGCGAACTCCGCCGGGAGGGAGACGCCCTCCTCCCCGAAGACTATTACCGCCTGATCCTCTCCGATCCCTCCTTCCGGCCGGAAGCGAAGATGCAGATCCCCCCGGCCCCGGAGGTCGAGCGGGCCCGGCGCCGGTACGGATTGGCCGGATCCGGACCGGAGGCCACCCCGGCGGGCGGCGGCGGGAGGGAGGAGGCCGCGGCCGGGTTCGGTGAGCCGGTCCCCCCCGCGCTCCTGCGCCGCTTCGGTTTCGATGCCGAGCTGCACGCGCGGAACCGGAAACTCTACCGGGAAGGGGAGATCGGACTCGCCCGGAACCGTCTCCCCGAAGAATGCCTGATCGAGGATGCCGGGCCCGAAGACGTCACTCCGGTCCCCCGGGAGGGGAGCGCGATTTTCCGGGAGTGCCGGAAACGGGGGGAAGAAGCGATTCGGGAGGGAAAGGCGGCGGTGGTGACCTTCGGGGCCGGGCTGGGCAGCCGGTGGGCGGGGGGAGCCGACATGGTCAAGCTCTTGAATCCCTTTTTGATGATGGAGGGCCGGCACCGCTCCTTTCTGGAGATCCATCTCGCCAAGACCGCGAAGACCGGCCGGGACTTCGACCGGCCTCTCCAGCATGCCCTCACCACCAGTTTCCTGACCCATGACCCTATCGCCGAAACTCTCTCCCGGACCGGGAATTTCGGATCCCCCGGTCCGGTCTACCTCTCCCCTTCCCGCTCCATCATCCAGCGGCTGTGCCCCCGGGAAGACGACCTGAGGGAATTCTGGAAGCCCCGGCTCCGGCTGATTCACGATCCGGAACAGCGGAAAATCGCCCGGCAGCGGGTCGAACGGCTGGTCCGGTGGGCGGCCGCCCTCGGCCCGGGAGAGGATTTCAACGGGAACGTTCCCCGGAAGAGATTCTATCCCCCCGGACACTGGTACGAAATCCCCGGCCTGATCCGGAACGGCACCCTGGGTAAAATGATCATTGATAACCCGGGATTGAACTACCTGCTGGTCCATAATGCCGATACCCTGGGGGCCTCCCTCGATCCCCTCCTGCTCGGCCTCCACATCCTGAAGGAGAAGACGCTCAGTTTCGAGGTGGTTCCCCGTTTCTGGGGGGACCGGGGAGGATTTCTGGCCCGGATCGACGGCGATCCTCGTATCATCGAGGCCGGCTGTCTGCCCCGGGAAGAAGACGAATTTCTCTTCTCTTACTACAATTCCCTCACCACCTGGATCACTATCGACCGGCTCCTCTCTTTCTTCTGGCTGACCCGGGAGGACCTGAAACGGGCCGCGGACGATCCGGACACCACCGGCCGGGTGGAAAATTCGCTCGGCGAAGTGGAGCAAGAGATCCCGGTCTATGTCACACTGAAGGAAACCCCGTTTATCTGGGGCGGCGGGCGGACGGAAATGGTACCGGTGGTACAGTGCGAGCGGTTATGGGGGGAGATGAGCCGGCTGCCGGGCCTTCCCACCGGCTTCATCGCCGTCGCCCGGAACCGGGGGCGCCAGCTGAAGGACCCCCATACCCTCGACAACTGGATCCGGGACGGCGCCCGGGACTACCTGGCGGGGATCACTTTTTTCCCTGATGTCGGGAAGTAAATCCCTTCCCTGTCTGACTTGTCCGACACGTCAGACATGTCGGACCTCGCCGGTCCCGCCGATCGGCCGGGTACCGGTGCAATCGGGATAGGCGGAGCAGCCCCAGAACGGCTGCCCGGTGCGAGGGCCACTGCGGGCAGTCCGCCTGACCATCGGCTTCCCGCAGCGGGGACAGGAAGGCCGGCTCTCCCTGTCAGACCTGTCCGACCCGTCTGACATTTGCCGGGCCGCGGAACGCTTCCGATAAAGCCGTTCGGTAAAACCGCCCTGCTCGATAAAATCCCGCTCCAGTTTCTCGATCTGGCGCTTGAGCAGGTAAATCGCCTGGTTGATCAGACAGATGAGCGTGTTGGCGGCCACCTCGGGCTCGGCAGTCGCAATGCCATAAGGGTCTGACCTGTCGGACGCGTCGGACGTGTCGGACCGGTATCTTCCCCGAACAGCCAGCGCCGGGGCCGAGTTCTTCTCCCAGAGGGGGAGGCGCCGCTGCCGCAAAAAATCTTCATAATCGAGCAGGAGCTCTTCCAGACTCGCTTTGGCCACGTTGGTCAGTTTGAGCTCCATCTTCTTCGAGGTCGCCGAGGCCATGCTGCCCTCGGCGATGTTCTGGCGGCCGCTGCGGGCGGCCTGGACCATCTGATCGTGGGTGCGGGAGCGCTTCTCGATAAAGCGGTCGCAGAAGATAACGGTGCCGTCATAAATCAGTTCCGTCGTTTGAAAGCTTCTCAGCTTGCGGTAACCGCCGTGGAGCGGGAGGAGGCGGGACTGGGTTGGGTCGGACATGTCGGACTTGTCGGACCTGTCGGACTGATTCATATCATAACCTCTCAGTCTCTGACATTTAATGACGCGTGACGGCGCGGTAGAAAAGACTCTGGGCGCCTTCTTTGAGATAGCGAAATCGCGTGGTCAGCAGGCAGCCCTGCCGGAATGAACCGCAGACCTCGTGAATGGGGGTGCCGAGGACGGTGACCTCCGGCGCGCCGAACAGCTCTTCCGCCAGCCGGTAGGAATTCATCTCTTTAGTATCGATACCCATCACCGCCGCCGCCACCGCGTCCACGGCCAGGATGTTCTCTCCCCCGATCACCACGCCGGCATTGACCGGGGTGGACTGGATCTCGTCGAACTCGTTCCCCCAGACCCCATCCACCAGGCAGAAATCGCTCCGGACGATCTGGTTCATGTCCAGGACCGCCTGGCGGATAAAAGGATGATACATGAGCTTCTGCTTCCGGGTGGGGATGAAGCCGAAGATGTTCTTCAGGCAGAGCGTCACCCCGGCCAGGGAATGAGTCTTCAGCTTGGCGATATTGACCAGGTAGTCGTGATCGAATATCTCGGCGGCGAAGGGCATCTCGGCCGTGTGAAAGGGCCGGGGGATCGACTCCCAGACCTGTTCCGACTCCCGCATGTCCACGAGTTTGAGCTGGGGGTAGTCCTTCTTCAGTTCCTCGTATCCCAGCTCAATGAAGGAGCGTTCCGTCTTGCTGCAGGACTCGCCGATGGTGATAACCGGGCAATCGACCAGCCTCTCCAGGACCGCCCGGACCAGGCCGATGTCCACCCCCATGCCCTCGCGGGAGGGACGGCACCCGGTCAGGTTGGGCTTGATGAAGACCCGGCGGCCGGTGACCCGGAAGCCGAGAGCGTCCAGGACTTCGCAGGCGCCCCGGTAGGGATCCTGCGTTCTGGCTATATATACTTTTTCGTTCATTGTTTTTTTTCTTTCCTGTACTATACTTCCATCATAATTCATATGTATCACTATTCAATCGATCCAGCCACTTAAAAACGCAAGGAAGGGAAAAATGGCCAAGTTCTCACTCACCTACCCATCGGATAACGTCTGGAGAGAACCGACCGGGAAGAAACTCGATATAAAACACGTCGATGAGCCGAGTCTCTTCCGGGACCTCTTCCCTTACACCGAGGTTCCCCGGATACCTTTCGACGGGGTTACCATCCCCCTGGATCCGCCGCCGGAGTTGACAATCACCTGTACCACCTTCCGGGACGGACAGCAGGCCCGGCCGCCTTACAACGTCAGCCAGATCGTCGCCATCTACGATTTCCTCCACCGCCTGGGCGGCCCCAACGGGGTCATCCGGCAGTGCGAGTTTTTCCTCTATTCCAACAAGGACCAGGAGGCGGTCAGGAAGTGCCTGGAAAGAGGATACCGGTACCCGGAAGTGACCGGCTGGATCCGCGCGGTAGAGAAAGACTTCCAGCTGGTCCGGGAGATGGGCTTGAAAGAGACCGGGATCCTGACCTCGGCCTCCGATTACCACATCTTCCTCAAGCTCAACTCCACCCGCGAGAAAGCGATGGAGAAATATCTGGCGCTGGTCGACGCCGCCCTCGCCAACGGGATCATCCCCCGCTGCCACCTGGAGGATATCACCCGGGCCGATATCTACGGTTTCATTATCCCCTTCGCCCAGAAGCTGATGGAGCGGGCCGCGGAAGCGAAATCAAAAGTCAAGATCCGTCTCTGCGACACGATGGGGTACGGCGTCCCCTGGGCGCAGGCGGCCCTGCCCCGCGGCGTGCCCAAGCTGGTCCGGGCGCTGACCAAGGAGGCGGGTGTCCCCCGGGAATGGCTGGAATGGCACGGCCACAACGATTTCTACCTGGCCACCGCCAATGCCGTCGCCGCCTGGCTCTTCGGATGCTCCGGCCTCAACGCCACCGTCCTCGGTTTCGGGGAACGAACGGGAAATACGCCGATCGAAGTCGCCTGCGTCACCTACGCGGAGATCACGGGATCCACCAACGGGATGGAACTGCCGGTGATCACCGAGCTGGCGGAGTATTTCAAAGAAGATATCCACTACCGAATCCCTCATAACACGCCCCTGGTCGGACGGGATTTCAATATCACCCGGGCCGGTATTCACGCCGATGGCGCGATCAAGAACGAGGAGATTTACAATATTTTCGATACCGGGAAACTCCTGAAGCGGCCGCCGTCGATTTCATTAACCGACAAGTCCGGCATCTCCGGCATCCTCTACTGGATCCAGACCCAAACCGACCTGCGGACCGACAAGCTCAACAAGAACCATCCCGGCGTCGTCAACCTCCGGGACTGGGTGGATGAACTCTACCAGGACGGCCGGACAACGGCCATCTCATCGGACGAGATGATCTTCCAGGTCAAGAAGCATCTCCCCCACCTCTTTAAGTCGGAGTTCGACCGGATCCGGGACCGGGTGGCGGCGATCGCCCTCGACCTGGTCACCGCGATGGTCACCAACCCGGCCATACGCTCGATGGATCCGGCCCGACAGGAGCCGGTTCTGGAGGAGTACATCGTCAAGGACCCGTTCATCAAGTACCTCTACATTACCGACACCAACGGGATCAAGGTGACGCGGAACGTCGTTCATCCGTATGACAAGGCCAAGTACGATCGGGAGTTCGAGCTCCACCAGGACTTCTCGGACCGGAACTGGTTTGTCAACCCGATGAAGGACGGGCAGGCGTATATAACCGACTTCTACATCTCCCGCTTCGACGGGGTGCTCTGCATCACCGTTTCCGCTCCGATCCGGGACGAACGGGAAGAGATCGTCGGTGTCCTGGGGGCGGACGTCCGTTTCGAAGACGCCGCCAAACTGGAGGAAGAGGAACATACCAAGCATGAAGAATGACCGCAAGATCATCGAGAACGCCCGGCAACGGTTTGAACGGATCCTGGAGTCGCAGCTGGCCCGGGTGGAGCGTCTTCAGGCCGCGCCTGACTGGATCGACTACCGGTCCCTGAAGCCGCTCCGGATCGGGATCATCGGCGGGGACGGGATCGGCCCCATCATCTCCCGCCAGGCCCAGCGGGTGCTGGAGATCTGCCTGGAAACGGAACTGCAAGAAGGTTCGGTCTGTTTCCGCTTCATCGAAGGGCTGACGATAGAGAACCGGGCCGCGGCCGGCAAAGCCATCCCCGACGATATCCTGGAAGAGATCAGGCAATGTCCCATCCTCCTGAAAGGGCCGACCACGACCCCCCGGAAAGGCGACCCCTGGCCGAATATCGAGAGCGCCAACGTGGCCATGCGCAAAGAGCTCGATCTCTTCGCCAATGTCCGCCCGGTCCGGGTCCCCGCGCTGGGGATCGACTGGACCTTCTTCCGGGAGAACACCGAGGGAGCCTACATCCTGGGCAGTGAGGGCTTCAAGGTGACCGACGACCTGGCCGTCGACTTTAAAGTCATCACGGCCCCCGGCTCCGAGCGGATCATCCGGCTCGCCTTCGAATACGCCCGCAAGAACGGGATCAACCGGGTCACCGCCGTCACCAAGGCCAACGTGATCAAGACCACGGACGGGCTTTTTCTCGACACCTTCACCACCATTGCCGGGCACTACCCGGAGATCGAGGCTGACGACTGGTACATCGATATCATGACCGCCAAGCTGCTCGATCCTCACCGGCGGACCCAGTTCAAGGTCTTCGTCATGCCCAACCTGTACGGAGACATCCTCACCGATGAAGCGGCCCAGATCCAGGGCGGCGTCGGCACCGCCGGCAGCGCCAACATCGGCCGCCGCTACGCGATGTTCGAGGCCATCCACGGGAGCGCGCCCCGAATGGTCAAAGAGGGACGGGAACAGTTCGCCGATCCTTTCAGCATGATCCGGGCCGCCGCCATGCTCCTGAAGCAGATCGGCTTGCCGGACCGGGCCCGGAAACTCGAGATGGCTCTCGATATCTGCGGCCAGTATGAGAAGGAGCTGACGATCACCGGGAGAAAGGGCGGCGCCACCGCCCAAGAGATCACGGACTACCTGCTGACGACGATGGCCGGTCCGGATCTGGAAAAGAGGTGGAGTACCTTCTCGCGGGAGGCAGGCTGAACGTCGAACGTCCAACGTTCAACGTCCAACGTCCAACGAAAATGAACATGGACGAATTGCTGAAGCAGGCGAAGCGGGAGACAGGCTGAACATCGAACGTCGAACGTCCAACATCGAACGTCGAACGAGAAATGAACAAGGACGAACTGCTGAAGCGGGCGGAGCAGCCGGCGCGGGACGCCCTCAAGCTCCATCCTTATTACCGCGGAAAGATCGAGGTCGTCCCCAAATGCCGGGTCAGTTCCACGGATGACTTCGCCATCTGGTATACCCCCGGCGTCGCCGCCCCCTGCTCCGCGATCCATAAAAATCCCGCCCTGGTCTATGACTATACCAACAAGTGGAACACGGTCGCCGTCGTCACCGACGGTTCCCGCGTTCTCGGTCTGGGCGATATCGGCCCGGAGGCGGCGCTTCCCACCATGGAAGGGAAGGCGCTCCTCTTCAAATACCTGGGAGGGGTGGACGCTTTTCCGCTCTGTCTCGACACCGGGGATCCGGAAAAAATCATCGAGACCGTCAAGATCCTGCAGCCCTCCTTCGGCGGGATCAACCTGGAGGACATCGCCCAGCCCAAATGCTTCACCATCCTGGAGCGGCTCCGGAAAGAATGCCGGATCCCGGTCTGGCACGACGATCAGCAGGGAACCGCCGCCGTCACCCTGGCCGGGCTGATCAACGCCCTCGAGATCGTCGGCAAGGAGATGGGCCGGGTCCGGATCGTCCTGGTCGGGGCGGGCGCGGCCAATATCTGCATCGCCCGGATGATCATGGCCGCCGGGGCGGACCCGGGACGGTTGATTATCTGCGACAGCCGGGGAACCCTCCACAAAGGCCGGGAGGAACTGCAGGAGACTCATCCACAGAAATGGGAGATGTGCCGGCGAACCAACCCGGAGGGGCTGCGGGGAGATCCCGGAGACGCCCTGAAAAATGCCGATGTTCTGATCGCCCTCTCCCGGCCGGGTCCGGACACGATCAAGAAAGAATGGATCGCGGAGATGGCCCGCGATCCGATCTGTTTTCTCTGCGCCAACCCGGTCCCCGAACTCTGGCCCTGGGAAGCGAAAGAGGCGGGGGCGCGCATCGTCGCCACCGGGAGAAGCGATTTCCCCAACCAGGTCAACAACTCCCTCGGGTTCCCCGGCATCTTCCGGGGCGCCCTCGACGTCCGGGCATCGACCATCACCGACGAGATGTGCATCGCCGCCGCCCGGGAACTGGCGGACTGTGCCCGGGATCGGGGCCTGAACGAGGGATACCTCATCCCCACCATGGACGACTGGGAAGTCTATCCCCGGATCGCGGTGGCGGTGGGCATGAAGGCCGTCGAACAGGGACTGGCCGCCCTCCCGCTTTCCCGGGAGGAGCTGGCCGAGACCGCGAAGAACATCATTAAGCGGGCCCGGAAAGAAGCCGAGGTTTTAATGAGGGAAGGAATTATTCCGTAAATTTTTACAGGACAAAGGCACGATCACGATTTCAATCGGGCTTAAATCTCAAATCACAAGCACCAAATAACAAATAAATCCCAAATTCCAATATCGAAATTCGAAACAAATATGCCCGGACATAGGTAATTACTCAGTCCTGATTGTAACGCCTGCGCTATTTCATGGGGCGGTTTAATAAGTCCGGGCAGTACCGGGCGAGTTTGTGATTTGGAATTTGTTATTTTGAATTTATTTGTTATTTGGGATTTGTTATTTGGAATTTGATTTTTATTTGCCTGATTATTAGATGAGTAATGATATGCGGACAATATCCACTGCTGCCATCACCGAAACAATCGCCCGTCTCTGCCGGGAAGCCAACTGCCGGCAGAACGACGATCTGACAGCGGCGCTCCGCCAGGCCCGGGGGCAGGAAGAATCCCCCGATGGCCGGGAGGTGCTCGACGAACTGCTGGAGAACGTGGCGCTGGCGGCGGCCAACGACGCCCCCCTCTGCCAGGACACCGGCACCGCCGTCGTCTTCCTCGAGATGGGACAGGATCTGCACATCACCGGGGGCGATCTGGAAGAAGCCGTCGAAGAGGGCGTCCGGAAAGGATACCGGGAGGGGTACCTCCGGTGTTCCATCGTTTCCGATCCCCTGAGGCGGCGCAACACCGGGGACAACACTCCGGCCGTGATTCATACCCGGATCGTGCCGGGTGACCGGCTGACGATCATCCTCGCCGCCAAAGGGGCCGGAAGCGAAAACATGTCGGCCGTCCGGATGATGACGCCGGCCGCGGGGAAGGAAGAGATCATCGCTTTCGTGGCCGATCTGGTGAATAAAGCGGGGGCGAACGCCTGTCCCCCTGTTATCGCGGGGATCGGCCTGGGGGGGAACTTCGAGACGGCTCCCCTCCTGGCCAAGAAAGCGCTTCTCACCCCGATCGGAGAGAGGCACCCCGATCCTTTCTACGCGGAGATGGAAGAAGCGGTGATCGAGGAACTCAACCGGACCGGGATCGGCCCCGGGGGGGTGGGCGGCCGGATGACCTGTCTGGACTGCCATATCCTGACCTTCCCCTGTCATATCGCCAGCCTCCCGGTCGCCGTCAACCTTGACTGCTGCGCGACCCGGCACAAGACCGCTGTGCTCTGAAACAAAAACAAGGAGTAATGGAGTACTGGAGTGATGCATCCCCGGCGGCAGGCAGGCTCCCCAATACCCCATTACTCCACCACTCCATTATTCCAGCATTCTTATGCATAATGACCGAATAATAACCGATTTCCTGGTCATCGGCAGCGGACTGGCCGGGTTGAGCTTCTCGCTGAAGGCGGCCGGCGCCGGCTCGATCGCCCTGGTGACCAAGCAGGACATCGCCGAGTCCAGCAGCCGCTATGCCCAGGGCGGCATCGCCGCCGTCACCGACCGCGACGATTCCTTCCAAGACCACATCCGGGACACCCTCCGGGCCGGCGACGGTCTCTGCCGCCCCGGGGTGGTCGAACTGGTGGTGAACAGCGCTCCCGAAAGGATCAGGGAACTTATCGAGCTCGGGGTGCGATTCACCCGCCGCCGTAAAAACCGGATGGAGTATGACCTGGGCCGCGAGGGAGGACACTCCCGGCGGCGCGTCCTCCACGCCGCCGATCAGACCGGGGCCGAGATCGAAAAATGCCTGGCCGAGGCCGTCCTCAATGATCCCCGCATAAAGGTCTTTGAATACCACATCGCGGTCAACCTGATCACCGTTTCCCAACCGGACGGCGGAAGAAGGTGCTGGGGGGCATACGTCCTCAATACCCGGACGGGGAAGGTCAAGACCTTTCTGGCCCGAACCACCATCCTGGCCACCGGGGGCGCCGCCAAGGTCTATCTCTACACCAGCAACCCCGATACTACCGCCGGAGACGGCGTGGCCATGGCTTACCGGGCCGGGGCGACCGTCGCCAACATGGAGTTCATGCAGTTTCATCCCACCTGTCTCTTTCACCCGGAAGCGAAGTCGTTCCTGATCTCGGAAGCGGTCCGGGGCGAGGGCGGCATCCTGAAGACCGTGGCCGGGAAACCCTTCATGCACCGGTATCACCCGATGAAAAGCCTGGCTCCCCGCGACGTCACCGCCCGCGCGATCGACTTTGAAATGAAGAAGAGCGGGGACGACTACGTTCTGCTCGACATCACCCACCAGCCGGCGCCGTTCATCAGGAAACGGTTCCCCCACATATACCGGGAGTGCCGCAGATTCGGCATCGACATGACGAAAACGCCGATCCCCGTCGTCCCGGCCGCCCATTACTCCTGCGGCGGGGTCCGGACGGATACCCGGGGCCGGACCACCGTGCCGGGGCTGCTGGCGATCGGCGAGGTCGCCTGCACCGGTCTCCACGGGGCCAACCGCCTGGCCAGCAACTCGCTGCTGGAGGCGCTGGTCTTCGCCGAACGGGCGGCAGCCCTGGTCCGGGAGGAGCCGCCGCCGGAGCGGCAGGCCGATTCCCCGGGTCCCCGCCTGGAAGATCGGCCACGCGGTGGACGCCAACGAGGCGATCATGGTTTCCCACAACTGGGACGAGATCCGGCGGTTGATGTGGAACTACGTGGGGATCGTCCGCTCGGACAAGCGGCTGGCCCGGGCCCGGCGGCGGATCCGCAACCTCCTTAAAGAGATCAACCAGTATTACTGGGATTTCATCATCACCGCCGACCTGATCGAACTGAGGAATATCGCCACCGTCGCCGATCTGATCATCACCTCGGCCATGAAGAGGAAAGGAAAGCCGGGGGCTCCATTTCAGCCTCGACTACCCCGAGAAAAACGACCGGAAATTCCGGAAAGACACGGTATTAAGACTACGGCGTAAAAATATCAAGAAGACCAGCGTTTCACCACGAAGAAACAAAAAAGAAAAATGAATTAATATATTTCATCCGTGTCTATACTTGCTGAAACATCATCATTCTTTCCAGACCGATGATTATTAACCGATTTTCCTGTCGCCGTTTCACGGCCTTCCTGATCTCCGGGTTGGTGACAGCATCAATCGCCCGGGCGGGGAGGCTGGAAGAGATCGAGACGAGTGTCGAGACTTCTTCATCATCTCACCATCATAAAGATGATCACTATCATTATGGAGACGACACTGACGATTTCGACTGGCTGGGGATTTTCTTCCAGCCCCGATGCTACCGGCAGTATCCCTACTATTATACCGAACCCGGCATCGATCTGTCGCCGGATATTCCCGAGAAGAGATTCTCCCTCACCGGGGGCGCCCATTACTTTTATGATACCCACGGGGACCTCGACGGCTTCCGGGGCGAACTCCTTTTCGGCACCCCGTTCGGCAAGCTCGGGGGAGACTTCACCCGCTTCCGGGAGGACCTCAAGCCGGGTCACGACTACCTCAATCTCTATTACATAGACTACCGATTCGGGTTCGACCTGCCCGGCTTCACGTTCGACGTGGGGGGCGGCTACGCGGGCATGACCCGCGACCATTCTTACGACGGGGGGAGCGTCTTCCTGGCGGCCCAGGTCTGGCCCCTCGATCCGCTGGGTATTGACGTGATGCTGCGGGGTGCCACTATTAACCGCAGTTCGGTAGGCGACTACCGGATCGGTGTCAGCCTGGTTTACCGATGGGGCGGGATCCGGATCGGTTACCGGTACCTGAACTTCGAGAAGAGCCCCGATATTTACGGACCTGAGTTCGGGATCCAGTTCTGGTTTTAACCCGATGCATGGCTGCCGTAGGCAGCCATGCATCGGGTTAGTTTTGAACAATGCCAGAAGTTGAAAGAACGGCTACAGTAAAACATTTTTCCGGAAAGGTCTGATGTTTTATGCCAACTACGGCGATGACTTCCGCTTTCTGATCACGATTGCCTTTTCAAAATTATCTCTTCCAAAACACCGTCTATTCTGCTTTAATCTCAGCCCCGGGTGAAACGGGGATTTTTTATTCACCTATGTTCTCGATAAAATAAAGGAGCATTATTCATGACCGAAGAAAAGAAAGAGATGGAAGAGGCCGCCGGACAAGGCGAGCCCGAACGGGAGGAAGAGGCGCCCGCTGTCGCTGAAGAAGCAGCGCCGGACACCGGAAGAAGCAGCGACGAGGCCGGGGAAGAGGCCCCCGCCGTCGCTGAGGCGGTCACCCCCGCCGCCGAGGAGACCGTACCGGAAGTCCGGGAAGAAGCCCCGGCCGCCGTGGAGGAAGCCGTTCCGGCAAAGGAAGAAGCCGCTCCCGCCGGGGAGGAATCCGCTCCGGCAAAGGAAGAAGCCGCTCCCGCCGTGGAGGAATCCGCTCCGGCAAAGGAAGAAGCCGCTCCCGCCGGGGAGGAACCCGCTCCGGCAAAGGAAGAAGCCGCTCCCGCCGTGGAGGAACCCGCTCCGGCAAAGGAAGAAGCCGCTCCCGCCGTGGAGGAAGAGCCCGACGAGAAAGAGAAGAAGAAAAAAAAGATACGCCTGCTGAAGCTCCCGGAAGTTGAGAAGAAACTGGCCCGGGCCCGTCTCAAGATGGGCGGCGACGCATCCGTATACGTTAAACACCTGCTGGCCCGGAAAGCGGAACTGGAAGAAACGGTGGAAGAAGGTAATCAGTAATCAGTAATCAGTAATCAGTCATCAGTCATCGGTAATCAAAGCTTTTGCCCCCGCTCTACTGATTACCGATCACCGATCACCGATTACCAATGCCCCTTTTCAGGTTAACCTGAAAAGGGGTATGTCTTTTAATGCCGGCTGATCTCCACGGCGCCGACGATCACGGCCAGCATGATCAGCGTGATCACGATCGCCGCCGTTTCGTTGGACATCAGGGATTCCCTGATCCCCTCCTGTGTTCCTCCGGCATACACCGTGGGGGGGGTGAACGCCATCACCTCGATCTCCTGAGTAGACATGACTTCCAGGAGTTCTTCGGCGCGGTCCCGCGCGATACCCCGTTCGAGCAGGTTGTCGAGAGCGTGGGCCTTGATAATCCCGGCATTCAGATCAAGCAGCGATCGGGAAGAAAGAAGCGCCGCCCGTCCCGGGGCGGGCAATAAGGCCAGCGGAGAGAAGACCAGAAGGGTAAACAATACTTTCCAGGTAAATGTGTTTTTTCTCATAAAACAAATTTCTCCCTATAAATTAGCGGCTTCGCCGCTAATTTATACTACGTATTCTCATGCAATTAGTTCATTAACCGGTATTATTCATGAAAATTTTCACTATTCATGAATAATCCAGGTTACTGATTATCGTCCACTGTATTATGAATGGCAATCTTATTTATATGGCGACAATGCCCTGCTTTTTTTCTCCGAAAGAAGAACGTGATATTTTTCTTTTAACGCTGTCGGCAAAAGTGGACCTTTGGTTATAATTCATTGCCGGGGAATTTGATAAAATTAATATTTTTCGTGTGTCTGTTTATTTACTCCCTGTCATGGTTCAAAACTAACCCGATTTATTCATGAATCGGGTTACGGCAATCAAATCGGCGTGGATCCGGCGATTAGTGGCCACGACCGCTCCCCGGCGGACATCAAACTCGCCCCCCGAAAAATCACTGGTCCGGCCCCCGGCCTCTTCAACCAGAAGCCGGCCGGCCGCGGTATCCCAGGGCTTGAGCCCGAACTCCAGGAAACCGTCCAGCCGACCCGCTGCCACGTAGGCCAGGTCGAGCGCGGCCGAGCCGTCCCGCCGCATCCCCTGGATGCGAGGAAGAAGGCGGCCGGCAATGGCCAGGGCCCGGGCGCGCTGCGCCCGGTCATAGGGAAACCCGGTAGCCAGGAGGGCGCCGTCCAGAGAGTTCACCCGGGAAACCGCCAGGGGCCGCCCGTTCAGAAAGGTCCCCTCCCCCCTGACGGCCTGGAACAGTTCGTCCCGGAGCGGGTCATAGACAACTCCCACGATGATCGCCGAGCGGCGCTCCAGAGCGATCGAGACCGAGTAAAAGGGGTATCCGTGCACAAAGTTGGTGGTTCCGTCGATCGGGTCGATCAGCCATACGCAGTCGGACTCCCCCTCCTCCTGGCCGCTCTCTTCGGCCAGGATCCGGTGGCCGGGAAAGGATTTCGAGAGAATGGAGATGATCTCCTTCTCCGCGGCCAGGTCGACCTCCGTGACCAGGTCGGTCGCCCCCTTGTGGTCGACCCGGAAGACTTGAGCGCCCTGTTCCCGGATGATGCTCCCGGCGGCGCGCGCGGCCTCCAGGGCCTTTTCTAACGCGGCATCCGTGAATAACTTTTCACTCTTCGGCATCTTTCAATTATCCTCGAAATACGGTCCGTGTTACTATATCCCAGCGTCCGCAATTTAAAAACGAAAAAGGAGAGGGAGATCATGATTACCATCGATGACTTCAGGAAGCTCCATCTTGTCACGGCGACCGTTACCGAAGTAAAAGACCATCCCGGCGCGGACCGGCTTTACCTGCTCACGGTCGATCTGGGCACTGAAGAACGGACACTGGTGGCCGGAATTAAAAAATATTACACGCCGGAGGAACTGCTCGGCAAACAGCTGGTTCTGGTCGAGAACCTGGAACCGGCCGTAATCCGGGGCGTGGAGAGCCGGGGAATGATGCTGGCCGCCCAGGACGGCGACCTCCTCTCGTTGGTGACTCTGGACCGGGAGATCAAGCCGGGCGCGACGGTGAGCTGAAGGACGGTAATCAGTGATCGGTGACCGGTAATCAGTGACAACACCGGTAACCGGCCAACCGATTACTGATTACTGATCACCGATTACTTACTTTAATTCAGCGGCTTCAGCTCCGGCAGAACGAACTTTCCCCGGACGCTGGGCGAGCTTTCCATCCAAATAGATCTCCCCGTCCTTCATGATCCGGACCAGGTCCCAGTGGATGGCGGAGCGGTTTTTGTTGTCGCACTCGCTGTAGGCCTTGCCGGGGGTCAGGTGGATGGAGCCGGCGATCTTTTCGTCGAAGAGGGTTGAGAGGATCGGGCGCCGGATCTTCTTGTTCAGGCCGAAGGCGAACTCCCCGATATAACGGGCGCCCGGATCGGTGTTCAGGATCGCCTCCAGGTGTTTTCCTCCTCGGTCGGCTTTCGCCTCCGTGATACGGCCCCTGCTGAACGCAAAGTATACTCCCTCCAGGAGCTTTCCCTGATAGAGTGATGGGGTGTTGTATCGGATGTGCCCTTCCACCGAGTCCCGCACGGGGGCGGTGAAGACCTCGCCGTCGGGGATGTTGCGCTTCCCGTCGCACTTGATCGCCGGCATGCCCTTGATGGACAAGAAGAGATCGGTATCGGGCGCCAGCAGCCGGACGGTCTTGGTTCTGTCCAGAAGCCGCTTTAATTTCTCCTGCCGCTTGGAGACGGCCTCCCAGTCGACATTGCAGGCCCGGAAGTAAAAGTCCTCGAAAGCCTCGAAGCTCATCCCCGCCTCCTGGGCCTGTCCGTGAGTGGGATACCGCGTGATCACCCACCGGGTGTGATCGACCCGCCGGTCGTGGATGGGCTTAAGAAGCCTTTGCCGGGCGGACAGTATCTCTCCGGGAACCGCGCTCAGGGTCTTGCTGTTCCAGGGGGAGCCGATGCCGATGTACACGCTCACCTTCTTCATGAACCGGAGTTCGTCCTCCGGAAAATATTCGAGCTGTTCCCGGTTCGCCCGGCGATAAAAGTTATAGACCAGGTCGGAATTGGTATATCTCAGCCTGACCGAGAGGGCGCCCCGCTCCAGGCAGATCGTTTGCAGCTCGCGGATAAACTCGACCGGGGTGCCGTCGGTGTATTCTACCAATACGATATCCCCTTTCTTCACTTCCGTGGAATAATCCACCAGAATCCGGGCCAGTTTTGCCTGTCTTTTGTCTTTCATGCTTAAAC
Source organism: uncultured bacterium (assembly GCA_963822585.1). GTDB lineage: Bacteria > Auribacterota > Erginobacteria > Erginobacterales > Erginobacteraceae > CAWGIE01. The sequence continues at coordinate 65,309 of CAWGIE010000019.1, forward strand.
CCTTTTTGATTTTTACCGTTTAATTTTTACTTTTGTAAAAATTATACTATAACCCGATTTATTAATAAATCGGGTTAGTTTCAAACAATGCCAAAACTGGTATGGATCGCAATGATATAAGGGTATTATCTTATTGCACTCTCGTTCAATTACCTAGCTGAAAAACATCTATTATGTATAGCGTTATTGCGAGCAGAAATAAATTGTCGGCCGATCGATTAAGAGAAAACAGCCTGTTGTCGCCGCATAAAAGGGATTACTATACATATCATATTGAACAAAAAATAATAAACTGGATTGACCGGGTTGATACCGTCTCGCTTGGGATCCGGGGGGGAAATAATAATAACGAAAAAACCGGATAGGTGGAAAACACGAAGAATAAATATATCCTTGTCTGCGCGATGGTCGGGGTGATCAGCCTGGTCGGGCTATTCGGACGGAGATCGGTGGCTTAAAAAAGAGGTCGAGGTGGAGTGGGATTCAGTGTTAATCTGTGTAATCTGTGGTTAGTATAGGAGAAGAGGTAGAGGAGAACTATACGTTAATCCGTGTAATCTGCGGTTACCGAGGAGGTTGAAATGGATTTTGAGAAAGCCGTTAAAGAATTAAGCGAAAACTTCGACCGGGCCCTCAAGGCCAGTGACTTCTGGGAACCGATCTGCTGGCTTACCGAACATTTCCGCGAACGCGGACCGATCAAACTCTGGCTGGTCGGGGGAACGATCCGGGATTTCGTCCTCGAAACCTCGAACATGATCATCGACGTCGATCTGATGGTCGAGAACTGCCCTTCGATGGAAGTCCTTGAGGAAGTGATCACCGAGGGCGGGACCTTCAAGAAGAACATGATGGGGGGATACAAATGGTTCCCTGCCCCGGAAGCCGGCGGCAAGGAGGGCGGGGAGATCGACATCTGGCGGATCGAGGAGTCGATCGAGCCGGGAGACGAGCCGACTCCGGAGATGGGCGTCTCCCGCTTCGACCTCAACATCAATGCTCTCGGCTGGGATATCGCCGAGGAGAAGTTCATCAACCCTCTGGGCGGACTGGAGAGCATCCTCGACGAGGCGAAAACCGAGCCGATGGAACTCTTGACCGAGAAGATCAAGCCGGGGAACGCCGGCCGCCTCATCCTCCGGGCAATCAAATATAGCCCCAAACTGGGCATTCCCCTGGGCGACGCGACCAGGAAGTGGATCACGGAGAACGAGAAGGAACTCGACACCCTCGACGCTGAAAAGATCCGCTACGTCATGCGCGCCATCGATTACAAGTCCATCGAGAAGGAAATGTCCGCCTGCTGCGACGAGCTTTTATCCCCCGGGTACGCCGCCAAGGTAAAATCCGCCCTCTTTGGCTGAGCGGACATTGCTTCCATTTAAAGCATTGACTCGATTGGCGACCGAATATCGAACTTCGAACAAAAAAAGAATGAACGTTCAACACTCAACTTTCAACGTCCAACGTTCAATCCAATTCGTGTAATTCGCGAAATTCGTAGTTCCTGAACGGGGCCGGGGGCGGGGGGATTATTGGTGTAAATTAGTGTAATTCGTGGACTCAAAAAGGGGCCGCGGGGGGGGACAATCAGTATCATCTGTGAAATCTGTGGATGTAAAAGGGGGGGCGGCGGGGGGAGAATCCGCTTAATCCGCGGTTAATACCGGGGCCGGCGCGCCGAAGGTTATTTTCAGGTTCACGATCTCCGGGCGCGACCCGATCCGGACCGGCGGCCCCCAGGTCCCGGCCCCGCTGGTAACGTAGATCCGGGTATTCCTCTCCCGGGCATACCCCCAGCTTACCGGGTAGAGGGCGGCGACGACCAGGTTAATCGGAAAGAGCTGGCCGTGATGGGTATGCCCGCAGAGCAGGAGATCGACCCCGGCGGCGACCGCCTCCCCGATCCGGGCCGGCCGATGGTCCATGAGGATGACGGGACAGCTCGGATCGAGACCGGAGAGGATCTCCCGCAGGCTCCTGACGCTGCCGGCCCTTCCCCGGCGCGCGGAGTCTTCGCGGCCGGCCAGGTAGAAGCTCCCCCGATCTTGACCGCCCGGTCGCGGAGAAAAACAATGCCGAGGCCGGAGAGGTATTCCACCGACTCCTTCACCCCCGCGATGAACTCATGATTCCCGGTTACCGCGTAGGTGCCAAGCGGCGACCGGAGACGCTGGAGGATCCTTCCCAGCCCCCGCCTTTCCATCTCCCGGACGTCCATGTCCACGATATCGCCGCCGAGCAGGATCAGGTCCGGCCGCAGTCCGTTCACCTTGTCCACGATCTCGGACAGAAAGTCGCCGTCAAGCATGATCCCGGCGTGAAGGTCGGCCAAAAAGACCGCGTTCACCTCCTTCACCGGGCCGCAGGACGTCCGCAGCGGCAGGGGAAAATCGATAACCCGGAGACTCCGGGCGTTGAGGTGCCCGGCCACAAGGAGGATAATCACCGCCGCGCCTGTGACCAGCAGGACCGCGCGACGGGTTTTTTGCGATATCCGCCAGAACCGGGCCGGGGGGACGTGAAAGATCCGGGCGATCAGCCGGAGAAGATCAAAGAGAAGCAGCAGGAGCGCCGCGTAGAAGGCGAAACCGATCCACCACGATCCTATCTCCTGCAGCGTCTCGCTGGCGCCGGGGGAAAGAAATTTTTCCCCGAGGTGAGCCAGCATATAGCTGGAAAAGAGGAAGATGACGGCAAACCCCACCGCCCATTGGAGAGCCCGGGAGGCGGGGAGGGCCTTGGTGACGCGGCGATAGAGATAAAGGCTCGAGAGCGCGTACAGCGTTAAAAAGATGATAACGATGAAAGGCATGTTACAAGTTAGCGCCTCCGGCGCAACTTGTAGTGTAAAGTGTAAGGTGTAAAGTGTAAGGGGGCCTTTTCCCCTTTGCCCTTCACTTCACGCTACCATTTTTCGACATTTATTGAAATTCCGAAGCATCAAGTTAGCGCCTTCGGAGTAACTGGGGAACGGTTATGGTGACGAGGCCCGTTTCGGCAGCCGGTTACGGTTACATGCTCCCAGCGGGGCGGCCTTTACCGTTACCCTCACCGATACGGGCTTCGTTACCCTTACCGTTACCGTTTTTAAAATTCCGAAGCAGGAACTTAGCTTCGTAACTTGAATTGTAGTGGGCAAGCTGACTCGACCGGATGAAGGTACAGTATTGTAAACTAAATGCCTGAAGTTACTATAAATTCCTTCCCGCCGCAACTCCCCGGCCGTTTTTCCGGCTTGACCGGCGGACCGGGGGGGAGATACCCTTGGCTCCAGCCCGGGAAAAATACTATCACCAACCATTGATAACCATGAGCAACCCCATAACAATCTCGACCCCCCTGCGAGAAACCGATATCCGTTCCCTCCGGATCGGCGACCGAGTCCTGATCCGGGGAACGGTCTATACCGCCCGGGACGCCGCCCACCGGCGTTTCCGGGAATTGATCGCGGAGGGCAAAGAACTGCCGATCGATCTCACCGGCCAGATCATCTATTATACCGGACCCGCCCCGGGGCGGCCCGATGAAGTCATCGGCCCGGCCGGACCGACCACTTCCTCCCGAATGGATCCCGATACCGTCCCCCTCCTGGAAGCGGGGTTAAAGGGGATGATCGGGAAGGGTGACCGGGGGCCGGAGATCGTCAGGGCGATCCGGGAACACGGAGCCGTTTATTTCGCGGCCACCGGCGGGGCGGCCGTTCTCCTCTCCCGGAAAATCCGGAAGAGGGAGCTGGCGGCCTACGGGGACCTGGGACCGGAAGCGGTCCTCCGTCTGGAAGTAACCGACTTCCCGGTCATCGTGGCCATCGATTCCTCGGGCCGCAATCTTTACCGGGAAGGCCCGAAAAAATACAAGAAAGTGTAGTATCGTCCTTTACTCCGTGAAGGACTTGTAGGATCAGAATGCCTCCGGCATTCTTTGTGGGAACTGTAGGATCGCTTCGCTTGCGGTTCAGCAAGCCTTGCCTCCGGCAAGGCGATACTACATTTACCACATCTACTGCAAGTCCTGAACGGAGTGAAGGACGATCCTACATAAATTTGCGAGCTGAGCGAGTTAATTTATATGATCCACGTCTACACCGGAGACGGGAAAGGGAAGACCACCGCCGCTCTCGGCCTCGCTCTCCGGTCCCTGGGATGGGGGAAGCGGGTCTGCCTGATCCAGTTTCTGAAGGCGCAGGCCAGCGGAGAGGTCGAGGCGCTAACCCGGTTCGAAAATTGCCGGGTCTTCCGCTTCGGGAGCAGGGAATGCCTCCTGGATCGTCCCGTCAGCCGGGAAGACCGTCGGGCAGCGCGGGAAGGCCTGAAACGGGCGGAAGAGATTCTGCGGGAAAAGGCGGCCGATCTCCTCATCCTGGATGAGATCAACGTCGCAGATAGACCTGCGACTGCTGGAGATGGACGGGTGCGAAATTTGATCGAGATATGCCCGCCCGCCGTTGAAATGGTTTTGACCGGGAGAAACTGTCCGGCCGAGATTCTTGCCGTTGCCGACTACGTCAGCGATGTCCGGGAGATTACCCATCCCTACCGGAAAGGAATCGCCGAACGGCAGGGGAATTGAATACTGAGACGCCCGGGAGAGATCAAGCACTTCCCTGCCGGTTATCCTTGATTACGGGTGCCGTCTCTGCTATCTTTCTTCCCGGTTAATCAAACATTTGCGCCGAAGGCGCACTTTTATAAAGGAGAACAGCCATGGTTAAAATGTATTACGATAAGGACGCGGACCTGAATATTCTGAAAGGGAAAAAGATCGCCGTCATCGGCTACGGGAGCCAGGGCCATGCCCAGGCCCAGAACCTGCGCGAGAGCGGCGTGGATGTAATTGTCTCCGAACTTCCGGGTACGGACAACTACGAGCTGGCGAAAAAGAACGGTTTCGAGCCCATGCTGGCGGAGGATGCCGCCAAAGAAGCCGACATCATCCATATCCTGGTTCCGGATGAAGTCCAGGGGGCCATTTACCGCTCCTGCATCGAGCCGGAACTGAAAAAGGGGAAGGCCCTGGCCTTTTCGCACGGCTTCAACATTCATTTCGGGCAGATCGTCCCCCCGCCGGAGATCGATGTCTACATGGTCGCCCCCAAGGGGCCCGGCCACCTGGTCAGGGAAACGTTCGTTCAGGGCAGCGGCGTTCCCTGCCTGATCGCGATCTACCAGGACGCCAGCGGCAAGGCGAAGGACCTGGCCCTGGCCCACGCGAAGGGGATCGGGGGAACCCGGGCCGGTGTCATCGAGACCACCTTCCTGGAGGAGACCGAGACCGATCTCTTCGGCGAGCAGGCCGTCCTGTGCGGCGGCTGCACCGAGCTGGTCAGAGCCGGGTTCGAGACCCTGGTGGAAGCCGGCTATCAGCCGGAGATCGCCTACTTCGAATGCCTCCACGAGTTGAAACTGATCACCGACCTCATGAACAAGGTCGGGATCTCGGGGATGCGCGACTCGATCAGCAACACGGCCGAGTACGGCGATCTGACCCGGGGAAAACGGATCGTCACCGAGGATACCCGGAAAGAGATGAAGAAGATGCTGGCGGAGATACAGTCCGGCGAGTTCGCGCGGGAATGGATCCTCGAGAACCGGGCCGGACGCCCGGTCTTCAACGCCCTGGCCCGCCAGCAGAAAAATCACCTGATCGAGAAGGTCGGAGCCAAACTCCGGTCGATGATGAGCTGGCTCAAATAGGCTGGAACAATGGCCCTGATCTACCGATATCTGTAGGGTATGTACAAAAGCATCAACTATACATTGAGCAAATTACAAATCCCAATTCCCAAATAACAAACAAATTACAAATTCTCAAATTCAAAATTCCAAAACCGCCGGAACGGACTTGGATTTGCCAAGGTGCCTCAATGAAACTATATAGTCTTTGTAAGTTGATGAAGATTATTCCCCGGATTCTGGCAACCTGTTTAGAATTTCGGTAATTGGTATTTGTGATTTATTTGGGATTTAGTGCTTATGATTTGGGATTTAAATTACTGAAATAACTAGTATGAAAAGAATCATAGTTTGGGAATTCGCTCTGGGCATTTTTATAGCCCTCCTCTCCCTCTCCTGTGCCCGTTCCACCGTTCTGCTCCGGGGTGACGAAGCGGAAGAGTACCTGGTCGATAACAACCACCTGATCGCGCCGGGGTACTATACCTACGGGGAGATCAAGAACCGTCAGAGCGGCGTTCTGACGGCGGCCGTCTTCAATCGTCTCCGGGGTGGTGAAAACGACGGTAAGATCGAGTTTGTGCGGCGGGACCTGGGCGGCGGTTACCACGCGACTGACACCCCCTATAATGTCATCCTGCTGAACGCGCCCGGCGGAGAACGGGGAACGGAGCCGACAAACGAGGATATGGAGAGGATCCGGAAGAACAAACTGAGCCCGGTCGTTGTTCTGAATGACGGCGGGGAAGAGGTGGCGGTGGTCTTTAAGCCGGCCAAACAGAACCTGGCGGTTTTTATCCGGAAGGGAGGCCTGATCCGCCTGGAAATCGGGCAACGGGAGACGAATCAGGGGGATATCGTTTATTCCCTGGATATAGGAAAAGCAATGAAATCAACCAAGAAGGCCCCTCCCCGGAGGGAGCCCCAGCCTAAAGAGGAGAAAAAAATCATGAGTGAGATTAAAACCGGCGATCTGGTCCAGTGGGAGACCGGCAACAAAACCCGTGTCGGCGTGGTCAAGGAAGTACGGGAGGATGGAACATCAGTCATCAATATCCCCACGACCTATGGTTCGCGGGAAGAGACGATCAAGACCGACCGGCTGAAAGTCATCACCTCGACCATCGAATCGGACAAATAGCGGACGCTTCAGGAGCCGGTGATTCGAGTTTGGAACGATACCACTCACGACATCCCGGAAGAGAGCAGCGGTGGAGTAGTGGAATGGTGGAATAAGGGACGGAACCGGTAAGCCGGAATCCACCACTCCATTATTTCATCACTCCAGTATTCTATTTTATCCCCGATTCTTTCAGGCCATAATACAGATTGTTCTTATACAACGGGAGCAAACCCTAAATTCTAATTTCTAAATCCTAAACAAATCCAAAATCCTAAATCAAAATGCTCAAAACCGACTCGAACGGGGGCTGGAAGCCATTGCTATCGATCTCTTCTTGAATAGCGCCTTCCGAGTAATGGTTTTTTGTACTAATAGACTAGAGGCTTTAATGCTCGTTTTGGTCATTGGGATTTCGATATTGTTTCGAATTGAGAAATTAGGGTTTAGGATTTTTTATAATCGGGAATGCTGTGTATTCCCTAACCAAAGATAAATCCATAAACTTATCCAGGACTCCTATATGTTAATAAGCGTCATTGGCGGGAATCGGGCCGAGCCCGAAATGCTCCGGGCGGCCGAGAAACTCGGCGGCGAGCTGGCAAAACGAGGCCTGACCGTCATCTGCGGCGGCCTGGGCGGGGTCATGGAGGCGGTCTGCCGGGGCGCCAAAAAGGCCGGGGGGATGACGGTGGGCGTTCTCCCCGGAAACCGCGCCTCGTCAGCCAACCCTTACGTCGATATCCCGATCGTGACCGGGATCGGCCTGGCCCGGAACGCGATCGTCTCTCTTTCGGGAGAAGTGGTGATCGCCGTGGACGGGAAATACGGGACACTGACCGAGATCGGTTACGCGCTGATTGCCGGGAAAAAAGTAATCGGGATCGGGACCTGGGACATTTCGGGCGTGATCCCGGCCGGGAGCGTGATACACGCCCTCCAGCTTCTGGACGAACACCTTCATCCGGACAAAAAAAAATAAAACCACGAAGGACACGAAGATCACGAAGAATTATTTAAGGAAGCGGATCTACTTATCGATCTTCGTGTCCTTCGTGGTGTATTCCCTTCGTGGTTGTGGATCCCGCCTCGAAGAAATAGAATTTTATTTCCCCCGCCAGATCCCCTTCCCCGCCTGCCGGGCACTCTCCTCCGCCCGGAGAAGCTGGTCGCCGTAGGACATTTTCTTCCCCGCCTCCGTGAGCCGGGCCAGGCCCCGTTCCAGCAGGGATGCGTTCAGCATCGTATCCCCGACAAAAACATAGGCCTTTCCTTCTCCGTCTTCCGGCGGCAAACTTTCTTCGAACTCCAGGCGAACGGTCTTGCCCCGGGCCAGGTATTTGTTGAAGTTCAGCGCCTGCAGCGCGATCGGGTCTATCGGGACTCCCTTCCGGGCCGGCATCCGGGGCACTTCCAGACCCAGGTAATGGATCGTCCACTGCTCGTCTCCGATCCGGACCAGGATGGCCCCGCCCTCGGGGACCCCCTCGACCGTCCCTTCCCGGGTGACCGTGGCCGCTTTCCGCGCGGCGATTTCCTGGGCGGCCGAGCGTTCCTTTAAAAAGAAGCTCCGGATCTTCTTTTCGGTAACCAGGTCCGTGAAGACCAGGATCATGATCACCGCCCAGATAACAAAACCGGCGGCGATGGCGATGCTGAATTTATTCCTGCTCGGGCGTCCCCGGTCCTTCTTGGTTATCTTGGCGCCCCGGGCAAACCGTTTTCTCTCCGTCTGTTCCAGCTGGGTGATTTTCAGCATTGTCCGGTAGACATCCGCCTCTTCATTCACGGGGTAGGCCGTGGTCAGCTCATCCAGCTGGACCCTGAGTTCTCCATCCATCTCCCCCAACCCGGCCCGGTGGAAGATATATTTTTTCCCTTTCTCCAGGTCCTTGATGGACGAATTGGCCCAGAGGATGAAAGGGATGATCCCGGTCTCATCCTCCAGTCTTCCCTCCCGGGCAACGTCTCCCCGGGTGGATGACCAGAGGGAGATCACGCTCGCCTTGACGGTCTCGGGAACACGATCGGGATTTAATTCGCGAATTGAGGTTAACCGCGCCATTGTTTTTTTCTTCGAAAACAACAAGTATTAACCCGATTTATGAATAAATCGGGTTAGTTTTGAACCAAGGCCATTATAATTCCATTAAGGCAATACCGGGTAACGTAAAATACTCCTGCAATATGGCTTCAATGCTTGCCCACTCTTATTTTTTCGTAGAAAAAATAAGATATCCTACTCCTCCCAGGAAATTTCATCCTCGAAATCAAAATGGACTTTTTGCGAGCCGCGATAATCGTAGAGGAAGAGATCCCGGCCGTTCCAGCTGGCTCGTAAGGCGTCGCTCAGGCGGCAGGAACTGACGCTGAGGGGGGTCAAGCCGAGCATTGTCCAGCGCTCGGTCGGCACCGCCGGGCCGGAAACTTCCGGCTCGATGACGGATATCTCGGCGCCGGGAGGGGAGGACTCGATCGTGACCCGTGGGCAGGGAGCACAGGCCGTGCCCAGCAGAAGGGAAGATATGCCGCAATAGAGAAGAGTTTTCATCTTTTCAACAATAGGGGATGAATATTCTCTCCAATTAAAAAAGGCCGGGGGATACCCCCGGCCTTTTTAATAGCGGGGAGAGGATTTGAACCTCTGACCTTCGGGTTATGAGCCCGACGAGCTACCTGACTGCTCCACCCCGCATTGTGTTATTAACGATAGTACACGTCTCGGGTGATGTCAAGTCGCAATTCCAGTTTAACCGACTGCGGGGTAAATCGGGGTAAAATAAACTGTTGTTGTCCGCGGTTTCTCATTATAATCTTTTAAGGCATAGCGAATTTAAAATCAAATTTTTCCCCGGGAAAAATTTTCAAGTGAAATCGGCTCTTCGTACATCCCTCTTTCTCCTCCTGATTATCGTCACCGGCACGGCCGTTTATCTGCCCGCTTTTCGGGCATCCTTCCATCTCGATGACGGGCCGTCCATCCGGGATAACGTCATTCTCCGACGTTTCGTGCCGGCGGCCGTCTTCAACTACTGGCCAACCCGCTTCTTTACTTACCTGAGCCTGGCATTGACCTTCCATTTCGCCGCCCTCAACCCCTTCCCCTATCACCTCGGCAACGTCGTCATTCACCTTATCAACTCCCTGACCGTCTTCTTTCTTCTCCGGCGCCTGCTGGGCAAATCCGGCCCGCTGGCCCCCTTTGATCGGAGCCCTGATTTTTCTTCTTCATCCCCTCCAGACCCAGGCGGTCACCTACGTGATCCAGCGGGCCACCTCCCTGGCGGCAGGTTTTTACCTCTTATCTTTTCTCTGCTACCTGAAATGCTTTCAGGTAGCAGAGAAAAGATATGCGTCTCACGACATTGTTCCGGGGAAGAAGCAGCGTCGTTCGAATTGTCTTTTATCTTCTTTCCTTTTTGTTCGCGAGCGCGTGCGATGCTGACCAAGGAATTCACAGTCACACTGCCGGTCATGTTGGTCCTGGCGGAGCTGCTGGTCCTGCGGGACATCCCCGGGAAGAAGTCGCGAAAATTGCTCCGCCTGGCGCCTTTTCTGCTCGCCCTGTTGCTCATCCCCGCGATCATCAGGCTCTACAGCGCCAACCCCCACTATAACGACTCCGGCCAGGTCGAATGGCTGCGGGAAGCGGGGGTGATGTCCCAGACCGCTCCCGGCCACGGGGAGTCGCCCCGGCTCTACCTGCTCACCCAGAGCCGGGTCTTTATCACCTATCTCCGGCTCCTGGTCCTTCCCGTCAACCAACAGGTCGATTACGACTACCCGAAGATTTCTTCTGTCTTTGAACCCGGCGTGCTCATATACGCGGCGACGTTTATCTCTCTGATCATGATCGCCCTCTATTGCTCCCGGAGAAAAAATCTTATCCTGGCCGGGTTCGGAATCTTCTGGTTCATCATCGTCCTGCTGCCGGAATCGAGTTTCATCCCCATTATCGACGTGGCCGTCGAGCACCGGCTTTATCTGCCCCTCTTCGGGATGGTCCTGGTGTTTGCCGTTCTGCTTCGATCGCTCGCCCGGTACCGGCGAGCCCGTTTTTATCTCTGCGCAGCGGCGGTTATTTTGCTCGGTCTGCTGACCTATCGGAGAAATCTGGTCTGGAAAGAGCCGGTCACCCTCTGGGAGGACAACGTTAAAAAGGCCCCCGGCCGCGCCCGGGTCCACGGCAACCTGGGGAAAGCCTACCTCGACCGGGGACGGTACGAGAAGGCGGCGGAGGAGTTCCGGAAACTGATCGAGATCGACCCCACCTTCGCCGGCGCCTACAATAACCTGGCCGTCATCTACATCGATCATATCAAGGACTACGCCCTGGCCGAAAAGTACATCGAGGCCTCGCTGACCCTCTTCCCCGACTATCCCGCCGGATACGTGAACCGGGGCGTGATCAATCTCAACAACCGGCGGCTGCGGCCGGCCATCCGGGATTTCGAGAAGGCGGTGGAACTCGACCCGGAGAACCTCCTCGCCTATTACAACCTGGGCGCCTGCTACATCAACCTGGGGGACCTCTATGCCCGCGAAGCATCCTCCCTTCGCTCACTGGGCAAGGAGGAAGCCGCGGCCGGGAAAGACCAGGCGGCGGCGGCCGAATATGCCCGGGCGGAGGAATTTCTGCAGCGGGGCATCTCCTACTGGCCGGAAGAAGCGAAGTTCTACGTTCTTCTGGCCCGTCTCTATAGAGGAATGGGGGAGACAGAGAAGGCCGATGCTTATTTTCAGAAAGCCCGGGAGATGGGAAGATGAAGCCCCATCAGAGGAAAATAGTGCCTAAAGTGCCTGAAGTGCGCTAAAATGCTTACAGCAAGGGGAATTGGAGGATCGCTTCGATTGCGATAAATATACTACACTTTTGATTTATCTTAGTGTCTTTGTGTCTTAAAAGGGGGCTCGATGGGAGGAAAAACTGAACGTCGAACGTTCAACGTTCAACTCTCAACGTTCAAAAAAATCGTCATGTCCCAAAATCGTCCTGTCACAAAGGGGGGCGAGGCGGGGAACAATTGGTGTAAATTAGTGTAAACTTGTGGTGAGCGGAGCCGAATCCATTAGTGGATTCAAAAGGGGCCGAGGTAGGGGAAATCAATCTGAGTAATACTGTGTAATCTGTGGACTCAAAAAGGGGCCGAGGCAGGGGATAAAAACCGAACATCGAACGTCGAACTTTGAACGTCCAACTTCGAACGTCGAACAGGAACGTTCAACACAATTCGTGTAATTCGCGAAATTCGTAGTTTAAATAAAGGGGCTGAGGCAGGGGATAAAAACCGAACATCGAACGTCGAACTTTGAACGTCCAACTTCGAACGTCGAACAGGAACGTTCAACACAATTCGTGTAATTCGCGAAATTCGTAGTTTAAATAAAGGGGCCGAGGCAGGGGATAAAAACCGAACATCGAACGTCGAACTTTGAACGTCCAACTTCGAACGTCGAACAGGAACGTTCAACACAATTCGTGTAATTCGCGAAATTCGTAGTTTAAATAAAGGGGCCGAGGTAGGGGGATAATTCGCGAAATTCGCAGTTAAAAAAGGAGATACAATGAATCATGAGTGGGAGAATGAAAAACCGGCCGGCACGGCGACCTTTGCCGGGCTGGGCCTGGGCCCGCAAGCGCTCGCAGCGGCCCGGCGCGCCGGATTTAAAGAACCGACCGAAATCCAGGAAAAGTTCATCCCGGCCGCGCTGACCGGACGCGACTGCGTCGGCCGGGCCCGCACCGGGACCGGGAAGACGGCCGCCTTCCTTCTCCCGGTCCTACACCGTTTTTACGAGGGGGAGCCGGTGCGGATGATTGTCCTCGCCCCCACCCGGGAGCTGGCCGAGCAGATCAAGGAGGAGAGCTGGAAATTGACCGGGAAAAGACCCCCCCGGGCGCTGGCCGTTTACGGGGGAACCCGCATCAACCCCCAGATCGAAGCTCTCAAGCGGAACCCCGAGATCGTGGTCGGGACCCCGGGGCGGATCCTCGACCACGGACACCGGCACACCATGTCTTTTCATGACTTCACGATCGTGGTCCTGGACGAAGTCGACCGCATGTTCGACATGGGTTTCCGCCAGGACATCGGCGTCATCCTGAAAAAATGCCGGGGACGAAAGCAGACCATGTTTCTTTCCGCCACCCTCCCCCCCGAGATCATGCGCCTGGCCGAACGGTTCCTGCGGGATCCGATCCGGATATCGGCGGTGGAGGAGGACAGTCCGTCAGTGGAGACACTCGAACAGTACTACTTCAGCGTCTCCCCCCGGCGGAAGATGTCCCTTCTGGAGCGGCTGCTGGCCCGGGAACAACCGGAGCTGGCCCTGATCTTCACCCGGACCAAGCGGGGAGCGGAGCGGGTGGGGAAAAGCCTGAGCAAGAAACGGCACGATTCCATGTTTATCCATGGCGACCTGCCTCAATCCCAGCGGGACCGGGCGGTGGCCGCGTTCCGGGAGAGAAAAATCCGCCTCCTGGTGGCGACCGACGTCATGGGTCGGGGGATCGATATCTCGGACATCTCCCATATCATCAACTACGACATACCCGATAACCCCGATGACTACCTCCACCGGGTCGGCCGCTCGGCGCGGATGGACGCGCGGGGAAAAGCCTTCACCTTCGTCACCCCCGAGCAGGGGGAGCAACTAACGGCCGTCGAGATGCTCTGCAATCTCCTGCTCCACGAGGACCGGATCGAAGGCTTCGACCCCGGGCTGGACGATCTGTAAAAAGACGGGACGCTGTACTCGGTGGACGAAAAGATGAACGTCGAACGGCCAACTTCGAACTTCGAACAGAAAAGAATGAACGTTCAACGCTCAACATCCGATGAAAAATTCGTGGACTAAAAAGGGGCCGAGGCGCGGGGGAAACTTTTGCGTATTTTGCGCCTTTTTGCGGCTGATAAAAGGGGCCGAGGTAGGGGGATCTAGCGCGTAACCGGGATATCCCCCGATCTCCCGAAGTAAGTTCTTGATATCCCCCGGATCGCCCAGAGACCGGAAGTTGGCCGGAAGATCCCCTTATTATCTGTACCATTCCCATTAAAATCGGCGGGAACCGGCACATCCGACCCGGAACCGAAATAACACCTGCTTCCACCCCGAACCGCCCACAATCCGGTTGCCGGACGGAAGACCGCCGGCGCCCTACTCCCCTCCCCCTGATAATCCCCCGGCACCGGCCGGTCAGTGTCCGTTCCGAAGTAGATCCGGGTGATGCTTCGGATCGCCCACAATCCGCCGCTTCTCCTGAATATGGCGATATCATCATATCCATCTCCATCATAATCACCCGGTACGGGGAGATCGCCGGCGAGTCCGAAATAGATCCGGGTGATGCCGACGATATCCCAGAGACCACTATCGAAGATGCCGATATCGCAGCAGCCGTCGCCGTCATAGTCCCCGGGGACCGGCATGTCGGAGGAACCTCCCGCGTATGTTCGGGTCAGGCCCCGGAGCGCCCAGAGCCCGGAAGTCTTCCGGAAGATACCGATATCGGTCGTCCCGTCTCCGTCGTAATCCCCGCTGACCGGGAGATCGCCGGCCGCCCCGAAGTAGAGGCGGCTGACACCGCGAAGAGCCCAGAGCCCGGCGGTGTCCCGAAAGACGGCAATATCCGAAGTCCCGTCCCCGTCATAATCCCCCGACCCCAGGATCAGAATCGGTGGTGTCGGTGCCAGCGAAGGAGATGGAGTTGAGGTGGGGCTGATTGGCAGCGTCGGAGACGGGGTCGGCGTGGGCGTCATTGGCGGCGTCGGTGACCGGGTCGGCGGGGGCGTTGGGGGCCAAGATGGAGGGGGCGGTACCGGAGTCGGTGTTGTCTGACGATAGGTAACACAAAGATCGGCCATGTTGCATGGCCAGTCATCGGAGAAAGTAACCCAGGCGGTATGTGTCCCCGGCGATAAGGAGGACGTGTCCCCCAGTGAGATAGTAACCTCAAAAACCTGGCTGTCAAAACCGAAGCCCTGGGGCGGATCGACTTCCAGCCAGTCGGTGGCGGTTGTCCACCAATTGTGGATCAGATTGGTCTGCCTAAGGCAGTTAAAGGTAAAATTGTAGATAATATCTCGACTGGAAGTTTGAGCTGAGAGAGTGATTGCCCCGGGTGATACATGCGGGCAACCAGAGCAATAAATGGGTGAAGGAGTAGGTGAAATTGGCGGAGTTGGCGTTCGATAGGCTACCGGAGTGGTTGTGGGGAAATGAAAACCTTTAGGTGTCAGAGTAGGCGTTGGTGTGGGATCAAATGCTTTTTGGGCAATTTGATAGAGCAATTGATCATAATAGGTTGACCCGTCGGACCCGACATACAATTCAGTATATCCGGTCAATACAGGGAGATATATCCGCTTCTGCCTACCGCCATCATAGGTAAGCAGAAGATCATCCCCGGTCTGAGTGTTGAAGCCTCTATGGGCAAAGGTCCGGAGGAGGACATCTCCTTCTCCGGTCTGCTTATCATAAGATCGATTCTCGGTATCGAAGATATGCCCCCAGCTGGTGATCCCGCCGGCCACGTCTCTTAATTGATAAACCAGGTCATACTTACCCGAGCCCCGGGGATGAATGATCCTCACACCTTCTATATCGGTCAATCGAAAGAATTCCGGCGGCGGGGTTGGTGACGGTGTGGGAATATAATAATTCACAACAAGATATGTCTCCTCACATCCCCAATCGTGATCGAACCTGATCCAATCACTATGCGCGCCCGGTGACAGTGAAGAGGTGTCGCCAAGGGTGATTGCTATGACAAAGGTTTGGCTGTCAAACCCGAAACCCTGGGACGGCTCAACCTCCAGCCATTCGGTGGCGCTCGTCCACCAATTGTGGATCAGGTTAGTTTGTCGGAGACAGTTATAGGTAAAATCATAGATGATATCCTGGGAAGAAGTTTGATCGGAGAGAGTGATTGCCCCGGGTAGAACGCGGGGACAACCATAGCAGTAGGGGGGTGTGGGAGTCGGGGTCGATGACGGACAAGTATAAGCATAGGGAGTAGGAGTAGCCGTACGAAATCCTACCGGAGTTAATGTGGGTATCGGGCTTAGGGTAGGAGATGGTGTCGGGTTGGAAGCTTCCCGGGCAATTTGACAAAGCCATTGATCATAATAAGTTGACCCGTCAGCCCCGACATACAACTCGGTGTATCCGGTCAATACAGGGAGATATATCCGCTTCTGCCAACCGCCATCATAGGTAAGCAGAAGATTATCCCCGGTCTGAGTACTGAAGCCTTTATGGGCAAAGGTCCGGAGGAGGACATCTCCTTCTCCGGTTTGCTTATCGTAAGATCGATTCTCGGTATCGAAGATATGCCCCCAACTGACGATCGCTCCCGTCGTATCCCGAAGCTGATAAACCAAATCATATCGGGTCGTTCCCCGGGAGTTCACGACCTCCAGTAATTCAACGTCGGTAAGCCGGAAAAATGATCCACAGGGTAACGGAGTCGGTGTCGGGAGAGAGTCTGTGGAAAATGCGGGGGAGGTGAGAACAATTGAGAGGAGAAGATCGACTACAATCAATGAAAAGGCATTCTTCACAATCAAGCCTATTGAGACTGCTGTCTGACGATTATTTGTCTTCCTCTTTTCTTTCTTGAATCTTCAGAAGTATTTTAACGTATTCAACGTTACGATCGTTTAATAACTTCAAAAGGATTTCGGTGTCCATGATCGAGCAGCATCTGTTTGATTTCGCCGGATTTTTTAAACATCATCCGAAAACGCTCTTCAGTGCTCAACGAGAGCTGATAATCCAGCTCAAAATCAAGCTGCCGGTTCTCGTCGGATTGATCAAGTTTTAGTATCGGTGACATTTATATATCTCCAGCGATTACTATATTATCAGTTTGGAGAAAAAATGACAATGAAATAAGTGTTCTTTGATAAGCGTTTTAGGAGGTGATCTTTCCGGCTGATAACATGGGCCAAAGCGGAGGAAAAATTGAACATCGAACGTTCAACACTCAACATCCACCTCACAACATTCAAAAAATCGTCATGTCCCAAAATCGTCCTGTCACAATAGGGGGCGAGGCGGGGGCAATTCCTATCCAATCACATTCAATCGTCTGTTTCAAAAGGGGCCGAGGTAGCGGGGTCAGCCGAGCAGGAAGATCATCATGATCACGGTGAAGATTGAGGAGATGAAGGTGGCGAAGACCAGGATGGTGGTCAGCTCGGCATCGCACCCGTAGCGTTTGGCGAAAACCGCGGTCATGGCGGCGGTGGGCATGGCGGCCTCCAGGACCACGATCTGGTGCCAGAGCAGGGGAAAGCTCAGCAGTTCCGCCTGGGCGTAGGAGAGGAGGGGCTGGATAAAGAGCTTGATCAGGCAGGCCAGGAGCACGACCGGCAGAACCCTCCGCAAATCCCGGAAGTGAAGCATGACACCGATCGTCAGCGTCACCAGGAGCGTGTTGGCGGCGCCGATCGTGTGGAGCAGGGTGTAAATACCCTTTATCACCCAGTTCTCCCGGGGCAGCGGAATGAAGGAGAAAATGACCCCAAGCAGCAGAGCAAAGAAGATCGGCGAGCGGAAAAACTTCCAGGCTTCGGCCCGCTTCTCCCGGGCCGGCCGCTCGCTGACGCCGAAGTGGATGGCGATCAGGATCCCGACGGTGAAGATCACCAGCGCCACCCCCAGCTCGCTGACGATGGCGGCGTCGGCCAGCGCCCGACTGTTGTCGAGATAGATCTCCTTGACCACCGCGTAGCCGAGGAAACCCGAGCTGGTGAAGGTGGAAGCCAGGATCAGGGCCCCCTTTTTCGGGCGAGAGAGCTTTAACAGCAGGCTCACCCCCCAGGCGAGAAAGGCGCAGACCCCCTGGGAGACGATCATCACCACCGCCAGCAGGAGCTTTTTCAGGTCGAATTCACTGACCGAGAGGGCCCCGAAAATCAGGGCCGGGAGGGTATACTGGGTGATCAGACGGGCGAAAAGCCCCCCCTGCTCTTCCTTAATCACCCCCAGCCGGCGCAGGCCCATGGCCAGGAATATCATCCCGATCAGGACGCCGACGGACTGGATCACGCTCTGGTCGAAAGACATATCAGGTAAACTTCTCCCTGTCACTCCATATCGAACTAACCGGCAGCGCGTGTAATTTTTTCCCGAAGGGAACGTGCTCCCGGCCCAAGTAGAGAACAACCCCGCTCACAAAGCGTTTACCGATTGCATCGGCCAAAGATTTCAGTCCTCTGAAATCCCTGGACTTGACCGTTGCCGAAGCCTTGACCTCCAGCCCGATCACCCGGCCGGATGTGTCTTCCAGGATGATATCCACCTCGTCTCCGGTATGAGTTCGAAAATGATACAACCGAGGCTGGATCTGGCTCCACGTTGCCTGCTTCTTCATTTCCATGACCACAAAATTTTCCAGCAGGGGACCGGACAGAGCAGTTTCCGAGATGGATAAGCCGTTTTTCAAACCCAGCAGATACGCCATCAATCCGGTATCGCATATAATCGGTTTCGGCGATTTGACCAATCGTTTACTCAGATTGGTGGACCAGGCCGGTAGAAGCTGGACCAGAAAAGTCGTCTCCAAAAGAGCCATATACCGCTTGAGAGTGCTTTGGGGCATAGCCATACTCCGGGATAATTCCGAAAAATTCAGTAAAGAAGTGGCCCGGGTCGAGAGCAGAGAGATTAGACGAGGAAAATCGGTCAAACCTTCTATATGTGCCAGATCCCGCACATCCCTTTGCAGGATGGTCGTGATATATGAACCGAACCAGGCTCTTCGCCTTTTTGAATGCGCCCGGCTGAGAACTTCCGGATACCCTCCCGATAATACCCGGTTGAAGAGAGCGGTTTTACTGCCTTGATTGACGATCTTCGAGGGAAGTGACCCGGCAAACATCATATCCACGAAACATTCACTCACCCCTCCGATCTCGCCCTGGGAAAATGGCCAGAGTGTCAGAATCTCCATTCTTCCGGCGAGTGATTCCGAGAGACGCGGCAGCAGCAGAATATCGGCGGAACCCGTAAGCAGGAACCGCCCGGGACGACGTTCCCGATCCACTTCAGCCTTGATGGCCGGAAATATTTCCGGTACCCGCTGTACCTCGTCCAGGATGAGAGGTCCTTCGATTCCGGAGAGAAAACCGACCGGATCATCTTGCGCCGCCCCCAGCACCCCGGCATCATCGAAGGTCAAACATCTGGCGGGATGCAATTCTTTACCCAGCCATTTGACTAACGTCGTCTTCCCGGTCTGGCGCGGGCCGTGCAGCAGCACTACCGGGGTATCAGATAGGGCCTCTAAAAGGGAATCGGTAATACTTCTTCTCTTCATGGTTGATATTTAACCATTGAATGGTTATTTTTCAACTATAATTTGGCTCCGTGTCTCCGCGATTCCGAGAGGCGGGGGAGAAAAAACTGAACGTCGAACGTCCAACGCTCAACTTTCAACGTTCAATGGCCAATTCGTGTAATTCGCGAAATTCGTAGTTCAATATAGAGGCCGCGGCGGGGGGGAAACATAAGTTTTCTTGGTGTTTCTTAGTGTCTTCGTGTCTTGGTGGTTATCAAACGGGGGCGAGGCGAGGGATCAGATGATGCCCAGGGAGTCGGCCGGGAGCCAGCCGGACTGGCCGTCGGGGAGATGGATCTGGCGCCAGCTGCCCTTCTCGCGGACGACCGTCACCTCGGTCCCTTCGTGAAGCTCGAAGGCGGCCGCGTCGGTCTCCGCGGGGCCGTAACGGACGGAGACCGCCGGGTCGAGGATGATCGCCCGGGGGGTGGCATAGAAGGAATACGCGAGCAGGCTGAGAACGATGGCGGCCGCCAGGCAGGGAATCAGGACCTTGAGCACCGGGGCGGCCGCTTTCTTAAGCGGCCTGATCAGCAGGACCAGCAGCAGCCAGAGAGCGGTCACAAAATAAAGAACCGCGCTCAGACCGATCCAGAAGCCGAGCGGGAACTGGAGGATGACCGCCCGGCGCGCCCGTGCCCAGAGTGAAAGGGGGAGAGCGGCGATATCATCCCGGAGGCTCTCGCGAGCGTACTCGAGGTTCTTATTGATCTCGGGGTCCTGCGGGGCGAGGTTCCAGGCTTTCCGGTAGTTGAGGATCGCCCGCCCCAGTTCGTTATTCTTGAAGAAAGCGTTGGCCAGGTTGTAATAGAGCGGGGCGCTCTCCCATCCCTCGGCCAGGACCCGGTTGTATTCCCCAATCGCCTCCGGGTATTTCCCCTGGGTATAGAGGGCATTGGCCTGGCGGAAGAGGGAGGGAATCTCTCCCTCGGGCACCTCGCTCCTGGCCCCGGAGACAAGACTTAAAAACAGCACTATCGTTATTAAACACACTTTCTTCATGATTGCCTGGTTTTAATCTTATCCAGCTTTCCGATCAACCGCTCCACCCGGGCGAGGAAAGCGGTCATCTCCTTTTTCTTTCCCGCCGAACCGGAAAAACGAGCCAGATCGAATACACCGAAACAGGCTTCCGTCTCTTCGATCAGTTCCGGAGGGGCGCCGGCGCCCTGCAGGCGTTCGGCGATTACCGCCGGGGAAACGGCCCCCGACGGCAGGCAGAATTTATCGCCCAAATAGCGGTTAAACGCCCGGTGAACCTCGCCGTAAAATTTTTCATGGTCTTTCTCGCGCAGGAATGAACAGGCTTTTTTAAAGCGGCGGCGGACCAGCCGCGACGCTCCCACCCGGCGGGCGTAGGTGACGTCCGAACGCAGTTTTTCCTTTCGCGACCTCACCGTCCAGACGCCGAGCAGCATAACCAGGGCGGCGGCCGGGAAGAGCCAGAAAAGCGGGCGGCGATAATACGCCCGTCCGGACCGGAAGAGATGTCCCGGGCTGTCCTTGATATAGAGTATGTCCTTCTTCAGGATCCTGATCTGCTCCCGACCCGGCCCGCTTCCGGCCCCCTCCACCAACGGCAGCGGACCCTCCTCGGGCGCGGCTTTTACGGTGATCCGGACCGGTTTCGCCTTGATCGTGCGGTAGCTCCCGGCCTGGGGATCGAAGTAACTGAAAGCGACCGCGGGGATTTCTTTCGGTTCCACCGAGAGAGGAATGACAACCTGCTTGAATGTCTTCTCTCCTCCCACCCTGCCGCCGATGACCCCTTTTTTAGTCCCGATCTCGGGTGCGTAGGTCTTGAACAACTTACCGACGGGGATCTGGGGCAGCGTAACCGTGTCCGGATTGCCGGTCCCGGAGACTTTCATGGTAACCGTGATCGGCTCGCCGACCCGGACGGTGTTCGGATTGGCGGAGAGTTCAAATTTATATTCTCCCACCGCCCCCTGAAAATCTTCCGGCCTCCCCTCCGGGGGCAACGGTTTGATATTCAGGGTAATCGGGTTGGAACGGAGGGCGAAGGGCTGTCTTTCCCCGAAAGCCCCGCCGAAAAAATCATCAGAGAAAAAATCATCGAAGGGGCTCATTCCCCGGGAACGGCGGGGAACGATGATATTGCCTTTCAGCTCCGCCGACCCGATCGTTACCTCTCCCGAGCTGATGGGGAAGATGGCCTTCGGCAGTTCCACCACCTCGTACTGGAGCCCATTCAGAACTCGGCGGAAGTTTTTCTGATCGCCCAGGTTTTCCTCCGTGAACCCGATCGTGGGTGGGGGTGAATAGTCCAGATTGGCGATCCGCAGGCCGCGGGAATACAGGCTGAAGGTCAGCGTTATCTGTTCGTTGACATACGCTTCCTTCTTATCCACCGTCGTCTGGATGAAAAGAGGTTGATCGGAGGCGGCCGGCGGCGTTTTTTCCTCCGGCCCGGTGACAACGGGGGTGGTCACGGGCCCCGGCGCGGCCGGTGACGTTACCGGGGGGACCGCACCCTCGACGACCGTGACCTTGATCGGGTGTGTGGTATAGGTCTTCCCGTTATATTCCATCCGGGCGGAGGGGATGGTAAAGGTGCCGGGACCGAGCGGCATCAGGGTATAGTTGATACTCTTGCTGACTTTGGTCTGGTTGTTGATCAGGGAAAACTGGGTGCTGGCCGAACTACTCAGAATCTCGAAGCCGGGGATAGCGGGGAGCACCGGCTGTCCGTCCCGGGCCCCCTCGATGGACAGTGTGTAGGCAATCCGGTCCTCCCGGGAGATGATATTCTTATCAACCGTGGCCTGGAATGATACATCCTCCGCATAGACCCATCCTGTCAAGATGCAGACTGTTAGAAAAGTTATTAGAGTTGTCTTATACGGTTGCATCTGGCATATCAGTAATCAGTAATCAGTAATCGGTAATCAGTGATCGGTAAACCGGGCTAAGCCACGGCCACTGATTACTGCTTATTGATCACCGATCACCAGTCTTTTTTAACCTCCGGCGTCTCCCCCTGCCGGTTCTCCATTATCTCCGCCCGCTGGTCTTGCTCGTCGGAGAGCATGGCGTTAAGCAGCCGCTTCACGTCTTCCTGGTTCATCTTCTGCTGCTCCGGCTGGGCCGGGGGCTGCTTCTGCTCCTTCTGCTCCTGCGGGGGTGGCGTCTGCTCTTTGGAGGTGCCTTTCTTCTCTTCCTGCTTCTGTTCCTTGTTTTCTTTCTCCTTCCGTTTTTCTTCGTTTTTTTCCTTCTGATCCTCCTGCTCCTTTTTCTCCTTTTCCTTCTCCTTCTCCTTTTGCTGTTGCTGCTGTTGCTGCTGCTTTTGTTGCTTCTGCTCCTGGATTTTTTTCCGGGCCAGTTCGTAGTTAAACTTCGCATCCTGATCTTTCGGGTTCAACTTCAATGTCGCCTTGTAAGCGGCGGCGGCGCCCTCGAAGTTCTGCTTCCGGAAGAGGGTATTGCCGAGGTTGTAGCCGGCCCGGGCCGCCAAAGCCCGGTCCTTCGATTCGGCGATCTTCTGGAAGAACGCGCCGGCCTTTTCATAATCCTTCTTCTCGTACTGGGCGTCGCCGATATTGTAATAGATTTCCGGTGATTCCGGCAACTCCAACTGAGCTTCGCTGTACTTGGCCAGGGCCTGATCGTACTTCCCTTCCGTGAAGAGGCGATTCCCTTCTTTCACCAGCGAGACACCCGGGTTGCCGAGGGCGAGGTTGACCATCGCCAGGGCGACAACCAGGAAAGGTAGGTTCTTTATTTTCATGTTGCTTACCACGGCCCCGTTTTCCCGGGATAGGACCGATCCGACCGATCAGACGGATCCGACTGATTTTTCCCGGCCGCGGACTTCATTTGTAGCTCTTCCGGGCTTTTCGTTCGATGTTCGACGTTGAACGTTCGACGTTGAACGTTCATTTTTTAGAAACCACCTTTTCAGCCAGGTCCCCTTCCGCTCGCCCATGACCGACTCCAGCATCAGGAGCAAGAGAGCCAGGGCCAGAGGCCACTGGAAGCGGTGCTCGTAGATCTTCTTCCGGCTGCTCTCCAATTCCATCTTGTCCATTTTGGCGATCCGGTCCCGGTAGATCAAGTCCAGTTCCAGCCCGGAAGCGGTCGCCCGGTGATACGCTCCCCCGGTGATGAGAGCGATCTTCTCGAGGACGGCTTCGTCCAGCTTGCTGACCACGATATTTCCCTCCCGGTCCTTGAGGTAAGATGTCCCCCCGGGCACCGCCAGCTTGATGGGGACGCCCTCGGGGCTCCCGATCCCGATCGTAAATATTTTTATCCCCCGCTTCTTCGCTTCTTCGGCCGCCGACTGATAATCCCCTTCCAGGTTCTCCCCGTCGGAAATGATCAGAAGCGCCTTGTGCGCGCCTTGGCCGGGCCCGAAGGCTTCGATCGCTTTCCGGATCGCCCCCGCGATGTCGGTCCCCCCCCGGGGAATGCTGGAAACGGAGAGGTCGTTGACGAACATCCGGAAGGCGCCGTAGTCGAGCGTCAGCGGACAGAGGGTGAAGGCGCTCCCCGAAAAGGCGATCACACCCACCCGGTCTCCTTTCAAAAGCTGCACCAGGTCCTCCACTTCCCGCCGGGCGCGGGCCAGGCGGGTCGGCTTGACGTCATCGGCCAGCATGCTCCGGGAGGTGTCCACCGCCACCATCAGGTCGATCCCGAGCCTTTTCACGTCTTCCCAGTGGTAGCCCCACCGGGGCTGGAGGAGAGAGAAGAGGAGAAGCGCGACGGAGCCAAGGATCAGGTACGGACGCAGATGGTTCTTGGAATCACTTACCCCAATCCGCAGCCGCTCCCAGAGAGGGTGCTCGGCAAACTCTTCTTGCGCCCGCCGGCGGGCCAGCAGCACCCGGCGGAAAAAGAACGCCAGCGCCGGCAGCAGGAGAAAAATCCAGATCAGGTTGAGCGCGCCGAATTTCATGGCAGCCTCCGGAAAAGGGTATTGCCGAGGATGACGCTCGCCAGGAGAGCGAGCAGTCCCAGGGTAATAAAATAGGGGAAGAGTTCGTTATATTCGGTATAGATAATTTCCTCCCCGGTAGTCTTCTCCATCTTGTCGATGGTTGAGAATATTTTCTCCAGCGTCCTGGTGTTTGAAGCCCGGAAGTATTCACCGCCGGTGGTCCTGGCTATCTCCTGAAGGCTGGCGTCGTTCAGCGGGATAACCACCGATTGGTAGATGAACTGGCCCGTCCGGGGATCCCGGGCAACCGGGTAGGGGACCGGCTCGTTGCTCCCGATCCCGACCGTGTAGATCTTGATCTTCAGACTTTCGGCCATCTGAGCCGCGGTCTGGGGGTCGATCTTCCCGGTGTTGTTCTCGCCGTCGGTCAGAAGGATAATGATCTTGCTCTTGGCTTTGGATTCCCGGAGACGGTTGAGGCCGGTCGCGATCGCGTCTCCGATCGCGGTCCCGTCCTTCACCATGCCGATCTGTGTTTTATCCAAGAGTTCCATGAGCACGCCGTAATCGACGGTCAGGGGGCATTGGGTATAGGCCTGGGAGGCGAAGACAATCAAGCCGATCCGGTCGCCGTCCCGTTCCCGGATGAAGTTGTCGATCACCTGTTTGGCCACGTCCAGACGGTTATATCGTTTTCCGCTCCAGGTGAAGTCTTCAGCCCGCATGCTGGTGGACGTGTCCACGGTGAGCATGATGTCGATCCCTTCCGTGGTGATCCGCGTCTCCTGGATGCCTTTCTGCGGGCGGGCCAGGGCAACGACCAGGAAGAAGATCGCCAGGCAGCGGAGGGCGGCTGGGATGTGCCGGAAGTACATGCCCGGGGCGGGGCGGACTTCCTTCGCAATCCGGATCGTGCTGAAGCGGACCGCCACCCCCTTCCGCTGCCTCCAGTAGAAAAAGAGATGGAGCGGAATGAGCAGGAGGAGGAATAGTAAGTTTGGGTTGTGAAATGTAAAAGCCATCTTTGACCTTTCAATAAATCAATGTCGAAATCCGCCCGGAAAAACCGGGGCTAACGCCCGTCCTATTGATTACCCCTTCAACAAACTCAGGGCAAGCTGCCCCTTCGGGGTTTTTCGTTGGACGTTGAAAGTTGGACGTTGAACGTTCGACGTTCATCCCTTTTCCTCTTCTTTGGTCTCATCCACCAGTTTGACGGCGGCGTTATATACTCCGTCGATCTCCTTTTCCGTCGGACCGTAGCGGGCGAACTTAACCAGGTCGCACTCCCCCAGGAATGCTCCGACCAGGTCCTGCTGGGGCACGGTGAGAAAATCGGTGGAGGCCATGTCATGGAGGAACTCCTCGGTGGTCCGTTCCGGCGCTTTCAAACCGAAGCGGTTCTCGAGATAGCGGCGGACCGCGTCCGAGACCCCGGTGTAATATTCCTTGATCAGCCCCCGGGCGGGCAGGTTTTCCCTTTTAATCCGGTCGAGCTCTTCGTAGGCGAGCTCGTGGGGCGCGCGGGGCGTCGGCACCGGGACGGCCTTCGGCTTCCGCCGGAAAACTTTTTTGATTAAAATAAATACCAGGGCGGCCAGAACCAGAATGCCGCCGATCAGGTAGAGTAGCCACCGGTAGGAGACCGGGAGCCCAACGGGAGGTTTGAGTCCCCGGATGTCCGCTTTCTCCGGGGAAGCATCAAGCACGCTCCGGACGGTTATCTTCAGCGGGGCGCTCTCCAACCGCTCTTCTTCTCCGCCGGGAGACCGGACGGCGACGGCGGCGCCGGGGAGGGAGAACTCTCCGGTTTCAAACCCCTGGAGAAAAAACCATTTATTCCAAACCCGCTCTCCGCCCTTTTCAGCCGTTTCCTCGCCGCTCTTCCCGATCTCGAAATCGCCGATTTTCCCCTCGCTGTACGCGGAGAAGGACACCTCCGCCGCCGGAGGGGCGGTCACGCGCAGGGTGTAGCGGATCTGATCGCCGATGGTCACCGTGTCCCGGTCGAGCGAACTCTCCAGACGAGGAATTTCCTCAGCCCGTGCTATTACTGGCCCGAACCAGAAAACTATTAATAGTGTTAAAATAAAGGTCTTCCGATACATACATTTATATTTCCGATAACCGGTGAACGGTTGTCCCGGTTACACCGGGAAAATGTTGAACGGTGTACGGTTACGTTCGGCTCGCCCCCGCAACCGATTCCAGCCGCCCAACCTTTCAAACCTTTTACCTCATTCTTTTCTCTCGTTGCCGGAAGAAGCGCATCAGGGCCGGCACATAGGGGGCGGCGGTGCTCACCCGGACACAGTCGACGTCGGTGGAACGGAAGAGCTTCAGAATCCCCTCTTCCTCATCCCGGTTCCGGGACCGGTAGTTTTCCCTGACCGATTTATCCCGGGTGTCGATTAAAATCTCCTCCCCGCTCTCCGCGTCGCGGAGACGGATCAGTCCGACCGGGGGAAGTTCCTTCTCCCGGGGATCGCTGATCATGATCGAGATCATGTCATGACGCTTGTTGGCGATCTTCAGGGCTTTCTCGTATCCGGAAGAACGGAAGTCGGAGACCAGGAAAGAGACCGTCTTGCGGCGGGTAACCCGGTTCAGGAAGCTCAGGGCCAGTTCGATGTCGGTGCCTTTCCCCTCCGGCTGATAATAGAGGAGTTCCCTGATCACGCGCAGAACATGGCGGCTCCCCTTGCCCGGCGGAACGAACTTTTCGATCCGGTCGGTGAAGATGATCAGGCCGACCTTGTCCTTGTTCCGGATCGCGGAGAAGGCGAGGACGGCGCAGAGTTCCGCCGCCAGCTCGCTCTTGAACTGTCCCCGCGTACCGAAGCGGCTGGACGCGCTGGCGTCCACCAGGAGCATGACGGTCAGCTCCCTCTCCTCCACGAACTTCTTGACGAAGGGGCGTCCATAGCGGGCGGTGACGTTCCAGTCGATATCCCGGACCTCATCCCCGGGCTGGTATTCCCGGACCTCGTCGAACTCCATCCCCCGTCCCTTGAAAACGCTCTGGTACTCCCCGGAGAAGACGTCGCTGACCATCCGGTTGGTGCGGATCTGAATCCGCTGGATCTTCTTGATGATTTCTTTCGGCAGCATTTAATTTTTTCCTCCGGAAAAAATTAAGGCACTTCAATCTGATCGAAGATGGTCTGGATCAGGTCCTCGGAAGTAAGGTCCTCCGCTTCCGCCTCGTAGTTCACGATCACCCGGTGGCGAAGAACGTCCTTGCCGACCGTCTTCACGTCCTGGGGGGTTACGTATCCCCTCCCCTTGATGAAGGCGTAGGCCTTGGAAGCGACCGTCAGGTAGATGGTGGCTCGGGGGGATGCCCCGTACAGGATGTAATCCCCGATCTTCAGACCGTACTGGTCGGGCTCCCGGGTGGCGAAGACGAGATCGAGGATGTAGTCCTTGACCTTTTCGTCGATATAGATCTGGTCGACTACCGAGCGGGCTTTCATGATCTCCTCCGGATTGACCACCGGCTGAACAGTGAGTTCATACCCGGTCACCGCCATCCGGTCCATGATCGTCTTCTCTTCCTTCTTGTTGGGATAATCCAGGACCACCTTGAGCATGAACCGGTCAACCTGGGCTTCCGGGAGCGGATAGGTGCCTTCCTGCTCGATCGGGTTTTGGGTGGCCAGGACCATGAAAGGTTCCGGCACCGGGAAACTCTCCTTGCCGATGGTCACCTGATGCTCCTGCATCGCTTCCAGGAGCGCCGACTGGACCTTGGCCGGGGCCCGGTTGATCTCGTCGGCCAGGATGATATTGGCGAAGATCGGCCCTTTCTTGGTGCTGAAATCACCGGTCTTGGGGTTGTAGACCAGGGTGCCGAGCAGGTCCGCCGGCAGCAGGTCGGGGGTAAACTGGATCCGCTGGTAGGTTGTGTCGATCGTTCGGGCGAGCACCCGGACTGAAAGGCTCTTGGCCAGACCGGGTACCCCTTCGATCAGGATGTGACCGTTGGCCAGAATCCCCAGCAAAAGACGATCGATCAGGTAAGACTGGCCGACGATCACCTTGCCGATCTCCGACCGGATCTTATCGATAAATTCGCTGGCACTCTTGACTCTCTCGTTGATCTCCTGGATGTCGATAGGCATGGCAAATCTCCTTCTAAATACCATGTTTTTATGTTTGATATTGCCTCATGAATGGCTAAATGGAGTGATGGAGTACTGGAGTATTGGAGTGTTGGAAAATCAGCCAGCCCATTACTCCACCACTCCAACACTCCATTACTCCATGTTGTCTTGGTTTATTTCTATTTTGTATTTCTAGCTTCTACTTTTTGAGATTCTATAAAGGTGTACACCCGCTTCAGGATATCGTCCAGCTCCCGGCTTTCCGCCTGCCTGCTTCCGAACCGGCTTTCTTCCAGCATCTTCAGGATCCGGGCCAGCTCCGCCCCCGACTCTCCGGAAAGTTCCGGGGATCGGGCCCCTCCCAGGACTTCATTCCAGGTGTCCGGCGAGATGGTAATGGTATATTTCTTCTCCAGGTAATCGGCCAGAATCTTCCAGATCCGTTCCAGATACCCTTCGATATCTCCCCGGATCTTGAACTTCCTGACCCCGTCCAGTTCCTGCAGACTTTCCGTTTCCAGGTTTTTGACGTAATCGGCGATAACTTCGTTCGACTGTTTTTTATATCGCCGTATGGTCCACCTCACGTAGACCGTTATCACCAAAACCAGCGCCAGGGCTCCCATGATGAAAAGCAGGGATTTCAGGGAAACCGGGCCCGGGGCGCCGGAGGCGATCTCGATTTCCATCGGCTCGGTGGTAAGGGGATGGTCCTCATTCTCATCCCGGCGGCGGTAAAGGAGACGGACCGGCCCTATCCGGCCGGGACCCGCGCTCTCGCCCTTCAGCGAGAAAAGAAACTCCCGGACCTGGTGCTCTTCCCCGTCCTTCCGGTAAACAATGCTTCTTTGTGTCGTGCCGGTGACCGTCACCCCCCGGCACTCGGGGGATACGGGAGTGGAAAAGGTGAACTCGGAAGGGGGCCCCGTCCAGGCGGCCGTGACCGTGAAGAGAGCTTCCTCGCCGAGCACGACCCGGACGGGAGAGATCCCGGTCGAGATCTGGGGTATGGGCAGGGCGAAAGCGCCCGGAAGGCCGGGAAAGAAAAAGAGCCCGCCGACCCCCAGGCTCAAGGCAAATACCGGCAACCTGATCCTCATTCCGATCACTCCCCCTGGCCGCTCACCACCCGTTCTTCGAGGACAACCTCGATAGTCCCGGCCTCGCCCTTCCTCTCCACTTTCAGGATTATCTTCTCCCCGACACCGGAGAGGAGGATCATCTTCTGGAGACCGTGGGGCGACTCGATCGCCCGGCCGTTCAAACTGAGGAGAACGTCTCCTTCCCGGATGCCGGCCCGGGCGGCGGGGCCGTCGGGGACAACGGTGGCGACACGCACACCCTCCCGTCCGGGGATCGCTTCCGGGGAAAGCCCCAGCCAGCCGTGCCGGCAGGAGGAGCCTTTGTCAAGGCCGGCGGCCACGTCTTTGACCAGGTCGACCGGGATGGCGAAGCCGATACCCTGCGCCTGGCTGGGCCGCAAGAATGGTCCCGGGGACATTGTCTGCGCACCGGGAAAAGCCCGGTGGAAACGGCGGATAAAGTCCCAGTCAAATTCGAACTCCCGATAGCCGGAAAAAGTGGCGGCGATGACCCCGATTACTTCCCCCTTGCTGTTGAGAACCGGCCCCCCGCTGTCGCCCGGGTTAACGGGAGCGGTGATCTGGATCAGTTCCTCGTATGGGCAGATACCCAATCCGGCGCGGCCCAGACCGCTGACAATCCCCCAGGAGGCGCTGGTGGTAAGCCCGAACGGCTGCCCCAGGGCGATAACCCAGGAACCCGGGTGGATATCCCCGGAACAGCCCAGCGGGAGATACGGCAGACCGCTGCTGTCGATTTTCAGCAGCGCGAGGCCGAAGACCGGGTCCTGACCGATGACGCGGGCCGTGAAAATCCGGCCGTCCTGAAGGGTGACCGTTATCGTGCGGGCCCGGCCGATCACGTTCTCGGCGGTCACGATCTTCCCATCCGGGCTGATGAGAAAACCGGTCCCGCTGCTGCTGCGTTTCTGGCTTCCGAAGTCGCTCTTCAAAAACGATTCCATCCAGGCGGGCAGGTGCTCGCCTTCCATTTCATCCCACCAGGAGGGCGAGATGGACTCGGTGGTGACCGAGACCACGGCCGGGGCCGCTTTTTCAACGATCGCGACCACTTCTTTCTCCAGCGAGGCCAGCAGCGATCCTTCCTCGGCCACCCCTGGCGACAGGAAAAAGGGGTTCAGCAGTGCAAGAGCCGCCGCCGTCAACAGTACTTGCTTTTTCATTTATTCTCCCTTTTAAATTAGCGGCTTCGCCGCTAATTTAGTAAGTTTTCACTTTCTAACATAGAAAAGATTGATAATGGCCCGAAAATTAGTTCGCGTCCAACCGCTCAATTCATAACGGTAAGGCCTTAGCATCATCAAGAAAAAACGAAATATGTTGTTTTAGTTGTTTTTTCGCCTATTTCGGCATTCCGGTAATCGGATGTTTCCGATTACCGGAATGCCGAAATAGTAATTTAAACCTCAAAACGGTTATTTCCGGACAGGGACGTCGCCGGCAGCATGTAATCGGTGTCCGGCCGACCACGCTGAAGAAGGCCGGAAGGAGACCGGGAAACATAATCAACTGAACGATCTCCTCTCCCGGATACGCCGGCGGCGGTGGAGAGGACATAATCGGCGGTTCCGGCCGGCCGGAACAGGGGGGCATCGGGTCCCTGGAAGGAAACCCAGAACACGACGGCCGCGGCTGCGGTTCCCAGGGCGGCGTAATAGAGAGGGTTCAGCCTGATGAACGAACGGGCGCGGGATTTTTTTCCCGGTTCGCGCATTTTTTCCCGCAGGCGGGGCCAGAATGAATTCAGATACTCGGGGTCCGGATCGGGAGCAGCGGCCGACGGTAGTAGTATGATGAGTTTTTCCGCCCGGGCGAACGTTGCCCGGCACCGGGAGCACTCTTTCAGATGAGCGGAATATTTTTCCCTGAGGTCCCCGCCGATCCGACCGCCCAGATAATCCCATACCCGCTTCTCACATTTCTTGCAGATCATGATTACCCTTAATCTTCCTTTTTAACTTTAGGCACTTTAAACTTTAGAGCACTTTAGGCACTTCAGAACGTTGCCCGAACGAAGTGAGGGCGGCGTTCTGTTATTCTAGCCAGCCGGCCAATTCCTCCTGAAGATGCCGGCGCGCGTAATGCAGCCGTGAACGGACCGTCCCTTCTGAACAGGAAAGAACGCGGGCGATCTCATTATGGGGGAGTCCTTCGATATCATGCATAATCACCGCCGTTCTCTGCTTCTCGGGAAGAGTATCGATCGCTCTTCGGATATCCTCCTTCATCTCCCGGATATCCGCTTTTTCATCTCCTTTTTCACCGCCCAGCCGGGATGACAGGTAGGGGCTTCCCTCGACATCAAGTATCTGGGGCTTCAGCTCCAGATGAGTGTCTCCCCGCAGTTTCTTCCGGCGGGTGATAATCGTATTAACGGCGATCCGGTAAAGCCAAGTGTAAAAACTTGACTTGAATCGAAATTTTTTAATATTCCGGAAAGTCTTTAAAAATATCTCCTGCGCCAGGTCGTCGGCATCATTGTGGTTGCCGACCATGCTGTAGGCCAGGGAATATATCTTGTGCTGATACTTTTGCACCAGTTTCCCGAAGGCGTCCTGGTCGCCTTTCCGCGCCGCGCGGACCAGGGCGAAATCTTCCTGGCTATCAATCTTCTTTTTAGACTCATCCCTGTCCATCGCGTTCAATCTATAAATGCGCTCATTTTTTCGCGCAATTATATGTAACCCTATTTCGCGGGAACAAATTACATATGACGAAGATTATGGGACCGGTAGAGGTCAAACACCCCACGCCGGCAACTTACTATATGTTGCTATCTTAGAAATCACCCGGGCAATTGTCAATCAGGGATCGGGGGACGGATGACCGAGGAGAAAAAAGAATCAACGTCCAACGCTCAACGTCGAACATCGAATGATAGTCGGAGGATGCTTTAATAAAAGTCCAGGAAGATGGTTTAAGCGCTTGGAGCTCCGAAGAAGAAGGCGGGGATAATCTCAGCGAAGGACGCGCTCACCGTCAGGGCCATGAAAAAGACGAATATTACCTCGGGATCAGACCGGCACCATCGGACGAGTGATACCTGACTGAGCAGAATTCCAAAGATGGATAGGAGCCTGATTCCCGGGATCCAAAATAAAAACCCTCCCAGGACGGTGCCCTGAAGGGTCGCAATAAAAAAAGATGTTATCCCCATGGATATACTTCTAAATATGCGGGCCTCGATATATCGAGGCCCGCATATTTAGAATCACATGTCGCCGGACATACTCTCCTGCGCTTCGTACTCCAGCTCTTCCCGGGCCAGCGCTTTCTCCATCGCCACCACACCGGCTTTCTTCTTCTGTCCTTTCTCGCCGAAGATCTTGACAATCGAGAAATAGAAAGCGAGGGGAAGAATCAGGGTATAGAGAAAGTACTGGGGGGTGGAGAGGGTGAACGCCGGGGTGGGCGCGAAACGGTTGAGGTTGAAGAGAATGAGGATCGCCGCCGTGTAATCGACGCAGAAGTTGGCGTGAGGGTTGCTGGCCTTGAAGAGGTTGAGGCCGTTGCAGCGGGGCTTGACGAACGGCCAGAGCAGACTCCCCCCCATGTGCCCGGTCAGATCCTCGGTCAGGTGGACGGAGAAGCCAAGAAAGGCGATCAGTCCGTAGAGCCAGCCGATCTGCCAACCGGCCAGCAGAGAGGCGATCAGCCAGACCGGGACCGAGAGGAAAAGGCCCAGGACGTAGCTGTGGCTCCAGGTCCGATGCCAGGGGAGGAACTCGATCTCCATCTTTCCCTCATCATTTTTGAGAAAACCGTACATCGGACCGCTCATGATATCGACCACCGACGGACGGCCGTGGGTGATGTTGAATTCCCCCTTGATCTTGTAGCGTCCAACCCTTTTTCCGGGGGGCGGTTCCGTCCCCAGGAGCGGGACCTGGGAGGTGGTCACAATCTCGTTGATCACGATCACGACCTCGTTGGTCGCGCCGTCGAAGTTGACCACATACTGCCGCCAGAGGTCGGCCCCCAGGCGCATCGGGTACATCTGGGCCTTGACCATCCGATTGTTTTCAAAAGCGTCGTCAAGAGCTTTCCCCAGTCCTTCCGCCATCATCTGGGGATCCGGGTCCATCGGATCGGGATCGATCTCGTACTCCGACTTGGTGAAGAACTGCCCCATCTTGAAGTCCATCGTGTCGGGCATGATCCCGAAGAGGCCCCCCAGGCAAAGGATGAAGGAGGAGGCGCCGCCGATCCGGTCCGCCCCCGCCATCTTGACGGCGGGGAGGAAGAAGGAGGCCACCGCGGCGCCGGACATGAAGTGCGTCAGTCCTTTCATTTTATTTTTTCCTCCGGAAAAAATAGTGATTATTTTTCCCTTTCGGGGAAAATAATTCGATTATAGACATGATCTGTTCGATACTGCTAACCGTAAAGTATTTCCTTTCATCATCATTTTACTTATAGCATATCGCTACTTAAAATCACTCCTTCCCCGATCGGGGAAGGAGTGATTTTAAGCAAGACCCAGGAAGCCGGCCAGGGCCGGTCCGTAGCCGGACATGCTGATGCAGATGGGAACAATGATCACCGCCATGCAGTTGGAACGGCGGCAGTGAAAAAAGATCGGGATCAGCCCCAGGCAAGTACTGACGCACATGATCCCGATCACCTGGAGCCCGCTGATCAGAGTCGCCCCGGTGATCGTCCCTTCCAGCATCGCGGGCATGAAGAAGACCATCACCACCACGATTGCCAGGGACGCGTAGGAGAGTTTCTGGTAGGGGACTTTGGCGATCAGCTTGATGATCCACTTCGAGTTGAAGGAGAGGAGAAGGAACGAAATACAGGAAGCCATCACCACCACCCCGAAGATAAAGACATACTCCTGCATGAGCGTCGGCTTGTAGAACGGACCGAGATTGATCGCCATCCCCCCCCGTTTCAATCCCCCCTTGAGGAAGAAGTACGAAGGGATAAAGAAGAGGAGGAACTGGCCGGTGTAATAAACCACCTTGGAGACCCCCTGGCTCATCACGAAGATCCGGTCGTCCCGCTGGGCGCAGGCATGGCCCGCGATCAACCCCCCGATCCCCCCGGTTACCCCGGGCAGGTAGGCGGCCAGAAATCCCCCGATACACCCCGGCATCCATCCCTTCCACATCGTCTTGTAGTCGATATCGATATCGTTACCGATGTGCTGGTGGGGGATCTTCTGTTTGGAGAGGATGGCGGAGATCAGGCTGGAGACGGCGAAGAGCCCCACGAAGATCGGGAGCAGCCCCTGGAAGCCCATCTTGGCCGGGACCATCGTCCGGTTGAAGATGATAAAGCCCATGAAAGCGGAGAGGCCGAAGGTCGCCAACCCCGCGAAGAGGTTTGCCCAGGCGCCCTTCAGCTTTATCCACCAGGTCTCGCCCTTCCCGGTCCCCTTGGGCCACTCGCTCATCAGCATGTAGATGATGATCAGCCCCAGGATCCAGTGCATGTGCGGTGCCAGGATGACGTGAAGCTTGGGGAGCCCGTAGAAGAAAAAGGGGGTGATCAGGGCCAGGAATAAGATCCCCAGCAGCCCCCCGATGCCGGTCAGCATGGACGCTTCATACCCCTTCCCCTGGAGCATGTACTTGGCTCCCGGGAGAACCACGAAGACGGCCGACTCGTCCGGCGCCCCCAGGAACATCGAGGGGATGGTATTCATGATCCCGAAGGAGACCACCATCCCCATGAAGAAGGCGAAGAGGGTCAGCGGCGCCTCCGCCGGGAAGAGCCCGTGGTAGTGACCCCAGAGAGCGATGATCACTCCGGAGAAGTTCAGAAAGTGAATCGAAGGGACGACAAAGAGGAAGCCTCCCAGGAGCGTCCCCGCCAGTCCGTATAATAATATTACTATCCAGTGTTCCATGGTCCGGTCCTCTTGTTCGATTACTGTTTCTTTTCCGGTGCGATAATGGTTACGTTCTCGGGGCTGCCCGGGTTCACCTGGAGGCTGCCCCGGAACTGGGCAACCGTTCCCTTGGCATTAACCTGGGTTCCGGCGATCTTCAGCTTATGGCTGTCGGGGATCTTGTCGAAGACGCTGGAGAAGATCGGCCCGATCTCGATCTGGCCGCTGCCGTCGGAAATGGTGACGGCGCCCCCGCCCGTCTTGAAGGCTTTGAATTTAACCACCTTCCCCTCAACCTCGACCAGTTCGCCGAGGTCGGCCATGGTGAGCTCGCTGATCTTCTTCCGGGAGATGCCCACGGCGACTTTCTCTGCCGGCTTGATATCCTCGACGGACCCGGGGATAATGGTGTAGCCTTCCATCCCGCTGATGATCACGCCGGTCACCTCGACCCCGTCTCCGGTTTTGAATTCGGGGATCTCCTCCCCCAGGTTTCTCGGGTCAAGAGAGACGATGACGTCGTTCACTCCGTCGGTAATGGTTGCCTTCCCGAATCGAGGCGGATACTTCACCATCCCGGTGATCGTGGCGGTGCTGTTGACATTGGCTTTTTTCAGCTTGGAGATCTCGATCTTCTCGGGAGGATTTGACTCCAGGATCTTCAGCCGGTGAGGCAGGCCCAGATTGAGAGAGGTGCCGTAGACGGCATCGACCCCGATGGTTCCAACCGTCGAGATTAAATCCCCGACCTTGGGAATATTCCCGAGTTCTTTGAACTTCGGCAGGGCGCTGAAACTCCGGGCCTGGATCGATCCGCTCTTATCGGCGATAACCAGGGTGATACTGCCCTTGTCCTCATCCAGTCTGCGTCCGATCACCACCCCCTGGATGGTGACCTGGGCGTTGTTATAGGTCTCCTGGATCTCCCCGATCTGGATCTTGGCCGGCTCCATCTTGGTGGCCGCGAACCACATGATGCCCAACCCCAGAAGCGTCCCCACGACCGCGATCCGCTTCCACATGATCAGCGACATCCTCTTTTTCAGCTCGGCGCCGCAGTAGGGGCACTTCTCGTAAGCCCCCACGAACCGGCCGCAGCTGGGGCAGAGTGTCTCTGAGGGGAATTCCGGGACGCCCTGTTCCTCGGAGATGTCCGCCTGGTCGATCGGCTTCAGCGGCGGCTCCAGTCCCGATTGCGGGCTGAACGGTTTTTCCCTTTCATAGGCTCCCTCTTCCGACTTCTTCCCCTGTCCCTCCCAAGTTTTTTCTTCCGCCATGATCGTTCTCCTTTTATAAATTTGCGCCGGGGGCGCAAATTTATAAGTTAATGATATTCTGCTATGATGAACAGCGATTGATAACGATTATGGGATTAGTTCGAGTCGTCCGGCAGCTATGCCGTGGTATTACTTTTTCACACCATTAATTCCAGGACAAACAGTAAAGAAGAGAAACCCATTTTACCGCCGGCAACCTACTTTAGCAACGAAATATATATAGTATAAATGAGCGCCTTCGGCGCTCATTTATACTACGGTCTTCTCGCTCTTCGGGTCGAAGAAGTGCGCCTTTCTCATGTCAAAGGTGAGGTCGACGCTCTCCCCGACGCGTACGTATTCCCGGATGGCGATCCTGCCCACGAGCCGGCTCTTTCCCGCGCAGAAATACACATACATCTCGGCGCCCAGCGGCTCGACCTCCTCCACCACCGCGGACAGCCGGTTCTCCGGGCAATCGTCGGGAGCGTCCTTCCGCAGATATAGGTCCTCCGGGCGTATTCCCAGAACGATCTTTTTTCCCCCGTAGGGGGACAGAGCTTCCCCCTGCTCGGGGACGAGCCGCACCTGGAAATCGCCTTCATCGAAATGGAGGGAGCCACCTTCCTCCCCGATCTTCCCGTCGATGAAATTCATCGGAGGACTTCCGATGAAACCGGCGACAAAGCGGTCGACCGGGTGGCGATAGAGTTCTATCGGGGGGGCGACCTGATGGATAACGCCGTCTTTCAGGACCACGATCCGGTCCCCCATCGTCATGGCCTCGGTCTGATCGTGGGTGACGTAGATCATCGTCGCGTCGAGCCGGCGATGAAGTTTGCTTATCTCGGCCCTCATCTGAACCCGGAGTTTGGCGTCCAGATTGGAGAGCGGTTCGTCAAAGAGAAAGACATCGGGGTCGCGGACGATGGCGCGGCCGACCGCCACCCGCTGGCGCTGGCCGCCCGAGAGCTGCTTCGGCTTGCGGTCGAGGAGCAGGGGAATCTCCAGAATCTCGGCCGCCGCCATAACCCGGCGCTGGATCTCGGCGGGAGGGGTTTTGCGCAGCTTCAGACCGAAGGCCAGGTTTTCCCGGACGGTCATATGCGGATAGAGGGCGTAATTCTGGAAGACCATGGCGATATTCCGGTCCTTGGGGGGCAGGTCGTTCACCAGGCGGTCTCCGATATAGATATCGCCTTCGGTGATGGTCTCCAAGCCGGCGATCATCCGCAGGAAAGTCGATTTCCCGCATCCCGACGGCCCGACCAGAATCACGAATTCCCGGTCCTGAACCTCGAGGTTCGCCTGCTGGACGGCGACCACACCGCCCGGATAGACTTTCTTGACATCGACGACTCGAACCCCGGCCATGATATTTCCTTTATTTTAATGAACCAGGGCTGACGCCCTTAGATAGAGCTTACTCGAAAAGCTCGTAAGCTCTAAAATTATAATACCTAAATACTAAATCCCAAATAATATCAAATGACCAAAATCATAAATTCGAAACAATTTCCCCAGGCATCGCGATATTTGGATATTTGGTCATTTGGATTTTGGATTTATTTAGGATTTCGATATTAGGATTTAGGATTTCTTGCTCGAAGACCTTTTCGAACAGGGCTTATTTAAGCAGAACTTCTAATGCCAAACCAGTAAAAAACTAAATTAGCGCCGGAGGCGCTAATTTATTATTAAAGATATAACCCGAGCTGCCGGTCCCGGGGCGCGCTCTCCCCGCCCCTGGACTCGCGGGGTGGTTCATCAGCGACCTCCACCACGTCGCTGATCCGGTCGGGATACGTCAGCCGCACCCGGACCCTTTTTTTCCCCGCTTTCCAGAGGCATTCCGTCACCACCCGGCAGGCCGCCTCCGGACGGTTACAATCCCGGCTGAGATGGGCCAGAAAGACATCGGTGAGGGAATCGTCGGTCTCCCGGGCCAGAAGCTCCCCCGCGTCTTCATTGGAGAGATGCCCCTGGCTGCTTTTGATTCTCTGTTTCAGGCTCCAGGGACGATCCCCGTTCATCAACAGGGCCGGGTCGTGATTCGCTTCCAGGATGACCACCCGGGAACCCCGCAGCCGTTCCCTGACCAGGCGGGTGGGGGTGCCCAGATCGGTAACCACGGTCACCGCGTGCGGGCCATGCCTGATCACGAAGCCGACCGGGTCCTGCGCGTCATGGAAAACCGAGAAAGGAAGGACGGTCAGGTCGCCGATATCCCAGGATTGACCATTGGTAAATATCTTCACGGCCGCGGCTTTGACGAGCAGTGAGGCGGCGGCATCCGCCGTGGCCCGGTTCAGATAAACCGGCCGGGCGTATCTACCGGCCAGTACCGGCAGTCCCCGGACGTGGTCGGTATGCTCGTGACCGATCAGGATGGCGTCTATCTCTTCCACGGCCAAGCCCAGCTGGGCCAGCCGGCGAATGGTATCCCGTCCGCTGATTCCGGCATCGATAAGAATTCTGGTGGAGGACGTCGAGATCAGGGAGCAGTTGCCCTGGCTCCCGCTGGCCAGAACGCAAACTTTCAGCGACATGGGAGTTCTCCTTTCAATATGGAAATAATAGAATACATCTTCTGGAGAAGCAAGGCAACATGAAGGTCCTCGTGGAGTGATGGAATGTTGGAGTGATGGAGTATTGGGATGCCGCGAATCGGCGGACGGTTTTCCATCACTCCATTACCCCATTACTCCAGTACTCCATCACTCCACTCTTCTCATTCCGTCTCGTTGGTACGGAAGCCGACGTTGCTCTTGTGGACGCGACTCGGGGTTATGTAACCCGGAACTTGACTTTCGTCATCCGCCGTGGATATATTATTATGTTCCTGTTTCGGAATTTCAATAAATCGGGCCGACATAGCGGTCGGCCCCTACGTAGGGGAGGGCCGCCGTGCCCTCCCTCAGTTGCGAAGCTAAGTTCTCGTAGTAGTTTCTCAACGCTCAACAAACTCACGGATCTCTTATCTCATGGCATTAGGGCTTCAACAACTCGCGCGGATGGAGCAGCGGATGATCCTCTCTCCGCAGATGCAGCAGGCCATCTTCCTCCTCCAGGTCCCGCTCCAGGAGCTGAGCACCATCATCCAGACCGAGATCGTCCAGAACCCGCTTTTGGAAGATCCTCTCGACCAGGTGGAGACAATCGACCCGGCGGACGCTCCCGCCCCGGATGGCGAGGTCGCCCCGGAGCTGGAATTCGAGGCGGAGATCGATCGCCTGGCCGCGATGGATGATGAATGGAAGGAATACTTCTTCCAGGATCAGACGTCCAGCCACGCCCGGTACTACCAGCCGGACGAAGAGAAACAGAACTTCCTGGAAAACTCGATTACCAGAAGCGAGACCCTCTCCGAGCACCTGCTCAAGCAGCTCAACACCTCGCTGAGCGCGGAGCGGGAAAAAACGGTTGGGGAAGCCATTATCGGCAATATCGACGAGAACGGCTATTTGACCGAATCACTGGACGAGATCGCCCGGGAGACGGAAACCTCCCCCGATGAAATCGCCGCGGTATTGAGCCTGATCCAGACCTTTCATCCGTCGGGCATCGGCGCCCGCGACCTCCGGGAATGCCTCCTGCTCCAGCTCGGCAGCCGGGAACATACCGACCCCCTGGCCCGAGAGATCATCAGCGATTTCATGGCCGAACTGGGGGCGAACAAGTACCCCCAGATCGCGCGGGCACTGAAGACAACCCCGGAACGCGTCCAGCAGGCGGCCGAGTTTATCGCTACCCTCGATCCCAAACCGGGTCAAATTTTCAGCACCGATGAA
This sequence comes from uncultured bacterium, assembly GCA_963822585.1. Lineage (GTDB taxonomy): Bacteria > Auribacterota > Erginobacteria > Erginobacterales > Erginobacteraceae > CAWGIE01. The sequence goes on from CAWGIE010000019.1 coordinate 105,448, forward strand.
ATCCGGTACATCACGCCGGATATCTACCTGGAAAAAGAGGATGATGAATACCGGATCGTTTTCAACCGGGAATATACCCCCCAGCTCCGGATCAGCAGCCGGTACCGGAGGCTTCTGAGCGACCCGGCGACGCCGGAAAAGACCAAGGAATACATCAAGGAAAAACTTCGGGGCGGTCTGTGGCTGATCAAGAACATCCGGCTCCGCCAGGAGACTCTCCACAAGATCACGGAGGAGATCGTCAGGCGTCAGAGGGAGTTCCTGGACAAGGGGATCGCCTTCCTTCGCCCCCTCAAGATGACCGAGATCGCGCAGATAGTCGGGATCCATGAATCCACGGTGAGCCGGGCGGTTGCCAACAAGCATATCCAGACCCACCGGGGAACCTTTCCTCTCCGGTACTTTTTCACCAGCGGGACCGCCACCTCCTCCGGCGATGACATCTCCTCTCATCACCTGAAGCGGATTATCGAGCAGATGGTCGGCGCTGAAGACCCCTACCATCCGCTGAGCGATCAGGAGATTGTCGAGAAACTGGCGGCGCAGGATATCAAACTGGCCCGGAGAACGGTGGCTAAGTACCGCAAGATCCTCGCCATCCCTCCCTCCCACTTGCGGAAAAAATACTGAATGGGGAATAGGGAATGGGGAATAGCCTCGACCGGCTCCCATTCCCTATTCCCCATTCTCTATTCCCTGTCACACTTGCTTCAGAAGATATTCGTAGGCTGAAAGTGCCGCCCGAGCGCCATCCCCGGCGGCGATAACGATCTGCTTGAACCGGTTGTCGGTGACGTCCCCGGCGGCGAAGATCCCGTTCACGCCGGTGTCTCCCCCCCGATCGGTCCGGATCTCCCCCGCCTGGTTTGTCTCCACCAGGTCAAGCACGAAGGCGCTGTTGGGGGCGAGGCCGATCTCGATAAAAACTCCCTCCACCTCGAGACGCCGCGCTCGGCCCGTCTTACTATCTTCAATCGTCAGTCCCTCGACCTGATCCGTGCCGTGGATCACGGTCGGGCGGTGGTACTTGAAGGAGGTTATATTGCGGGCAGCCTCGGTCTTGTCCTGGAGAATCCGGTCCCCGGTCCAGCCCTCGGTCGAGACGAGATACACTTTGCTGGCAATGCCTGACATCTCTATGGCGGCTTCCAGACCGGAGTTGCCGGAACCGATTATCGCGATAGTCTTTCCCGTGAAGAGGGGGCCGTCGCAGGTGGAGCAGTAGACCACTCCCCGACCGGCCAGTTCCCGTTCCCCGGGGATATTGAGCTTCCGTTTAAAAGCTCCGCTGGCAATAACAACCGACCGGGCCTCTATCTCCTTCCCCGACTCGGTCCGGATCACCTTGCAGCAGCCTCTGACTTCGATCGAGCTCACCCGTTCACCAAGCAGTTTGTCTATCTGATAGTGCTCCGCGTGTTCAACCAACTTTTGAGCCAATTCGGCGCCCGTGACCCGAGTCCTGCCGGGCCAGTTGCTGACTTCACCGGCAGTTCCCACCTGGCCGCCCATGTCAAGAGCGATCATGATGGTGGAGAGGTTCTTACGGGCACCGTAGATGGCGGCCGTGAGTCCAGCCGGCCCCGCGCCGATAACAGCCAGGTCAAACAGCTTAATCGGAGCAACCTGCTCGGTAATACCGAGCATCCGGTCCAGTTCCCCCGCCGCGTTCAGGCGCGAGATATCGTCGTACCCGCCGATCGACTCCCCGTCGATGAATATCTGGGGGACCGTCCGCCGATGAGACCGTTCCACCATCTCCCGCTCCAGCGCCGTCCCGGAAGCAACTTCATGGACCGTGTAATCGAGGCCTTTCGCGTCCAGAAGAGCCTTCGCTTTGATACAATAGGGACACCATTTCTTTGAGTATATCTCGATCATAATAAATTAACTCACTCCATTCGTTAATTTATGCAGGATCGTCCTTTCGCTTCGCTTCAGGACTTGTAGTAGATGTAGTAAATGTGGTATCGCCCCGCCTGTGGCGGGGCTTGCCGGACTGCAAGCGGAGCGATCCTACAATTCCTACAAAGAATGCCGAAGGCATTCTGATCCTACAAATCCTGAAGCGAAGCGAAGGGATGATACTGCATTCAATTTTTCTTCTCCCCCTTCTCCGCCAGTATCTCATCGATGGTCCTCGTCAGCTCGTATTCCCGCAGAGGCTTGCTCAGCTGTCCCGGCCGGCCGCCCGCGTTCAGAAATTCCTGAAACCGGGGGTCGCGATCCCCGGGGCAGCCCGAGATCAGCATCACGTCCGTCCGGGGGGAGATCCTCAGGATCCCGCGGCAGACCTCGACGCCGTTCATGCCCGGCATGATCAAATCAACGAATACGATGTCGGGGTGCTCTTCCCCGGCCAGGAAAATGGCCTCTTCCCCGCTGAGGGCGGTCGAGACCTCGTATCCCGCGGCTTCCAGTTCTTCCCGGTGCGCCAGCAGAAAGAGAGCGTCATCGTCAACCAGCATTATCTTGGGCCGGCCCATCTTCCTCCCGTCCACCGGCAGGGAATCTGACCGTAAAGGTTGTCCCCTGCCCCGGTTTACTTTTCACGACGATCTCCCCCCCGTGGTCTTCAACAATCCCATAGACCACCGAAAGCCCCAGTCCGATCCCCTCCCCCGGTTTCTTGGTGGTGAAAAACGGATCGAAAAGCTTGGCGAGGTTTTCTTTCGGTATCCCGACGCCGGAATCATGAAATTCCATGATCACACTGCGGTTGTCGGGGGAATTGCCGGTGGTTATCCGGATGACTCCTCCCTCGATCAGCGCGTCCCGGGCATTGGTCAGCAAATTCAGAACGACCTGCTGGAGCTGTCCCCGGTCCCCGTTGATTTTGAGCAGGTCATCCGAAAATTTCCTGGTCATGGAAATACCGCGCCCCATTACCTGATATCCGCTGAATGAGAGCGTTGATTCAATGACCTGGTTCAGATCAACCTCCGAGAAATCGGCGGTCGATTCCCGGGCGAATGAAGTCAAATCTCTGATAATCGCCGCCATGTGTTCGGCGGCATTCAACATGGCGGCGAGCTGCTCCCGCGCCGGCGACCCCTCCGGGGACTGCTTCTTGTTCAGCCTCAGCAATGTCATCAGCCCGTCGAGAGGACTGTTCAATTCATGAGCCACACCGGCGGCCAGCAGACCGATGGCCGAAAGCTTCTCCGCCTGAATCAACTGGCTCTTCAGGCCTTTCAGTTCCCTGTACGCGGTCTTTATCTCCTCCTCGGCCCTCCTTTTCTCGCTGATGTCCTCTACGATGCCCTTGTAATGGGTGATTTCTCCCCGTTCGTTTCTTACTATATACGTCCAGTCGTTAAGCCAGCGCGGCTCCCCGTCTCGGGTTATGATGCGATACGGCTTATGGGTAAACTCGTCCCGGCCGGCTTCGCTGCTGAATGTCGAGACCTCCTCCATGACCCGCTCCCGATCATCGGGAAAAATTAAATCCCCGTAGGCGACCGCGCCGGACATGAACTCTTCCGCCGTGTAACCGAAAAGGTTTTTCACGTTTTCGGAAACAAACTCAATCGGCCACCCCGGCTGATTCCGCCAGGTAAAAGCGATGGCCGGACTTCGGCTGATAATCCTGTATGCTTCCTGGATCTTCTTTTCCGCCTTGATGCGTTCGGTGATATCACGGGTTATGCCCACATAGCCGATAAGACTTCCCTTCTCGTTCTTCAGCCGGGTCATGGTAAGGTGAACATCGATCAGGTCCCCGTTTTTTTTCCTGTTCAATAGTTCTCCCTGCCAGGTCCCGTCCACGATTTCAGCCTCCATCACCTGATCCAGATGAGGAGGATTTCCCGGGATTCCCTCGAAAATATCGGACGCCGGACGGCCGACCAGCTCTTCGGGGGCATAGCCCAGAATTTTTTCCGCCGCCGGGTTGGCATATATTATCCGGTGATCCAGGCCGGTGATCAGGACCATCTCCGCCAGGCCGGCCAGCGCGCTGGAAAGGCGGACCATTTCCTCCTCGCGCTTTTTCCGGGAGCTGATGTCGATCGCGGTCGCCGCCAGTAAAAACGGGCGCTCCCCCGCGTCCCTGATCACCGCCCCGGTCATCAGGGTGGGAAAGACTGAACCGTCCTTCCGGGCATGCCAGACTTCCTCCCCCGAAAAGCCTCCTTCCCGACGAATTTTTTCAACCAGCCTTTTTACCGATGGCGCCTGTTCTCCGTTGTGAAAAACCGACAGGTTCTTGCCCACGACTTTCTCCGGGAGATAGCCGTGCATCCGGGCGAATTCCCGGTTACAGTAGACAATCTCCTCCTTGAGATTGCTGATCGCCACGCCGTAATTTGCCCGGTCGCAAACCGTCTTAAACTTCCGGAGTTCGCCCTCGATCAGGGCCCGTTCCTCGATCTCCCGCTTCATCCGCTGATTGATCTTCTCCAGATATTCCGTCCGCTCCTCGACTTTTTTCTCCAGCTCGTCGTGAGATTGCTGCAGCTTCCGGCGGGCCTCGTTGAGGGCAACCACGGACGGTATCCACTTCACCATCCCGATCGCCAGGAGAAGAACGGCCAGGAGATGACCGAAGAGATGCTCAAGGAAAATCCCCAGGAACGGGGGGGCGCCCGCGAGGAAGTTTTGAACGGAGGGAATATACTCGCACACGGCGAGGAGATGGCCGAGGAAAAGGAGCAGGAAAGCGGCCACGATATACCACCATCCGGCCTGCCGGTAGAGTTCTTTGACTTTGCCGACCCACCAGAAGAAAACCACGATCACGCCCATCAGAAAGGTAAAAGCGATCTCTAAGATAAAGGCGGTCATTTCGTTTTTCCTTCCCGTCCCGGCCGGTAACTGCAACGCGACAGGGAGGCCATTTTATCAGGGTTCCCCGCTAACGGCCAGTTAATTATCACCCTTATTATTTATTGACAAATCGGCACTGCCGGGATTTACTGAAACCAGGGCGTGCCTGCTTCGGAATTCCAAAAAAGAAATTCAGTAATGTAGTAGCGTCCTTTCGCTTGCGCGACAGGACTTGTAGGATCAGAATGCCTTCGGCATTCTTTGCCGCAATTGTAGGATCGCTCCGCTTGCAGTTCGGCAAGCCTTGCCTCCGGCAAGGCGATAATACATTTACTACATCTCCTACAAGTCCTTCACGGAGTGAAGGACGATCCTGCATAAATTTGCGAGCCCCGATTTTATCGGGGTAGACTGCGCGAGCTAATTTATATGAACCGCTTCTTCACCTCTTTCAGCGAAGAAATCCGAAAGTCACTTCTGGCAAGCGCGCGAGTCGAAACCTACCCGGGAGGGAGGCGCCTCTTCGAAGAGGACGATCCTTCCGATGGTGTTTTTCTGGTTCTGAACGGTTCGGTTGAGATCGTGAAGAAGATCAGCGGGGAACGGGAGGCGGTCCTCGCTACCGTGGGACCGGGGGACTACTTCGGGGAGATGGGGGTGATCGACGGCTGCGGACGGTCGGCCGGGGCCCGGACGTCCGGAGAGACCGACCTCGGCACCACCTTCATCATCAGTCTTCCGCCGGCAGCCGGGTAATTCACCCCGACCTCGACCCCTTTTATAAACCCCGATTAAAACTTCGGGGGAGGCCAGACGATCGTCGTAGATCCGGCAGTTATTGACGGAAATGTGATTGAAGTGGAGGCCCCCCCCCACCTCGGCCCCTTTTATTAGCACCTGATTTCTCTGATTTTTACTCCGAGATGCCGGAGGCATTTTTCGGGGGCTCTGCTTGTCTTCTTCCGCCTCGGCCCTTTTTTGATTTTTTTGAACGTTGAACGTTGGACGTTGAATGTTGAGCGTTCGGAGTTCGTATCATATAAAGATCCGGGGGGATAATGATACGGGATACAGGATGCGCGATCCCGAATGCTTCTTCGGGACTGCCCACTGCCCACTGCCTACTGCCCACTACCCACTGCCTATTCATGCCTAAGCGCCTGGATGGGATCGAGGAGGGCGGCGCGGGCGGCAGGGTAAAAGCCAAAGAATATCCCTACCAGCAAAGCCATACCCAGTGAGAGAAAGATAGCCCAAGCGGTAATCACCGTCGGCCAGCCGGCCAATCCGGAAATGAACAGTGAGATGATGTATCCCGCGATGACACCGATCAGACCGCCGGACACGGTCAGGATGGCGGACTCGGTCAGGAACTGAGCGGCGATCTGCCGCCGGTTGGCCCCCACCGCCCGCCGGATGCCGATCTCCCGGGTACGCTCCGAGACCGTCGCCAGCATGATGTTCATGATTCCGATACCGCCGACCAGGAGCGTGATCCCGGCTATCCCCCCCAACACGATGTTGAAGATCCTCTGGGTCTGCCGGGCCCCGCGGATGAGTTCCAGCGGTACGATCATCTGATAATCCTCCACCCCGTGATGGAGGCGGGAAAGAAGACTCTTGATTACCCGTGAACCCGGAAGTATCTCTCCCGGATTTTTAAACTTTATCGAGATTTCGTCCACCGGGTCGCTGTCGGGTGGGCCGGCGCCGAAAATACGGCTGGTAGCCAGGGGCAGAAAAACCGACTGGTTATAATTACGCGGGGAGAGGGCGGGCAGCTTGTTCCGGGACCAGTGCCTTGGTTTCAGGATCCCTACGACTGTAAAAACGGCATCGTTGATCCGGAGAGTCGAGCCGACCCGGCCCGCACGCCCGAGGCCCCGGGAGACGTCCCATCCCAGAACACAGACCAGGTTTTTCTCCGCCTGGTCCTGATCGCAAAGGAACCGCCCCGCCGCAAGCTCCAGGTTTTTCACCCGTTGATATCCCGGGGTAACGGCAGTCACCTGGTAGGAAGTTTCCGCCGGGGCGCCCAGGATTTCAGCCTCGATCTCCCTGACCACGGCCGCCTCTTCGAGCCCGGGCAGCGCGGCTTTGATCCGTCGGCTGTCATTAAAAGTGATGCCGGCGGAAAGCCGCTCCCGGGCTTTCAGCTCCTGGGACGATGTCCGGGGAAGAGCCTTGACGACAACATTGTTGATTCCCAGCTGTTCTATCTGGCGAAGGGATTCCTGCTTGGCGCCCTCCCCGATCGAGAGCATAGCGATCAGGGCGACCACTCCGAAGATCACTCCCAGCATGCTGAGAAGGGAGCGAAGCTTATGAAGACGCAGGGAACGGATACCGGAAGAAATATTGACCAATTTCTGCATTGGACACCGTTTAATTGCGACTAAAAATCATTCCATTACCTTCAGGGAGTGATGGAATGATGGAGTGGTGGAGTACTGGTAAAGCCCGGCCGAGCTGCTGGCGCCTCCATCACTCCAATACTCCATTACTCCATCACTCCATTATTGATTACACTCTCCATATTCTTCTTGGCTGCTATTGGAATATTTGAGTGGGCGGTCTCCATGAACTCCCCGTCCAGCAGATGGAGGCGCCGGCCGGCGTAACTGGCGACATTGTCGTCATGGGTAACCAGAAGAACGGCGGAACCGGTGCGGTGCAGGGCCTGGAGAAGCTCCATGATATTCCTCCCGGTCGCCGAGTCCAGGTTCCCGGTCGGTTCGTCGGCCAGGATCAGGAGGGGTCGCCCCGCCAGGCATCGGGCGATCGCGGTCCGCTGCTGTTCTCCTCCCGAAAGCTCGGCCGGACGATGGTTGAGCCGGCCGGCGAGACCGACCTCCTCGATCGCCGTTAACGCCGCTTCCCGGGCGCCGGCGGCGGTTCCCCGATAGTAGAAGGGGACCTCCACGTTCTCCAGAACGCTGAGTTGATGAATAAGGTTATAGGTCTGAAAGATGAACCCGATATGGTGAGCCCGAAGTAATGACAATTCGCTGTCGGAGAGTGAGAAGATGTCCCGGCCGGAGAAAAAGTATGAACCGGCAGTGGGGCGTTCCAGGCAGCCGATAATATTGAGAAGAGTGGATTTTCCCGATCCGGAGGGACCCATAACGGCGACGAACTCTCCCCGCCGGACATGGAGAGTGACGTCCCGCAATGCTTCAACCCGATCATCACTCATCGGGTAGTGTTTAGTCAGATTACGCGCGTCAACCAGGAGATCATTATCTTCTGAGATCACATCACTTCTTGTCCATACCCAATCAGTTTTGTCGGTTAAAAGCGGAAAACAGATAATGACCCCGATTGCATCGGGGTCATTCAAGCGGGGTGGTCTTCTTTATCTCAGACGGCTCCGGCGGATATAACGCTACCCTCTCATCTTCCTCCAGGCCTTTCCTGATCTCCGCCAGGTCTTCGTTCCGGCGACCGACCAGCACCTCCCGGACCTCGAAGCTGCTCCGGATGTCCACGTAACAGACGGTCCTGCCGGCGTCGTCGAAGAGAGCCGCCAGCGGAACAGTGAGAGCGTCCCCTACGTCGTCGGAAATAATCTCCGCCCGGGCGGTCATCCCCGGGCGCAGTCGTTCGTCCGAACCATCCAGCGCGATCGTCAATCCGAAATACTGTTCGCCGCTCCGCAGCTCGGGGCGCTTCTCGGCCAGGATGCCGATCGACTCCACCCGGCCGTCGAAAACGGTGTCGGGGTAGGCATCGACCCGAACCCGTACCGGGAGCCCTTTCCGAACCTTGTGGAGATCGACCTCTCTGACCAGGGTTTTTACGACCATTGAGGAAAGGTCGGGGAGATCGAGGAGAGGCTGGTTTTGCCAGACGGTGTCGCCGACCATGGGCTTCCGCTTCTCCCCGTTTCTGAACTCATCCCGGAGGACCGCTATTCCCGCGATGGGGGCGGTGATGGTTGTCTTCTCCAGTTCGGCGCGGGCGATCTCCAGTGACGACCGGGCCGCGGTCAGGGCCCCCTCGGCATTCTTCTCCGAAGCGATCGCTTTGCCCACCTGAAAGCCGGAACTCTTCCCGGTCTGTTCCAGTACCATCGCCGCCCGTTCCACCCGGGCCCGCGCTGTCTCGATCAGGGCGGGAAGTATGTGGTCCCGGTAGCTCTCGAACTGCAGGCGGGCGGCCTCGTACTTCTTCAGGTTCTCATCCTCTTTCGCGGCCGCCTGGGTGATCTCGGTCGGGTTGCTGTACCCCCGCTCCTCCAGCTTCTTCAGCTCTCCGACATAGTTCGTCGTGTCCCCGTATTCCTGCTTCGCTTCCAGCATCGCCCCTTCCAGGCGCGCCAGTTCCAGGGGCCCCTCCCCCTTCTCCAGCTTTTCCAGATCGAGTTCCGCGATCCGCTTCTCAAACCCCGCCACCTTCAGTTCCTTCTCCCCCTGGCTCTTCTCCCACTCCACGTCCTGTTTCCAGGCATCGACCGTCGCTTCCGCTTCCAACAGTTCCGCGGTCAGCCGCCGGACTTCCTCCTCGAAAAACGAGGGATCGAGCCGGACCAGGAGATCGCCGGATTTGACCCGGGATCCGTCATCCACCAGGTAGATGATCTTCCCCTTGTCCCCCTTGATCCGGGAATAAATCACATGGGAGCGGACGGCATCGAGGGCCCCCACGGTGGAAACGGAGACCCGGAACGAACCGTTCTTCGCCTCCGCGGTAGGGATCTTTTCTTCGTCGCTGCCGCCCGAAAAGAGCGCGAGCAGCACTGCGATCAGCAGTACCGCCCCGGTGCCGCCAAGAACATATTTCACCTCTTTTCTCATTCTACCTTGCTCGAAAAGGTATTTAAAATTGGTTCTCTTCCATTTTGTGTGGGCAGTTATTATATTCAAAAAGTGCGGCTAATCACATTATGGAGCTGTTTTGGAGTGCATTGACCGTGTCAATGCATGCAGCGACATGGTCGCTGCACTCCATAAGAACTATAATGTACCCACACAAAATGGGAGAGAACCTTAAAATTTTATCTGGAGCAATGAAGATATTCACCACAAATGTCACGAAGGATACGAAGGGTAGATGAAAAAAATGGAACTAAGCTCATTTTATAAAGCTTCGTGTCCTTTCTCCGCCCCGTAGGGTAACCGTACGGGGGTATTCTTCGTGGTTTCAATCGTTTTGAATTTAATGAGGTCTGGTTTTCGCTCAAGATACAATCAGGTTGCCCGCCACGCCGCCGGTTTCTCGATCAGTGTTCCCAGCGACGCCTTGAACCGGAAAGAGCTGATGATATACTGGGTAACGGCGGCCAGGAGTCGGGTCTGGGCCTGGAGGAGTTCGCCCTCGGACTCGATCAGATCGAAGTTGTTGGCCAACCCGTGGGCAAATTTCACCCGGGACAGTTCCAGCTTCCCTTCCGCCTGGCGGATCTGATCCTCCTGGATGGAGATGGTCCGGGCCGCCTTCTTGAGGTTCCTCAGCTCCATCAGGACCTCCCGCTGGACATCGTCAAGAAGCTCGGCCAGGTTCCTTTCCTGAATCTGTACCGAGAGGAGGCTCTTCTCATACTCCGCCTTCTCCCGGGTCCGCCAGATATCGCCTTCCGCGGCCAGACCCACCCCCCACCTCTCCCTGTCGAAGCTGGCCGACCGGCCGAAGTCCTCGTCTTCTCCATACCGCCGGTAGCTTAGTTCCAGGTCAAGAGCGGGAAGAATGCCGTGCTCGGCGTCGCGGGATCTCCGTTTCGCTTCCTCGATGTTGTCGCGGGCCTGGTCGATCTCGACCCGGTGGGAGAGGGCGATCCTGACCGCTTCCCCCTCATCCGGATCGATCGTTTTATACTCCAGGGGGGCGGTCACCTCCATCTTCGTCTCCATGCCCAGGGCCAGGAGGATCTTCAGGTTATCAAGGGCATCCAGGTATGACTCCCGCGAGACGGCCAGAGTCTCGCGCGCCTGATTGAGCTGGATGTCCGCCCGGTAGACATCGATGGGGGAGGCCAGGCCGATTTTCTCCTTGCTCCGGGCGGCGGCGGCGTACCCCTCCAGTCTCGCCTCCGACTCATCGTTCAGGCGGAGAATGTCCCGGAGGCGGACCACATCGTACACGTTTTGAATCGCTCGGAGCATAATATTGACCCGGGCCAGGTAGAGAGACCGCCGCGAGGTCCGTTCGGCGAACTCGGCCGACAAAACCCCGGCCAGGTTGTACTCCGGGCTCAGCCCCCGGAGCAGCGGCTGGACCAGGAAAGTATCGACCGCCGTCTCGTACTGCACCGTCCCGGTGTCGCGGCGGGTCACCCGGGGCGTGACATACACCCTGGTGCCGGTGGAAAATTTTTTCGAGATCCCGACGCCGAACTGCTGGCTGTCGTAGTTGTCCTGTCCGCTCTCTCCCGACGCCCGGACCAGACCGGCCGGGGTGATCTTCACCTCGAAGTCCGAATCGGCCGCCGCCAGCGTATACTGGGAGATGGCGACCGTGTCCAGGGCGTCCGCCAGGCTCCGGTTCCGCTGCAGGGCCAGTTTGATCGTCTCTTCCAGGTTCAACCGGATGGTCTCTTGGGCGACTTCCCGGTCGACCTCCCCGGATATATCGGGCGCATTCGGGACCAAACCGGCCAGCATCATCTCTCCGGGGGGATAAGCGTCTCCGGGCTCTGCTCCCGCACAGTGCGGCCAAAAGAAACAGAAATAAAGCAGAACAAGCGCTATAGCTATTTTAATCATTATAGACTTTGTTTACTTTTAAGGTTCTCTTCCATTTTACTTGGGCGGTTATCATACTCAAAAAGTGCGGCTCATTACATTCTGGAGCTATTTTGGAGCGCATTGACCGTGTCAAGGCATGCAGCGACATGGTCGCTGCACTCCATAAGAACCATAATGTACCCACACAAAATGGAAGAGAACCACTTTTAATTATCTTCACGCCCGCCGCATGGCGGGCGTGAAGATAATTAAGGGCAGTAGACCGTGAACGTCCAGGCGGTTCCCGTGCCGCCGGCGCAGTTCGGCTGGACCGAGACGGTGACGTTGTTCGAGCTGCCGGAATAACTGATGTACTGCGTTCCGCTCGCTCCCACGCAACCGGTATCGAAAAGCGTCGCCCCTTCATAGGTGACGGTTATCCGGTCCTGCTGCGCGTATGTGTCGTAGTCGAACCGGAAGGTCCCCGAGGACTGCCCCATCGCGTAGGTGTGGGTCTCGGGCGCGTCGCCCCCCGCCTGGGTGGTGGTATTGCAGGGCTCCCCTCCTCCTCCGCCGTCGCCTCCCCCGCCGCCACCGCCCGCCGCGATCGCCCCTGCCGTCCCCCCGGCTACCACCACCCCTCCGATCACCCAGGGCCAGGGACCGCTCCAGAATCCCCCGCCGCCCCCCGCCGCCGGCGGCGCGGTGGGCGGCTGGCTCCAGGCCGCCTGTTCCATCGCGTCGATCGAGGCGGTCGACTCACCCGCCGCGCCCTGGGCGCTGCTCGCCACCGCCATCTGCTTCGCCTGCGCGGCGTAGTTGAGGATGTCGGGGACCTGCTCCACCGTTACCTTGTCGAAGAACCCTTCCATCTGGGCAAGTTCTTTCGGAAGCTCGGTCTTCACCCTGATCGGATTTTTGTCGTCGGCCGTCTGCCAGTCCGGTATGTCGTCCTTGTACTTGTCGATAATCTGTTTCTTGAAGGCCTGGTACTTCTCCGCCGCTTCCTGATATTGATCGAGCCGGATCTCATAGACCTCCCCCTGGTCTTTCCAGACCGCCGCCTCCCGGGTCGGCTCTTCCGCCAAGGTATAGAGCGGGCTCCGGGTCACCTTCTTCGAGTTGTTGATGACCACGAAGAGGTACTCCACGTTCTCGGAGTTGACCCAGGGAGCCGGGAGTTGGGCCTGATAAACGCCGTTCCCCATGTCGGTCATATCCACGAAGACATAGTTCTTGTCATTCTTGGTCTTGAAGTAGCAGCGGGCCAGGCGCACCCCGGCATCATCCTCTATATCGGCGTAGAGGTTGACCCGGAAACCCGGGTAATAATCCCCCGGCGGGGAGTGGTCAATCTCCGAGGGACCCGGCTCGGCCGCCAGAACCAACAGGTGGCAGGGGGCGAAGAGAAAACCGGAGAGCACAACCGCCAGCACCTTCACTTGCAGTGGAAACTTTTTCATACCGCAACCTCCTTTCGCATCATCAGACGCGGTTAAAAAAGTTGTATTACAACTTCCTTCGTGTTCGGAGTCGGCCCCGCGATGAACGAAGTTCATTTTGCGGGGTGTCCTTCGCGGTTAATAATCATTCGAAGTGTTTGAAGTGCTGCCGCGGTATTGTCTTGCAGAGAGTGATGACCGCCCGGTAGATGCAGTCCCGGATCGCCAGCTCCAGGGGCGTTTTGGCGAACGCCTTCAGCTCCACCGGCAGTTCCCCGTAGCCCGAGCCGAATTCCCCCTTCCCGCCGTGGGCCGTCCCTTCGACCGTGCTGGCCGCGATCACCCTGCCCGTGGCCGAATCGACCACCCGGATCTCGATCGTCACCGTGTCCGCCTTGTAGGTGCCGCCCATCTTCAGCGGCACGGCGGGAAGCTTGAAATAGAGGCCGCCTCCCGTTGTCTTGATGGCGATCACCGCACCGTAAACCATGATCTCGGCCGGGTCCATGTTGCTCTGGGCCAGGATGGCGTCCGGATCGGAAAGAAAGGAGTCGGAAAGGAGCTGCTCGGCGGTGATCCCGTCCATGTCCGACCGGTCGACCACGATGAAATAGTTGGACTCGAAGAGCGCCGTCATCAGCATGGCGCGGAGCCCGTCCCCGATCTCCCCCGGGGCGCCCCGAACCTCGACCGTGAACCGTCCGATCCCCACCACCGCCTTCGGCCCCCGGTATGCCTTCCCGATCGGTATATCCTCGTAATCATCGTCATCATCCCCGAAAACCGGGGGAGAAACGATAAACACTAATATTGCCACAACGATGACAGATACCCATGTCCCCGGAATATCAATTATTTTTGTCCGGAATCTCATAATTGAAACACGCTAATCAAAACCACGAAGGACACGAGCCGAATGTAGTGAGACGGGCCCCGCTTTAGCGGGGCAAGGAGCGAAGCGACTGACCAACATCACGAAGATTTCTAAGATGAAATGGAACCTGTTATTCTCTCAATATTCTTCGTGTCCTTCGTGGTTAATTACGTTCTTGCCGATACTGAATTCTATTCCACCCGGATCGCCCACTTCATTGGGTCCAACAATCCCTGCCGATCGGCATCGATCTGGAGAAAGAGAACCCCGTTTCTCAAGGTACCGGAAACGTTCCGGCGGAACCGGCTCTCCCCGGATTCGTCCCTGACCGTGTCCCGGCATTCCCCGCTCAGCGTCCCCCCTTTCTCGTCACCCCGGAAGCTCCCGCTGATCGCGGCCCGGACCTCGACCGGGGGGGAGAAGCAGCAGCTCCGGTTTGACTGGGGGCAATCCCTGTTCGACTTCCCATCGGCATCAAGCCGGAAACTCCCTCCCGCGATCTCGACCGTGACCGTGGCTTTCAAGTCGATGTTGCAGTAGACGACTTGTTCGCTGCCGGTCAGTTCCCCGGACGGAGCGGCGGGACCGCTGCCGCCTTTGTTCTTCTCTTCGTTCGAGGTCTGTTTACCCGGCGATGATCCCCCGCCGGAGGAAGATTCCCCTCCCGGGGGCGGATTTACTCCTGCCGGCGGTTTATTATAGGCGCCGGGGTCGTCCCGGATATTTTTCAGGTGCTCTTCGAACGCCTCCCGCGGTGCGAGGTGGTCTATCCTGTCGGCGGCGTCATCCAGAGCGGTGGCGGAGCGGTCCCGTTGGGCCTGCTCCCGGTCGGCGCTCCGCCCGCTCAACATCTCCAGTATCCGCTGCGACTTCTCGCTGGCGAAGGGGTTGATTTCACCGGGGTTCCCCCGTTGAGCGGACACGGGGGTGGGCTCTTTCACCGGGGGCGCTATACCCTGGGCAAAGACGCTGGCACCCCAGACAAATAACCCTGCTCCCAGAAGCGCAAGCCTTCTCATTTCACCACGGGATCATTGCCCCCCGTAGGTTATGCTCATGTCCGCTTTCTGGCCCGATTTGATCGAATAAACCTGGACCGGCTTGCCCGTGGTCACGTCCGAGAACTGGACCGAGGCCGTGTTCGGCGAGATGCTCCCCTCGTTCACTGCCCGCACGCCGAAGACCGCGCTGCTGTCGTTGATCTCGATTGTCATCGACTGTGGCGCCTTGGTGAGCACGATACCTCCCCGGAGCACCTGCCCGTTCAGCGTGATGTCGATGATGTCCCCGTCTTCCGTCCCGTGGTCCCAGAAGGTCACCGTGATCGTCCGCTTGCTCACCGTCACGTTGGTGAGGCCCGACGACGGCTGGAAGGGCGTCTTCGCCGGCTGGGGCGGCGTGGCCGGCGGCGGGGTCTTCGCCGGCGCCGCCGTTGGCCCCGCCTTGGCGGTCGGAACCGGCGTCGCCGGAGGCGGCGGTGTCGTCCGCACCCACTGGATCGTGCTCCGGATGCTGCTTACCAGCGTCCCCTGGGTGTACGTCCGGGGGCCCCGGGCGATCACCGAATCGCCGTCGGTATTGCCCTGGGTGACAACATTGTCGGTACGGTTCTGCTCGTTATTCGTCACGTCGTCTATGTATCCCTGGCTGCCGGGCTCTGCGAACGGGTTCTCGTTCGACGGAGGTGTCGCCGAGGGGGGCTCAGGAGTCGCCGGGATCGGGGTTGTCGGAGGAGGGGTGGCCGGGATCGGGGTAGCGGCCGGAATCGGCGGTGTCGAGGTCAGCCATCCTACCTGTGGCGTCGGTCCTCCGGCAGGCGTCGGTCCGGCCGGGGGAGGTGCCGGGGTTATGGTCGCCGGAGGAAGGGGCGTTGTCGGCGGCGGGGTCGGCGGAATCGTGGGTGGAGGAGTAGGCGCTATCGTCGGCGGCGGTGTGGGAGGAACGGTCGGTGGAGGAGTAGGGGGAATCGTGGGCGGCGGTGTGGGAGGAACGGTCGGGGGGGGAGTCGGTGGAACCGTGGGCGGTGGGGTCGGGGGCGCAGTCGGAGGTATGGTCGGCGGGGGCGGAGGCGCTGTGGGTGCGGAGCCGGGTGCCGGCCGGGTCGGACGCGGGCGCGGGGTCCGGGCCGGAGGGGCCGTCGGGCGAGGCGTGGCCGTCGGAATCGGCGTGCAGCCGCAGCAGTAGAGGTTGCCCCCATAGCGGCTCAGCTTGCTCATCGAAGAATCGGCCGCCTCCCAGTTCACGTACGGCCCTCCCAGGGTCGGGTCCACCTCCCAGCCCTCCCGGGCGCCGATACCGGTCACCCAGGCCGTTCCGGAGGCGTCGATATAGGCCCGCGCGTTGGCTCCGGTCACGTCCACCAGGTAGAACTCATAGCAGTTGGGGCGGCCGGCGAACTCGGGTTTGCGGAGGATCACGTACTTGGTCCCGCCGGGGCCGAGGGCGCCTACGGTGGTCTGGGGGCCGAGCGGGATTCGGGGCGGCAGTGTCACGGGAGGGGAGTCGGGGAAGCACCCGTAAAAATCCTTCCCGTAGGGTGAAAGGAAGTTCATAAAGGAGTCAGCCGCTTCCCAGTTGACAAAAAGGCCGACGCCGGGCGGGTGGGCGTTCGGGTCCACTGCCCACCCCTGGCTGGTGGCGTAAGCGGTGGCAGTGGCGGTGGCGGCGTCGCCGGAGCACATCTTCGTGGGGCCGGTATTAGTACAGTCGGCCAGGAAGAACTCATAGCAGGGGGCGCCTCCGAAAGCCGGAATGGGTCGGCGGAGGATGCAGTACCGGGGCACCTGCGCGTGGACAGCGGTGGTGAAAACAGCGATGATGGCGAGCAACAATATTGCTATGGGGAGACAGTGCCGTCTATGCATAATGCCCTCCTTTTAGTAATTAACCACGAAGATCACCCCCAAACGGTTATCCTGCGGGTCGGAGCAAGGACACGAAGAATAATTAATAAAATTACGATTCAGCTCGTTTTTGACAAATCTTCGTGATCACAGTCTACCCCGAAGAATGCGGGGTGACCTTCGTGGTTCTCTTCATTAATATTTGAAATAGCGGGCCGGAATGTATTCGGTCATGTAAATGACCGAGCGGTAAATACAGTCGCGGATCGCCAGCTCCATCGGGGTGTTGGCATAAGCCCCCAGGCTGATCGGGGTTTCCGACGTCCCCCCTCCCACCTTGAAGCCGCCGGTCGCCTGGCCGGAAGCGGCGTCGCCCTTGATCCGCCGGGCCGCCACCAACCGCCCGGTGGCGGCGTCCACCACCCGGACGTCGATCGCCATGTGGGCGACCTTCCCATCCACGCCGGCCGTAGCCGGCATCTTGTCCATCTCCGCCTGAACGCCGGCCCCCATCGCTTCGTCCTCGAACTCGCTCACCGTTCCATAGACGAGAAGCTCGGCCACGTCCAGCTGACGGCCCAGCTTGGGGGCGTCGGGGCGGGCCAGCTTGGTGTAGCTGAGTTTCTGCTCGGCGGTCAGGCCGCTCATGTCCAGCCGGTCGAGAACGTTGAACCGTTTCGACTCGAAGAGCGCCGTCTCCATCATTTCCCGCAGGGCGTCGCCGATCCAGAGGGTGGCGCCCCGGGCCTTGACGGTAAAATCACCCACCGCGACATTGGCCCGGCCGCCCTCGTACTTCATGTCCAGATGATCGGGGACGGGCTCATCCTCGGCAAAGGTGGTTATCTTCCCGGAAGAGCACCCGCCGAGGATCAGCAAAGAACCGAGAAGAGCGGACCATGATACGGAGCAATAAACACGTTTCATCACCAGCACTCCTTTTTAAATGATCTCCCCCCTCCACCTGCCAGCGGCGGATCCGTTTGGTCATCAGCCGCCAGTAGTTCCGGGGGAGGAACCGGTTGGAATAGTACGGTACGGGATACGGGGGGTAATAGAGGGGTGCGCAGAGTTCCGGCGGCGGGAGACGGTCCCTGTTTTTCGGGTCATCGAGCCAGCGGAGAAGTCTCTTCAGGTCCCGCGAGAGATAGCTTCCCCGGTAATAGCGGCGGCAGTTAAGCGCCCAGATATCGAGGGACCGGCGGAGGGCCGCGGCATCCTCCTGTCTCTGTTCCCTCTCGACGAAGGTCTTGATAACCTCTCGTCCGGCTTCACCCGGATAATCGTCTTCGGGAGCCGCAGCGGGGGTGAAAGAAAAATCGGCCGCCAGAATAGAGATCGCCCCAACGGCCGGAATCAGAATTCCCTTCAGCATTCCTGACATGGCGGTCGTCCTTTCGGCAGCGTGCCGGTTGATATTAATCAGTTCCCGGCTTTAAAGAAAGGGGGAAAGACTGATTTTTAAATATTATCGCTTGAACCACACCGGTATTTGTACAATAATAAATAAATGAATTCCCGCTTTACGCTGAACGCGAAGCTTAAATAATAAGGAGATTGATATGAGACTGTCAAGAATATTTTACGGACTGGTTTTCCCGGCTGTCATCGCCGGCTGCGCGTCACCCCAGTTCACCTTCGACCGGCATTCGGAAGAGCTGGAGGACATCGCCGTCAAGATGGAGGGTTTGGAGATCAGCCCCAGGGACAAGAATACCATCGACGGCGCCCAGGTTTACATTAAAAACCAGGCCGCCGAGACCATACTGATCGAATGGGCCCGTTCCTCCATCGCCATCGGGACCTATTCCACCATTCCCTTCCTGGAGGGTATGAAATACATGCGGGCGGGGGATCCGGAAAAGCTTCCCGAGACCCCGATCTACCCGGGAGGGGTCATCGCCCGCAAGATCTATTTCAGCCGGATGGAAGGAGAAGGCGAGGAAGACGAAGATTATCAGATCGTCGGCGCTGAGTTCCGGGAAGGTGAGCCGCAGGTCTTCGCCCTGACCCTGGCCGTGAAAAAGGGAGACACCCCTTTCCGCTTTTTCACCTTTAAGAAGAAGATAACCTTCCAGAAGTGAGACGGCCGGATCATGCGGGACAACGAGAGAAAAAACCGGAACCATAAGCACCATTCGCCGCCGATCGGGAGGTCGATCCTTTCCCTCCTGCTGACGATCGGCAGCCTGGTGATTCTCCCCTCACCGGCCGGGGCGGAGTTCCCGTCCGGCTGGCCCTGGAAGATCACCCACCTCGTTTACCCGACGCTCGGGCAGCCGGTCATTATCAAGCAGGGTGAAACGTTCACGATCGAGTTCGACTGTATCGGCAAAGGCGAGGGAACGAATCAGCCGGCTGTCTCCGAGTGGACGGCGACCCTCAGCTCCTCCAATGACCGCTGGCCCACCGAGATGGCGTGTCCCATCGAATCGTCCACCAACGGTATCTCCGAAAGATGGCCGGGCGATTCCACCGTCGATTACTGGAAAGGATCAGGCCCCTGGGCGGGAAAAGAGGTCTGGAAGGTGACCGTCCGGGTCCCCTCCGATACCCGTCCCGATCTTTACGATCTCCTGGTGACGGCGGAGGGCGCGGCCTGGGTCAGCGACTCCCAGCCTCACGCGGTCCGGGTGGTGGACGGGTACAAGGACGAGTATACCTTCATCCAGATCACCGACTTCCACATCAACGACCCCCGGGGCCCCGCCAGCTGGGTCGCGCTGCCGGAACCGCATCCCGACTCGGAGGAGTTCCGGGATTATGCCTACAATCTGAAGGCGATCGACGACGTCAACCGGCTCAATCCCGACTTCGTGATCATGTCCGGGGATACCGTCTTCGGCATCCCCTTCTTCGTCGAATTTCCCTGGGAGAGCACCGGGATCACCGATTTCTGCGGGACCGCGCCGGACTGGAACGGCGAATACAACAAGACCTACGAGCAGATCCTCCGGCTTGACGTCCCGATCGTCTGCCTCCCCGGCAATCATGACACCTACAATATGGAGATATATAATATTCTGGTCAGCGACTGGACCGGGCTCGAAGGACATGTCAAGCAGGACGGGGCCGAGATCTGGCCCACCGTCTTCTCCCCCCGCTATTTCGGCTGGGAGTACGGCGACAAAGTCCATTTTACCTGTATCTGGACCTACGACAAGCACGCCCGGGAGTTCAACCCTCTGGAGCAAAACACCCGCAACTTCTTGAGCGGGGCCTGGATCTTCCCGGAGGCGGAACTGCCCCAGAACCTCCTGGCCGGGGGAAGAGTGCAGGCGGACCAGATGGACTGGATCGCCCGGGACCTCCAGGAAGCCGGCGGAAATTACGACCTGCTGGCGATGGCTTCTCACCATCCTTTCTTTGGCGAATACGGAGAAGGGGATAGTTTCGACGACCAGACCAACCGGGATGAACTGATCGCCCTCAGCCACCAGACCGGCGTCCGGCTCGCCGTCTCGGGGCACACCCACGTCGACAACTTCTTCGAAGACACGTCCGGGCCGGAGGAGATCATTCATCTCAACACCACCTCCACCACCTTCAGCACCCGGGAATACCCCGGTTTCCGGCCCATCACCATCCGCGATGGGCACCCGGTCACCTATTACTACCGGTTCAACTCCCAGACCGAGTGTCTCTCCTACCCCGTCTATAAAGACACCATTCTGAAAAAGCACGCCGACCCGGTGGCGGCCTGGAACGACCTCACCCGCCTCAGTACCCCCTCGGTCGAGGGGTGGTTCAGCAGCACCGCCCCTTCCGCCGTTTCCAAGAGTTTCACCTGCCGCAATTACCTGACGGAAGGAGATCCGGCTGTCACCATTTCCGGTACCGTCATCGATTTCCTGATGCCCGACCTGGAATCCCCGGACAATTACCAGGTAACGGGCGGGACACTGCTCCGCTACTGGAACCCGATTTCCGGATACATCACCTTCCAGGTCCTGATCGACCCCGTCGGACCGGGAGGGGAGACCGTGACCACGGTGGGCGCCTCCGTCTCCCCGGAAGATCAGCCGATCATCCAGTCAGGCGATTACACCGGCGACGGGAGATCCGATATCGCCGTCTTCCGGCCCTCCTCGGGCCTCTGGGCAGTCAGGGACCTGGGCCGGGTCTACTACGGCGCCGGAGGCGACATCCCTGCCTCCGGGGATTACAACGGCGACGGCTACTCCGAGATCGCCCTCTTCCGCCCGGCGGCCGGTCTTTGGGCGGTCAGCGGGTTCACCCGCGTTTATTTCGGGCAGAACGGCGACATCGCCGCCCCCGCCGATTACGACGGTGACGGAACCTGCGACCCCGCCGTCTTCCGCCCCTCATCCGGGCTCTGGGCGGTCCGTGACTTCACCCGTGCCTATTTCGGGACGGCGGGCGACCGGCCCGTCCCCGCGGATTACGACGGTTACGGCGGGGACGATATCGCCCTCTTCCGTCCGTCCACCGGGCTCTGGGCGATCCGGGGGATCTCGCGCGCCTATTTCGGAGGACCCGGTGACGTCCCCATCCCCGGCGTATACCGCTGGCAAAGTCCCTCCTCTCCCCGCTCCACCCCGGCCCTCCGGAGCCAGATCGCCGTCTTTCGCCCCGCCACCGGCCTCTGGGCGATCAAGGGGGTGACCCGGACCTATTTCGGGCAGGCCAACGACGTCCCTCTCCGGGGCGATTTCACCGGGAATGCTCTCGACGACATCACAATCTTCCGCGGAGACTCCGGCCTCTGGGCCATCCGGGGAGTCACCCGCGCCTACTTCGGCAGGCCCGGTGACGTGCCGGTTACAAGATAGTCATCAGTAATCGGTAATCAGTGTCGCCTTTCCGGGCAAGACCTGGTGAGGGGGAACATTGGAAGTTGAACGTTGAAAGTTGAGCGTTGAACGTTCAGATTTTATCTTCCCACCCTCGGTTCAACCGATCACCGATTACCAGCTCTTTGCCTCTATTCCGCGGCTCCTGTCCCGCATCTTGCCTCCTTATCCCCCTTATCCCTTACCCCTTATCCCTGTCTTAATGGAATCGTGGATATAAATCTTCTTGACGGGGAACAGGCCATGGTTAAAATACATTCTGTCATTTACGCACCATGGTCCATTTTCGCCTTTACCCCATGGATTACATGATTTCCCAAACCGTTTCCCGGAGACCAGTATGAAAAAAACCGTTTTCCTTATGTGCTTTTTCCCGATCGTCTTTATCCATCCCTTCTCTCTTCCGGCCGCGACGCTGAGCCTCGACTATTCGACCTACCTGGGGGGGAGCGGCGGCGGCTACTCCCAGGCCCTGGAAGTGGATTCGGCCGGCTGCGCCTATGTCGCCGGCACCACCCGCTCGGGCGATTTTCCCACCGTGAACCCATACCAGTCGTCGCACTCCTCGCCGGGTTCGATCGGCATCGCCTTCATCACCAAATTCTCTTCCGGCGGTTCGACTCTGGTCTATTCGACCTACCTGGGAGACTGGGATGAGGTCGCCTACGACGTCGCCGTGGATTCAGCCGGGAACTGCTACGTCGCGGGGCGGACCAACTCGTTCAACGGCTTCCCGGTGGTCAACCCCTACCAGTCCACCAGGAACGGCGGCTATGACGCCTTTATTTCCAAGCTTTCCTCGACCGGA
Organism: uncultured bacterium; assembly: GCA_963822585.1. GTDB lineage: Bacteria > Auribacterota > Erginobacteria > Erginobacterales > Erginobacteraceae > CAWGIE01. Next base: position 127,658 of record CAWGIE010000019.1, read on the forward strand.
TCGTCCCTCCTCTTTTCCACCTACCTGGGCGGTTCCGCCAACGATTACGGGATGTCGATCTCGGTCGAGGGTGATACCGCTTTCATCGGGGGAGGGACCTATTCCAGCAACTTTCCGACCGTCAATCCCTACCAGGCCAGTTTCGGCGGAGGGTCCTACGACGCCTTCGTCGTCCGGATCGACTCCACCGGCAGCACGCTCCTCTACTCGACTTACCTGGGCGGGAGCGGAAACGACGGGCCCTTTCTCTTGTTCTATCCCGCCAAGATGGGTCTCGCCGTCGACTCCGCCGGAGAAACCTACCTGACCGGTTTGACCACCTCCGCCGACTTCCCCACCGAGAATCCCTACCAGGCGAGTCTGGCCGGGGGGAGCTACGATGCTTTTGCGAGCAAGCTTTCCTCCACCGGTTCAAACCTGCTCTACTCTACCTACCTGGGGGGAGATCAGGTCGAGTACGGGTACGCGCTCGCCCTGGAAGGCGGTTCCGCCTACCTGACCGGACGCACCTACTCGACCGACTTCCCCACCGTGAACCCGTACCAGCCCAGTACAGGATCTTTTAACATCAGGGCCTTTGTCACCAAGTTATCAACGGCCGGCTCCGCCCTCCTCTACTCGACCTACCTGGGCGGGGACCTGACCACCGACGGCTTCGGCATATCCGTTCAGGGGGGCGAGGCCTATGTGAGCGGCACGACCAACTGCTCCGACTTTCCCGTAAAAGACGCCTACCAGACGAGCCTCGCCGGCTCCAACAGTGATTACTTCGCCACCCGCCTCTCCTCCACCGGTTCGGCCGTCATCTTCTCCACCTATCTGGGGGGGAGCGGCCAGGATGACAACGGGGGAGGGATTGCCGTGGATGACGCCGGCAAGATCTATCTGAGCGGGCAGAGCTTCAGTACCGACTGGCCCACGAACAATGCCTACCAGGCGATCCGTTCCGGTTCCTATAATACCGTCGTGGTCCGGTTGGCCTACGAAGTGACGCCGACCCCCTTCGGTTACAAATCGCCGACCCCGACTCCCCTGAACACCCCGACTCCCTCGATCACGCCGACCCCCTCGATCACGCCAACTCCTTCGGTCACGCCGACCCCCTCGGTCACGCCGACCCCTTCGGTCACGCCGTCCCCGACGCCGAGCATCACACCCACGCCTCTCGGTTATAAAACGCCCTCACCGTCACCGACAACGTCCCCCTCCCCGTCGCCAACGCCCTGGAACTGGGTCGAACGGCTCAATCTCGACTACTCGACCTACCTGGGGGGGGCGCCAATGATTTCGGCGCTGACGTGGCCGGGGACGACCAGGGGTGCGCCTACTTGTGCGGGAGCACGTTTTCAACCGGCTTCCCGACACTCAACCCCTACCAGCCGAGCCTGGCCGGTACCCAGGACATCATCGTCACCAAGTTTTCCTCCACCGGTTCCTCTCTTCTCTATTCGACCTATGTGGGAGGGACATCCGCCTATTCCAGCGCCAGCGCCATCGCCCTCGATACGGCGACCAACGCTTATATCACCGGTTCCTGCAACTCCGGCTCGGCCTTCCCGGTCGTCAACGCCTACCAGTCGAGCGTGGCTGCGTCCGTGGGAAGCGCCGTCGTCTTCAAGCTCTCCTCCACCGGCTCCTCGCTCCTTTACTCGACCTACCTGAACGGGACCTTTCTCAGCCACGGCGAGGCTATCGCCGTCGACTCCGCCGGTTCCGCCTTCGTCGCGGGCGCGGTCTGGTCGAGCGATTTCCCGACCGTCAATCCCTATCAGGCAACCCACCACGGCACCGCCCGGGCGGGATTCGTCACCCGTTTCGACTCCACCGGGTCCGCGCTGATCTACTCGACCTACCTCGGCGGGAGTACGGAGGAATGGGCATATGGGATAGCCCTGGACACTTCGGGCATCGCCACCGTCACCGGTGCCACCTATTCGACCGATTTCCCCACCGTCAATCCCTATCAGGCGACACGGGGGGGGAGCCGGGACGCTTTCGTCACTCGTTTTAGCTCTACCGGATCGACCCTTATCTATTCGACCTACCTTGGCGGCGCCGAGGATTTAGAGGAGGGCAAAGACGTCGCGATCGGCACCGACGGCTCCGCCTACCTCTGCGGCTTCACCCAGTCGGACGACTTCCCGACCGTGAACCCCTACCAGCCCGGTCTCCATGGCGCGGTCGACTGCTTTGTCAGCCGCCTCTCTTCCACCGGTTCGAGCCTGATCTACTCCACCTATATCGGCAGCTGGAGCAATGACTGGGGGCAGGACCTGGCCGTGAACCCGTCGGGGAACGCCTACATCTGCGGATATACCTCTACCGGCAGCTTCCCGACTATAAACGCCTATCAGGCGACCTGGGCCGGCAGCTATGACGCTTTCGTCACTAAGTTTGCCCCCTCCGGTTCCTCACTGAAATATTCGACCTACCTCGGCGGAAGCGGGATGGAGTATTGTTTCGGCCTGGCCCTCGGTTCCGCCGACAGCGCTTATGTGACGGGATACAGTCCCTCCGCTGACTTCCCCACCTTCAACGCCTACCAGGCGAGTATCGCGGGGAACAACGACGGGTTCATTACCAAACTCTCCTATCTCGGCTACCTGACCACGCCAACGCCGACGCCGACGCCCTTCGGGTATAAGACGCCGTCTCCCACCGCAACCCCCTCGGTGACACCCACACCCTCGGTGACACCCACGCCGACACCATCCATCACCCCGACCCCCTCCGTGACCCCGACACCGTCGGTCACGCCCACGCCCTCGGTGACCCCGACGGCCACCCCCAGCACGACACCGACGCCCTACGGCTTCAAGACACCGAGCCCGACGCCCTCGACCACCCCGACGCCGTCGATTCCCCCGACGCCGGTCCCGGTCCCGACCGGGAACTGGACCGCCTGGACCCAGGTGAACGAGGACGGCTTCGGCGACGAGGACAACTATTCCGCCTTCGCGCTTGCCTGCTACGAAGGAACCATCTACGCCGGGACATTGAACAACATCGCCGGCTGCGAGATCTGGCGGCGGGAGGGCCCCGACCCCACGGACTGGGCGCTGGTCACCGGCGGCGGCTTCGGCACCTCCGACAACCGGGGGGTCTTCTCCCTGGCCGTCTTCGACGATGAGCTTTTCGTGGGGACGGCAAACAACTCCGACGGCTTCGAGGTCTGGTCTTACGATGGGAGCGACTGGACACAAAGGGCCTCCGGCGGGCTCGGGGATACGACCAACACCTGGGCCTCCTCCATGGTCGTGTTCGACGGCAAACTCTATCTGGGGACCTCCTGGCAGGCCGCCGTCTTCACCTATGACTGGAGCGAGTGGACGCAGGTGAACGAGAACGGCTTCGGCGACAGCGACAACCAGCAGGTGAGGAGCCTGGCCGTCTACGACGGGAAAGTTTACGCGGGGGTTTACAACACCTCCGACTACGCCCGTCTCTACCGCTACGACGGCCCCGGAACCGCCGACTGGACGCTGGTGACCGAGGGCGGCTTCGGCGGGAATTTCGTGGAGTTCCGGAGCCTGGCCGCAACGGGCTCGAGGCTCTTCGTGGGGGGAGCCGGCTGGAGCGTCCCCTGCCAGGTCTGGGAGTACGCGGGAGGAATCTTCACCCGGAATGACCCCGGCAACGAGATGCAGTATGATGCCGCCCGGTGCATGGAGGTCTTCGACGGACGCCTTTACGTGGGAACCGGAAACGACTCCGGATCCCCCGAGGGCGGCCAGGTCTGGGAATACGGTTGGGCAGCCTGGACCCAGGTGAACGAGAACGGGTTCGGGAACTCCACCAACGAGGCGGTTCACGCCCTGGCCGGGTGCTACCCCTGCCTCTTCGCGGGTGTTTCCAACAGCGACGGCGAGGGCGGCAAGGTCTTCATGCGCTGCCTGGTCACGCCCACGCCAATGCCCTCGATGACGCCCACGCCCAGCGTGACCCCGACGCCAAGCGTGACCCCAACACCGAGCGCCACCCCGACTCCGAGTGCCACCACAACGCCGTTGGTAACTCCAACGCCTTCCGTCAGGCCGACACCCTCGACAACACCGACGTCTACTCTGCCGCCGACCCCGACACCCTCCCCCACCTGCGGGCCGCCGGTGCCCTTTGAACTTCAGGCCTACCGAAGCGGCGACTATGACGGTGACGGGACAAGCGAGATCGCCGTCTTCCGTCCCACCTCCACTCTCTGGGCGATCCGCGGGGTGAGCCGATTCTACTTCGGATCCGCCACAGACCTTATCGTCTCCGCCGACTACGATGGCGACGGCACCGCCGACGCGGCCGTCTTCAACCCGGCTTCCGCCCTCTGGGCGATCAGGAACCTGACCCGGATTTACTTCGGCGCCGATGGCGACGCGCCCGCGCCCGGCGATTACAACGGCTCCGGCACCGACGCCGTCGGCGTCTTCCGCGCGGCCTCCGGTCTCTGGGCGATCCGGGGGATGGCTCGGACCTACTTCGGCGGAACCGGAGATTGGCCGGTGCCGCGGGACTTCAACGGCGACGGCAGCGACGAGATCGCCGTCTACCGTTCCGCCGCCGGCGGCTCCGGCTTCTCCCTCTTCGCCGTCCGCAACGGCTCCCGGGTCTATTACGGGCGGGACGGCGACTGGCCGGCGCCGAACGACTTTGACGGGGACGGTTCAGCTGATGTGGGGATCTTCCGGGCCTCCTCCACCGCCCTCTGGGCGGTGCGAAACGTCACCCGCGTTTACTATGGGCGTTGCGTTGACTGGCCGGCCCCCGCCGACTACGACGGCGATGGCATCGCCGACCCCGGGATCTTCCGCGACTCCGCCGGTCTCTGGGCCGTCCGCTTCGTCACCCGCGCTTATTACGGAACAAACGGCGACGTACCCGTCACCCGGTAGCCGCTCCGATCTATCGGAGTGTGCTATGGGAGTGATAGCGACGTATTGGTTACAAGATAGTAATCGGTAATCAGTAATCAGTCACCGGCTGGCACCCTCTCCCCTCGTGGGAGAGGATGCCCCGAGCGTACGCGAGGGGCGGGTGAGGGGGATAGTGGACGTTGGAAGTTGAGCGTTGAACGTTGAACGTTCGGATCTTTTTCCGGGACCCCGGTTCAACCGGTCACTGATTATCGCAGTTCAACGGAGATCCCGAGGATTCCCGATGGTAATCGGGGAGCTTTTCGGAACCGATTATTAGTCTTCTGCCCTCATCCCGCATCTTCCCCCTTATCCCTTACCCCTTATCCCTGCCTGAACAGCCAGGGGGATAATTAGCGTCATTCGCGAAATTCGTAGTTTAATGAAGCGGCCGAATCTGATGTACAGAACCGGGTAAAATGCTTGCGGGAAAGGGAATTTATTGTTAAAGGTACATACAAAACAATTTCACTGGAAACCATAAAACCGAAAGCAGGGATATCATGCAGCGCATCTCTTCCCGGGCAAGGATTTTAACGTCCCTTTTTACCGCGGCCGTTCTCACAACCTTTTTTTCCCCGGGCTCCTGCCCGGCGGCCTGGTCCACCTGGACCCAGTGGAATACCAACGGATTCGGGAATCAAACTGACAACTACTCCGTCTTCGAGCTGGAGGTCTATAAGGACGATCTCTACGCGGGGACCCACAACATAACCCAGGGCTGCGAGATCTGGCGTTATAACGGGCCGGGGCCTACCAACTGGTCCAGGCTGACCAGCGGCGGTTTCTCCGACAGCCAGAACCAGATCCCCTACTCGATGGAGGTCTATGACGAACACCTCTACATCGGTACCCGGAACAACTCGGCCAACGGTCTTGAAATCTGGCAATACGACGGAGCGGATTTCACATTCCTGACCGATGGATTGGGTCTGGGCGACTCCGACCTGAAGATCCCCTGTTCGATGACCACCTTCGACGGGGACCTGATCCTGGGGGCCGGCAATTCCTGGACCAACAACAAGGCCAAGGTCTTCAGCTACGACGGGAGTTCCTGGAGCCAGATCAATACCAACGCCTTCGGGGACAGCCAGAACCGCCAGGTGCGCGCCCTGGCGGTCTTTAACGACGACCTCTACGCGGGAACCTACAACACCCAGAGCGGGGGGCAGGTCTGGCGCTACGACGGTCCGACCCCCTCTGACTGGACCATGGTGGCGGCCGCCGGTTTCGGAATGGGCAATGACAACCAGGACGTGCGCGTCCTCTTCGTCTACGACGGGAAACTCTATGGGGGGACGGCGAATACCACCAGCGGCAGTCAGGTCTGGGAGACGACCAACGGGACCGACTGGCTCCAGAACAACCCCGACATCGCCGTCGACATGTACTACTTCGACGCCACCCGGTGCATGGAGGAGGCGGGCGGGAACCTCTATGTCGGGACGGGGAACGCCCTCGGGGCCGGGGGCAACAACCCCGGCGCCCAGGTCTGGGAGTATGACGGCAGCTTCGGGAACTGGACCCAGGTAAACAGCAACGGCTTCGATGAGCAGACCAATATGGCCGTCCAGGACCTCGTCCGGTGGAGCGGCTACCTCTGGGCCGGGGTCAGCAACTCCTGGGAGCGGGGAGGCATGGTCTGGCGGGGCGGGGACGGGACCTTTGTCGATACCACCCCGACACCTTCCATCACCCCGACCCTGACACCGACGCCCACGACCACCCCGTCACCGGTCGGGGAGACCTTCGAAGCGCCGATCGTGGTCTCCCTGGATTACTCGGGGAGCGAAAACACCGCGATCAGCTTCGCCAACAACTACAACACTTACAGCTGCATCGCCTTCGACGAAACCGGCCCCGATATCGTCTACCGGTTCACCCTCGCCACCCCGGGAACGATCTCGATCCTGCTCTCGGGGCTCTCGGTCGACCTCGACCTCTTCCTCTGCGACGGACCCGCCATTAAGGACTGCGTGGACAGCAGCACCAACACCGGAACCGTGGATGAGCAGATCACCTTCGCCACCGGGACCGGGACCTTCTACACGGTCGTCGACGGCTTTGAGGGCGCGGCCGGCCCCTTCGACCTCGACATCTCCTTCGTCACGCCCAGCCCGAGCGTCACGCCGACCCCCTCGGTCGCGCCCACGCCCACACCGTCCCCTTCGGTCACGGCCACGCCGACGGTAAGCCCGTCGCCCACGCCCAGTGTCACGCCAACGCCTTCGGTCACACCGACACCATCCGCGACCCCTTCACCATCGATTACACCCACGCCGTCCGCCGCCCCGACATCATCCGTGACTCCTACTCCCACGCCCAGTATCACCCCAACGCCCTCGGTTACACCCACGCCGTCTGTCACGCCCTCTCCGACTCCGTCATCGACGCCGACAGCAACCCCTCCTCCCTCACCATCGGTCACGCCCACGCCCAGCGTAACGCCGACGCCGGTGGGGGAGGTCTTCGAGGCGCCCATCGTCGTCACCCTTAACTACACCGGGAGCCAGGACACCACCGGCTTCGCCGACGACTATGACACTTACGGCTGTATCGCCTTCCCGGAGACCGGGCACGATATCGTCTATGCCTTCACCGTCACCGCCCCGGGCACCCTTTCCATCAACCTCTCCAGCCTCTCGGCCGATCTCGACTTGCTTCTCTGCGACGCGCCCAGCTCAAAGGCCTGCGTCGACAGCAGCACCAACTCGGGGACAAGTGACGAACACATATCCTACGCGGCCGCGATCGACACCTATTACACGGTGGTCGATGGCTTCGACGGTGCGATGAGTTCTTTTGATATCGATATCTCTTTAACCACACCGACGCCGACGCCGACCCCTTCGTCCACCCCGGCACCATCAGCCACGCCCACTCCAAGTGTTACGCCCACTGCCACATCCACGCCGTCGGTCACGCCGACACCAACACCGTCTATCACACCCACGCCATCGGTAACGCCGACGCCGAGCCCGAGTGTTACACCGACCCCCTCGGTAACGCCGACAACAACACCGTCCGTCACACCCACGCCATCAGTCACCTCAACACCGACAGTCACCCCGACACCAACACCATCGGTGACGCCGACTCCAACCCCGACTGTCACATCCACACCCTCGGTGACACCGACGCCTTCGGTCACGCTTACGCCGTCGGTCACCCCGACACCGACTAACACGCCCACGCCCTCGGTGACACCCTCGCCAAGCCTCACACCAACACCCTCGATGACCCCGACACCCTCGGCCACATCCACCCCAACGGTGACACCAACGCCCACACCCAGTATCACCCCCACACCCTCGATCACGCCAACGATCACTCCGACGCCCGTCCCCTGCGTCTCACCGCTGATGCTGACGAACATCACCTACATCGAGATCTTCCAGACACGGGCATCCGTCAACAATGGCTGGTTCATCCGGGGGCTGGAGTGGAACAACGCCACCGACTTCGGCTACGTCCCCGACAAGCTTAACTTCTGGTTCGACGGCGGCATATTGCCGGCGATGAGCCAGGTCAAGCTCCGCTTTGAGGAGCAGGCAGAGCCGATCGATATCCAGGAGGGGGACAAGATCAGGCTGGGCTATGACACCTACTACTTCGTCGACGTGATCCTGCCGCAGATCACCGTTGACGATACGGTCCTCTACGTAGGCCTGAACGGGAACACCTACACCGACCTCTCGCTCTGCAGCATCGCCAAAGGAACGCCCACCCCGACGCCGACACCGACAATGACCCCGACGCCGACCGTCACACCAACGCCGACGACCTCGGTCACGCCGACACCGTCACCGACCGTCACTCCCACACCCTCGGTCATACCCACACCGTCGATCCCTCCCACCCCGTCCGTTACCCCGACACCACTGACAACCCCGACGCCGATGGCGACAGCCACCCCGACGGCTACGCCGTCGGTGGCGCCCACCTGTGGGCCGGTGATACCACCCGAGATCCAGGCCTACCGCTCCGGCGACTACGACGGTGACGGCACAGCCGAGATCGCCGTCTTCCGCCCCACCTCCGCTCTCTGGGCGATCCGGGGAGTGACCCGATTCTACTTCGGCTCCGCCGCTTCTCTCGTCGTCTCCGCCGACTACGACGGCGACTGGACAACCGACGCGGCCGTCTTCAATCCGGCGAGCGCCCTCTGGGCAATCCGGAACCTGACCCGGTTCTACTACGGGACGCCCGGCGATCTCCCCGTCCCCGGCGATTATACCGGCGGCGGGTCCGATGCCATCGGCGTCTTCCGCGACTCCAGCGGCCTCTGGGCGGTCCGCGGCGTTGGTCGCGCTTACTTCGGCGCTGCCGGCGATTGGCCGGTTCCGGCTGATTACGACGGGGACGGCATTAACGACGTCGCCATCTACCGCCCCGACGCCGGCGGCTCCGGCTTCTCCCTCTTTGCCGTCCGCGGCGGCTCCCGAGTCTATTATGGCCTCCCCGGCGACTGGCCGGCCGTGAACGACTTTAATGGCGACGGTTCCGCTGATTTGGGAATCTTCCGGACCTCCACCAGCGCCCTCTGGGCGGTGCGGGACGTCACCCGGGTCTACTACGGCCGCTGCGTGGACTGGCCGGCCCCCGCCGACTACGACGGCGATGGCATCGCCGACCTCGGCATCTTCCGCGATTCCGCCGGTCTCTGGGCCGTCCGCCGTGTCACCCGGGCTTACTTTGGCGCCGACGGGGACGCGCCGGTGACAAGATAGTGATCAGCAACTTGTCCGCCAGAGCTCGACCTGTCTATCGTCGCCTGGGTGAAGAGGGAGGAGCGACGGCGGATCAGTAATCAGTTGCCGGCTGACACCCTCTCCCCTCGGGGAGAGGGTATCCTGAGTGAGGGAGAAGCTCGAACAGAAGGACGGGTGAGGGGGATAGTGGACGTTGGGAGTTGAGCGTTGAGCGTTGAACGTTCAGGTCTTTTTCCCGGCCCCCGTTTTAACCGATTACTGATCACCGATAATCGACTGCAGTCCTCCTCCCTGGATCATATCCCCCCCTGCGCGTGGAAATACACTCGGCACATGGATTCGCCTCTCTCACACAAAAACTGGTATCAATAGCAAAAAAATCAGAGGAATCAGGTATTTTTAAAGGGGGATTCGCGTAATTTGCGAAATTTATAGTTTTTAAAAGGGGCCGAGGGGAGGGATAATTAGTGTAAACTTGTGGTGAGCGGAGTCGAATCCATTAGTGGACCAAAAAGGGGCCGAGGTAGAGGCCAACAATCCGTTTAATCCGCATAATCCGCGGTTATATTAAAGGGGGTGAGGCGGGGGATAATTAGAGTTAATTAGTGGACTAAACAGGGGCCGAGGTAGAGGGCACACCTCTTATTCAATCACATTCAATCGTCTGTTCTTTTCCGGGGGCGAAGCGGGGGATTCTGCCGTCTTCATCCCCGGTCTGAAGACCTGCTTGACGAACCGGAACATCTTGCGGAGAAACCAGATCGAGAAGAGAATAAATAGTATCACCACGACCGCGGCGATGACCGGGTGCCTGATAACGAGGTAGAGGACGGTGAGCACCGAGACGTCCTCCACAACGCTGGCCACGGAGTTGCTCACCGGTTCCGGGGAGGCGTTGATGGCGAGCCTCGAGGTCGCCTTGGTGAGATGCGAGTCCAGTGCGATGGTCCCGGCCAGGAGCGCGGCAACGATTCGCAGTTCCGGGCCGGCCTCCGACAGCGCCAGGTATCCCAGCGCGGCCCCGGCCAGGGGCCTGATAAAGGTATGAACGGAGTCCCAGGCCGAGTCGACATAAGGTATCTTGTCGGCCAGGAATTCGATCAGGAAGAGCACAAACGCGACGATGATGACCAGCGGATGGGCGAGCGCCGCCGATTCTCCGGGTAGCGTGATCCATCCCACCCGTTGCGCGATCCCGAGCCCGGCCACGGTAAGGTAAAGATTAACCCCTGCCGCCCAGGAGGCCCCCACCAGCATTCCAAAAGAACTCAGCGCATTCATCTATTTATTACCTGGGGTCGTTACTATGGGTCGCCCACTTGGGGGCAAGGAGGGGGGGAACTCTTCCCTGTAATATTTATCCCGGCACTCCGGACAGATCCCATGGCTGAACTGCGATTCGGAATGATCGGAGATATACTTTTCCATCTGTTCCCAGGTGTTTTCCGGCGTGCGGATTTTCTTGCAGTGGCTGCAGATGGGCAATATTCCTTTCAGGGTCCTCACTTCCGTCTCCAGTGCCCGTTCGTGTTTCGCGGTCCGGTCGACCAGGAAAGCGACCAGCGATAAGACGGCAATCCTGACCAGGGCATTGATTATGGTCTCGATCACCGCCACGTGGTGAGTCCAGACCGCCATGATCAGCGCTTCCTGGATCAGGGGAAGCGCGATGGCCAGTCCCCAGCCCCATCTCCGCCCGTCGTACCACGCGGCCAGCATGACAGGGAGAAGAAAAAGGATCGGGAACCGTATGTAAGGCCCGGTCAGATGATCCAGGGCAACCGTCGCCGCTCCAAGCAAACACCAGTAAACAGGCGAAAATGTGTTTTTCTTGCGAATTCTTTTCATCCCGGTTTTATTCCCGCTTTTAAACTATCCCTTTAAATGACGGATAGAGATACGGCTTCTACTCCTATTCCCCGGCGGTGACAATAAAATTCCGGTACCAAATATTTTTGGTTCTCTTCCATTTTGTGTGGGTAAACGCTCTATAGGAGTCATTGCGAGGAGCTATATGCCCCGAAGAATTCGGGGCAGTAAGCGACGAAGCAATCTAAAATATAGTTTAGAGTATTACTTGTATCACTTTTTTATTTTAGTAGTTATGATGAGATTTCTTCTCCGCCGGCGGATCGTAATGACATTTCTCGGCAAAACCATACAAAATGGAAGAGAACCATATTTTTTAATTCCCGCCCCGCACTTCCTGTTATAATCCCATCGTATTCAATCCTCGGAGAACAGGTTGATGCCACGGAATCCAGGAAAATCACATCAGGTAATCCCGATACTAATGACGGCGATTGTGATTGCCGCCACCGCCGGGCAGACCGCCCGGGCAGAGAATCGGACAACGCTCCGCGACGCCGCCCGGCAACTGGGTATCGACCGGATCGATAAGTATGTTCCGCCGCCCGTTTTGAACAACCTCTCCCTCCCCACCGCGGATGACTGGCGGCGTTTCTGGACCAGCATTGAGAGCGCGCTCCAATCGGGCAACCTGGAGGAGCTGGCCTGGATGCGCCCGGAGGCGGAGCGGGCCCTGCTGGTCCTGGACACGGTCAAGGGCGGGGCTCCTTACGCCGACTGGCTCCGGCAGCGGCTTGACTACTTCGAGGTCGCTGACCGGGTAACCAGACGGCTGCCCGCCCCCGGACCACCTCCGGCGCGCCCCAAGGGCACCCCCGCTCCCCTCCGGACGTCGATCGTTCCTCCTCCCCCTCCCAAACCGGCGCCGGCCCCGGAGGCGGTCGCCCAAAAAAGGACGGAGTCGGTGACCAGCCTGGCTCTCTGGAAGGATAAGCTCAAGGGGCGCCCGGCGCCGCCCCGGGCGAAACAGCTCGTCCCCGCCCTGAAGAAAATCTTCCGCGCCGAGGGGATTCCCCCGGAACTGGTCTGGCAGGCGGAAGTCGAGTCTTCTTTCAACCCGGAAGCGAGAAGCCCGGTCGGCGCCCGGGGCCTTTACCAGTTCATGCCCGCCACCGCCAGAAGTTTCGGCCTCGATGAAGGCCCTCCCGATGAACGGCTCAACCCGGGAAAAAGCGCCCGGGCGGCGGCCCGGTACCTGAAGGCTCTCTATAAAAGGTTCGATTCCTGGCCGCTGGCGCTGGCCGCCTACAACGCCGGGGAAGGGCGGGTGGGAAAACTTTTGAAACAGCATGGGGCGACAACCTTTTCCTCCGTCGCCCGGCACCTGCCGTCGGAAACACAGATGTATGTCCCCAAGGTCCTGGCCACCGTCTATCACCGGGAAGGGAGAGAACCGCAGGATCTGCCCCCGCCGGGATGAGGGAGGGCAAAAGTTACGGCAGGTTGCGCAAAGCGTCTTCCAGCCAGTCGAGAATGCGCTCACCCGATATCATGATCGCTCCCATCTGGCAGTGTTCTTCGGCCCCTTCCTCTGCGGTAAAGAGCATGTACTCCTTCGGGCACCGCAGGGCGTTGAAGAGATGTTTGGCCTGACCGGGAAGATCTTTATCCCCTTCCGAATCGACGACCAGCAGGGGGCATTTTATCTTCGCTGCGCAGTCCTTCATCGTGTACGGTTTGAGCATCTTCAGGAACTCGCCGGGGGAGGCGGTCCCGAACGTGAACATGCCGTTGGCGAAGAACCAGCCGAGATTGACGTTCGTCTTCATCTCCCGCATTATTTCCCGGTCGAATTCCTTTATCCCGTCCCGGTCAGCGATCATTTTCTCGGTACCCGGCGGGCATTCTTTCATGCAGTTCTCGTAAAAGTCATAGACTCCCCCGTCGGCGACACAGACGGCGAGCCGGTCTTCGAAAGCCGCGGCCCGCGGGGCGAGGTAACCCCCGAAGCTGAATCCTATCAGCGCGATCTTTGCCGGATCCGTCTCCGGCAGTTTCAAAGCGAAATCCACGACCGGTGTCACTACCGTCTCCCAGTTCGGGCGGAAGGGGATCTTCTGCTCCCGTATCACTCCCCCCTGTCCCGGTCCCTCAAAGAGTAGACAGTTGAACCCGCGCTCCGCGGCCAGAGAAGTAATCTCGAAATAAAGTTCCTCGGCGGTGCCGTCGAAACCGCTGTGGACGATCAAGAGCGGCCTCTTTTGCCCGGAATCGTCCACCAGGCAGAGATATCCGGGCAAGGTGGTATTCTCAAAAGGTATCCTGACGGATTTAACAGGACGTTCCGAGAGTTCAGATGCTTTCAGAAAACAGTCGCGGCTCTTCCTCCAGGTCTCCGCGTTTCGAGGGTCCCGGGGATCGGAGACGAGAAAGAACATGGCGGTCCGGTAATAATTGGAGGCACGCAGATAGGCTTCCCGGGCGCTCTCCCGGTAATCCTCCTGAAGGAAAACGTTCGCCGCTTTTTCCAGCCGTCTCCCTGTCGCGGACCATTCCCGGTACCAGCTTTCGTTATCCCCTTCCTTGATCCGGCAGGCCGTGCTCAGGCACTCGGCGATGTCCGCGCCCCCGGTGCTGCTGTACCCCATGGTCCTGAGGCACTGAAATGAATACTGCGGGTCCTTGAAAACGCATTCCACGGCTTTCACTGGACTGCCCAGGGTACAAATGAATATGGTCAATAAAAGAAGGTCGACATATATCCGGTTTCTATTTTTACTCTTCATGTTCACACATCTCATCCTGAATGGGTTTTATGGGTTTCTTCCATTTTTCATGGGGAGGAAGCAGAATGTGGTGACCTTCTATCCTACCACCTATAAAGTATATTTATGGATAGTTATTCATGCCGACTTGAACTGATCCAGCCATAAGCGGGAGGAATAGCAGGATCAGCTTTCTGTTTAACTTTCCGGATAACCAGCCAACCATTCCCCATTCCCTATTTACAAATCACCCGGGGTGACATATAAGATACCCCTTTTCAACCCCCCTGAATCCGAACCATGATCGATAACCTCATAACCGCTCTTTACCTCCTGACCGTCCTCCTGATCGGGATCTGGGCCGGCCGGAAGGTCAAGAACCTCCAGGACTTCGCCGTCGCCGGACGCTCCTTCCCGGCCTGGGTCATCTTCGCCACCCTCTCCGCCTCCTTCATCGGGGGAGGTTTTTCCATCGGCAACGCGGAGAAGGTATTCCTTTACGGGATCGTCAACATCTTCGCTCTCTGGGGGTTCAGCCTGAAGGAACTTCTCGTCGCCGGGTTCATCGCCCCCCGGATGGGCCGCTACACCGACTGCATCTCGGTCGGGGACATCATGTTCCGCCACTACGGAAAGGCGGCCCGGGTGATCACCGGTATTCTCTCGGTGATTCTCTGCGGGGGGATCCTGGGAGCCCAGGTCAGCGCGATCGGCTATATCTTCAACGTCTTCCTCGGCATGGACCAGATCTACGGCATTCTGATCGGGTGCGGGATCGTGATCGTCTACTCGACGATCGGAGGAATGCGGGCGGTCGTCTTCACCGATATTTTTCAATTCGCCATCCTGGCGATCGGCATCCCGGTCGTCCTGGTCTTCGCCACGATCAAGGCCGGGGGGGTCTCGGTGATCATGAATTCGGTTCCCCCCGACCGTCTCACCCTCCTGGGACCCAAGACCGTCATCGCCTTTCTCTCCCTCTTTCTCACCTTCGTCGTCGGTGAGACCCTCGTCCCTCCCTACGTTCAGAGGCTCTTTCTTTCCCGGGACGTGAGGGCTACCCGGCAGGGGACGCTTCTGAGCGGGCTCTTCTCACTTCCCTTCTTCTTCATCACCGGCGCCATCGGGCTGGTCGCTCTCGCCCTCTTCCCCGGGATCGATCCCAATCTCGCCCTCCCCTATACGATCAAGCACGTTCTCCCGGCGGTGATGCAGGGGATCGTCGTGGCCGGCGTCCTCTCGATCGTGATGTCCTCGGCCGACTCCTTCCTCAACGCCGCCGCGGTCGGCGCGGTCCAGGACGTCGTCAAGCCGCTGCTTCGCACCTCGACCCGGGGTGAGTTCGCCATCGTCAAGGGGATCAATCTCCTCACCGGCATCCTGGCCGTCGTCTTTGCCGTCAACATCAGAAGCATCCTCGATATCCTCATCTATTCTTACCAGTTCTGGTCCCCGGTCATGCTCGTTCCGCTCGCCGCGGCGATCATGGGGGTGAGGGTAAGGGCGGGGAATTTTTACTGGGGAATGACCGGGGGGGTGCTCGGTGTCCTGATCTGGAAGTTTATCCTCGGCGACCCGTTCGGCGTTGACGGGTTGATAATCGGGGTGGTAGCCAACGGCGTCTGCTTCGCCATATCCCGGCGCGTGTTATCAGTGCCGCCGCCGGGGACACATACAGTACCCTCCATTTAAAAGGAAAGGGGATTTTCATCGATACTCCTCTTTTCTTACCAGCCGAAGGCCGTAATTCCGGGGACGGTCGCCGGAAAGGTTATCGTGCGGGCGACAACGGGTAAGCCGAGAGGCATGTTTTCGTACTTCAATCAAGTCTCCCTGGCCACAATCGGCGGAAGCATGGCCGGCCCGGAGAAGGGATACAATCTATCGCGTATATCCAGTATCTAACTAATCGGCAGGAAATATTAAAATAGGTCACATCATTCGCGAGTTCAACGTGTGCATTATCCAGATGGTTCCGGCCACAAAAATGAACAACAATAATGCAGTAAAGGTTATCGCTATAAGATTCCAGCGCTTGGCGGAAGACCGATCGAGATGCAGAAAATAATGCAGATGGACTAATATTTGCAATGTTGCCGTAACCAAAAGCCCGATTGCTGTAATCCGTTTCGAGGCTATATCGGTCAAAACCAGTCCGAAGGAAATTATTGTTAAGAAGACCGCAAGGATGAAACCGGTAGTATAGTTTTTAGGAGATAAATCTCCGGCGCCCGTGTTTTCGTTATCAGCCCGTTTCACTTCTATCATTCCTCTTCCATGTTTTTTTGAAACGGCATATTAACAACTATCTTCTTTCGGAACATCTCTCATGGCACCAAACTTCGCAGCGCATGAAAGATCTTACAGAACTTGCAGCAGGTAAACGACGGTAAATACGCCGACCCAGACGATATCGAGGAAGTGCCAGAATAAGCCCAGACGCGTTAAACGGGAGCGCACGGCGCCGCTAGCTCCCTTTTTAACTAATTGGGTCATCATCACTGCCATCCAGAGCAATCCCAAGCTTACATGTGTTCCGTGTGTACCCACCAGGGTGAAAAAGGACGATAAAAATCCGCTGCGGGAGGGGCCGAATCCCGCCATGATCATCCCGTAAAATTCATGAATTTCCATTGAGACGAATCCTAATCCCAGGATAAAGGTAAGCATCAGCCCGCTCAACACCATCTTTTTCTTTTCCCGGCGCAATGCCACCATGCTGAATCCATAGGCAGCGCTACTCGTCAATAACAGCATCGTTTCCACAAAAAGAAAGGGGAGGTCAAATAACTGCTGGGGACCGGGCCCACCGGCATAATTACGGCCCAGTACGATAAACGTGGCGAACAACACCGAGAAAATAACAAGATCGCTCATCAGGTAGATCCAGAAGCCGAATGTTTGTATTTCCAGGCGACCCGGATATTTCAATTCCGCCGTATTCATCGAATAGAGAACCATAGTGTTCCGTCGTTAACTCCGCAGTTGTATATCACCAATTCAAACCTTTGCCGCCGCCAGATCCTTAAACCGTTTTTCCTCGATACGCTCTACTTCCTGGGCGGATATCACATATTCCGTATTGTCCCTGGCCGCTATAAGTATTATGGAAGCGACCACCGCCGCCAGACTCAAAACAACCAGCCACCAGATGTACCAGACCATCGCGAACCCGAACGTCAGGGCCAGGGCCCCGATCAGCGGTCCGTACGGAGTTTTTCTGGGCATGCGTATTTCATGATATTTTTGGGGTCGCGTATAAGCTACGCCCTTTTCTTTCCTATCCCAAAATTCATCGATGGTGTGAACCGTCGGGATAACGGCAAAATTATATTCAGCCGGCGGTGAAGCAGTCGCCCATTCCAGTGTACGCCCATCCCAGGGGTCTCCGGTCAGATCCAGGTTTTTTTTCCGGTCCTTAATGCTCACAATCAACTGTATCCCCGTGCAGATTATGCCCAGTAAGACGATGAAAGCGCCGGCGGCGGCCACAATCAAAAATGGTTGCCAAGCAAGGTTGTCGTAATGTTCCATGCGACGGGGCATCCCCATGAAACCCAGCATGTACAGAGGCATAAAGGCCAATATAAAACCGACAAACCATCCCCAGAAAGCACGTTTGCCCCATTTTTCATCCAGACGGAAACCGAATGCCTTGGGAAACCAATAGTTAAGCCCGGCAAAAAAGCCGAACAGGGCACCGGGAATGAGCACATTATGGAAGTGGGCGATCAAGAACAAACTATTATGTACTACAAAATCGGCCGGTGGTATCGACATCAGTACACCGGTCATTCCGCCGATAACAAACAACATCAGGAAGCCCATCGTCCAGTACATAGGAATAGCGAACGTAATACGCCCGCGGTACATGGTAAAGAGCCAGTCGTAAACCTTGACCCCGGTCGGGATGGCGATCAGCATGGTAGTAATACCAAAGAAGATGTTTACATCAGGGGCATTTCCCATCGTAAAAAAATGGTGAAGCCAGACGGTAAAAGACAACAACATGATAACTACCGTGGCGTATACCAATGACTTATAGCCGAAAAGACGTTTCCTGGAGAAGGTAGCCACTACTTCGGAATAGATTCCGAAGGCAGGAAGAATAACGATATATACTTCCGGATGCCCCCACATCCAGAAAAGGTTGTTCCACATCATCATATTACCCCCCAGATCGTTGGTGAAGAAATGCATGCCCAGATAACGATCCAGGGCCAAGAGAAGAAGGGCGGTTGTTAATACGGGGAAAGACAAAACCATCAGCACGTTCGTGGTCAGGGTGGTCCAGACAAACATCGGCAGCCGCATGAAATTAAGGCCGGGGGCGCGCATTTTAATTATCGTAACAAGAAAGTTGATCGCCGTTAAAGTCGACCCGATCCCGGACAGCTGGACCGACCACATCCAGTAATCGACGCCCGCCCCGGAATTAAATCTTTTCTCAAAAAGAGGGGCCAGGCCCGACCAGCCGGTATTGGTAAATTGTCCTATACCCAATGAAATCATTAGCAGCGCGGCCCCGGCGACGGTTAACCAAAGGCTGACGGAGTTCAATAGAGGGAATGCCACATCGCGGGCTCCGATCTGTTGGGGAACTACAATGTTCATCAACCCGATCAAAAACGGCATGGCCACAAAAATGATCATAATGGTTCCGTGTGAACTGAATATCTGGTCGAAATGATGCGGTACCAGATAACCATGGTTGGCACCCGCGGCCAGGGCCTGTTGCGACCGCATCAAGATGGCATCGGAAATCCCGCGTAACAACATCACGAGAGCGAGGACGATATACATAATACCGATTTTTTTGTGGTCCAGGCTGGTCAGCCATTCGTGCCACAGATATGACCACTTTTTAAAATACGTGATCAAAGCGAACACGATACCGAACAGTATGATGGCGCCGCCGACCGCGGCCATAATGACCGGATTATCGAAAGGTATTGCCGATATCGATAGTTTACCGAACATGGTAGTGATGCGTCCTTTTTTATGCTGCGGAACGAAAGAGAGCTATACCCGGCCTAAGGCATCCGCCTCATCTTCGCTTTCATGGCAGGCTCTCTTCCCATCCACCCCGTAAACTGCCTGACGATGTGATCGAACAACCCGGGTACAACTGATGAGTAGATCGTAACGGAATGATTAGCATGGGGCTCGCTCAGCGCCTGGTATTCCGCCATGCTTAAGGTATCCGGGCTTTTCTTGGAGTTTTGCACCCAGACCTCAAATTGCACCGGTGTTTTAACTATAGCTTTAAAATGCATGGTAACATAACCCGGGCCGCTGAATTCCTGGTTATGGCCGTTAAAAATTCCGGTTTCATCAGCCAGGAGATGCAACTGGGTCTGCATGCCGGCCATGGCATACATCTGACTTCCCAGCTGAGGGATGAAGAAAGACGTCATTACCGTAGCAGATGTAAGTCGGAGACTCAAAGGCGTATTCGCCGGGAAAACAACTTCATTGAGCGTGGCAATATTGTAATCAGGATAGATAAACAGCCAGTTCCAATCCAGCGACACGACTTCAACCCGCAGCGGTTTTGCCTCTGATTGAATGGGCTTGTATGGATCCAACCGGTAGGTGGTCGTCCAGGTTAAATAGGAAAGGAAGAGGACAATGATTATAGGGGCCAACCATACAACTATTTCAATTTTTTTTGATTTTGCCCAATCGGGTCTGTAAGCGGCTTTTTTGTTTGTGGCTCTGTATCTGATAGCGAACCAGAGCGCCATAACAAAAACAGGAACCACTACTATCATCATCAGCGCAAACGCGGTATATATGAGGGATACTTCCTCACGAGCTACAGGTCCTTTCGGGTGGAGTACAAGCGACTCGCTGCAACCAGGTAAAAAAGTCATGGCTAACAATAATCCGCCCGCCATGAATAAGTTGAAAAAACCATTTGCCTTCATTGCATACTCAAAGATGCAAATAATATCGTTACCCGTTCAAGGTGACGAATAAAGGATGCTCAATTCAGTGCGACTATTACGTGCTTATTGGAGGTTAACAAAACCCCGCGTTACGGCAGTAGTCATTTTGGCTTCAGTCTCAGGATATTTTTTGGCCGGACACGAGAGCATTTTCGATCCAAGGTTGTTGTATCTTGTCGCGGGAATCGTCTTAAGCTGTTCGGGAGCTGCCGTATTAAATCAATACCTGGAGCGCAACCTGGATGCCAAAATGCGGCATACCCGCGATCGGCCGTTGCCGGCCGGGACAGTGCAACCTGTCCATATCTTGAATTTCGGCACCGTTTTTATTCTCGCCGGCATAATCATATTATGCGTGGGCGTAAATTTATTAACCGCTTTCTTGAGTCTGTTGACCGCTTTTATTTATATCATGATTTATACGCCGATGAAGCGGATCAGCTGGCTCAGTACAAGTCTCGGGGCTGTTTCCGGTGCGTTGCCCGCGGTAGCCGGATGGGCCGCGGCTTCCGGAACGATCAGTCTCGGGGCGTGGATATTATTTTTAATTCTTTTCATATGGCAGCATCCGCACTTTTATTCCATTGCCTGGTTGTATCGCGAGGATTACAAGACCGGCGGATTTAAAACATTATCCGTTATCGATACCAGTGGCCACAGGATATTCAAACACGTTTTTATTTATTCGCTGATCCTTATTCCCGTTTCTTTTTTACCTTACGTTTTTGGTTTATCGAGCGGATGGTACGGCGCCGGCTCATTAACGATCGGGATCATTCTGCTCATTTTCAGCGCCAAACTTTTTTTTTCGCGATCCGACAGAGATGCCAGGAGATTATTCAAAGCGACCGTAGTCTACCTGCCGACGCTCTTAATGCTGATCATTCTGGATAAGTTGCTTTAAATCAGGAATAATCGGAACACTACCGGCAACATGTTACATTTTGAGAGTAAAGAGCGTGTTGGACAAGTATTGTTTGCTACGGCAAAGCAGACGGTAACGGCGAATTGAAAACAGGGATGAACCAGCTGAAGATGCAACCACTCCATCGAATTTCCTCCCGACCGGATCGGCGCCAGGTGCCACCGGTCTTCTCCCGGCGGCGGCGCGGGAAGCCGCCGTCTTTCTCCTAAAAGCACGCTACCGGCCCGAAGAGAAACGACTGGTCGGTGGTGGTGGAATGCTCCATGTAATCGTAGCGAGCCATCACTCCCCAATGCCGGGTCAAACCGACCACGAAGCGGGCGTGGAGCGTCTGAAAATTTTCCTTCATCCCCTGACTGTCCTGATAGTAGTACTTGGCGGCGGCTTCCAGCATCCGCCATCGCCAGGCGAGCGAGAGACCGTACAGATAAGAATCGTTATTGCGATTGCCGTAGGTCGTGCGCACCCGCTCCCAGGCATATCCGAGATAGGGATTAAGGAAGAGGTGCAAGCCGGCAAGGCGGACAACCGGTCCAGCCTTTACCAGGGGGACGTGGACGTCGATCTCGACCGGATCGGTGTCAATGCGGTGGTAGAGGTAGCCGGCGCCCAGGTTCCAGGTCAGGTTCGCCTGGGGGTCGCCATAGTAATTGGTGAAGAGGAAGTTGCCCAGCACGTTGGCCTGGTTGACGTTGGTATAGAAGAGAAAGTCGTTCACGACCAGATGAGGGCTGATCAGGAGGAAGAAGAGGCCGTATTCGGGGGAGGTTTCAGTCTGTTCCGCGGTCCGGCCTCCGGGCATCTCCATCTTGAGCGTGTCCCGGTTCCAGCCGAAGATCGGGCTGATCAGGCAGATGGTCGTATCGCTGACCGCTGCGCCCTCGCTGTCCACCTTATCGGCGACCGCCGCTTCGTTTATGACCAGCGTCAGCAGTGCCAGGGTCGCCCACGTCTTTGTCATCCCTTTTTTCCTTCTGCGGAACCGAACTTAAGATTCATAAGAAATCGCTCTGGGGCGAGAAGGTCTTTTGCCGGTTGGGCGGGCCCGGGAAGGGCTTTCTCGAAGAGCAGGGTAACAAAATCCGGGAGGGATGGCAAGTCCGGGCGCGGGTGAAGGAATCCATAATTCCGGGGACACACTACTTAATTATTGCAGAATTAAGTAGTGTGTCCCCAGAATTGTCCCGGTAAAACTCTTTGGACTTACGGAGATAAATCTCATACCGGCTCTCCGGTATCTCTCGTATCTTCGGTCTACGGGCTGCAGTCATGCCAATATCCTCTCGATCGGTTCCCCGTAAATCAGCTGATTGTTCGAAAGGATGGACTTAACCAGGGGCAGTTTCTGGTCTCGTTTCTTCTTTAATTCTCTTCGGGTGACAACATAGGGTGACAGAGTAATTCCGTTCTTCTCAGCCAACCTGATACTCAATTCATCAATGATTCTCTGGATCGCCTGTTTGCCCAAGGCGTTTTGTGTCACCACCAACAGATCGAGATCACTTCTCTCCGTCTCTCTTCTCGAAGCAACGCTACCGAAGATAGCAATAGCGATCACTTCTTGCTTGGCTGAAAGAATACCGGATTTTAAATCTTTGATCAGATCCTTATACAGAGTCTCCTCCGCCTCGAAAAGAGGCCTGAGGAGCTTCTGGACGATATGGCTTCTCCTCCGGAGGCTGAAAAGCCTGGCTTTACCCTTTTCTCTCGCCTCAACCAATCCTTCGGAAGTAAGGGCCGAGAGTATTAAGTGAGCCATGGAAGGACTCAGCCCGACGGCACGGGCAATTGCCCGGCCGGTGTTTTCATCGTCCTCCCGGAAGAGATACCTCAGTACCTTCACTCTGGAGCCGCTACTGAGTATTTCATCGAGCTTGTCGTGTACTTTCATCGAAGCATCTCCTGGATATGTTCTATATATCGAACATATGTTCGATATATAGAACATAATATACATTAAGATCCCCTTCCATTTTTGTCAAGGGAGATTCTTACAAGGTCGGATTTCCCTCACAAAGTAAGTTTATCCTGAACCGAGGTGAAGGAGGACAAGCTCACAACAATTCAAATCTACGCTCACATTTAAAGAGAGGAACCTTCGAAGGAGGCTCCTCTCTTTAAAGCCGAAGGTCGGATTCCCTTCGACTCACTTCGTTCGCTCATGGCAAGCTCACCACGCTCCGAATCTACACTCCAAATTAAAAAGGATGGGCCCAAAGGGCCCATCCTTTTTAAGCCGAAGGTCGGATTCGAACCGACGACCTGATCATTACGAATGACCTGCTCTACCAGCTGAGCTACTTCGGCGTATTCTCAATCCTGACTTAGAATATTATTTAATGGGTATTGTGCTATCTCCTACCAGCCCCCGACAGCTTTCAGCCGTCGGGGTGTAAGGGCTTCATCAATTTTAGCTTCGCTTCGCTCTCCTAAAATTGTGAATCCCTAACATGAGCTACTTCGGCAATCTCAAATCAGCTTTGCTGATTTGAGAGTAATGTAATCTCTTCCCGCATGGATTTCAAATATAAAGTTAATGGGCACTTAGGTATTCCTGCCTGTGCGATAAAGTAACACAGACATTCCTGTCTGTGCAGTATAAGGTGACACAGACATTCCTGTCTGTGCCGGATCCCAGCGAATTCAGGAGATTTCACCGGCAGATCCGTCGGTGGCACCGGCTCCGCCGAAGTAAATGGATATATTCATCATGAACCTCCCCTCATGAACTTCCACCTTGACGTTTTTCCAGGCCGCGAATATACTATTGGCGGGGTGTACAGTAACCGAATCATCCCCGATCCCCGGAAAACCGCCGGTCGATTCGAGAGGTGCGGACAATGAATAACGATAACAAAACCGACGCCGATATATTCCGATCGATTTTCGAAGGCGCCAATGACGTCATCACCTTCGTTGACCGCTCCGGAAAAATCATCAACGTAAATCCAAAGGTCAAAGAAGTCCTTGGCTATGAGCCCGAAGAGATCATCGGGAAGAATTTCGCCCGTCTGAAGCTCATCCAACTCAAGGACGTACCGAAGCTGGTCAAACTTTTTAAAAACACGATCAGAAGGGGAAAAGTGAAACCGATCATGGAACTCGAACTGAAACGAAAAGGGGGGGGCACGGTTCCGGTTGAAGTCGGGACAAGTTTCATCAGGGAGAACGGAAAGGTCCGCTGGGTGGTGAACGTGTACCGGGATATCAGCGAGAGGAAAAAGATGGAGGGAATGCTCCGCCGGTCTCACGATGAACTGGAAAAGCGGGTGGAAGAACGTACAAAAGAACTCAAAGAAGCCAACCGCCGGCTGAAGACTGAGATCAAAGAACGTAGGCAAACTGAGCGCGACCTGAGGCTGTTTCAGGGGCTCATCGATGGTTCGAGAGACTTCATTTCCATCATTGATCTGGAGAGCGGACGATACATCTACGTTAATAAAACCGTTTGTCAGAGAACCGGGTATTCGCGGGAACAATGGCGAAAGATGCGTGTATCCGACATTGACCCCACGGTTACCGAATCCTGGGACGCGGAGAGAGAACGGAAGCGGCGGAAAAAGGAAAAAATCTACATCCGCGAAGGCCAGCTTAAAAAGAAAGACGGCATCGTTATTCCCCTGGAGATCGTCTCCTCAATTGTACATAGCGCCGGGAAAGATTATCTGGTCGCCTCCGCCCGTGATATCACCCAGCGTAAGCAGGCGGAGGAAGATGTGGGCGAGGCAAAGACGGATAGAAAAATATCAGATGATTGGTCCTAAACGCGGCGGAGGGAATCACGCTGTCGCCACAAAAGAGCACCATTCTGGAGGTAAATCCCCGGGCACTGGAGATAGCGATGATGGAGCGGGAGGACCTCATCGGGAAAAACTTCATCCGGCTGATTCCCCGCCCAAAGATGAGCGTTCCCGCCGCGCTCGCCACGTTCAAACAACTGCTGCGCGGAAAACCCCTGAACCAGGTCGAGTGGACCTTGACCAACAAGCAGGGGAAAGGAAATCACCATCGAGTGCAAGCATTCGCTCATCAAACGGGATGGGAAGAGGGTGTTAGGTCTGATGGCTACCGTCGAGGACATCACCGAGCGCAAGCAGGCTGAGGAAAAAATTAAAATATTTCCCGATGCTATCGCTTCTGCCTTTGATTGCTATCCTGCTTACTGACGGAATTTAAGGAATCAATTACTTTCGCAAATCAGTCCGCTATGAGCGACATTTGGATATACCCACGAGGAATTCTTGAAGCTAAGCATACCTGAAATCGACGCGGATCCAGAGTTTGCCAAAAAAATTGTGCGGGCGATCCAGAAGACAGAGGAAAATGGAGCGGTGGGACAATCGACATTAAAAAGAATAAGGAAACATTTCCTTGCCCTTCTATCCGCGTTTAAAATTCGAAAGATGAAAAGGGCAACCCAAAAGGGACGATGGGGATTATTCGAGACATTTCCGAGCTCAAGAAGACGGTGGAGGCGCTGCGTGAAAATGAGGCGCGCTACCGCGGGTTGTTTGACAATATCAGCAGTGGCGTGGCGATATATGAAGTCCGTGACAATGGAAAGGATTTCATTTTCAAGGATTTCAATAAAGCGGGCGAGCGCTTAGACGACAACTGCAGGGAAGAACTGGTCGGTAAATCGATTTATGATGTCCGTCCGGGCATCAAGGAGTTCGGACTTCTGGATGTCTTCCGACGGGTTTGGAAAACAGGCCTATCGGAGCATTAATCCCCAGCAAGATGTACCAGGATGAGCAGATTGCAAAGTACTATGAAAATTTTGTGTACCGTCTGCCAAACGGGGAGATTGTGGCGGTTTATCAAGACGTTACCGAACGCAAACGGGCGGAGAAGGCGCTGCAGATCAGTGAAGCCCAGCTGTCCAACGCCATGGAGATCGCCAAGCTGGGGTATTGGGAGTACGACGTAGCCGAAGACCTGTTCACTTTCAACGATCACTTTTACTCGATTTTCCGCACGTCGGCCGAGAGGGTCGGCGGATATCAAATATCGTCCGCCCGGTACGCTCAGCTCTTCCTGCATCCTGATGACAGACCGCTGGTAGCCGCTGAGATAAAAAAATCCCTGGAAACCGCCGATCCGCATTTCAGCCGCCAACTGGAACACCGCATTATCTATGCCGACGGCGAACCAGGCTACATTTCCGTCCGCTTCTTCATCGTTAAAGATAAACAGGGTCGAACGGTCAAGACTTTCGGCGCGAATCAGGACATCACCGAGCAAAAGCGCCCGGCCGAGGAATTACGGAAGATGCAAAAGCATCTGGAAGGCACCGTTAACGCGTTGCCCGATTTAATGTTCGAAGTGGACGCCCAGGGCCGAATTTATAATTATCATACCCCGACTCTCCAAATACTTTATGTGCCTCCAGAGAAATTTCTGAACAAGACTTTCAGACAGGTACTTCCAAAGGATGCGGCGGATACCATTATGAGAAGCATCGCGGCGGCCGCCGAGAAAGGATATCACCGCGGCGCAACCTATTCTCTGAAAATGCCGGAAGGTCTTTGCTGGTTCGAGCTTTCGATTTCCGTCTGGGGCAATCCCAAGTCACCGGAGTGCCGGTTCATAGTCTTGGTGCGCGATATCACCGAGCGCATAAAGCTGGAGGAGAACTTATTGAGGTCGCGGGAGCAGCTGCATAAGCTCACCCAGCATCTGGAAGCGGTGCGGGAAGAAGAGCAGCAGCGCATCTCCCGGGAACTCCATGATGAACTGGGTCAGGTGCTGACCGCCTTGAAGATCGATGTCTCCTGGTTGAAAAAGAGACCGGCGGCCTTTCAGGATAAAGCCGTCTCGGAAAAAATTCATACGATGGCCGAGTTGATCGACCAGACGATTGAAACAACGAAGAGAATTTCCACCGCACTGCGGCCGGCGATACTCGATGACCTGGGCCTCATTCCGGCGGTCGAGTGGCAGATAAACGAATTTACAAAGCACTCGGGGATCAAAGGCGCTTTTTCCGTCACGCCGCCGGAAATCATCGTCCCCCCGGAGATCGCAACCGCGGTCTTCCGCATCCTGCAGGAGTCGTTGACGAACATACTCCGTTACGCGAATGCCACCAGAGTGAAAATCAGCCTGAACGCGACGGGAGAACAGATCGAATTGAAGGTGCGGGACAACGGCAAGGGAATCAACAAAGAGAAAATTAAAGGTCCTCTATCGTTTGGTTTGATCGGCATGCGGGAGCGGCTTTATCCCTTCGGAGGTGCCCTGGATATCAAAGGCCGGAAAGGCAAGGGAACCACCGTCTCCGTCGTCATTCCTTTGAGACCGAGCCATAAAAAAGAGAAAAAAGAGGAATAAAAAGTAGGTTAGTTACGACTAATGGGGTGAAGACAACATTAATATTTCCGATTTCCGATTGCCAATTGCCGATTGATTTTAATTTTCGATTGCCGAATGCCGATTGCCGATTGATTTTAATTTTCGATTGCCGAATGCCAATTGCCGATTGATTTTAATTTTCGATTGCCGATTGCCGATTGCCGATTGATTTTAATTTTCGATTGCCGAATGTCAATTGCCGATTGTTGATTAGCTTTGAAAAATATCGGCGATAAGAATGATGCATGCGGAAGAATTAAAGAAGAGGACTAAAAAATTTGCTTTGCGAATATTAAAGCTGTCGACGGCGTTGCCCAACACGGCTGAAGGCCGCACGGTCAAAAATCAGCTTATTAGATCTGGCACCTCAGTTGGCGCAAATTATCGTTCTGCTTGCAAGGGGCGGTCAAAAGCTGAATTTATCGCCAAGTTAGGCATAGTGGAAGAGGAAGCGGACGAAAGCGCATTCTGGTTGGAGTTGATCATCGAGGGAGGTCTATTAAAGAAAGAAGCTGTCCAACCTTTATTGCGTGAGGCCAATGAACTGACTGCAATCATCGCCGCGTCACGTAAAACCGCCGCGCGGAATGGTTCTCCTCGCAAAAATACTCGTACTTAGTTATAACAACGTTAGTCATAAAATTGCCAATCGGAAATCGGCAATTGGAAATCGGCAATGATAAAAATTCTCATCGCTGACGACCACGCCCTCCTCCGCCGGGGCCTCAAACAGATCATCTCGGAGACCCGCGACATGGAGGTGACCGGGGCGGCGAGTACCGGCGCGGAAGTGATCGAAAAGGCATCGAAAAACGATTACGACATCATCGTTCTCGACATCACCATGCCCGGCGTCAGCGGGCTGGAAATTCTGAAACAACTGAAGCATGACCATCCCCGCCTCCCGGTCCTTATTCTGAGCTTTCATCCCGAGGAACAATATGCCGTGAGGGCGTTACGCGCCGGGGCGGCGGGTTATCTGACCAAGGAGAGCGCGGCGGACGAGCTGCTCGTCGCCCTCCGCGCCATCGCCCGGGGGAAGAAGTACGTCACCTCCTCCCTGGCGGATAAACTGGTCGAGGCCGTGGGGATAGAGATCGACAAACTTCCCCACGAGAGACTCTCCGACCGGGAGTTCCAGGTGTTGCGGCTGATCGCCGCGGGGAAAGGGATCACGGAGATCGCCGGAGAGCTCTTTTTAAGCCCCAAGACCGTCAGCACCTACCGCTCCCGCATCCTCCTGAAAACGGGGATGAAAAACAGCGCCGAGCTCACCCATTACGCCGTCACGCATGGATTGGTGGAGTAGGGTATTTCCGATTGCCGATTGCCGATTGCCGATTGCCATTTCCGATTTGGGCTTCGCAAGTTACAATCGGGGCTCGGGGAAAATCAGCAATTGGCAATAGGCAGTGTTATAATAATCCAATAGATGGAATATTTAACATCATGAAAAACACCGGACATATTGTTTGGTATGCCGATCTGGACAAGCTGGATTTAAACGATCCGTGGCTGAAAAAATGGTGGGTCCAGCAGGTATTAATCCATGGAAGATTCGAGGATATAAACCGCCTGAATTTTAATGAGGTTAAAGAACTTCTGCCTTCTCTGCGAATCCCTGAAAAAATCAAATCCCTCTGGGAAGATTACTTTAACATCTAAGAATATGAAAATATTAACCCCACTCCAGGAAGAGCTGCTCCGAATCTTTGCCGGGATAGAAGAATCAAATCTTTTTTACCTGACCGGCGGCACTGCTCTGGCAGCGGTCTATTTAAAACATAGATATTCGAGAGACCTTGATTTATTTACCAGCAAAGAAGAAATCCTAGGTTATGTGGGAGACCGCATCCTGAATAACCTCAAGTCAGGTCCGATCAAAGTTACGGCTACAAGAAAATTTAAAAGTTTTTACGAAATAATGGTCAGAAAAAGAGAACAGGAATGCCCGATACATCTTGCGTTGGACAGTCCTTTCAGATTTGAAGAGCCTGAAGAAAAACTCTATGGGGTCAAAATAGATTCTTTTATTGATATCGCCACCAATAAACTTTTAGCTCTTTTCGGACGGACCGAACCAAGGGACTTCGTTGATGTTTTTTTTCTGCTCAAGGAACATTTCCCACTGGAAGAACTCATAGAGAAGGCCAGTCAGAAGGACCCGGGACTCGATGGCTATTACCTGGCTATCGCTTTTCATCAAGCGGAGGAACTTCCCGATGATTTGTCAAAATTGCCCGTAAAGATGGTCAAACCGCTTGACCTGGAAGAGATGAAGGAATATTTCATCAGGCAGGCTTTGCTTCTTATAGAAAAAGCAACAAAAACCGCATCCCAAAGGGATGCCATATCATAGCCCGGCGAGAATCGCCGGGGTGTTTTTAATTGCCGATTTTCGATTGTGCCGCGATCGGAAATCGGCAATTCCCTCTCCTATCCTGCCCCGCGATGAACAAAGTTCATTCAGCGGGGCTCCCCTCCCCTCATCTCCTGTAGGACAAATCCTTACAAAAAAATCAGTCTTTCGCTGATATACCATACATATGCGCCCTACTACCCTGTTAATGTGGGGCGCCATCGATATTATATTCTGGCAGCACCCTGAAGAAGATAGCCGACTGAATGCACTGCCTCGGGGTTTCAATCATAAAATTTCCCGAAGGAAAATTTTAAAATGAAGATCTTTATCGCAGACGATTCCCAACTTCTCCGCGATCGATTAAAGAACACCCTCACCGAAGTAGAGGGGGTGGAAATCATCGGTGAAGCGGAAGACGCGCTGGAAGCGCGGCACCTGATCGAAAAGCTCGAACCGGACGCGGTGATCCTCGACATCCGAATGCCGGGCGGTAGCGGGATCGACGTGATCCACTCGATCAAGAAGCTCCACCCGAACACTGTCGTGATCATGCTCACCGGGTATCCCTATCCGCAATATCAGAAACGGTGCCTGGAATCGGGCGCGGACTACTTTTTCGACAAGTCCCTCGGTTTGGATGACCTCATACTGTTGGTCAATACATTGATCCATTCTGCGAAATGTCGAGTGACCGCCGGGAAGCACCGGAGAAAAGGCGGACGAAAAATAAAAACGGGCGGATAAAAGGCGTGGTGATGGATATTCCCGAGACCAGGCTTGCGGAGGAGGAACTCCGGCATGATAGCGAACGTTTCCAGCTGGTGAGCCGGGCTACCCATGACGCGGTGAGGGATTGGGACCTCCGGACAAATGATCTCTGGTGGAACGAGAACTTCCAAAAGCTCTTTGGCTACCGAGCGGAGGCGGTCGAACCGGGGATTGCGTCCTGGACGAACCGGATTCACACCGAAGACTTGGACCGCGTTGTCACGGGCATTCACGCGGCCATTGACACGGGGAAGCTCTCCTGGTCCGATCAATATCGTTTCCGTTGTCAGGATGGCTCGTATCTGGAGATTCATGACCGGGGCTACGTCCTGCGGGAGGCGAGCGGCAACCCGGTACGGATGATCAGCGCCATGCAGGACATCACCGAGCGCAAGCGGGCGGCGGAGAGGCTCAATTGCATCATGGCTGACCTGGAACGCTCCAACCGTGATCTGGAGCAGTTCGCCTATGTCGCCTCGCACGACCTGCAGGAACCGCTCAGGATGGTTTCGAGCTATACGCAACTCCTGGCGCAGCGCTATGAGGGGCAGTTGGACGACAAGGCCAAGAAGTACATCGACTACGCGGTAGACGGCGCCATCCGCATGCAGCAGCTGATCAACGACCTGTTGACCTACTCCCGCGTCGGAACGCGCGGAAAGCCGCCGGAGCCCACGGACTCGCACGCCGTCCTGGGCCGGACGCTCAGTGACCTCGCGGCCATGATAAAGGAGAACCAGGCGCTCGTTACCAATGACGATCTGCCGACGGTGCGCGCCGACCCATCCCAGCTCGCGGAGGTGTTTCAGAACCTCATCGCCAACGCCATCAAGTTCCGGGGAGAGAACATGCCGCGCGTTCACGTGTCCGCGTCAGAGTCGGATAACGGATACGAATGGGTCTTCTCCGTCAAGGACAACGGGATCGGCATTGAGCCGCGATACCAGGACAGGTTATTCGTTATCTTCCGGCGCCTGCACACAAGAAAGGAGTATCCCGGCACCGGCATCGGCCTGGCTATCTGCAAAAGGATCGTGGAACGCCACGGAGGCCGGATCTGGTTCGAGTCCGAGCCGGGGAAAGGTTCGACATTTTATTTCACCATTCCCAAGTAGTCAAAAGGAGGAGCGACCATGTGCCCGGAAAAGTTCGTCAAACCTATCGATATTCTTCTGGTTGAAGATAACCCCGGGGACGCTGACCTGGCCCGGGAGACCCTGGAGAACAGCAAGGTATACAATAAACTTCACGTGGTCGACGACGGGGAGAAGGCAATGGCGTTCCTTCGCCGCGAGGGGAAGTTCGCGGACGCTCCGCGGCCCGACCTCGTGATTCTGGACCTCAATCTGCCCAAAAAAGACGGCCGGGAGGTCCTGGCCGAGATCAAGTCGGACCGGGATCTCAAACGGATCCCGGTGGTGATCCTGACCATCTCCAGCGATGAAGAGGACATTCTCAAAACCTATGATCTGCACGCGAACTGCTTCATCACAAAGCCGATCGACCTGAACCAGTTCATCAAGGTCGTGGAATCCATCGAGGATTTCTGGCTCACCATCGTCAAGCTTCCGCCCCGGGGAGACCAGAGATGAACGAAACGGTGCGGACTCTTATCGTCGAAGACAACCCGGGCGACGTCGACTTGATCCGGGAGATGCTGACGGCGGGGGGCCCCGTGTCTTTCGAAATCGAGTCCGCACCCTGCCTCTCTGAGGCGCTCGCCCGGCTGGCAGGCGGGGGAATCGATGTTCTCTTGATAGACCTCGGGCTGCCCGACAGCCGGGGGCTGGAAACCTTCCGCACTCTGCAGGAAGCGGCGCCGGACCTGCCGGCGATCGTGTTGACGGGAAACGATGACGAGGAAGCGGCCATTACCGCGGTGAGGGAAGGCGCCCAGGACTACCTTATCAAGGGACAGATAGAAAGCAGTCTGCTCATGCGCGCGGTCCGGTACGCCGTGGAGCGCAATCGGGTGGAGGCGGCGCTACATGAGTCGGAGTCAAGATATCGCATGCTTTTCAATAGAAGTGCCGACGGCATATTGATTGCCGACATCGATACCAGGGTTTTCACGTACGCGAATCCGGCCCTCTGCCGGATGCTGGGATACACCGAGAAAGAATTGACAACCATGGGCGTGGCGGACATTCATCCCAAAGATTTTTTGCAGAGCGTCGTGGACGAGTTCGAAGCCCAGGCACGGGGAGTCAAGACTTTGTCATCGAACATCCCTTGTCTCAGGAAGGATGGGACAATTTTCTATGCGGATATCAACACGTTCAGCATCTCTCTTAAAGGCAGGATGTGCAACGTGGGTTTCTTCCGGGACATCACCGAGCGCAAGAAGGCGGAGGAGACGCTGCGGGAGTCGGAAGAAAAATACCGGTCGCTGGTGAAGGCGGTGGTTGATCCGATCATTATGATGAACATGCGGGGAGAAGTTCTTTTGTGCAATGACGCGGCCACGGTTTTGTTTAACAATCCGGAGAGCGAGATTCTGAATCAAAATGTATTCGAATTACTACCGGAGAAGCAGGCATCGGCCTGGCGGGAAACTATGGTGAAAGTGATCGCCTCCGAGACTCCGAAGGCTCTGGCGCACCGGCATAACGAGCGCTATTTTGAATCAATCTTCGCTCCCGTGACTGATCCGGAGGGCCGCGTCTTCGCCGTGACCGTTGTCGCCCGGGATCTCACCGACCGGAAACTGGACGAGGAGGAGATCGAAAAGCTGGCCAGGTTTCCTTCCGAGAACCCCAACCCGGTCCTGAGAGTGGCGAATGACGGGACACTGCTTTATTCCAATAAATTGGGGGAACTCCTGTTAAAAGAGTGGAAATGCCGGAGGGGAGAAGCCCTGCCGGAAGAGTGGCGCGCCAGGGTCGCGGGGATATTCCGTTCCGGCACGGTTACCGACATTGAGATCGAGTGCGACGATAAAGTTTTCTCCTTGATTTTATGCCCGGTTGCGGAAAGCGAATATATCAATATTTACGGGATAGACATAACCGGGTCCAAAAACGCGGAAGAGGCCCTCCGGCAGAGCGAAGAACAGCTCCGCCAGGGACAGAAGATGGAGGCGGTCGGGAGGCTGGCCGGGGGTATCGCCCACGATTTCAACAACCTGTTGACGGCGATAACGGGCTTCAGCGATTTGACGCTCGCTCAACTCCCTGAAGGATCCCCGCTGTTCGACGATATCGGAACGATCAAGAAAGCCGCTTTTCGGGCCGCCGCTCTCACCCGGCAGCTTCTCGCCTTCAGCCGCCAGCAGGCGCTCCAGCCCCAGATACTCAACCTCAATGAAACAATCAGTAATCTGGATAAGATGCTCCGTCGCATCATCGGCGAAGATATCGAGATCGTCACCAGGCTTGCTGAAACAATCCCGCGCGTAAAAGCCGACCCGGGCCAGATCGAGCAGGTTATCATGAATCTCGTGGTCAACGCCCGTGACGCCATGCCCGACGGGGGCACCATCACCGTTGTCACGGAAAAAGTCAGCCTGGACCGGGACGAGGCCGCGATCATCTCCGAAGCGCATCCCGGACATTTCGTCCGACTCTCCGTGGAGGACACGGGTACCGGCATAGACCCCCAGGTCATCGAACATATTTTCGAACCCTTCTTCACCACAAAGAAAGTCGAGGAGGGCACGGGACTCGGTCTCTCTACTGTCTACGGTATCGTGAAACAGCACGGCGGCTGGATCAACGCGTATAGCGAGCCCGGACAGGGTTCGGTTTTTAAAGTGTATCTGCCGGCTTTCGACGTAGGAACCGGCTGGGAGACCGATGAAACAGGTTCCCGGGAGCCGCCCCGGGGCGCGGGGGAAAAAATCCTGGTTGTGGAGGATGAAAAGGGTGTCCGCGATTTCATCAGCCGGGCGTTCCGCCAGTATGGCTATGTCGTCCTCGCGGCAGATTCAATCGCCGAAGGGGAAAAAATCTTCAATGAGCATCCCGGCGGCATCGACCTTCTCTTTACCGACGTTCTGCTTACCGACGGGTCCGGTCTTCGCCTGGCCCAACAACTCCGCGGACGCCAACCGGATCTGGCCATCCTGCTCTGCAGCGGATACAGCGACGGGCATTTCCGCTGGACGGCGGAGGATAAAGAAACCTTCCGCCTGCTCCAGAAACCGTGCCCATTGTACGACCTCCTTTCCGCCGTGAAGGATGCGTTGCGGGAACGGACGGAGAAAAAGGCGAAAAACGATGCCGTCAAAAAATCATGATTGCAGGGAGGGGAGATGTAGCACCCCGTTGGGGTGCGGGGATAGGCGGTGCCGGGGTTTCCGGACCCGGGGTTGCACCCCGGGCTATGATGTTGGACGCCGTTGGCGTCCGGCGAAACGCACCCCAACGGGGTGCAATATCATAACCCGGCGAGAATCACCGGGACACGGCGCAATCAACACATTAAACCGCACCCCACCGGGGTGCCACATGATCCCGCGAAACGCACCCCAAAGGGGTGCCACATCATAGCCCGGCGCGAGAATCGCCGGGGAAAAACACAATAATGAAGCAAGGTTTTTTTCCATTAAGATGAGATCCGACACAAAACAAAAAATCCTGATCGTGGAAGACATCGAGGAGGGCGCGCGCCTACTGGAAAGGCTGCTGGCCGGAGCCGGATACGAGACGGCCGTTGCCCGCAACGGCAAGGAAGCCCTGGCCGCCGTCAGCCGGGAACGGCCCGGCCTGATCCTGCTCGATATCGAGATGCCGGAGATGAACGGGCTGCAAGCCTGCAAGGCAATCAGGGACGATCCCGCCAATGAAGTCGTCCCCATAGTGATGCTGACCGTGAAGGATCAGCCAAGCAACATCGTGAAAGCCCTCGAGGCGGGAGCCGACGATTACCTTTTCAAGTCGGCGACAAAGGAAGAACTGCTCAAAAAGATAAAAAGTCTATTGGCTCTGGGCGCCGGAGGCGATCTTCCCAGCCAGTATTATCTGAAGAAAAATACTACAATTTTTACACAGTAAAAATTGTAATGAAAACAGACATCGACACGCTATTGCGGACGCTGGTGATCAAAAAGGCCTCCGATCTCCACCTCCAGGCGGGAATTCCCCCCGTCTTCCGGATTAACGGGGAACTGGAGACCACCGACCTCGCGCCGCTCACCTCCGAAGAGATCGAAACGCGGTTCGTGGACACCATCATGGACCGGGAGCAGAAGAAGAAATTCGAGCGCGATCATCACATCGATTTGTCCTATGCCGTTCCCGGCGTCGCCCGTTTCCGGGTCAACGTCTTCCGGCAGCGGGGGAACGTCGGCGCGGTGATGCGCATGATTCCCTTTGAAGTCCCGACCATCGACGAGCTGGGGCTGCCGCCGATCGTGAAGAAGCTGGTTCAAAATCCCCACGGACTGATCCTGGTCACCGGCCCCACGGGGAGCGGCAAATCAACGACGCTGGCGGCCCTCGTCGACTACATCAACGCCCGGAAAAATGCCCACATCATCACCATCGAGGACCCGATCGAATTCGCCTTCGCCGGAAAATCCTGCCTGATCAACCAGCGGGAAGTGGGAAGAGACACGAACTCATTCGCCGACGCCCTGCGGGACGCCCTCCGGGAAGACCCCGACGTCATCCTGGTCGGGGAGATGCGTGACCTGGAGACCATCTCCAACGCCATCACCGCCGCCGAGACCGGCCACCTGGTCTTCGCCACCCTCCACACCAACGACGCCGCCCAGACCGTGGATCGGATCATCGACGTTTTCCCTCCGGACCAGCAGCAGCAGATCCGCACCCAGCTCGCCGCCACGCTCCTGGGGGTCGTCGCCCAGACGCTCCTCAGGAAGAAGGACGGTACGGGAAGAGTGGCCGCCTTCGAGATTCTGGTCGCCAATGCCGCCGTCCGGAACCTGATCAAAACCGGCAAAACCAACCAGATTTATTCCATCATTCAGACCGGACGACAGGAAGGGATGCAGCTCCTCGCCCAATCCCTGAAAGAGCTCTGCCGGGACGATGTCGTGACGGAGGAGGAAGCGATGAGCAAAGTAACTGACCCCAAAGCGTTCAAAGCCCTTCTCAAGGACCACGCGTCGCGCCCGGCAATGGACTCCATCCCGGAAATCCCCGCCGATTAACCCGATGTATTCCCGCCGACAGGCATATATCTGGCTAATGAGAGCTTACTCGAAAAGCTCGTAAGCTCTCAAATCCTAATATCTAAATACTAAATCCTAAATAATATCAAATGACCCAAACTAAAAAATCCAAAACAATGGGGCTACAACCGGCGATATTTGAAGCATTTGATTATTTGGATTTTGGATTTATTTAGGATTTAGATATTAGGATTTAGGATTTCCTGCTCGAAATCCTTTCCGAGTAAGGTCTAATTATAATCCATATTTCTTCATCTTGCTGTAGAGCGTACCCCGGGCGATGCCCAGCTCTTCAGCCGACCGCGAGAGGTTGGATCCGTTCTTCTTGAGCGCCTCCCGGATCAGCGCCTCCTCATTCTCCGCCAGGAGCAGCGAGTGTCGACCCGGGGCCGGGCTCTTCTCTTTCCCCCGAAAAAGCAGCGGGGGCAGGTTGGCGACGGTAATCCGGGGGGGCTGAGCCGTAATCACCGCCCGCTCAACGGCATTTTCCAGTTCCCGGATGTTTCCCGGCCAGGGATAGGCAAAGAGCGCATCGTATGCCCCTTCAGTAAAGGAGCATTCCTCCTTGCCGAATTTACCGGCATAAATGGAAAAGAAGTGATCGATCAGCAAGGGGATGTCCTCCATCCTCTCCCGGAGCGGGGGGAGGTAGAGGGTGATGATATTGAGCCGGTGGAAAAGATCGCGCCGGAACGTCCCCTCGTTGACCGCTTTTTCCAGGTCCGTGTTGGAGGCCGCGATAACGCGGACATTTACTTTCAATGTCGCGCTTCCGCCGACCCGTTCCAGCTCTCCTTCCTCGATCACCCGTAAAAGCTTCGCCTGGGCATCCAGGGGCAGAGTGGAGATCTCATTAAGGAAGATCGTCCCCTCGTCCGCCCGCTCAAACTTTCCCCGCCGCAGGTCGCAGGCGCCGGTAAATGCCCCCTTCTCATGTCCGAAGAGATCGCTCTCGATCAGACGGTCGCTGAGGACCGCGCAGTCGGTAACGACGAAGGGCTTTTTTGCCCGGGAGCTTTTCTCGTGGATTACCCGGGCCAGAAGGTCTTTCCCGGTCCCGGTTTCTCCGAGGATCAGAACGGTGGTGTCGAGGAGAGCGGTACTCTCCACCAGTTCCATCAGCTGCTGCATCATCTTGCTCCTGCCCACCACCATGAAGCTGCGGCCCTTTTCACGCATTTGGTCCTTCAGCCGGGCCAGCTCTTCCCGGAGCCGATGCCGTTCCCGGTTTTTCTCGATCAGGGAGAGGATTTCCCCGGGGTTAAAAGGCTTGGTTATATAGCGGGCCGCTCCCGCTTTGATGGATTCGACGGCGGCCTGGACATCGTAGCTCGCGGTGACCACCGCCTCTTCGGCGTCGGGAAAAGTCCTTTTCAGCTCTTGAATGACTTCCAGTCCGCTCGCCCCCGGAAGATCAAAGTCGATCAGGGCGACGGTGATATCGTCCGCTTCCCTGATTACTTGCAGCGCTTCCGTTCCCGAGGCGGCATAAAGGACCCGGGGATATTTTTTCAAGAGGCGCCGATAGAGGTCGAGGATTACGGGATCGTCGTCAACGACCAGGATGGCGCCCCCCGGGGAATCCGTCTTTTCATTTTTCTTCATTTATTTTTTCTCCGAAAAAATAAGATTATTGAAAGACATTTCAACCCGAAGGCATGGTAGGTGATGGCAGTCATTCTGTCAATAATTATGTTCATTATACGACGCCTGTGGTGTCGTATTTTAAACACATTAACGATGTATATTAAACATTATCACAACAATAAGCATCCCCGGCAATAATTATTAATTCTGTTGTCTGTCATCATAACTGACTGCAATACAAATTGATGAGGATAATCCATTCTGACGGAAAGCATCTGAGCGCCACCCCTTGGGAATTTTTTCATCTCCTGGCACACAATCTGCACAGTAATAAGGTGAGATGAAAATAAACCTGAAAAAAATCATGGTCGCCGCCGGATGTTTTATCGTTGCTTCCAGCGTTTGTATTGCCGAATCTCCGGCCGCCTGGAAAATGAGCCAGAATGAAGCTCTTCGGGGCGATTATTATTATCTGACTCCCCCGATGCGGGTGGTGATCGAGGATATCCTCTATCGCCGCTTTTACACGTCCGAAGAACAGTTGACCCGAGCAATCTTTGACTGGGTGGTGGAGAATGTACTGTATGAAGACTGCTACGGCGCCGTCACCGCCGCCCGTGTTTTCGAAAATAAAAAAGGAAAATGCAGCGGTCAGGCGCGGCTTCTGATCGCTATGGCTCAGGACTTTGGCTTGGACGCCCGGTATGTGCTGGTCGATCGTGATTGTGACGGTAAGCAGGTCAGTCATGCCTGTGCCTGGATCCGGATTGACGGCCGGGGGTGCCTGATCGATCCCGCGTATAAAATGTTCGATGTCCATCACCAGTCCTGGCGAATGGTCTCCGATACCCCGGGCCGATTGCTGCTGGCACTGGGGAACAGGTGATGCAGACTCTCCTAATGGTTACCGTGGTTTTTTACTCCCTCTCCGGAAAAGGTGAATACGCTTGACAGTACCGTCGGAATAATCTTATACAAAATGTTGTTGTATTCCGTGAGACAATAATCAAGCTTTCCGGGCTGGCAGAAGCTATACGGTACTCAAACCTGCTCAGCCCCCTGGAGTCGCCATGGCAAAGTATACGATTCTCGTTATCGATGATGATGAAGATATCCGCGCGTTTTTGCAAAGAACGCTGGAGACAGCCGGATGTTACACGGTTATCACCGCCAAGAACGGCCTGGACGGGATCAAGCTGGCCCGGAAGAAACACCCTGACCTGGTTCTGCTGGACATCATGATGCCCGGTTTGGACGGATTCGAAGTTTTGCAGCGGTTGAAGAGCGATTACAAGACCATGTCCATCCCGGTTGTCGTACTGAGCGCGGAAACAGGCGAAGACGCCAAAATCAAGAGTTCCTACCTTTACACCGAATTTTACCTCACCAAGCCCATCACCCGCGAAGAGCTGCTGGAGAAGGTCGGCAAAATCCTGAAGAGGAAGCAACTCTATTGACCCGGATTAATCGGGCTGAGCGCCAAGGTAACACAGACATTCCTGTCTGTGCGCCAAAGTGACACAGACATTACTGTCTGTGCGCTAACCCGACTTTCGCAATTGGGCCTTAAAAACAACTATTTTCGGGGGGTCAATTAACAGAAGTCATTGTACGACAACAACCGGATTTTTAAAAGTGTTTGTGGTACAGACCTACCCCCTTGTCAGGTACAGGGAGATTACTATATTTTGTCTCCACCATGTACCTGAAGTGTCATCGCCGATTCAAAGATGGGAAGGAACACCGCTACTGGAGCATTGCGGAGAAGCACCGCTGCCGGGGCGGTCGGGTGGTTGATCGCCACATCCTGTACCTGGGAGAGATTAACGACAGTCAGCAAGAGTCCTGGTTACGGTGTATCGACGCATTCGATGTTAAGCAAAGGTGCCAGACGAAGCTGGCCCTGTTTCCATCTGATCGCGCCATACCGGAGTACGCGAGCGATCAGGGGGTGCAAGTTTGCCTGGAAGAGTTCACGCTGCGGCGGCCGAGGCAATGGGGAGCCTGTTGGGCATTTTGTCGGATCTGGGACGAGTTGGAACTGGATCGATTCTGGAGCGAGCGTCTGAAGGACAGCCGCAAAGGAACATCGTGGTACCGGGTATTAATGGTCCTGGCGGCGTATCGCTTGATTGACCCCGGTAGCGAGTGGCGCCTTCACCGGCAATGGTACAAGCGGAGCGCGATGGGAGATCTGCTGGGAGAAGATTTCTCCCTGGTCGCCAAGGATAAACTTTATCGGTGTCTGGACAGGCTTCTGGAACACAAGGAGGATTTATTCAGTTTTCTGGCTGAGCGCTGGCACGATCTTTTCGGGATCACCTACGACGTGATCTTATACGACCTGACCAGCACCTATTTTGAGAGCGACCCGCCTTTCGACAAGAACGATAAAAGGAGATATGGCTACAGCCGGGATCATCGGCCCGATTGCGTGCAGGTAGTGATCGCCCTGGTGGTGACACCGGAAGGATTTCCCCTGGCCTACGAGGTTATGCCGGGGAACACCAGGGACAACGCCACTCTGCCGGATTTCCTGAAGAAGATCGAATCGAGATATGGCAAGGCCCGGCGGATCTGGCTGATGGATCGGGGGATCCCGACCGAAGAGCACCTGGCCTGGATGAGAGAACGGGGGATGCTTTACCTGGTCGGGACCCCCAAGGGAAGACTCACCAAACTGGAGAAAGAGTTGTTGAACCGGCCCTGGCAGGAAGTGCGGCCGGAAGTTCAGGTCAAACTCTTGCCCCGTGATGATGATCTTTATGTCTGGGTGCAGAGCCGGCCCCGGGTGGGCAA
This sequence comes from uncultured bacterium, assembly GCA_963822585.1. Classification (GTDB taxonomy): domain Bacteria; phylum Auribacterota; class Erginobacteria; order Erginobacterales; family Erginobacteraceae; genus CAWGIE01. The sequence goes on from CAWGIE010000019.1 coordinate 168,727, forward strand.
GGAAAGATCGATGCGCCGGCGGCGGCTTAAACGGCTGTGGGCGCGCTTGAAGGAATTGCGACGCCAGCGGCCGACATATGAAAACCTGCTTTTGAAGTTGGGCGCGGCAAAAAAAGATGCCGGGCGGGTTTGGTCTCTGGTTGAGGTCGAATTGCCCGATCCTCCGGAGAAAAAGATGCGGTCCCGGCGGGTGTCATTCACCTACAGTCTCAACAAAGAGAAGCTGCGGGCGGTGCGCCGCAGAGAGGGGAGATATTTACTGCGTTCAAATCTGGTCGAGACCGACCCGGGGAAGCTCTGGGAGTTCTACCTGCTCCTGGTGGAAGTAGAGAATGCCTTCAAAAACCTGAAAGGCGATATGACATTGCGCCCCATCTTCCATCAGAGAGAGGACCGGATCGAGGCCCATATTTTCCTCGCCTTCCTCGCGTACTGTATTCACGTTACCCTCCGCCAGAGATTGCGGCAGAGAGCGCCGGGTCTGACGGTGAGGCAGGCGTTGGACAGTCTGGGGGCGATGCAGATGCTGGACGTGCACTTCCCCACCACTGACGGCAGGGAGTTGATATTTACCCGGTATACCCAGCCGGAAAAGGAACAGCAACTACTGCTCAGCCAGCTGGACTGGCGGTTGCCGAAACAGCCTCCGCCGAAGATAACTGCAAAAAGAGCAGTGGAAATGTAGTACAGACCTTTGGGAAGGTTTTGTTGATTTGCAGGGAGTTACGACTCAAAAATAGGTCCAATTGCGAAAGTCGGGCTAAGGTAATACAGACATTACTGTCTGTGCGCCAAAGTGACACAGACATTCCTGTCTGTGCGGCAAAAAGGCAATCCAGCCTTTACTGCTCCTCCCGAACGCGCATAATAACCAACCATTTGAAATCTGAATATCATCTTGAATTCAGCCATTATTGTTCTACCATGCCTACCGTGTGAGCACATCGAAGGATTCAACGAAGGGCGGCCGCCCTTTTTCTTTGATTCTTATCACCAGCATCCCTCGCTGTCCGAACTCTCCCACCGCTGCCATGCAGAAATTGCACCATAGCAGTTAACGCTTTTTCCTCTTCCGGTAGAAAGTCTTCTCCGCCATGGCCTTTTACCTTTCCCGACTTGATTGGCATTTTTTTGCAGGATAAAGCATTACGACTATATTTCGTTTATCCCGCTCATGGCACAATATTTGCGTTAGAAAATCATCACCGGTAGGTACTGCGCACTGAAGACACCATCGGGTGGGACGCTTGGTCCCCTGATTCATGAACATCACAGAACAACACTTTCACAAGACGCTGGCGGACCGGGTATATCGTAAGGTCTTCCGCGAAGACGGGATCAGCGATGGCCATGTCCATTTCCATGTCTCCCGCCACAAGGACCACCTCATTCTCCTCTGTTCCGGATCGCGATCGGGCACGGTTATTGCCAAAGCTCCCTCATGCCGAAGAGGAGAGTACTCCCCCTGGTACGAATCTTCATTCTCCGCTTTCAACCGGGAGATGATCCTCCAGGAGTTGGAACGGGAAATATCCCTGATCCGGATCGACTGCGATGTTTGTAATATGTCGTGGACAGGGCTCGAAGATTTTCTCCTCTGGCTAGGGGAATAGTCTTTCGCAGCCGGCTGACCAAGAAATATGAAACTGATTAAATTGCGGTTGAAAACACTGATCAGGACCGACGAGGCATATCTGGTCGATCTGGGACAGGGTAAGGTCTGGATACCGAAAAGCGCGATCATGTCCTCCCGAAGGATCGATCAGGGGATTCATGAGGTCGAAGTCTTGGAAAGTGTGATCCTGGAAAAGCGCCGGGAGATGCGGAAGATGAAAGAACAGTTGACCGGGCTCAAGGGGTCCATCAGGGGCGAGGTCATGGAACTGACCGGGAATCTTCTCAAGAAGACCGAATATTCCCTTCTGATTCAGGTCGGCTCCCGGGAGTTATATATCCCCATAGTCTGCTTTTCCGAATGGCAGGAGCTGCCCGATCACCGATACCGGTTTGTGGTCCAGAAGGATTTCCTTGAATTCAAGCTCCGCCGCCCGGGGGGCGATCAGCAAAAGGCGGTCAGCACCGTTCGTGCCGAGCTTCTTCAGGAGACCGACCGTGCCTACCTGATAAAATACGAAGGACTGGAAATCTGGTTTCCCAAGCGGGCGGTGATTGAAGCCCGCGACCGCGGAGAGAAGTGGGAGTTTATGGTGGCGACCGATTTCTGGATGTTCAAGATTGAAGGGCAGATCTCCTGATCCGTCCCGGCCGGTGATATTCAGCCGGTTGTTTCCTTACTGTATCGTAAGCCGTCCGATGCCGTATCGTCATTCTGCTCACTTTCCTCAAATGGTGAATCACTGACTTTATTTTACCTTTCCGCTCAATGCTCAAAACGATCACAATCCGAAGAGCGGATTATGATAGAATATGGTTGTTTTATCCACTGGCTTCAAATAAAATATATTCTTAACATTATGGCAAAATAAAAAACACTCCAACACTCCAACACTCCAACACTCCAACACTCCAACACTCCAACACTCCAACACTCCAACACTCCAACACTCCAACACTATTAGGAGGCATTCATGTACTTCATCATTTACCGTTACATCCTGAAGCCCGGCAGCACCTTCGACGAGGTCTCCCGTTGGATGCGGAGCAATGAAGCGCTCCAGGCGCAGTGGGGCGCCCTCGAGGCCGATTTTTATCACCGCGCGGGGGGTATCTCCCCCGATTTTTTTGCCCGTTACAAGGTGAAGAGCGTCGACCGGTGGTGCGAGGGGCTAAGCAGTTCCGAGGCGGAAGAGATGCTCGAAAACCTGGGGGAGCTGGTTGATACCAGCAAGACGGAAACCTGGATCTTCGAAGAAATCCCCTACTGAGCCGATTCGCCGGGCTTAAGCCCGAGCCTGTTTGCTTCCTCCTCGGTCAGCCGGAGCAGGCTCTTCTTGCTGATCTTGGCGGCATCCGCACTGTCGGGAGTGTAATAATACTTCCCATTCTTGCCGGTCACGTAGTAGGTGGGAGGCTTCGCCATTGATTTCCCTTCCCAGATCCCCATCCCATGGACACGGGCCTTCCGTTCCATCTTTTTCAGGTAATCTTCGTACTTCAGCTTGTTTCCGTAATCATTATATCGAGCATACCCTTCCTTGAGGAGCAGTCCATTCACCAGCTCGCCGTCAACGATCACGTAGGCGAGCCTTCGACCATACGCTCCCACGGTGACCCCCTTCTCATAGGCCAGGCCTACCTCGCTCCCGGCGGGGATGAGAAGCTTGACGAAATTGGCGGCGTCGCGACCCCAGGGTTCGTCCGGCGGATCCCCCCTATGCTTCCAGATCTCCGGTGAATTGACCCCCAGGAACCTGATCCTCTCCCCTTCCTGGGTGACCAGGGTATCGCCGTCGATGACGTACTTGACCGTGACCGTTTCATCGGGGGTAAAGCGTACTTCCGGGGCCGCTTCTTCTTTTGATCCGCACCCGAAGTTTAAGAGAAGAAGAAGAGGGATTAGATAATGAATCCGCCCCAGCAGTTTTCGATTGCTTCCGAAAAATATTCTCATGGTTTGCCTCCCCCTTTTATTGTACTCTCTTAAATTATCGCCTCCGGCGCTAATTTAGTGGGTTTTTTATCTTACAACAATAGAAGATTGTTTACGTCATTTTGATCAGTTTCAATCCAACTATTCACGTCCAAACGGTAAGTCATTGTTATCATAAAACAAAATCATAAATTGTTATTTTAGCTGTCTTTTCGTCTGTTTCGGAATTTCAATAATTGGATTTTTCCGATTATTGAAATTCCGAAATAGGGACATAGACTGTATACGGTTCAAATTAATTTAAACGCGGGAGGGCTACCTATGTCAAGGTTCTTCATTTCTGGACTGTTTTTCATCTTTCTGCTGCTTCCTTTGTCGGCGGCGCGGGGGCAATTTGCCTCTCCCCCGGCGACGGGACAGGAACCGGGCGTCGGGGGAAAGCTGGACCTTGACTTCAGCTCCCAGTATATCTGGCGTGGACTGGAGCTGAACCATCAGGGGGTCTTTCAGCCGGCGGTCCGCCTGGGAGACAGCGGGATCGAAGTGGCGGCATTGGGCAACATGGATCTGACCGACGCCAACGAGAACCGGGGCAAATTTACCCGTTTTATTTACCGCGGAGGCCTGGCCCGGCGGACCCGGGAGGCGGACGTCGCCCTTTCCTATATCTACTATGATAACCGGGAGATCGGCTATCCCAAAACCCAGGAGGTCGCGCTGGAGGTCCGCTGGGGTTACCCTTTCTTCGTTGGAGAGGATGTATACTGGGACTTCGACAACGCCGACGGCTTTTATTTCAACTCCTCGATCGGTTTCTTCGGGGATATCGGCCACCTCCGGATCATCCCCAAGGTCGCGCTCGGCTACGCCACCAGCCACTACGAAGATCACTATTTCGGCGTCCACGAGAACTCGTTTTTGGACGTCACGGCATCCCTCGCCCTGGAACTGCAGGTCGTGGGACCGCTCTTCCTCGTGGCTGAAGGCGATTACTACGAGCTGGCCAAGAGCGGACTTCGGCATTCCGATTTGGCCCCCTCGCAGGGGAAAAACTTCTGGGCCCAGGGCGCCGTCTCTTGTCGCTTTTGAAATACATTCGCTCGCTGCGCTCGCGCATGTATGTAGGATCGTCCTTCACTTCGTTCAGGACTTGCAGTAGTTGTAGTAAATGTAGTATCGCCGGGCCGGAGGCCCGGCTTGCTGAACTGCAAGCGACTGCCGGAGGCAGGAAGCGATCCTACAATTCCTACAAAGAATGCCGAAGGCATTCTGATCCTACAAGTCCCTAAGTGGAACGAAGGGACGATCCTACACTTCGACTAGAATATCTTGGGGGTGGCGGGCGGGGGGCCGAGTAATGACGGCGGGGGGTCTTCTTTCTTCTCCGTCTCCGGAGGGGGAGCGGGCCGGAGACGGAACTCGGCGCAGGTATCGGTCGCCTCGACCTCTTTCTGGCGGAGAACACACTTCTGAATAAAGGGGTTGACGACGTAGTGAAGGCAACGGTGACAGACCTTCTTCAAGGCGCCGTCCTGCATCCAGTCCGGAGATTTCTCTTCGATCGCCTCCGGCTCTTCGCCGCCGAACTCAAAACCGCAGAAGGCGCAGGTCTTGATCTCTCCGACCGGGGTAAAGCCGTCGTATTTCTTCACCACCCGGATGGCGGATTCCTGTCGGCAGTATGGGCAGAATATCTTTTTTGTCGGAGCGCTCATCACCCGTTCCCGGGGTAAAACGCTTCCCTGCTTACGCGCTTACGGTTTCACGGCTTGTGCGAGATAGTCGCGGGCCAGCAGCGCTCCTTTCCAGATCGCTTCGTAACCGGTGCAGCGGCAGAGATGCAGGGCAAGGGCCTCCCTGATCTCTTCATCGGCGGCCTGCGGGGACTTGTTGAAGAGCGCGTAGAGCTCCATCACGATCCCGGGCATGCAGTAACCGCACTGAACGGCCCCGGCGTCGATCAAAGCCTGCTGGATCGGATGCAGACGGGTGCCCTCCGCCACCCCTTCGATGGTGACCACGTCCGCCCCCGCCAGCTTGCCGGCCGGGAAGACGCAGCTTTTCTTCGCCTCACCGTTCACCACTACCACGCAGGCGCCGCAGGCGGCGTCGTCGCAGCCGCGCTTGGTTCCGGTCAGGCCCAGTTTCTCCCGCAGAATAAAGATCAGCTTTTCTCCCCCTTCGATCTCCACCGTCCGGGGGGTGCCGTTGACGGTAAATGTAATCTTCTCTGACATAATTTCTATCCTTAGGTTATTTCACCACGAAGAACACGAAGGACACGAAGAAGAAAAACTGAGAATACAGTTTAATATTCGCATTCACCTTCGTGATCTTCGTGTCCTTCGTGGTTATATTATTTCTTTTATACGATACAGGTTCCTCACGGAGTTTGAGCCTTAAATCCGCAGGGCCGATCATTTGTTAACCAGAGCTTCCTTGATCTGTTCTTTGGTCACTGGAATCTCGTAGAAATCGACACCGATCGCGTCATAGACGGCGTTCAATACCGCCGGGGCGACACCGACCAGAGGATGCTCCCCGATACCCCGGGCCCCGAACGGTCCGATCTCACCCGGGGTCTCGACAAACTCAATCGTCTGTTTGGCCGGGGCGTCCTTGATGGTGGGGAAGCGGTATTTGCGGAAAGTAGGATTGAGAGCGTTGCCGTTTTCATCGAACCTGAGCTCCTCATGCAGCGACGCCCCGAGACCCATCATGACCCCTCCCGCGACCTGGCCCCGGATCTGGACCGGGTTGATTACCCGGCCCACGTCGAAAGCCGACGCGAAATGATCGATCAGGACCTCACCCGTCTTCTTGTCGATCCTGAGTTCGCAGGCCTGGGCACCGAATGTGTAGGTGATCCCCATCCGGCCCTGGCCGTTCTCGTCCGGGTTCGACTGCAGGGGCAGCCGGGCGTCCGAGGTGGTATGAACGACGTCGCCGACCGTCACCCCGTCCGGGAAGGTATAGCCGCGGCCCAGCTCGGGGACGGGGATACGGACCGTCGGATCGGCTTTCAGAAAGACGTAGTCTCCATCGTAATCGAGACGGTCCACTTCGACCCGGAGCACTATCGAGGCGGTCTCTTTCAGCTTGGCGATCGCCTTCTCGGCCGCCCGCACGACGGCCCGTCCGCCCTGGGTGGTGAACATGGAGCCGATCGTCTGCCACTCCCAGGGACTGAACTGGGTATCGATCTCGGTATACACCCGGATCCGTTCGGGAGCGATCCGGAGAGCTTCGGCGGCGACCATCCGGACGACGTTCCGCAACCCCTGTCCGACCTCCGCCCCCCCCATGTTGATCGAGACCGACCCGTCCCGGTTGAACTTGAGATAACAGCTCTTGGACGAAAAGGGCGCTCCTTTGGGCGATTTCATCACGGCGGCGAAACCCCTTCCGTAATAATACCGGTCGTCCTCGGCTTTTTCTTTCGGCTTCGCGAAGACCGCTGCGCGGATGATCTCCGCGCATTTTTTCACATTCCCGTTGCTCTTATGGAGCGTCTCCCCCAGCGAGGTGACCTTGCCCGGGCCGAGATAGTTTTTCTCCCGCAGATTGAAAGGATCCAGCCCGAGTTTGCGGGCCAGAATGTCCATCATCCGTTCCATCGCCAGTTGTGACTCCTGGTGGCCGTATCCCCGGAAAGCCCCCACGGGGGGAGTATTGGTATAGACAGAGTAACCGTCAAGGTAGCAGTTCGGGAATTCGTATGTCCCGGTGGAATTGTGGGTGGCGGCGATCAGGACGTGAACACCGGTATCGGCGGAGGCGCCGGTGGAATGGAGAATCCGGGTCTGGAGAGCGGTCAGCGTTCCGTCCTTCTTCGCTCCGATCTTGATCTGGGTCCGGATCCCGTGCCCGATCAGGGTGCTCAGAAAATCTTCCTTCCGGGTCGCGACCCATTTAACCGGGCGACCGGGTATCTGGCTGGCGATGTAGGCGATGGTCTGCTCGACGGTGATGTCCGACTTGTAGCCGAAACAGCCTCCCAGCTCCGGGATGTGAACCCGGACATCGGAGATGGGCAGCCCGTAGACCCGGGCCACCTCCTCGCGGATGATGAAGGGACAGATGGAGGAAGACCAGACCTCGATGGTTTTGTCCTCGTGAAACCAGGCGATCGCGCCGTGGGGTTCGATCGCGGAACAGGATCCGAAAGGATAGTTAAACTCTCCCTCCACCACCACGTCGGCTTCTTTCCATCCCTGCTCGATATCTCCCTTGCGCACCGTGTATCGGTTGGCGATGTTGGTCCCGGCCTGCGGGGCGATCCCGGGAAGATGCCAGAAATCGCCGCTGTCCTCGTGGATCAGGACGGCGTCTTCCTTCAACGCGTCCCGGGCATCGACATACGCCGGAAGCGGCTCATACTCGACTTTGATCTTTTTGAGAGCCTCCCTGGCCTGCTGGAGTGTCTCCGCGACGACCGCGACGACCGGCTGGCCGATGTAATTCACCTTATCGACCGCGATCGGCGTCAGGTCCCGGATATTGTCGCCGTAGACCAGGTCGCACCCTTTGCCGGTGATCACCTTCACCACCCCCTCGCACTTTTCCGCTCCGGCGGCGTCGATGGAGAGTAACCGGGCATGGGCGTAATCGGGCCGGAGGATGGCGGCGTGGAGCATCCCGGGAAGTTTGATGTCGTCGAGGAACTGGACCCGGCCGGTGATCTTGGCGGCGGCATCGGGTCGGGGGATATCTTTGCCGATATACTTGAAAGCCATTGCGTGCGATCTCCTTTATAAATCAGCGCCTCCGGCGCTTATTTAGTGTGTTTTTTATTTTAATATAAAAGGAAATGGCTAACGTTGTTCTGATTAGTTTAAATCCAACGTCTCCTGCCGGAACGGCAAACCAGTGGAATCATAAAACAATAACCTGCTATTTGGTTTTAGTTCCTTTTCTCTCCTGTTTCCGGATTTTCCTATTACTATTTTTCGACGAAAAACGGATGAACAGATAATAATACACGATTCGACGGGATAATTCAAACTATATTATACTTTGACGCCGGAGAGCTCCGGTCGTTGAAGGAAATCCCGGAGAGATAATTTCAATTGCCTTCCCCGGCGGACCCTGATATAGATTATGGACAGTATAGTTTAAGTGGGCTTTCACGCCCCCCCTTCAGGCACTCGTGGAAAACGGTATCCTCACGGAAACACGGACACTTGGGAGGTAGCAACATGAATGATATCGTGATGACGGAACGCAGTCTTCTCACCCGGCACTGGTGGGCACTCGCCGCTCGGGGAGTAATCGCCATATTGCTCGGACTGCTGGCTTTCATCTGGCCCGGACTCTTCGCCGATGCTTTTGTCATCATTTTCGGCGTCTTTTTCCTGGTCCAGGGCATCACCGCCCTTTTCACCGCCGCCGATTTGCGGAAGGAGGAACACCGGGGATCGATCATCTTCGGGGGGCTGGTCGGCATCGGGGTGGGGCTGGCCATCCTTCTTTTCCCGACGGTCTTCATGGTCATCATCATCTGGGTGATCGCTTTCTGGGCCCTGGTGACCGGCATCCTGGAGATGAGCGCCTCCTTCCAGCTGCCGGGCGGCGCCGGCGGAAAATGGCTGCTCTTCTTAAGCGGTGTTTTCTCGGTTATCATCGGCCTGATCCTGCTTACCCGGCCCGGGGCAGGCATTTTGGCGGTTCTCTGGCTGATCGGCATCTACGCGATCATCGCCGGCATCACCCTGCTGGGACTGTCCTTCAGACTCCGCTCTCAATTGAAGTAAATCGGCCGGTCGGCGGCTGCAAAGAGCGTATCCTCCTCCCGGGGACACGTTCCGTGGAGTGTCGCGCCCGGAAACCGTCAACCATATTCCGGCCTCGAATCATGAGATTACGCACCCGCCTCACCCTTTCCTTCGCGATTCTGACCGTCTTCACCATCACCGCCCTCCTGGTGATCTCCAAATTCGGAATCGACGACCTCTCCGATCGGAACATCCAGACGGCGATACAGGGCGTTGAAAATATCACGGAGAGAAACTATGAACTCTCCGAGGATATCCTGACCCGGTACGGGGAGAAGATCGTGGAGATGAAAGCCCGCAGCGTCGCCAACGAACTTTCGCTCCTGCTGGCCGGGCGGCGGGAATACAACTACCCGGAACTGCGGGTCGACGAACGGCTCCGGAAGATCGCCACCCAGGACATTTACTCCGAGTTCCCCCGGGAACGGCGAGCCGGATACGTTGACGTCGGCGACGACGCCGGAAATTCCGTCTGGCATCCCAACAAGTCGGTCGAAGGAAAAAACTTCGCGGACTGGAAGGAAGAGTTTCCCGACATGTGGAAGTACGTGGTGCGGTCTTTCACTGAAGAGGAAGTCCGGGGCTATTATACCTTCCTGGACCGGGAGACCAATCAGCCCCGGAAAAAATACATGGTGACCAGACGGGTGGCAGGCACTCCCTTCATCGTCTACGCGACGGTGGAGATCGATTCCTACTTCCTCCCCGTACACCGGGCGATCCGGGAGGCGGGACGCGAAACCATCGCCGATACCGCCCCCCGGATCAGAGCGGCGGCAGCGGCCTTCCGCGAGAACGTTCAGGAAAACGGCTTCATCCTGGGCGTCGCCGTTCTGATTATCGCCGGATTCTTCGGGTGGTGGCTGGCTTCCCGGCTTTCCCGCCCGATCCTCCGGCTCCGGGACGGGGTGCGGAAACTGGGCGAAGGCGATTTCAGCGTGGAGGTCGATGCCGGGGGCAGCACGGAAACGGCCGATCTGACCAATGCCTTCAATCGGCTGGGGTCACGGCTGAAGGAGTACATGGAGAACCTGAGGAGAGAGGTGAGCGCCCGGGAGGCGGTGGAGAGCGAAGTGCGGATCGCCCGGCAGATCCAGGAATCTCTTCTGCCCCGTTCCTTCCCCCCCTTCCCCAACCGCCGGGAATTCGATCTCTTCGCCTTCAACCTGGGGGCCAAAGAGGTGGCCGGCGACTTCTATGATTTTTTCCTGGTCGACGAAAACACTCTGGCCCTGGTCATCGCCGATGTCTCCGGCAAGGGCATCCCGGCCGCCCTCTTCATGGCGGTCAGCCGGACCGTTCTGAAAAATATCTGCGCCGGGGAGACCGATCCGGGCCGGGCCCTCACCCGGACCAACAACAGTCTCTGCCGTGACAATGACGCCTGCATGTTCGTGACCCTCATCCTCGGATATTACGACATACTCTCCGGACGACTCTCTTTCGCCAATGCCGGTCATGATGAGATGCTCCTGGTGAAAGCGGACGGAACGATCCGACCGGTGGGAAAACTGGACGGCATCGCATTGGGCATCATGGAAGACCGGGAATACCGAAGCGGCGAGTTCACCATCGAACCGGGGGATTCCCTGGTCTTTTATACGGACGGGATTACCGAAGCTACCTCGCCGGAGAACGAACTGTTCGGGAGAGAACGGCTGGAAACTCTCCTGAAGGAAACCGCCGGACGTACGGCGGAGGAGATCTGCGCACTGATCCGGAAGGCGGCGGATGATTTCCAGCAGGGCGTCCAGTTCGACGATATCACGGTAATGGTTCTGAAAAGAGCTCTACCCTGCTCGAAAATTATAACACCGTAAAAATACATAAGTTAAAACCACGAAGGACACGAAGATCACGAAGATTCTTAAAAAAGGGGTTAAATCTTATGGTTCTCTTTCATTTTGTGGGGGTGAATGCATTGTGCGTGTCATTCCGACTGTGTCGCAACCTTCACAATGGCATCGCGAGCCCCGGAGGGGAGAAGCGATCTCAATTTATGAATAGAATATGTTGTATTCCAATGGGTTGAGATTGCTTCGGCCTGCGGCCTCACAATGACTTATTTTATAAAACCCATACTAAAAAAGAAAAAGCTCATGACCGGGACCGGAAAAACCGCTTTGAAAATAACCATGTGGCCGGAGACGGCTCTGGTGGATGAACCGGTCGAGATCTCTCTCACCGGTCTCCAACCGGAAGAGACCGTCACCCTCCGCAGCGGACTGAATGACGCCCGGGGAATCCACTGGTCGGCCGACGCCGTCTTCCGGGCCGACAGCCGGGGGGAACTGCGGGTCGGAGACCGGGCGCCCCTTTCCGGGACCTATCACGAACGGGACCCGATGGGGATCTTCTGGTCGATGAGTTCCCCGGCCGGCGAGGGCTATCACCCCTCCCTGGAACCGGTCCCGATCACGATTCACGCTGAAACCGAAAAGGGGGAGACCGCCTCGACCGTTTTCCGGCGCCGTGCCCTCTCCCCCGGCGTTACCCGGGTGGAGCTTCGCGCAGAAGGACTGATGGGAGAGTTCTTCATCCCCGAGAAAATACCGGCGCCGGCTGTTCTGACCCTGGGCGGCTCCGGCGGCGGTCTGCGGTGGTCCCGCGATGTGGCGGCGCTACTGGCTTCACGGGGATACGCCGCGCTGGCCCTGGCCTACTTCGGGCTGGAGGGACTACCCCCGACTCTGAAAGAGATTCCCCTGGAATATTTCCAGAAGGCGATCGAGTGGCTGAATAACCGCCTGGAGACCGGGAGCGACACCCTGCGCGTGATCGGGGTCTCGAAAGGCGGCGAGCTGGCGCTCCTGCTCGGTTCCGTCTTCCCGGCCGTCACCGGAGTGGCCGCCTTCTCCGGAAGCGGCATTGTATTCAACTGCCTTGACCGGGCAATCGCTTCATCGTGGACGTTCCGGGGGAAGCCGGTGCCCTTTGTTCCTTTTTCGGATCTTTCCTTTTTCTCCCGGGCCGATTTCAGCCGCCCCCTGCATTTCGCCGAATTTTACCTCGACAATATGAAGGATCGCGCCGGCCTCCGGACCGCCGAAATCCCGGTGGAGAAGATAGCGGGGCCGGTCCTTTTGATCAGCGGCGGCGAGGACGGGGTCTGGCCCGCCGGGCGACTTGCCGAACCGGTTCTCCGGAGACGGCGGGAAAACGGCCAACCGGTTCTTCACCTGCATTACCCGGATGCCGGTCATTTGACGAAATACCCCTTTCTGCCCACCACCTCTCTCTCCCTGCGGCTGGAAGAGATGGGCTTCTCCATCTCATTCGGGGGCAGCGCCGGGGCCAACCATCGTGCCGGCGCCGCCGCCTGGCCCCGGCTGCTGGATTTCCTGGAGGAAGGCCCATGAACGGCGGGGGTCTCGTGATTCCGCTGCTGGCACCGGCGATCGCTCTTTTCCTGGTTTCCGCCGGCCGGGCGGCGGAAGGAACGACGGACTTCACCGCCATAACGGAGCCGGCCGGCGGTGAAGAAATTTCCGTGCTCGATCATTTCCCCCTTCTGAACGGCCTGAGCTGGAAATATCGTTCCAACCTGGGCGACGTCTCCTCCCGGATCGTCGTCGACGGGGACCGGATCACGATCATCGCCGAGTCGTCCCCCCTCGATATCAAGCAAACTCTCCAGCTCACCCCTGAAGGACTCTTCCTGATCGAAGCCGAGAGCGATACTTTTCTCATCTCCACCCGGAGAACATATCACCCGTTCCTTCTCCGTTTCCCGCGCCGGGTCTCGATCGGAAAAAGCTGGAAATGGGAGGGGAGAGAAGTTGTCGACGGGGAGATCATCGAAAGCCGGGTCGCGGGGGTCATTGACGGCTGGGAGACGGTTGCCGTCCCCGCCGGGGAGTTCAGATGTCTGAAAGTTACCGTCCAGACCGTCTCCGATGACGGAACAACCAGCTCTTCCACGCAGTGGCTCGCCGCGGGTGTCGGCATCGTCAAGGCCGATATCAAGATCGATGCCGGCGGTTTCTCCGGTCTGATCATCTCCCTGCTCGGATACGATCATTACCATCTTGAACTGGAAGAGATGATCCGTCCCGGAGATGGTAAACATGATTGACCACACTCCCTCCTCTTGGTATTTTAGTAATAATTACTATTCATGATAGTTCGAACCCGAGGAGGCAGCATGATGGAATTAAAAGGCTCACAGACGGAAAAAAACCTGATGACCGCTTTTGCCGGGGAGTCGCAGGCCCGCAATCGGTACACGTACTATGCCAGCAAGGCGAAGAAAGACGGATTCGTCCAGATCTCAAAGATCTTCGAGGAAACCGCCGACCAGGAGAAAGAGCACGCGAAGAGGCTCTTCAAGTTCATGACCGGCGGCGAAGCCGGGGTGGCCGAAGGTGCGGCTTATCCTTTCGGAGTCATCGCCGACACCAAGGCGAACCTGATCGAAAGCGCCGGCGGAGAGCACTACGAATGGACCCAGATGTATCCGTCATTCGCCCGGACCGCCCGGGAGGAAGGGTTCGATGCCATTGCCGAAGCGATGGAATCGATCGCCGTGGCGGAGAAACAGCATGAGAAACGCTACCTTGCCTTGGCCGAGAATATTAAACGGGGCCGGGTCTTTAAGCGGGAGAAGCCGGTTGTCTGGCGCTGTCTCAACTGCGGTTATCTGCATGAGGGGCCCGAGGCGCCGGAGTGCTGCCCGGCCTGCGCCCATCCCCGGGCCTATTTCGAACTGCTGGGAGAAAACTGGTAAGGAAGGAATTTTTCAGTATTTTGTATTAACTAAAATTGAAAACAGGGAATGTAATTAACAACGCCGACATGGAGTGTTGGAGTACTGGAGTAATGGAGTGATGGACAGGCAGCCACAGAACCCATTATTCCATCACTCCAATACTCCATCACTCCATTAATCCATGTGTAAAGCTTGTAATCCGAAAAAGGAGGTTAGTGATGACCAAGAGGTTTGAAATCTATAAGTGCGAGGTCTGCGGGAACATCGTGGAAGTGCTTCACGCCGGAGAAGGGGCGCTCGTCTGCTGCGGACAGGAAATGGCCCTGATGGAGGAAAAGACCGCCGACAAGACAGTCGAAAAACACGTCCCGGTGATCGAAGAGGTCGAGGACGGAACGGTCGTCAAGGTGGGGAGCGTACCCCACCCGATGCTGGAGGAGCACTACATTGAATGGATCCAGATGATTTCTCCCGATGGAGTTCACGCTCCCCGGCATTTCCTGAAGCCGGGCGAAGCGCCGGAGACGAAGTTCAAAATGAAGATGGCCGGCGCTAAAGCACGGGAGTATTGTAACGTTCACGGCCTCTGGAAGAGCTAATTACCTGCGCCGGGATATAAAGGATCGGGGTGATTCATTTGAGTAGTCAGAGCCAGTCAAGGCGGCTGTTTAAGCGGCCATCATTCCAGTACCCCAACACTCCATTATTCCTTTATGGCACGGTCAGGCAACGGAACAGTCTCTTGATGTATTCTAGAGCATAATAGTTATCAGAGGAGGCCCCCATGATCAGTGAAAAGATGCAAGACGCGTTGAACACCCAGATCAACAAGGAACTCTACTCGGCTTACCTTTATCTTTCGATGGCCGCCTACTGCGAATCGATCAACTTGAAGGGATTCGCCAACTGGATGACGGTCCAGGTCCAGGAAGAGCTAAGCCATGCCCGGAAGTTTTTCGATTTCGTCAACGAGCGGGGAGGGAGGGTCAATCTGCAGCCGATCGACGGTCCTCCCACCGAATGGAAATCCACCCTGGCCGTCTTTGAGCACGTCTACGAACACGAACAGATGGTCACCGGCCTGATTAACGGCCTGGTCAGGCTGGCGCGTGAGGAAAATGATTACGCGACTGAAGCGGCGCTCCAGTGGTTTGTCACCGAGCAGGTGGAGGAGGAAGCCTCCGCCGTCGCAGTGGTGGAACAGTTGAAATTGGCCGGGGACAAGGGCGGAGGACTCTTCATGCTCGACCGGGAACTGGGAACCCGCGTTTTCACTCCGCCCGCCGCGGCCGGAGCATAAGCGGTCGGATGATGCCGACCCGATGTGTGTCCTGGGGCGTCTGTCTGATTGATTGTACATCTTGCCATAGTTGATTAGTAATTGAGTTTAACCCTGTTCATGAATAATCCAGGTTAACTCACAAATATTGAATAGTATTTTCCCGGAGGAAAAATAACATGAAAGAAAAAGTGGAAGCAGCGTTGGAGAAAATAAGGCCGTTTTTACAGGCGGACGGCGGCGACGTGGAACTGATCGATGTAACACCGGAGGGAATGGTCAAGGTCAAGCTGACGGGTGCCTGCGGCGGCTGTCCGATGAGCCAGATGACACTCAAGCACGGCGTGGAACGGGCGATCCGGGAAGAGGTCCCCGAGATCACCGGCGTTGAGTCCGTCTGAGCCGTGTTATTTTTATTGTACAAATTTTCCCCTTCATAGTAAAGTGTCCCCAATAATCCGGTCTGCCTCCGCGGCACGGCAGCAGGCTCCATCAAACACGCCCCATAAAGGAGGAGAACTGATGGCTACCATCCGGAAAGGTGCGAAACTGGTTTGTGTGCGCTGCGGGCGCGAGATTGTCATCACCAACTCCGGGTATGCCCTGACCGATATCTGGTGCTGTATCCCAACCAACCCCATGGTCACGAAGGCCACGGCGTCACAGTTAACCAGGGAAGCACAAAAGGAGGCTCCCATGAAGAAGGCCAAGAAGAAAGCCCCGGCCAAAAAGAAAGTCGCCAAGAAAAAAGTAGTCAAGAAGGTCGCCAAGAAGAAAGCCCCGGCGAAAAAGAAAGCCCCGGCCAAAAAAGCAGCCAAGAAAAAAGTCGTCAAGAAAAAGAAAAAATAGGGATCTTCGTTTCCCTGAAAGGAGCCCCGGCCAGCCCGGGGCTCCTTTATTTTTTTATCCGGCGGTGCAGCCTCGAAGGCGGGTTCTGATGCACCCCACGCGTATGCGCGGCGGCCGCCATCGTGGTCAGCGGAGGCGGAAGAGCACACTTCGATATCATCAACCATGAGTCCGGAGATCGACACCAGCGGGCGTCCCTTGACCATGGTTTTTGATTTCGACGGCACCATCACCGAAAAAGACATCTTCGACGCCATCTTCAAACGCTTCGCCGACCCCGCCTGCTGGGAGGCGCACCGGGCCTATAACGACCGGGAGATCAGCATGAAGGAAGCCTACCTGGCGATGGCCGAACACTTCCGGGGCAGCGCCGCCGAGGTTCGCGATTTTGTCCGCACGTTCGCCCGACTCCGTCCCGGCTTCCGTGAACTGATGGAGCAACTCTCCGGCCGCGCTATTCGCTCGATGATCGTCTCCAACGGGTTCGACATCTACCTTCATTACCTCCTCAAGCTCTGGGCCCTGGCTTTCGATGAGCGAGATATTTTCTGCCACCACGCCGAGATCAAGGACGGCCGATTCATTCCTTCCTTCCGCGAGCACCGGTCCCTCCGGCATAACCGGTGCCTGATTGGGAAGGCGGAGATCATCCGGGAATTACAGCAATCGGGCTCGTTCGTCGCCTTTGCCGGCAACGGCTGGAGCGACACCCCCGCCGCCCATGTGGCCGACCTTATCTTCGCCCGGGACCGCCTGGCCGAATACTGCCGGGAGAAGAGGATTCCCTTCGTTTTTTTTAGAACCTTCGATGATGTCGCGGATTATCTTTTCGGGCCGCGAATCAGTGCAATCGGACCGATCGGTCGGATCAGACCGATCCGACTGATTAATTTTCCTTGTCGCGGGCGGACGGCTTAAGGAGAATAGTCTTATCATGGAACACCCGAGTGACTCAAAAAGAATTCGCGCCAGCGGTGGTTACCGATCACTGCGCTCCTTCCGGGTGACAACGATCATCTACGACGCCATGGTCTCGTTTTGCGACCGTTTTCTGGATAAACACTCACGCACTATTGATCAGATGGTGCAAGCGGCACGGAGCGGGCGCCAGAACATCGCTGAAGGCAGCCGGGCAGCGGCCACTTCAAGCCAGACCGAGCTGCGCCGGGTGAATGTCGCCCGGGCCAGTCTTGATAAACTGCTGCTCGATTATGAAGATTTCCTGCGGCGGCGGGGACTTCCTCAATGGGAGAAAGACGATCCTCAGGCGTTGGAAGTACGGGCAGTGGGGAAGAAAATCCGGACCGATCGGTCTGATCAGACGGATCAGTCGGATCTCAAGCTCTACGCCGCCTGGCTCAATCATGACGATCCGGCAGTGGTCGCCAACGCCGTAATCTGTCTGATTCACCAGGCCAATTACCTGCTCGACCGCCAGATTGCCGGCCTGGAGCGGCAGTTTGTCGAGGAAGGCGGTTACAGCGAACGGCTGGCGGCGGCGAGAATTGAACAGAGGAAGGCGCGCGACAATCGGCCGGATCCGTCTGATCGGTCCGATCGGTCTGATGGCCTCCCCCACTGCCCGCTCTGCGACGGCTTGATGGTCCTGCGAACCGCCCGCAAAGGGAAAAAGACCGGGTCGCAATTCTGGGGCTGCAGCACGTTCCCGAAGTGCAAAGGAACCCGACCGCTTGAAGGATGAGAAGTTGTTGGTCTGTTGCCCGAATCGATGCGGCTACCTTCCAGATGATGCTCCTGAGGGAGCGCACTCTTACTGGGCGTGGTAGGTGCAGGCTATCAGCTTGATAGTGCTTCCTTCTTTTTCCCAGTCCACGTTCTCGAGCGCTTTGGCCACCGTGTAACCGTGGAGAAAGTCATCGTCCTGCTTCATCGCGTACCCCTCTTTATGTGACGTGGTCAAGTAATCTCCGATCTCAATATTGCCACCTTCTTGGGTGACGAGGATCTGACCGTCGCCGAGAGCGTATATGGTGTGGGTGTTCTCTGTATTCTCCTGCTTGCCCGCGTACACGCCGAAGACGGCCTTGTCGTAGGCTTTCCGGGAAGGTTCAACCCGGTAATCGACCTGGCGAGGTCTCTTCGGATTGACACGGACCGCCTGAAGACTCATCACGGTTCCATAGGGATACCCTTCTTTGTTATTCTCATTCGGGATTGATGCCTCATGGTCGGCGGTAAATGTTCCGTAGGTCACGGTCCCGCCGGTGAAAGAGATGCCCCCGACAGGATCGCCGTCACCATCGAAAAAACCGACCAGGTAGCTGGTTCCAACACCGGTATCACTTCCACACTGGATGACGATCCCGGCACGGTTCGAGTTGTTGCCATCGTTCTTAAATTCCGCCACGTAGCTGGCCTTGTTGTCCTCAACGTCCAGCGCAGATGACGGATTTGTCGTCCCGATCCCGACTTTAGCGCCGTGGATAACAAAAACCTTGTCGGCAAATACAGTTTGTCCGAAACTATCCGTCGTTCCGAAGCCGAAGGAATTCTCACCGCTGACCGTGATGGCTGTACCCATCGCGATGGATGACAACCCACTGGCAGTGACATTCGCTCCCAGCGCTATTGACTGGGTGCCGACGTTGGCATCGTCCCATTGGGCGCCGATGGCTCGCCCCGCCCGGAAGGCCCATTTCACCGGATCGTAGAAGAAATTGCCGCTCTGTTTCAGCCCCGACTGCCCCAGCGGGATATCGCCGGTGCTGCCGAAGTAGGCCCGGGTGACGCCTTTCACCGCCCAGAGTCCGCTGCCGGGGCGGAAGAGGGCGATCTCGGCGGCGGCCCCTCCCCCGTAATCTCCCGGGACCGGTATATCGAGCTTCCGGCCGAAGTAAGCTCTCGTTACCCCCCGGACCGCCCAGAGGCCGACGCTCTCCCGGAATATGGCGATGTCGTCCTTACCGTCCCCGTTAAAATCGGCGGCCGGCAAAAGCAGGCCAAAACTCAGGATGGACAGGCCAAGCAAAGCTGTTATCAAGCTTCTTATCGCTGCACCTCATTTTTTCTTCGTAGAATTTTATGGTGTTACGTTTCCTGCTTCTAAACCTTAATAAAATGATTGTGGGAGGGATTTCCAACCCCGATTTTTGGTCCCGGGAATCGGAAACTTTTTATCTCGTTACCGGCGCATCGCCGGAGGTCCCGAAATAAATCCGGCTTACTCCCCTCGCCGCCCAGAGGCCGGAGCCGGCGCGGAAGATGCCGACATCGTCCACGGAGTTTCCGTCATAATCGGCCGGGACCGGCTGATCGGAGCCGCTTCCGAAGTAAATTCTGGTCACTCCCCGGACCGCCCAGAGACCGGAAGTCGGACGGAATATCCCGACACCCCAGGTTCCGCTGCCGTCATAGTCCCCGGGGACCGGTTCGTCGCTGGAACCGCCGAAATAGATCCGGGTGATTCCCCGGATCGCCCAGAGGCCGGCCGCGGGCCGGAAGATCGCTATATCCCGGGAGAGGCCTCCCGCGTAATAACCGGGGCTGGGGACATCGGCAGAGCTTCCGAAATAAATCCGGGGTGCTCCCCGGACCGCCCAGAGGCCCGAAGTTGGCCGGAAGATTCCCACCGACCAGGTGCCGCTCCCGTCATAATCGCCCGGGACGGTCTCGTCGGCGGAGCCTCCGAAGTAAATCCGGCTGACGCCGCGCAATGCCCAGAGTCCGGAAGAGGGCCGGAAAATACCGATATCGGTGGTCCGGTCGCCGTCGTAATCGCCGGGAACGGTCTCATCGGTTGATGCTCCGAAATAGACCCGGGTCAAATCCCGGATCGCCCAGAGTCCGATGGATGAGCGGAAGATGGCGATATCCGAGGTCCCGTCACCGTTGTAATCGTAGATCCAGGGGGGCGACACCGCCCCTGGTCTGGGAGTGGGCGTTGATGTGGCAGTTGGTGGCGGCGACGGGGTCGGTGACGACGTGGGGAGCGAGCTGGGTGTCGGTGTAGCAGTCGGTGTCGGAGTAGGAGTCGTTGTCGGCGGCGGCGTGGGGGTAACACTCGGTGTGGGCGTAACCGTCGGTGTGGGTGTCACACTCGGCGTGGGCGTAACCGTCGGCGTGGGGGTCACACTCGGCGTCGGGGTTGCTCTGATGGCCAACCTGCTCACGAAGCCGTCCCGAACGATGCCTGCAATCCCCGCCTGGTAGGGGTTTTTCGTGGGGAAATCGGCAGAACCGGTCCACCCGGTGATATAGGCCGCACCGGCTGGCCCCAGGCTGATTCCATACCCTTCTTCACCGCTGCTCCCCCCGAGGTAGGTGGAATAGGAGAGAGCCGAGCCGGAGGAGTCGAGAACGCTCACGAAGCCGTCACCACTTCCGGCATACCCCGCCTGGTACGGGTTTTCCGTGGGGAAGTCGGAAGAATTGGTTTCCCCGGTGACCCAGGCCGCGCCGTCCGTCCCCACGCTGATTCCCCACCCTTGATCATAACCGCTCCCCCCGAGGTAGGTGGAATAGGCAAGGGCCGAGCCGGTGGAGGTCAGCGCGCTCACGAAGACTTTCTGACCTGTTGCTTTCCCAGCCTGATACGGATTTTCCGTGGGGAAGTTGGTAGAATTGGTATCCCCGGTGACATAGGCCCTCCCGTCCGTCCCCAGGCTGATTCCCCAACCCCGATCAGTGACGCTCCCCCCGAGGTAGGTGGAATAGAAAAGGGCCGATCCGGTGGAGGTCAGCGCGCTCACGAAAACGTCCCAACTTCCGGCGTTGCTCACCTGATACGGATTTTCTGTGGGGAAGTCGGAGGACCAGGTATACCCGGCGACATAGGCCGCGCCGTCCGTCCCCAGGCTGATTCCATACCCCCTATCCTCGTCGCTCCCCCCGAGGTAGGTGGAATAGTAAAGGGCCGATCCGGTGGAGGAGAGAGCGCTCACGAAGACGTCCTCAACTCCGCCGAACGCCGCCTGGTAAGGATTTTCCATGGGGAAGTTGTCGGGAGAAGTGGTAAACCCGGTGACCCAGGCCATGCCGTCCGTCCCCACGCTGATTTCATACCCTTCATCATCCTCGCTCCCCCCGAGGTAGGTGGAATAGTAAAGGGCCGAGCCGGTGGAGGAGAGAGCGGTCACGAAGACGTCCCAATATCCGCCGAACGCCGCCTGGTACGGGTTTTCCGTGGGGAAGTCGATAGACTCGGTATACCCGGTGACATAGGCCGCGCCGGCCGTCCCTACGCTGATTCCCCACCCTTCATCCCAGCTGCTCCCCCCAAGGTAGGTGGAATAGTAAAGGGCCGAGCCGGTGGAGGAGAGAGCGCTCACGAAGGCGTCGGTAGTTCCGCCGCCGGGGGTCGCCTGGTAGGGGTTTTCCGTGGGGAAGTCGGAGGACCATGTATACCCGGCGACATAGGCCATCCCGTCCGTCCCCACGCTGATTGCATGCCCCCAATCTTCTCCGCTTCCCCCAAGATAGGTGGAATAATCGAGATTCAGGACGAGCGCCCGAAGCAAGCCGGGATGAACACCGGCGACCAAAACCAGAATAATTAAAACCAAATATTTTTTCATGGTATTCTCCAATGAAAATTTAACTTCTGAAATTGTTTCGAGTCGGGATAAAAGCGAAAAATCAATAACCGGTGATCGGTGATCAGTGATCGGTCCCGAAAAGTTCTGACTCCGTCAGAACCTCGGGATCTCCGCCCCGCCTCCGCCCCGAAGTTGTAATCGGGTTTCATCGGGGCTTCGTAAAATTTTAGTTCTGAACACCAACACAATTATAAGAATACATCGGGTTATTTCATGAATTTCTGCCGGGCCTGATATACCGGACAGGAATCTCTTTCCGGGCCGCACTCCTTGATTTCCCAGCACCGCTTTAAAGCCAGAAGATTTTTCACCCCCGCGATATTCATCCTTTTCCTCTGAAGAAGGTGTCGGATTTCCTTCAATCGCTCCAGATCACGGCAGGAGTAGTACCTGTTATTCCCCCGCCGTTTTGGTTTGATCAGCCCTTTCTTCTCCCAGATTCGCAAGGTGGTTGGGGTCACCCCTACTAATTCAGCCACAATACCAATGGTGAAAAGGGCCTGCTTACTACTCAGATCATTTTCTTTCATTAAAAGACCAACCTGTATATATAAACCATGTATATAAACTATCTATACATAATATTATCAGATAGAAGTGTCAAGCACTCTTTTATCCACGGCTGAATTTTGGAGAAGAAGAAGAGGAAAAACAGAACGCATCTTCTGCCTTATCTACAATCAAACCCGTCTCTCATGGATGCAGTAAACTGCTCCCGAATGTCATCATGATAGGGGCATAACTCGTAAGGAGAACCCAGCTGAGCATGAAGAACGTCCTCCTGGAAGTGGGCGTTATAGAGGCGACAGTTGGGGTCGGTGCAGAACGGTTCACCCATCAGGTGAAAAAAAATTGCCTGGAGAAGATACCCCTTCAAGACGTCGGTCAGGCGGGGGTCATCGGACTCAAGAAAGCGCCCGGCAAATTCCTGCTCCAGCGATACCCGGTTATAGCCCATACGCAGTTTGAGGTAATATTCCCGTGGTTTTGCCGGCGCTGCCGCAGCGCCCAACGTGGAAATCAGCGAAGGGAATCCATAAACACTTACCCGGGCGTGATACCTCCGGTCATTTTCATCCCAGGTGGCGAAAAGCCGGTCGGTAATAATGACGTGGATACACTCTCCCGGGGGCTCGGACAGGGGGATCAGTTCAGAGACGCAATGGCTCAGCCGGACGCCTTCATAGAGGGGTCCGCCCCGGACGCTTTCCGGGGCGGATATTTTTTTCTTTTCAAACGCCACCTCGGCCGGGAGAGGCTGAAGATCCCGGAACTCTTCGGCGGGGTTGACGATCTTCAGGGCGGCCAGACGACGGGCCCAGGTGTTCGCCCTTTCTTCGGCCGGAAGAGAATCTCCTCTCTCGAGAGTTTCCTGAAATATATTGTTCCGCAAACTGATCTCAAGGGCCGGGAAACAATTCTGAAGATAGCGAACCAGCGTCCGATAGCGGAGACCTGAGCGCCCTTCACTCCGGTAAAGATACACTCTGCGCGGATGGAGCATTACCTTACTTGAAAAGGTATTTTATAAAACCTTCGTGAACTTCGTGTCCTTCGTGGTGAAAAGGTTTTTCGAGTAAGCTCTAGTTAGGGGCAGTTCCCTTCTCCAAAATTTCGAGGACAGCCCCCGCCCCCCTCTTGCCGGAAAGGAGCATGGACCCGAAAGTCGGCCCCATCCGGGGCAGCCCGTAGACCGTGCTCACCGCCATCCCCGTCACCACCAGACCGGGATAGGCTTCCCCGCTGTGCTCGACCACCAGGTCTTCCGACTGCTCAACCCACATCGCCCCGAAACCCTTCATTTTTATCAACCCCCGCTCCTCCAGCTTGGCCGCCACGCAGGCGTCATGACCGGTGGCGTCGATGACCATCCGGGACTCCAGGGCGATCGGGTCCACGCAGGTGA
This sequence comes from uncultured bacterium, assembly GCA_963822585.1. Lineage (GTDB taxonomy): Bacteria > Auribacterota > Erginobacteria > Erginobacterales > Erginobacteraceae > CAWGIE01. Next base: position 192,348 of record CAWGIE010000019.1, read on the forward strand.
TCTCCCGGGGGAGCGCGGTCACCGGCGTCCAGTTCACGACCGCGCCGGCCACCCGTCCTTCCTCCCGGAGGACCAGGTCGTCGAAGATGGTCATGTTGGCGAATTTCACCCCGGCATCGCAGGCGCTGGCAATCAGTTTGGAGCAGGCATGCGGCCCGTCGGCGACGTATAGGCCTTTGCGAACTTCGGAAAAGGGGACTCCCAGTTCCTCCAGGACCTTCTGACCGGGGGCGCGGATGGTCACTTTATTCATTAAATATCCCCCCAGCCAGAACCCTCCGCCGAGGTAGTTGTTCCTCTCCACGATCAACACTTTCAGCCCTTTCCGTCCTAGTTCCCGGCCGGCCATCAGACCGGAAGGACCGCCTCCGATGATCAGGCAGTCGCTCTCCACGTACTCGCAGAACTGCTTGCTGAACTCCTCGACGATTGCCCTCGTCACCTCTTTCTCCCCGACCGGGGCAAATACCATTTTTTCCTTCGTCATACTATTCCTCCTATTGTTACTGGTGTTGGGTGTATTTGTTTTACGTGATCACTCGTTCGATCATTCCTCCCCCCAGAAGACGGGCTCCCCGGTAGAAGGCAGCTCCCTGCCCGGGGGCAATCGCTTTCTGGGGTTGGTCAAACTCAACTTCCAGCCGATCCGGCGAAAGCGGACGAAGGCTTCCCCCGGCTTCCGGGTGTCGGGAACGGATCTTGATCACGGCGCGGAACTCATCTTTTTCGAAAGCCATTCCTATCCAATTGCAATTTCTGACCACCATACGGGAGCAATAGGTTTCCTCTCTCCCTCCTACGTAAAGAGTATTGCTTCCCGGATCCAGTTTGAGCACATAAAGCGGTCCGGACGACGAGAGTCCCAATCCCTTCCTCTGCCCGACCGTATAAAAGTGAAGACCGGCATGCGTCCCCAGTCTCCTTTCCTCGGTATCCAGGATTGGTCCGGGTGTACATTTGCCGGGAGCGCTATTTTCTATCAATTCTGGATAACCGCCGGCGGGGGCAAAACAGATATCCTGGCTTTCCGGTTTATCGCTCACACTCAGCCCGCGTTGCCGGGCGATCCGCCGTATTTCCTGTTTGGTGAGATGGCCCAGGGGCCAGAGAATTCGGTCAATCAATTGAGCGTGCAAACCGATAAGAAAATACGTCTGATCTTTCTTTGAATCGGCCGCTTTGGCGATAAAGTGGCACCCCCTCTCGGGATCAAAACCGATCCGGGCATAGTGGCCGGTGGCAACATAATCGAATCCCAGAAAGTCGGCTATTTTGATCAGTTGGGGAAATCGAACCCGGGCGTTACAACGAATACAGGGATTGGGTGTTTTCCCGGCCATATAGGTTCGGCAGAAATAATCAATCACCTCTCTCTTGAAATTCATCCGGCAGTTGATCACATGGAAGGCAATACTCAGTTGATCGGCGACCCGGTGGGCATCGACCATGCCTTCACTTCCGCATCGTTCACCGCTGTGCGCGCCCTGCCAGAAGTGAATACCTGTCACGTGATATCCCCCTTCCTGTAAAAGAAGAGCCGCCACCGAGCTGTCCACACCGCCGCTCATGGCGACCAGCACCTTCTCCCGTTGCCCGCATTTCTTTTTTTCCATAATCATATCAATGCGTCTATTGATCCATCACCGCGTTACTTTTGATTATAAAATATACTGTCCGGGGCCGCTGTTTTGCGAGGGCATCCTTTAACTCCTTTCAGATAGGAACGATAAAAATCCGGATCACTCCACCGCACATATGTCCTTCTTTTTTCAGCGGGTCATCAAGGAGGGTGAAAGGAAAGAGTACCGATTTCCCTTCTCTGATCACCTTCCGGGCCATTTGATAGACCGCGGCTTCCAGGCAGCCGCCCCCGACCGATCCCATAACGGATCCCGTCATCTCGCCGTCTTCTACAACCAGCATCTTTGCACCGGGCGCGGCCGGGGTGGATCCTTTGCATTCGATGACCGTTGCCAAGGCACCTTTCCGTCCCTGTCTTTTAAGCGCAACTATTTTTTGAAATATATCCTCTGTTCTCTTCATGGAGGTGTATCCTCGATCATCCTATGCAGCTGTCACCATATAATAATAAAGTTATATATCATTTGCAAATGATGTTTATATAATAATCCGGATTTTTTTTATTATTTATTCTTGACAGAGATTACCGGATATCCTATATTTCACCATAATGATAAACATAGTGATGTATAGTTCCGCTCATGAGGATTTCAGCAAAATGTGATTACGCCTGCCGGGCGTTATTGGCATTATCGATGCGTTGGCCCGCTGATGAACCGGTGCGCATCCAAGATCTGTCTGAAGATCAGGGTATCCCGCCGAGGTACCTGGTCCAGATACTTATTCAATTACGGCAACTGGGACTGGTAAAAAGTATCCGGGGTAAAAACGGAGGGTATATCCTTGCCCGGCCGCCGAAGCAAATAGTCCTGGGCAAGGTTATCCAAGGTATCGGCGGACCGTTGGTGCCGGTGGCCGATACCTCCGGCCGGGAGGATACCGTCTTCGCGGATATCTGGGAAGAGGTGGAAAAGGCAATCGCCGATATTCTGGGCAGGATCACGTTTGAAGATATCTGCAATCGGGCTCGGGGTCTGAAGAATGTTCTGATATATCAGATATAATTTTTTTATTTCATTACATCACTAAATAGATAAACATAGTCATATACAACTCGGCACTCGAGAGAGATCACACCTAAGCGGAGGAGAAAACATGAGTATGGATTTACTGGAGAGAGATCAGACTATACAGGACCTTGTTGACGGTCTTAATTACAAAGAGAAAGTCGATCGGGCCCTCAGACTTATCCGGGAAGCCCATGAAATACACGGCGACGGCCTGGTCGTGGCGAACAGCCTGGGAAAAGATTCCTTATGCGTCTGGGATCTGGCCAAAAAAGCGGTTCCCCGGATCCGCGGTTTTATCGTCACCACCCGGTATAAACCAAAAGAGACCGCCCAGTTTATGGACGAGATCGTCTCCCGGTACCCCGAACTGAGTATCTTCAAGAACGACGTGGAGATCCCCGACTGCCTGTACCAGACCGACCCCGATCGCTGCTGCGATCTATTAAAGGTTGAGCCGACCAGGCAGGCGATCGAGGAGATGAACGTCACCTGCTGGGTAACGGGACTGCGCTGCACCGAAGGAAGAACCCGCACGGATTTCCAGGAAATCGAAGAACGCGATATAGGATTGATAAAACTGAATCCGATCCTGATCTGGAAGGAACGGGAGGTCTGGCAGTACCTGGCCCTCAACGGGGTCCCGGTAAATCCCCTCTACGCCCAGGGGTACCGGTCGTTAGGCTGCGCGCCCTGCACCCGGATCTCGGTGGCGGAGGATGAACGGGCCGGCCGCTGGGTGGGTACCAGTAAGTGCGGCGGCGAGTGTGGCATCCACACCCGGCCCTTGAAAATGTTCGGAGATGGCGGGGGAATTTAATGATATATGTCCTGATTATTCTGTTCTCAATCATCTTCGCTCTCAACCTGGGAGCAGGTAATTTTGCCGTCAGCTTCGTCGCGGCGCGGGGGGGACGGGTCCTCTCCCCTCTCAAGGCCGCGGGCCTCTTCATCATCTTTTCCTTCCTGGGGGCGGTCAGCCTGGGCCAGCCGGTCACCCGGACCTTGAGCGGGGAGATCCTGGCCCCCCGGTCGATCGATCTCGGAGTCTGCCTGGTCATTTTGATCGCGGCCAGCAGCTGCCTCCTGGTGGCCAACCGCCTCCACCTCCCCCAGTCAACCAGCATGGTGACGGTAGGAGCGATGACCGGAGCGGGTCTGTATCTGGGAAAGGTCAACTTCACCGTCTTCGTTTACCTGGTCCCCTATTGGATTCTTCTCCCGATAGCGGGCTTCTTCCTGACCCGGTCTCTGGGCCGATTGATCTATCCTCCCCGGCGGAAAAATTTCTGGATCTATGAAAAGGTGGTCTCTCACCGGAAGCGCTTGAGGGGCTTCGTCATACTGGCCAGTTGCTACAACGCTTTCGCCTGCGGGACCAACAACGTGGCCAACGCGGTGGGGCCGCTGGCGGGAGCGGGGATCGTCTCCTCCACGCTCGGCCTCGCCCTGCTGGCCCCGGTTTTCGGCCTGGGCGCGCTCGTCTTTCCGGGCACCTTGAAATCCGCCGCCGAAAAGATCGTCCCCCTGGGGCTGTTGACCGCCACGCTTCTCTGCCTGGTCAGCGGCACGCTGATGCTCCTCTCTTCCAGCCTGGGCATCCCCCAGTCCTTCGTCATGGTCAAGATGGCCTCCCTCTTCGCGATCGGCAGCCTGAAGGACGAGCACCGGCCGACATGGAAAAACCCCCAGATCGCGAAAACCTCTCTGGCCTGGGTGGTTACACCGGTCACCGCCACCACCTTTTCATATCTATTGATCGGAGTGCTGCATGCTGCAACTGCTTGAAAAAATGGTCCTGAAAATGATCGAGCACGCCCGGCAGGAAGCTCCGCGGGAAGCGTGCGGGATTCTGGCCGGCCGGGAAGGGCGGGCGGAAAGGTTTTATCCCATGGACAACACCGACCGTAGCCCCACCACCTATTTCATGGATCCGGCGGAGCAGCTGAAGGTGATGAAAGAGATACGAGACCTGAACCTGGAGATGGTGGGAATCTGCCATTCCCACCCCGCGACCCCGGCATATCCATCCGCCCGGGACGTGGAGTTGGCCTTCTTCCCGGAAGCGTCCTACGTGATCGTCTCCCTCGGGGAACAGACCGGGCCGGTGGTGCGTTCCTTCCGGATTGACGACGGTATCGTTAGTGAAGAGGAGCTTGTCATCAAATGACGTTCATCGTCGTGGGAATCAATCATAACCATAGCCCTCTTTCGATCAGGGAACGGCTTTCTTTTTCGCGCCGGAAAACGGAGGAGGCATTGAGCCTCGCCTCCACCCGGCCGGGGATCGCGGGAGCGGTCATCCTCTCCACCTGTAACCGGGTGGAGATATATGGAGAGGTGAACGATGCGGCGAGGGGTCTCGAAATCCTGGAGGACTTTCTCTTCACGGCCCGAAGTGCGGACCCCTCCGTTTTTCTCCCCTATCTCTATCGGTATGGGAATAAGGACGCGGTCAGACATCTATTTGCCGTCACTGCCGGACTGGATTCTCAGATCCCGGGAGAGAGGCAGATCGGGGAGCAGGTACGATCGGCCTTCATCCAGGCGGATGGGGCCTCCGCGCTGACCGAGAAGATGAGAATACTGTTTCTCCGGGCTCTGGAGGTGGGGAAGAGAGTCAGACGGGAGACGGGGGTCTCGGAAGGCAATGTTTCTTTCGGAAGTCTGACCCGGCGGCTGGTCAGGGAAGTCCTGGGTGAGCTTAATGAACGGACGGTGGTCATTATCGGGACGGGCAAGATGGCCCTTCTGGTCGGCACCTACCTGGCACAGGAAGGAGCGAGGATAGTGCTGGTTTCAAATCGCAATTATCCGAAGGCGGCCCGGATGGCCCGGGAGGTGGGAGGCAGGGCAGGCGGTTTTTCGGAGTTGGGCCGTTTTATCAGGCAGGCCGACGCAGTAATCAGCGCCACCGCCAGCCCGCACCTGATCGTGGGAATTGAAGATCTGACAGGAGCAAAGAAGCCTCTCTTAATCGTCGACCTGGCTGTTCCCCGGGACGTGGATCCGGCCGTGGGGGGACTGCCGGGGGTGACGCTGTTCAATCTGGACGGTCTGAGCAGGATTATGAAAGAGAACCTTGGCCGGAGAAGGCGGGAGGCGCGCCGGGCCGAAGAAATTATAGAAAGAGAAACGGAGCTGATATGGAGAGAGTTATTACAATCGGAACCCGTTGTAGCCGCCTGGCATTGAGTCAGATCGGGGAAATCATCCAGACGATGACAAAGCGTTACCCCGAAATCAAGGTCGAGGTGGTCAGCTTTAAAACCAGCGGTGACCGGGATAAGGCGACCCCTTTGGCCGATGTGGAGCGGACCGATTTCTTCACTGATGAGATCGACCGGGCCCTGCTGGAGGGGCGAATAGATTGCGCGATCCACAGCGCCAAGGACCTGCCGGCACCGCTGACGAACGGACTGGCCGTGGCGGCCCTGACCGCGTCCATCGACCCGGATGAAATCCTGGTTTCCCGGGCGGGGCTGCTGCTTGACGGCCTTCCCCGGGGCGCCACGATCGGGACCAGCAGCCTTCGCCGGAAAACGCAGCTGAAAATGTTCCGGCCCGATCTTAATAGTGTGGACATCCGGGGGAATATCGAGGAGCGGCTGGAATTGCTGGATGCCCGCGGATAGTCCCCTCGACGGAATCGTCATCGCGGCGGCCGGCTTGATACGACTGGGTCTGGAGGATCGGATTACCCAGAGAATTCCGGCCGATATTATTCAGCCCCATCCGTTGCAGGGCTCTCTGGCGGTAGTAGCGCGGGAGGGCGACGGAGCGATGCTGGAGCTGTTTTCGGGACTGGGACATTACCCGACATCTTATGCATAACGACAAACGATCATAACCACGAAGAACAGAGCACAGCGATGACAACAGGAAAGGTATATATCGTTGGAGCCGGGCCGGGGAAACCGGACCTGATCACCGTCCGGGGGCTGCGGATACTCCGGGAGGCGGACGTGGTCGTTTACGACTACCTGGTTGACGCGCGGCTGCTGGAGGAAGCAAAGCAGGGGTCGGAATGCATCTGTGCCGACAACCTGCGGAAGAAGGGTAAGCACGGTTCCCCGATTCGTATTGAGGGATTAAACCGGCTGGTCGTTGAGAAGGCTCATACGGGCAGGAAGGTCGTACGGCTGAAGAACGGCGACCCATCCCTTTTCAGTCGCGGCGCGCAGGAACTGGAAGCACTGGTAAAAAACAGGGTGGAATTTGAAATCGTTCCCGGGGTGACGGCCGCCAGTGCCGCCGCGGCTTTTACCGGGGTTCCCCTCACCGACAGAAATACCTCTTCCTGCGTGGTCCTGGTGACCGGACATGAGTCTCCGGGCACGGGGGGGGGCCTCATCGACTGGGAAAGAATAACCGCCTGCTCCACAATCGCTCTCTATATGGCTGTCGGGCACCTTGCCCAGACAGTGGACAAACTACTTGTAGCCGGTAAACCTCCTTCAACCCCGGTGGTGGCGGTTTCCCGGGCGGGAGATTTGAACCAGAAGGTGGTGCGGGCACGATTACAGGATATTGCCGCGAAAGCGAAAAAGGCGGGGATCTCATCCCCGGCGATTGTCATTGTCGGCCCCACGGCGAAGCTGGAGCGAAACTATAACTGGCTAAAAACCAATAAGCGGATCTTGTTTACCGGGCTTTCACCGGAGAGGTTTTTTCTCCCCGGAACCTATTTTCATCTGCCGCTGATCAAGATAGAACCGATCGATAATTACGATGAGTTTGACGGTTATCTGAAAGCGATCGGCCTCTTCGACTGGATAGTATTCACCAGCCGCTACGGGGCTGAATATTTTTTCAGACGGCTGAATTGGCTTGGTTTTGACACCCGCCGGGTTGCCGGAAATAAGATTGCCGCCATCGGCGACTCAACGGAGAAGAAGCTGCTTGAATTCGGAATCATCCCGGATCTGGTTCCCCGGGAAGAAAGCAGCCGGGGATTAATCAAGAAGTTTCAAGACGTTGATCTGCGGGGGAAACGAATATTTTTACCGCGTTCGGATATATCCGATAAAGGGCTGGAGAAAGCGTTAGAGAAACAGGGAGCAAAAGTAACCGGCGGCATCGCTTACCGCAACGTGATGCCCGAGAACCTGCCGGATCTGGACTTGAATTACTTCAACGAAATTCTATTCACCAGTCCCTCTACGGTCAGGAATTTCATAAAACGATATCGATCCCTTCCCGCGGCCGTCAAAGCCAGGTGCATCGGAGAAGTGACCCGGAAGGAGGTAAAAAGATGGCACCTGCTGAATTGAGCCGATTACGGAGAAAGAAGGTGATCAGAAACTGGGTGAGCCAAACCAATCTTCTGCCCCGTGATTTAATTATGCCCTATTTTGTAGTCGAAGGTGGGGACGTCAAGGATCCGGTCAAGTCGATGCCGGGTGTCTACCGTCTGTCGATCGACAATCTGCTGAGACACATTACCGGAGCACACGCGGAGGGGATACGCTCGGTCCTTTTATTCGGCATTCCGCACTCCCGGGATGAAACCGGGTCCGCGGCGCACGAAGAAAATGGAGTGGTTCAAAAAGCGGTGAGGGCGATACGGAAAGAGTTCCCCGGTTGTGACGAAGGGGGTCTGATCGTGATAACCGATGTCTGTCTCTGTGGTTATACGACACACGGCCATTGCGGCATTATCAGAAGACAGAAGACGAAGAACGGAAGACGAAGGGAAGAAAAGAACCCCTCATCTTTATCTATCGATCCTGATGCCACCCTGCCGGTATTGGCCGGGATTGCGCTGTCCCACGCGGCCGCCGGCGCCGATTTCGTGGCCCCATCGGCGATGATGGATGGCCAGGCGAAGGCGATCAGAGAGACATTGGACGCGAACGGGTATAACGACGCTGGAATCCTTGCCTACTCGGCCAAATTCGCCTCGAACTTCTATGGGCCATTCCGGGAAGCGCTGGGTTCCGCTCCCCGTTTCGGAGACCGGAAAAGTTACCAGCTGGACTATCGGAATGCTGATGAGGCATTACGGGAGATTCAAGCGGACATCGACGAGGGCGCGGATATAGTCATGGTTAAGCCGGCTTTAGCTTATCTGGATATTATTTATCGCGCTCACGAAACATTCCGGGCGCCGATCGCAGCTTACAGTGTGAGCGGCGAATACAGCCTGATCAAAAATTTAAGCCGTGAAGATGACGTGAAGGAAAAGGCTCTGGTCCTGGAAGTCCTGACCTCGATCAAACGGGCCGGGGCGGACCTGATTATCACCTATCACGCGCAGGAGGCGGCCCGATGGCTGCGGCAGGAATAAACGAACTTTTATTTCACCAAGCCGAGAAGTACATCCCGGGAGGGGTCAACAGCCCGGTGCGATCCTTCCGGGCGGTGGGAGGGACCCCGATCTTTATTCGCCGGGGGCGCGGCGCCCTGATCTATGGGGAGGACGGAAGAGCGTATATCGACTACTGCGCCTGCTGGGGGGCACTGATCCTGGGACATGCCCCTTCCCGGGTTATCCGGGCCTTGCGGCGGACTCTGGCAAGAGGAACCGGGTTTGGTACCGTGACCCGTCAGGAGACCGAGCTGGCCCGGGCTATCTGCGAAGCTATTCCGTCGATTGAGCGGATTCGTCTGACCAGTTCCGGAACCGAGGCGGTCATGAGCGCGATCCGCCTGGCCCGGGCGGTTACCGGCAGGGATACGATCATTAAATTCGAGGGGGCCTATCATGGCCACGCCGATTCCATGCTGGTCAGGGCCGGCTCGGGATCCAGCACGCTGGGTGTCCCCGACAGCCCGGGGGTACCGGAAGCGTTCGCCCGGCATACCGTCGTAGTCCCGTATAACGACCTGAAAAGCGTGAGTGAGGTCATGAAAAAGAGAGGCGGAGAGATCGCCGCCATAATCGTGGAGCCGGTCGCCGGGAATATGGGCGTCGTCGGCCCCGGCAGCGGTTTCCTGGCGGGATTACGGAGGTTGTGTGATCGCCACCGGGCGGTACTGATCTTTGATGAGGTGATCACCGGCTTCCGGGTCTCTTACGGGGGGGCCCAGGAACTCTTCGGGGTCCGGCCGGACCTGACTTGTCTGGGAAAGATCATCGGCGGGGGTCTCCCAATCGGCGGGTATGGCGGTAAACGGGATCTCATGGATTGGATCGCCCCGCTGGGCGGTGTCTATCAGGCGGGAACCCTGGCAGGAAATCCTCTCTCCGTTCAGGCCGGATTGACTACTCTCTCCATTTTACGGGAGGAACAGCCATATGAAAGCATGGCGTTGAAAGCCGAACAATTATGCCGGGGAGTGGCACGGAGCGCTGCCAAGCAGGATATCGGAGTGACCGTCAACCGGGTCGGATCGATGTTCAGCTTCTTTTTCACCGACCGGGAGGTGAACGATCGGGCAGCGGCTTACAGCCAGAACGGCGAGGCGTACCGGAGGTTTTTCCATTCTCTGCTGGAAAGCGGGGTATATCTCTCCCCTTCCGGCTTTGAGTCCAATTTCATCTCGACCGTTCACCGCGATCAAGACGTGGAAAAAACGCTGAAAGCTATTGAAAGAACCTTCCAGGTATGGAGGAAAGAATAGATGAAAATACGGATACTGGTAAACGGCAAGGAAGAGAGGGTCGAAGCGGGGGTCAGCGTCAGCCGGCTCCTGGAGAAGAAACAGATCCGACCCGAAGTGGTGACCGTGGAAATCAACGATTGCATCCTCGGGAGGGACGCCTTCACCGGGACATACCTGAAGGAAGGCGATCAGGTTGAGTTTGTCTACTTCATGGGGGGAGGTTAAGCCGGTAGGACAAGACGGGCGAAAAACATCCTGGAACTGATCGGCCGGACCCCCCTGGTCATGCTCAACCGGATTACAGGAGAAAATACGGCCACGGTTCTCGCCAAGCTGGAATCGTTTAATCCGGGAGGAAGCGTAAAAGACCGGATCTGCCTGGCCATGATCGAAGCCGGCGAGAGGGAGGGGTTGATCAAGCCCGGAATCACCATCATCGAACCAACCTCCGGAAATACCGGTATCGGATTGGCAATGGCGGCCAGCGTAAAGGGTTACCGCTGTATCCTCACCATGCCGGAGACGATGAGCCTGGAGAGGATTTACCTCCTCCGCTCTTACGGCGCGGAGGTGGTACTGACGCCCGGGATAGAGGGGATGGAAGGTTCGATCAAGAAAGCAGAGGAACTTTTAAAGAAGATCCCGGACAGTTTCATGCCTCAGCAGTTCAACAACCCGGCCAATCCCCGGGTCCATCGGGAGACCACTGCCCGGGAGATCCTGGAGGCGACTGACGGTGGCGTGGACGCCTTCGTGGCCGGGGTCGGAACCGGGGGCACGATTACCGGGGTGGGCGAGGTCTTAAAAAAGGAGAATCCCGATGTCAGGATAATCGCCGTCGAACCGAAGGACAGCGCCGTCCTCTCCGGGTGCCCGGCCGGCCCTCACAAAATTCAGGGGCATCGGGGCCGGATTTATTCCGGAGGTACTGAATCGGGAGGTGATTGATGAGATAGTCCAGGTGGGCGATACGGAGGCTTTTGCAACTTCCCGCCGGTTAGCGAGGGAGGAGGGTATCCTGGTGGGGATCTCTTCCGGGGCCGCGGCCTGGGCGGCCGTGCGCGTCGGCCGGGAACTGGGTCCCGGGAAAACCGTGGTCGTTGTTTTTCCCGATACCGGAGAGCGATACTTCTCCATGGAGCAGTACTTCGAAGCGTAAAATGAAAGCTATTGTTCTTTTGTCCGGGGGGCTGGACAGCCGGCTGGCGATCCGGCTCATGCAGGAGCAGGAGGTGGAACTGGAGGCGGTTAATTTTTTCACCATCTTCTGCACCTGCACGGCCCGGGGGAAGAGCTGCCCGGAAGCCGTTTCGGCCGCCCGGAGCCTCGGGGTCCCCCTCCAAGTCTTTGAAGCGACCGAGGACCTGATGAAGGCGGTAGAGGACCCCCGCTTCGGCTACGGCCGGGCGGTGAATCCCTGCCTTGATTGCCGGGTGATCATGCTCCGAAAAGCCGCCCGTTACATGCGGGAGAGAGGAGCCTCCTTTATCGTCACCGGCGACGTCCTCGGGGAACGCCCCATGTCCCAGAGAAGGGACGCGCTCCGCATGATTGAACGGGAGGCGGGGCTGGAAGGGCTCATTCTGAGACCGCTTTCCGCCCGGGTGCTGGAGCCGACCATACCGGAGAAGAGGGGGTGGGTGAATCGGGAAAAGTTGTTGGACATTCAAGGAAGGTCGCGAAAGCAGCAGATGAAGACAGCCCGGGAATGGAACATAAATGATTATCCCTGCCCGGCCGGCGGGTGCCGGTTGACCGAGAAGGGGTTCGCGAAAAAAGTCGTGGACCTGATCGAGCATGGGATGTGGAACCCCGGGCAGGCGGCAGCACTGATGATCGGCAGGCACTTCCGTCTCGCCCCGGACACCAAGGTGATCCTGGGGAGGAATGAGGGGGAGAACAACGTACTCGCCGGCAGGGGGAAAAAAGGCGACGTTCTCCTGGAGCCGGCGGACTTCCCGGGCCCCACGGCCCTGGTAACGGGAAGACCGACACCGGAAGATACCGCGATCGCGGCCCGGCTGGTGGCCTCCTATACGAAAAACAGAAAAGAGGGGTCGTCGATCAGGATCGTTTCCGGAAGAGATGGAACGACGATCGAAGCGACCGCTCTTCCCGAAAATCAACTGATCGAATTGAGAATATAAACCAGGAGCCTGTCCGAGCAATGATCAGAGGATCAGTTTGAGTCCAACAGTTCACGCCACAACGGTACTTTTTATGGCAATGTCCAGAACTAACCCGATTTATCGATGCATCGGGTTCATCCGAATCAACAATGAGGTGTGAAGATGTTTCGTCTACCACCGGAAATTATCGCCGGAATTGCGGCGTATAAAGAACAACTGCGGTCGTACTTGGAAGGGAGATTGTCTCCGGGCCGCTTCAAGAGCATCCGGGTGCCCTGGGGGATCTACTCCCAGCGCCACGGGCTGGCGCATATGTGCCGGGTGAGGATCCCCGGCGGTTTGCTTTCGGCCGACCAGATGAGAGCGATCGCCGACGTGGCCCGGAAGTATGGCGACGGGTCCCTCCACGTGACCACCCGGCAGGACATTCAAATTCACGGGGTAAAGATTGAAGATACCGGCCGGATCCTCGACTATCTCAAGGACTTCGACCTGAGTCCCCGCGGCGGGGGAGGTAATACGGTCAGGAACATCCTCGCCTGCCCCCGGGCCGGCGTCTGCCCGCAAGAAGCCTTCGACGTTCGTCCCTATGCCGTTGGCCTGTCCGAATATATCCTCAGCCTGGACTCCTCCTATCTCCTGCCGAGAAAATATAAGATAGCCTTCTCCGGTTGCTCCCTGAACTGCGTCCCCGCCACGGTGAGCGACCTGGGCTTCATCGCCCGGCAGGCGCTTGTCGGGGGGGAACAACAGGATGTATTTCGGGTCTATGTCGGGGGGGGGATGGGGGCCCATTCCCGGGTGGGAAGAGTCCTGGAGGACCTGGTGGAACCGGCCGACGCTGGGTACGTGGCCGAGGCCGTCAAACGGGCCTTTGACCGCCACGGCAACCGGCGGAACCGGCACCGCAACCGGCTGCGGTTCCTGATCGAGGAGGCGGGATTCGAACAGTTCAAGCGCTGGTACCGGGAAGAGCTCGCGGAACTGAAGACGGGGGAAGTCATCGCACTGAGAAAGATCGCCTTCCCCGGGCCGGCAAAGGGGGGAGGGTCCTGGGTTGGGGATTCTGATGATTTCAAGGCCTGGAGAAGATTTAATCTCCGGGAGCAAAAACAGAAGGGATATTACTCCCTGGAAGCGAGACTCCCGCTGGGGCTGATCTCCCCCGATCAGCTGGGAGGTCTGGCCGAGCTCTCTTCTGCGGGAGAACAGATAACCTTCAGGACCACGCCGGATCAGAACATCCTCATCACCGACGTGCCGGGGCCGGCCGTCCCGATGATCTATCACCGGCTCCGCGAACTCAAACTGGACCAACCGGATGCCGCCACCATCCTTGACCCGGTCTGTTGTCCGGGCGCGGCCACCTGCAACCTGGGCCTCTGCAACTCCCGGGGCGCTGCGGCCGAGATCGTCGAGCGCCTGGAAGAGGCTAAAATCAATATCGGAAGCTTTGCCGGGGTGCGGGTCAAGATCAACGGATGCCCCAATGCCTGCGCCCACCACCCGATCGGTGAGATCGGGCTCCACGGCCTGGTCCGTAAAGAGGGTTCTCGGCCGGTTCCTTATTACAGCGTCTGGGTGGGGGGGGACCAAAGGGAGGAGAGCACCCGCCTGGGCGAAGAGCTCGGAGTCGTTCCGGCGAGAAACCTCCCTGGAGTCTTGCAGGAGTTCGTGCGGCGCGCGGCCGGGGCCGTCTCTCATTACGGAGATTTCCACGAGTATCTGGAAAAGGAAGGAAAGATCGAACTCAAGTCATTGATCGAAGAACGGGCGCACGTTCCCTCTTACGAAACAGACCCCTTATTCTACCGGGATTGGGGCAAGGAGGAGGACTTCACCCTGGCCGGGCTCGGACCGGGGGAATGCGGCGCCGGGATCGTGGACTTGATCGAGGAGGATTTTATTCAAGCCGGAAGACTGCTCAAGGAAGCGGTTGCGGGCGGTTACCCCCCGGAGCCGATCAGACAATCCATTTACCTCAGCGCCCGTGCTCTCCTGGTTCTCAGGGGACTGGAACCGAAGACAGGAGGAGAGGCGATCGACCTTTTCCGGAAGGAACTGGTTGAGAAAGGATTCTGTTCCCCCCGATTCTCCGGCCTCCGGACGATCTGGGAGGGAGGAGGGGGATCGAGGACGGAAGAAGCCTGCCGGTACGCGGAAGAGCTCCTGGACGAAGTGAAGCTGACGTACCGGGAAATGGACGACCATTTCAACCTGAAGGTCAGATACGGACCTTCCGGTGAGCCCCGGGAAGAGGACACCGCAAGAACGGTTCTCGATTTGAGGGGGGTGGCCTGTCCCCTCAACTACGTCAAGGCCAAGCTGTACCTGGAGACGAGAGAGGTGGGAGACGAGGTGACCATGTACTTGGACGAGGGAGAGCCCATCCGCAACGTCCCCCCCAGCCTGAAAAACGATGGGCAGGAGATCGTCTCCATCGAGCCGGTTGCCGCGGGGTATTACCGGGTCACCGTAATTAAAAAATAGAAGGCGAATCATGAGCTATGTGCAAGGACTGAGATGCCGGGAATGTGCCCGGACCTATCCGAAAACGCCCCTCTACGTCTGCGAGTACTGTTTCGGACCGCTGGAAGTTGATTACGACTATGAGAAGATCGGGAAGGTTCTGACCAGAGAAATGATTGAGTCGAGACCCCGGAATCTCTGGCGCTAATGTCTATGTCAATGATGAGGATATCCGTTTCCTGCAATTAGCCGGCACGCCGCTCAGCGACGGCGACCGGGTGTCCATCATTCCGGCCATCGCCGGAGGAGGTCGATAATGTTACGGGATGAACAGATAGAACGATACTCCCGTCAGATCCTGCTGCCCCAGGTCGGCGGGAAGGGCCAGGAAAAACTCCTGAATGCCAGGGTCCTGATCATCGGGGCCGGGGGACTGGGTTCGCCCTGTGCCCTTTACCTGGCGGCGGCCGGAGTCGGACATCTGGGCATCGTGGATTCCGACCGGGTGGAACTCAACAACCTCCAGCGGCAGATCGTCCACTCCACCGGGGATGTCGGCCGTCCCAAGGTGGAGTCCGCCCGAGACCGGCTCCATTCTCTCAACCCGGACGTCCGGATCACTCCGTACGATCTCCGGCTCACGTCCGCCAATATCCGGGATGTGATTAAAGACTACGATATGATCGTGGACGGGTCGGACAATTTTCCCACCCGTTATCTGGTCAACGACGCATGTATCTTAGAAAAAAAACCGTTCTCGCACGGAGCGATACTTCGTTTCTACGGCCAGGCATTTACCATCCTTCCCGGGAAGAGCGCCTGTTACCGCTGCCTCTTTGACGAACCACCCCCCCCGGGGATGGTGCCGAACTGTCAGGAGGCGGGCATTCTGGGAGCGGTAGCGGGGATCATCGGGACGATCCAGGCCAACGAAGTCTTGAAATATATTCTGGGGGTGGGAGATCTGCTCGAAGGAAGCTTGCTGATTCTGGACGCTCTGGATGCCAGCTTCCGCCAGGTCAAAATACTCCGGAATAAAAACTGCGCGATCTGCGGGGATACTCCCACCATTACCGATCTGATTGATTACGAGGAGTTCTGTCAACTTCGGTCAACGCCTGATCCGGTTCATCACTAATCGGCAAAAATAAGGAATCTGCCATGACCAAGAAAATGGTTCATCTCATTGTCTTATTTGTCTTGGGGTGCTCCCACGGAAAACGATAACTCAACCGTCTCCGGAACGATACAGGAGTTCGCATTGCAGGGCTGGAATGTGACCAGGAGCTTGATCGGGGTCCGGGGGGTCGGTTCGCCCGTCGCCCGGAGAATGACCGGCATCTCGACAGTCCCCTCGTAGACGGAGACCGGCCCGTCGCTGAAAGATAACCCGACCTGCTTCCCGGGCGGATAAGAGACACTGCCGATTTCCCAGTGCGGATTTTCGGCGAGATCGACCGTGGTCGGGATCAGGAATTCATCCAGCGGCTGATGAGAATTGATGTGCCATCCCCGGGACACGTCGAGCTCGACCGTTAGTTCTGCCGTTCCCTCCGGGGGGGGAGTCTGAGCCCGATAAACCCTCACCTCGACCACCCCTTTCTTCACCGCGGCCAGGGGAGCCGCGGCTTCTTCCCCGGAGAATGCCGGCGGTGCCGCCAACGCCGCCAGAAATATAGTAAGAAGGCATGATTTCATTTTCATCACGGAGACAATCTTATCACGATACCCCATCCTGGCAATTCCGATCACGCGCCGGGAGGAAAATGGTATCCGGCCGCGGCCAGGATCAGCGTCCCCGATGCCGCGGGAAGTGCTTCCATCTGGAGCCGGAAGGCCCGGATGATATTCCGGACTTCCTCCCGGTATCTCTCCTCACCGGTCAGTCTCGCCAGACGGATAAGCACCAGGGCGGCGATTCCGTTCCCGGAAGGGACGGCACGATCGTAGGGATCCCGGGAACGGAAGAGGCTGACCGCCGCAGCGGCGTGCTTATCGGTCGAAGCGGTAAAAAAGAGACCTCCCGACCGCTTATCCCGGAAACACTCCAGCATTACGTCGGAAAGGCTCCGGGCTTCTTCCAGCCACTCCTCCTGCCCGGTTGCCGCGTGCAGTTCGAGCAGTCCCTCGGCCAGGAAAGCGTAATCGTCCAGGTAGGCCGGGATCCTGGCCTCGCCCTTACGATATGTATGCAGAAGTCGGCCATCGACACGGAGATTGTCGAGCAGGAAGCGGGCGGCACCTTCCGCCGCTATCAGAAGACGGGTTTCATCAAGTGTTTGACCGGCATAAGCCAACCCCCCGATCATCAAACCGTTCCAGTCGGTCATGATCTTATCGTCGAGGTGCGGACGGACCCGGCGGTCCCGGCGGGCCATAAGTTTTCGGCGGGAACCGGCCAGATTCCTCCCCAGTTCCTCCGGCGGGATTCTTTCTTCCTCCGCCGCTCGCGAGAGCGGCCGGGGAAGAAAAAGGATGTTCGTCCCCTCGTTCTCCCCGCCGCCCTCTCCGCGCCAATTGCCCCCGGGTTTGATGCCATAGACACGGCAGAAGAGTTCCCCCTCCCTTTCCCCGAGAGCCTCGATAATTTCGCCCCGCCGCCAGACATAAAACCTGCCTTCTTCTCCCTCACTGTCGGCGTCGAGAGCGGAGTAGAAGCCGCCGGCCTCATCCCGCATTTCCCGGAGAACCCAATCGGCGATCCCGACCGCGGCCGACCGGAACTCCGCGCGGCCGGACAGAAGATACCCGTCCGCGTAAGAACGAATCAGCTGGGCGTTGTCGTAGAGCATCTTCTCAAAGTGGGGGACAAACCAGACGTCGTCGGTGGAGTAACGGTGAAAACCGCCTCCCAGGTGGTCCCGGATGCCTCCCCGGGCCATGAAATCGAGCGTGACCGTCGCCATCTCCAGGAGAGCCGGTTCATGCTTCCGGCGATACTCCTCCAACAGGAGTCGAAGGGCGGCATGGGGGGGAAACTTGGGCGCGCCGCTGAAACCGCCTCTCTCTCGGTCAAACGTTTCCTCCAAGCCGGCGAGGGCTTTTTCGACCAGTTTCTCCCCCGGGGGGGAGTCCGCCGGCGCTGACTGGGCAGTCGAGATCTTCTCCATCGCCGCCCAGATCTTTCCAGCCTCTTCTTCGACCTCCTTCCTCCTCGTCCGCCAGACTTCGGCCAGGTCCCTGAGAACAGTGGGGAAACCCGGCCGGCCCCAGCGGTCCTCCGGCGGGAAATAGGTTCCGGCAAACCAGGGCTTGCCGTCCGGGGTCAGAAAGACCGAATTCGGCCACCCCCCCCCGCCGGTGAGCAGCTGGGTGGCTTTCATGTAGAAATCGTCGACCTCCGGGCGCTCCTCCCGGTCGACCTTGACCGGGAGGAAATACTCATTCAGGATCGCCGCCGTCTCCCCGTTCTCGAACGACTCGCGGGCCATCACGTGGCACCAATGGCAGGCCGAATATCCGGCCGAGAGGAAGATCGGACGGTCTTCTTTCCTCGCCTTTTCAAAAGCCTCCGCGCCCCAGGGGTACCAGTTGACGGGATTTCCGGCGTGCTGGAGAAGATAGGGACTCTTCTCGAAGACCAGGCGGTTGAAGTCGCGGCCCCCGTCCGGCGGGAGCTTTTCGATCTCTTCTTGTGATGGTAGCGTATCTTGCATTTTTATAGCCTCTTCCCGTTCCGGTTGATCCCGGGAACAGCCGACGCCGAGAAATAACCCGGAAAAGATGAAGATACCGGGGACTCTCAGGGCACGGCTGTGGCTTCCCCGAACCTCGTCGATATCAAGGCATGAGAAACCCAGCCGAACAGCTAGGAGCCTGTCCGAGTAATGGCTCTCGACGCGTTTCAGTCTACAGCAACCCGGCGAGCCCTTGTTGCCCGACCCGCATTTCGGGTACTTCTCACTGTTGATACGCTTCCTTGATATTTCCCCCTTTCTTGTCCACTTCGTCTCCTTCGTGTTCTTCGTGGTGGTTTATTTTCTTAACCCAGGATCGCCTTCAGGTCCTCCTCCGGAGTCCCGATCGGCTTGATATCGAAATTCTCCACCAGGACTTTGAGGACGCCGGGGGAGACGAACGCCGGCAGCGAGGGACCGAGACGAATGTTCTTGATCCCCAGAGAGAGGAGCGAGAGCAGGATCACCACCGCCTTCTGTTCGTACCAGGAGAGAATCAGGGAGAGCGGAAGATCGTTGACCCCGCATTCAAAAGCCCCGGCCAGGGCCTGGGCGATCTTAACGGCCGAGTAGGCGTCGTTGCACTGCCCGACGTCGAGGAGGCGCGGTATCCCGCCGATATCGCCGAAGTCAAGCGAGTTGAAACGGTACTTACCGCAGGCCAGGGTCAGGATCACCGTGTCTTTCGGGGCCAGCTCAGCGACGCGGGTGAAGTAGTTCCGGCCGGGCTTGGCGCCGTCACAGCCGCCGATCAGGAAGAAGCGCTTTATCGCTCCGGCCTTCACCGCCGCGATGACCTTCTCGGCCACGCCGAGAACCGCCTCGTGAGCGAACCCGACGGTGATGGTCTTCCCCTCCGACTCCTCGAACCCTCCCAGCTCTTTCGCCTTCGCGATCACCGCCGAGAAGTCTTTCGGTCCGTCCTCGCGGTCAGGGATGTGCTGCACATCCGGCCAGGCGACCAGTCCGGTGGTGAAGACCCGGTCCCGATAGGAATCGAGCGGCTTCTGGATGCAGTTGGTGGTAAAGAGGATGGCGGCCGGGACACCGTCGAACTCCTTCTGCTGGTTCTGCCAGGCGCTTCCGAAGTTCCCCGCCAGGTGCCGGTACTTTTTCAGTCCCGGGTAGCCGTGGGCGGGGAGCATTTCCCCGTGGGTGTAGACGTTGACACCGGTCCCCTCGGTCTGCTGGAGCAGCTCTTCCAGGTCCTTAAGGTCATGGCCGGTGATAATGACGGCCGGTCCCTTCCGGGTCCCCAGTGAAACCGGTGTCGGCTCCGGGATACCGAAGTGCTCCCGGTGTCCCTCCGAAAGAAGCTCCATGGCGGTGATGTTTATCTTCCCGCACTCCATGTTCAGGGCAACAAGATCGTCGGCGGAACGATCGCCTTCCGCCAGGGCGGCCAGAGCCCGATTGATAAAATCATACACTTCATTCGAGTCGCGACCCAGAATATGCGCGTGGTCGGTGTAGGCGGAGAGCCCCTTCAGCCCGAAGAGCAAAAGGTGCTCCAGCGAACGGAGGTCATCGGACTTTTCCGGATCGCTCATCAGCCCTACTTCTTCGGCCTGCTCCAGGAGCCCTTCCCGTCCGGCCGCCGGCTCCCACCAGGCGGCGGGCGGAGTTTCCTCCTCGATAACCCCGGAGGGGCCCCCGGCCAGTTTCCGCGCCCGGCCTTTCATCTTCGCCGCCGCCCGGATCAATGTTTCCAGGCGGTCCGGATCGAAGTCGACGTTGGTTATCGTACTGAAGAGGGCCCGGACGATGAATTCGTTCACCTCCGGGTCCCGTTTCCCCGCCGCCGCGCCGAGGGCGGCATACCAGCCGATCCCCTTCACCGCGTGTATCAGCAGGTCCTGGAGAGCGGCTGTCTCCGGGGACTTCCCGCAGACTCCTCTTACCGTGCAGCCGGAACCTTTCGCCGTTTGTTCACACTGATAACAGAACATATTCATCTCGTACCTCCTTTGAACATCGCCCTCGCGCAGTCTATCCCGATGTAATCGGGGCGCGGGCCATGTTCTTAAGTGCCTAAAGTTTTAAGTGCCTAAAGTTAAACGCGCTTTTCCTTGTATCTGAACACCGTTGCCTGAACTGCAAGCGAAGCGATACGACAATTACTACAAAGAATGCCGGCGGCATTCTGATCCTACAAGTCCTTGAGCGCAGCGAAAGGACGATACTACTTGTGCCTCTCTCTCGGATGCGGGGTCTTGACGATCAGGAACGTCGCGTCTTCCCCGGATTGATTGACGATGTTCATCGGTGTCCCCGCGGCCACCGGGACCAGGTCGCCCTCCCGCGCCCGGATCTTCTCTCCGGCCCGGTCCACGATCACCTCGCCCTTGACTATCAGGAGGTGAACGTTTGAATCGGCGGTGTGCGGGGGGACCATCTGGCCCGGTTTCAAGGCGGCCTGCATCAGCAGCAGATAATCCTCGTCCACCAGCTTTCTCTTCCCCATCCCCGCCTGCTGGTACGGTATTTCTTTCAATACGTTTATCTCCGGCATCATCACCTCCTCTCCCCCGATACAGCGGGGGACCAGTATGATTACGGCGGCAAAACCGCATAAAATCGTTATGCTCTTTATTTATCATCATTCTACTTATCTCCTTCCCTTATTTGTCCCCGGCGCCGCCGGCCGCGGTCCAGGCGATCATATTTTTCCGCCCCCAGGCATTCCCGGGCCGAACCGCACCACTCCCAACAGGAGGGAGGCATCTCCCGGAAGATCACGCCTCCGCAGTCGGGACAATACGCTTCTTCCTCATCAGTCCAGATCTCCACCCTCTCTCCGCAGCCGGGGCAGGCGATATCCTCCGCGGAGGCGTGCGTGATAATCTCCGATCCCGGGCATTTGAATATGCTCATACAAGTTAGCGCCTCCGGCGCAACTTGTAGTGTGAAGTGTAATGTTTAAAGTGTAATGAAACTTTCCACTTTACACCTTTCACTTCACACTACTTTATTGAAATTCCGAAATAGGTACCTGGCCCTTACATTATTTCTCTCTTTTCCTGGTGCCTTGGTATCTTGGTGGCGACTATCTGTTACTTCTTCTCTCCCCTGATACCGATCACCACTTCTTGGAAGGGGATATCCTTCCCGGAAGCTTTCAGCGCCTCTTCAACCAGAGTCACGATGCCCCGGCAGCAGGGGACCTCCATCCGGGCCGTGGTCACGCTCTTGATATCGTGCTGCTGGAAATACCCGGTCAGCCGTTCAAGATACAATCGGTTGTCGTCGAACTTCGGGCAGCCGCAGACCACCACCCTGCCCCGGAGTAGATCCTCGTGAAAACCGGCATAGGCGACGGGGACGCAATCGGCCGCCACCAGGAGATCGGCGCCTTCCAGGAAAGGCGCTCCCGGAGGGACGAGGTTGAGCTGTACGGGCCAGTGCCCGAGACGCGACGGCGGCAGGGTCTCTTCTCGATCCGCGTCGTCCGCGTCCGGGGAGGTCCGAAAAACCCGGGCCATCGAACCGGGACAGGGAGAGTCACCGGGCTTCGTTTCGCAGGTATCCCCGGTAAACCCCGGTGGAACCGAGATTGCTTTCTCGTCCAGGTAGGCGAGCGCTTCCCGGAGAAAAGCATCCTGACGATGATCCTTCAGGTGCTGCAGGTGCGCCCGGATAACGTTCTCCCCCCCGAGGACGATATTCTCCATCACCCTCCTCTCGTCATATTTTTCCGCGGCCCGCTCCTCGACGGTGATCGCTCCCTGCGGGCAGTGGCCGAGACACGCGCCCAGTCCATCGCAGAAGAGATCGCTCACCAGACGCGCCTTCCCGTCGATGATACGGAGCGCCCCTTCCGGGCATTCCGGAATGCACTCTCCGCA
The DNA here is from genome assembly GCA_963822585.1 of uncultured bacterium. Classification (GTDB taxonomy): domain Bacteria; phylum Auribacterota; class Erginobacteria; order Erginobacterales; family Erginobacteraceae; genus CAWGIE01. The sequence continues at coordinate 214,664 of CAWGIE010000019.1, forward strand.
CCCATTGCAGAGCGCTTCATCAATAGTGATAATCTTGCGTTTCATTTCTTCTCCTTATGAAGTTCGGGATGATATGTCCCCCCGTTCGGGGGTCAGATCGTCCAGCAGACTCTTAACGGTAATATCTTCCAGCTCTGAAATAACCCTTTGTTCGATTCCCTTGATCCTCTTACGCAGCGGGCAGTGAGCGCGATTATGACAAAGCCGCTTACGGAAGATACAGTCCGCCAGCTGGATCTTCCCCTGGAGAATCCCGATCAGGCGGGTGAGGCGGATGCTTTCCGGAGGAACTTTCAACTTCACCCCACCCCGCCCGCCCTCTTTCGTGGTCAGCAACCCCTCTCTGGCCAGAGTCTGCAACAGGCGCCTCAGAAAAGAGAGCGGTATCTTCTCACTCTCCGAGATCTCCCGGGACGGAATAAAACGGTCTTCATGCCGGGCGAGATAGACCAGAGCCCGGACCGCATAATCGGTGTTCTTGGTTAGCAATTTCATCATTTTTACCATCAACTAACACTAATATAGTATTAGTATGGCACCCTGTCAAGCCCCTTTTTGCTTTTTTCCTCCGTTAAATGAACTGTCGGGAATTCCACCATTGTGATATAATCCGGCCAGTTTCAGCGAAATAGGAACCGATCCGAGTGTACGGCGAATAAATGGAGGGAAGAAATGAAACCGCGGAAAATAACCGAGAACGTTTCCTGGGTGGGCGCGATCGACTGGGACCGGCAGCTTTTTGATGCGCTGATCCCGCTGCCCGACGGGACCAGCTATAACTCCTACCTGATTGAGGGCAATGAGAAGACGGCCCTACTCGATACCGTCGATCCCCCGTTTTCCGGGCTGTTGCTCGAGAAACTGGCCGGGGTGGAAAAAATCGACTACCTCGTCTCCCACCACGCCGAACAGGATCACTCCGGCTCCATTCCTCGCGTCCTCGAAAAGTATCCGGAAGCCAAGGTCGTCACCAACCCGAAATGCAAAGGCATGCTGATCGATCTCCTCCGGATCCCGGAAGAGAAGTTTATCACCGTCGAAGACGGCGGAACTCTCTCGCTGGGCAACCTGACCCTGGAGTTCATCTACACCCCCTGGGTCCACTGGCCGGAGACGATGTCCAGCTACCTGAAGGAAGAGAAGATTCTCTTCTCCTGCGACTTCTTCGGCTCTCACCTGGCAACCACCGATCTCTACGCTTCCAACGATGACCGGGTGGCCGAAGCCGCCAAGAGATACTACGGGGAGATCATGATGCCCTTCCGGCCGACGATCGTCAGGAACCTGGATAAAATCAAGGGACGGGACATCTCCCTGATCGCGCCCAGCCACGGCCCGATTTACGACCAGCCGCCGTTCATCATCGACGCCTACCGCGAGTGGGTTTCGGACGCCTGTAAAAATTCGGTGGTGATTCCTTTCGTGACCATGCACGGGAGCACGGGCCTGATGGTGGAGCACCTGCTTAACGCACTGACCGAGCGCGGGATCACCGTTTATCCCTTCAACCTGGCGGTCACCGATATCGGCAAGCTGATAATCGCCCTGGTGGATGCCGCTACGATCGTCATCGGCACCCCGACGGTGCTGGCCGGTCCCCATCCATTGGCCCTGAACGCGGCCGCGCTGGTCAATGCCCTGCGGCCCAAAGCTAAATTCGCCGGCATCATCGGCTCCTATGGGTGGGGGGGAAAACCGTGGAGCAGATTACCGGGGCCGTCTCCCATCTGAAGGTGGAGCTGCTGGAGCCGATTCTCTGCAAGGGACTCCCCGGGGCGGATGCTTTTAATGCCCTGGACGGATTGGCCGACGACATCGCGGAAAAGCACCAGCAAGTTGAAGCACAGCCTTAATTTGCTGCTTCGGAAACTCCAAGAAAGAGAAATCCAGTAGTGTAGTATCGTCCTTTCGCCGAGCAGGCCGGCGGAGGGGCGCCCCTTATCTCGATTACCCGGCCTCTTGCCATTATCGTTCTAAGGCGTGCGGTGGGTGCGATTGACAATCCCCTCTCCTTCGATTATCTTTTAATCCGATCCGTAAATCGGGCAAGCCCGATTTACAGATCGGATTAGTTTTGAACAATGCCGAAGCATATGCTAACAGCCACGAAGCAAGGTATTGATATATCCTGCTCTTGTGCAGTTATGAATATTTTTTACCGGATAGCGTGCTTCTTTTTCATCTGCTGCGGGTCGGCACTTCCCGCCGACGATAACGGGGACTGGTCCCCTCCCCCGTATTCCGTCTCCATCCATCTCCACGGCGAAAAAAGCGACGCTCTCAAGCAGCTGCTCTGGGATGTGTCCACTACCGTCATCGACCGGAAAAATCCGCCGCCCACCCTGAGCCTGCTGCAGGCGATCGCGGAGGATGACGCCGGGAAGATGGTGAAGGTCCTCCGTGCCGAAAGTTTCTACACGGGAACGGTGCGGCCTGATTTCAAAAGGAACAAAAATGATCTCCGCGTCATCTTCTCGGTACTGACCGGGAAGCCGTTCCTTTTCAGTACCGCGCATATCGCTATCGCGGGGGGAGCGCTCCCGGACACGGTATCGGCCCCCGCCGGCGACGCGATCGGGCTGAAAGCCGGCGAACGGGGAACCTCCACCGCCGTCGTTGCCGCGTCCACGCGGCTTCTGAAATATTTTCAGAAAATCGGATACCCTTTCGTGAAGATCACGGACCGGCAGGTAGTGGTGGATTACGCGTCTGAAACAGTCTCCGTCGCCTTCACGGTGGACCCGGGAGAACGGGCTTCCTTCGGCTGGACCACCTTTACCGGGCTGGTGGATGTAGAGCCGGGATTCGTCCGGAAGAAGATCCCCTGGCAGGAGGGACAGCTCTACGACCCGGCGCTGGTCCAGGAACTCCGGAACCGCCTCAGCCGGACCGGCCTCTTCACCACGGTTCTGGTCGCACCCGGCCAGAAAGAGGATAAAACCGGAAAGACGGATAACCGGACCGGGGAGAATACGGATATCCCCCTCGTTCCTCTCCCGGTAACGGTCACTGTCCGGGAGCGCGCCCGCCACACGGTCGGGGTGGAGGCGGGATACAGCACCGACATCGGCGTCGGGGGGGGCGCCTCCTGGGAGGACCGGAACCTGCTGGGGGAGGGGGAATTGCTGCATCTGGAGTTTTTCGTCAGCCAGCAGATGTATCTCGGGGAAGGTCGCTTCCGGCTGCCGGAGTTTCTCAGTCCCGACCAGTCCCTGACCCTTGCCGTCCAGCCGGTTTATGATAACCCGAAGGCATATACCAGCTACCGGATCCGCAACTCGGCCGTTGTCCAGCGCGACTTCAGCGATGCCTTTTCCGTGAGCGGGGGGGCCGCTCTCACCCTGGACAGCGTCAAGCAGCTCGACCAGACGAAAGACTATCTTCTTTTCTCGACCCCCGTCTCCGCCAGCTGGAGTCTCGGCGGTGTTCAGCCGTTCCCCCGGGCGGGCGCCCTTTTCTCCGTGATCGGCGAGCCCTACTACGACCTGAACAGCGATCGCCTCTTCATCAAAACGCTGCTCGACACCAACCTTCTCTACCGCTTCCCCGGGGCCGAGTTCCTGACCGCCGTCGGCCGGATCTCCTTCGGGAGTATCCTCGAGGCATCACCGGGAGAAGTCCCGGCCGACCTCCGGTTTTACGCGGGGGGAGCGAATTCGATCCGGGGATACGCCTACCAGATGGTTGGGCCCCTGGTTAATAAGGATCCGGTCGGAGGGAGATCTCTTTTCACTTTTTCTCTCGAGGTCGACATCCAGGTGATCGGCGACTTCGGGGGCGCCGTTTTTCTCGACGGCGGCTCCGCCTTCGAGAACGACTTGCCCGGACCGTGGGACGAGGTTCTGTATGGGACGGGCGTGGGGCTGCGGTACTTCACCCCGATCGGGCCGATCGGACTGGACATCGGTTTTCCCCTCAATCCGCGGAAAGGGATCGACGACAATTTCCAGGTCTACGTGAGCATCGCGCAGATATATTAACCACTTAATATAAAGGAGGAGAAATGGAGAGTATGAAGAATAATTGGAAGGGTCAGCCTATTCCAGTTTGCCGGGCGTTGTTCGTTCCGATCGTACTCCGGCACTGCTTATCACTCCGGTCATCCATATTTAAATACCCGGTAATCATGACAATGTTTGTATTCACTGATTTGTCCATAATGACAGGGCATCAAGACAGAAGCATCGATAATGACTGTGTTACGGTATAATAAAAACCATCAGTAAAATACCTCTTCCGTACCCTCCTCCTCCTCCTGGCGCTGGCGGTTGTGCTCCTGGGCGTGATTCAGACCCCGGCCGGGAAGCGGCTGCTGGCGGACGGCATTACCGCCCTCGCGAGTTCGAAAGACGGGTCGGGAGTGACGTTCAGGTCGCTCTCCGGTTTCATCCCCTTCCGCTTCGGCGTCGGCGAATTCAAAATAAGCGACGCGAAAGGCGACTGGCTGGTTGCTGAAAACATCTCGCTGCGCATGGACCCGGGAAACCTCCTCCTCTTCCGCCTCCGGGCGGAAGAGGTGACCGTCGGGAGGGTCACCTGGCGGAGGCTGCCGGCGGGCTCTGATGTGGACAAGGAAGAAAAAAAACCGGGAGAAGGTTTCGCCCCCCGGGATATCCCCTCCTTTACCGTTGAGCGCCTGTGGATAAAAAGTCTGATCGCGGAAGAATCCCTCCCGGGTAAGCGGATTGTCGCGGAGCTGAAAGGCCATGTCCGCAACGATTCGGCTGACGGCGCCAGCGTCACCCTGGCCCTGAAACCGCGCGGCCGGGACGGCGACAACCTGGCCGTGGCGGGAACGGCGGCGGCTGATCTTTCCTCCCTGGCCCTGGAGATCACCCTCAATGAAAAAGCGGGAGGAAACCTGGGGAGCCTGTTCATCCCCGGGGCTGACGAACCCATTTCTCTCCAGCTGCACGGCGGGGGGCCGTGGGAAGCGTGCCGGGTCAGAATGTCGGGCCGGGCCGGGGCAAGCGGTAAACTGGACCTGGATATCACCCTGAACCTGGCCCGGATACTGGCTGAGGGAACACTGAAGGCTTCCTTCACCGGTCTCCTGGGGATGCGGGCGGCAGGGCAAGGCAGCGGCAATATCTTCGTCCGGCTGGCCGACTCCGACGGCGGTCAGGACATATCGGCTCAGATCGAAGCCAGTGGCGTGCAATCCTCCTTTGGCGGGGCCGGACACATACTGGCCTCGCTGGATGCGCATGATCTGCTGAGAAGCCCCCGCGGAACAATCAAGCTCCTCACGGAGAGAATAGACTACCGTGATACGGGTGCGGCAACCGGCGCTTCCGCCGGAGAGGCAAATTCGGTCGCCGCCCGATGCACTTTCGGGGAAACGGAGGCCGGAGCCCGGGCGGAAATGGAGGCGCGGATCTCCGGATGTACCCTCCCGGGAACGATCACCGCATCGAACGGGACGCACGATCTCACTCTCCGGGCCGTCCTGGAAAATAAAAAACTCCGGGTGCGCCTCTCCGGGAAGGAGGATACGGACTTTTTTATAAAAGCGGACCTGACGGCCGGGGCGGAATTCTCCCTCGCCCCCTTTGCCTTCCGCCTTGACGAGGACGGACCGTTGGGGGGCGATCTTTCGGCCCGGCTCGATCTTTCTTTTCTCAACAACCGACTGGCTCTCTCCCGGCAGAGCCTCCGCGGCACCCTGAGTGCCGACCTCACCGCCGGGGGCACCATCCGGAAACCGGAGATCAACGGAGAGATCAGCCTGCGGGAAGGAGAATATCAGAACCTGAACACCGGGACCGTTTTGACCTCACTGGCCGCACGGTTGAAAATCGAGACTGATGTGCTGGTGCTGGAAGAACTGACGGCCCGAACACCCCCGCCGCCGGAAACTGCCCTGGGCGGCTGGGCCAGGTTCATCCCGGGGGTGAGTCTTCTCCCGCACCTCGACCAGCCCCGGGAAGCTCCGAAAGAGGGAGAAATATCCCTGATCGGCCGGACAAAACTCTCACCGGCGGAGGGATTCCCGTCCGCTTATTCCCTCCGGATCCGTGACGCCCTCCTGGCGGACATGGATATTCTGACGGCTACCGCATCCGGGGAGATCGACTTCGATGGGAACCTGGAGGGGAGCCGGCTCAAAGGGAAGTTGACGATCAAGAGGGCGGAAGGACGCATCCCGAGCAACTTGTCCTCCGGGGTGCCCGAGATCGAGGTCACCGAGATCAACAAGCCGGGGGAAACGGCCGCGCAACGGCCCCCGGCTTCCTCTCCCTTCCTGAAAACGGTCGCCCTCGATCTTCATCTCACGGCCCCGGAAGATATCTTCATCACGGGCCGGGGACTGGATTCCGAGTGGAAGGCCGATGTCACCGCCACCGGAACGGCTGACGCTCCTTCCCTGCGCGGCGGCATCACTCTGCTCGACGGCATCTTTATCTTCATGGGGGAAGAGCTCAAGCTGGAAAACTGCAGCATCATGATGAGCGGGGGATTCCCCCCGATGCCGCAGCTGAAGATCAATGCCCGGGTCGTAAAGTCCGATATCACGATCACGCTCCAGATTGTCGGCCCGGTCAACGCTCCGGAGGTGATCCTCTCATCCCAGCCTTCCTATCCGGCCGACGAGATCCTCGCCCGGCTCCTTTACGGGCGCCCGGCATCACAGCTGACCGGCCTCCAGGCTTTGCGGATAGCCGATGGCCTCCGGACGCTGCAGGGGAAAGGCGGTCTTTTTGACCGTCTGACCGGCTGGACTTCTTTCCTGGGTAATATCCAGGTTGATTTCACGGAGCTGGAGGGGAGCACCGACCAGACCGCGGTCCGGGTCCGGTGGAGCCTGAGCAAAAATTTCTATGTCGAGAACCAGCACTCGATCGATGCCCGGGATAATCTCTTCCTGGCCCGCTGGGACTTGACCAGAAGACTCCAGCTCCGCACCCAGTCGGGCTACGGTTTTCTCGGGGATGCCGCTTATCTGCGTTACCAGTGGGATTACTGAAACCGGGCAGTGCCCCGGCGATAGGCCGCTTCCGACCGTTTCCCGTGAATCGAAAACCCGGAAGCAAGCTCGATAATTACATCACAGTGAAACGAACTTAATTAAATTCTGGAGCTATTTTGGAGTGCATTGACCGTGTCAATGCATGCAGCGACATGGCCGCTGCACTCTATAAGAACCATAATGTACCCACACAAAATGGCAGAGAACCAATCTTAATTTATTTTCTCAACTATTCTTCGTGACCTTCGTATCCTTCGTGGTGAATTTCTTCACCGCGCTATCGATGCCTTACTTCAGACCGCACCCCGCAAAATCGAAGATCCCGCGGTAGCGAAGCTACTTTGCGGTGATGATCTTCAATCATCGCGGGGTGTACATTCGAGGCCGGCCGGGGGACACCGTAACCTTGACGGTTTTTATTTGAGACCGCACCCCGCAAAATGCTCTTTGAGCATCGCGGGGTTAAGAAAAGGGCCGGCTGAATTTTGCCTTCTTGCAACGCCTTTTATTTAAGACCAAACTTCCGCAGGATGGCCATGGCCGGGCACCAGTTCGTGAAGGCGGACTGGAGCAGGTTGAGACCGACGAAAGCGGTGAACAGGAGCCACCAGGGGCTGACCAGGCGGGCGAGGAGGAGGCTCAGCAGGATAAAAAAACCGGCCAGCCCCCGCAACATTCTCTCTATCGTCATCTTCGACCTCCTTATTTAAGCGTTGATCACGGCAACATCTGTTGATAGAGTATATGTTACATCGTAATAAATAAATACGAATAGTAACCGTGCTGTCAGGGCGTGAATTGTCGGATCCGAACTGATTCTTTAATCGTCATCAATCTATCTTTGCTGTTTCGGGAGTTCAATAATCGGATAAATCCGATTATTGAACTCCCGAAACAGACAGAAAAACAACCAGAATTAGTTCATGCCTTTTTGGGGTTTAAAATCTAAAAGGTTAAATGTCGCTTCTTGTACAAGAGAATTCGAACTAATTTCCGTACATCATCTGACTGCAACCGTTTTAAATAGTAGAACCCGCAAAAAATAACTAAATTTGAGAGCGAAGCGAGCTAATTTATTTAACAAACAATAATTAACAGCAATTTGCGCCGCAGGCGCAAATTGAAAAGGAGGAAATTGCATGAGAACAACGCCGCCGGTAAAGGTATCCCAGGACAAGATTACCTTCGACGTCAGCGAGATCGAGGCCATCCTTCAGGCTCCCCCGATGGACGTCAAACCCTTCGAGCCCCGCTCGGTTCTTTTAAAGAACAAAGCGGGCGAGACCAAGACCATGCTGGTCCGGGAGGCGAAACTGGAAGAGGCCAAGCCGCTACTCAAACTCATCCGGGAAAAGTTCCTCCAGGAAGAAAACCTGGAAGACGTTCCGGACTTCTATGACATCGTCGGGGCCCGGGTCTATGCCGAGATCCTGGGCTGGTACCGTCACCGCCTGAAAGACCCCTACACGCTGGTCGGCCTCTGCGACGGAGAACTGACCGCCTTTGCCAACGGACGGCTGATGAACGAGGAGATCAACATCAGCCTCCATACCATGGCCTTCGACCGGGGTTTCCGGGCCGGGGCGGCCATGTACTTCATCAAGTGCCAGTATTGCTTCGAGGACCTCGGGCAGGACGAGTTCTGGGCCACCTACGAGAGCTATAACGGATGGAAGCGCTGGGGGTTCGGAATGGCGCAGCCGTCATATCCCTGGCCCGATCTCCAGCATGAACTGGGGGGGGCCCGTGTCTATTATATCACCAAGAAATACTGGGAGACCTCGATCAAGAATTACCTGACCCAGATGTACGATATCAAGGTCGATCGGCATGTCTCCGCGGAACTGCTGGCCAAGAATGAGGTCCTGCGCCTGCCGGAAGATCTGTCGCAAGGAGAATAAATACGATACCGACGTGGAGTGATGGAATAGTGGAGTGATGGGAGCCGGCGCCCGGCCGGCCTTCCATTACTCCACCACTCCACTGTTCCATCACCCCATTTCTCACACCCTTCCTTATCCGTCCCACCCCGACGACGAGGACCGACGAATACCATGCTCGAAACCATCATCGCCCACCTGAACTCGGTGGACCCGTTCTGGATCTACGTCACCCTCGTCTTCTTCTCTTTCATCGAGAATATCTTCCCCCCTCCCCCAGTGACGTGGTGGTGATCGCGGGGGCGACGCTGATCGCCTCCACTACGATCAGCTTCATCCCGGTGGTCGCCCTCACCAGTCTGGCCAGCGCCCTTGGGTTCATGGTGGTGTATCTGATCGGAAAATATCTGGGGGAAAAGATCATCCGGACAGGAAAACTCCGCTTTATCCGGCCGGAGGCGATGGAGAAGAGCGACCGCTGGTTTGGGCGTTACGGCTACGCCTTCATCCTCGCCAACCGGTTTCTGCCGGGGACGCGGGCGGCGATCAGCTTCGTCTCCGGGCTGCTGGAACTCCGTCCCGCAAAAACCTTTTTCTGCGCGCTGGCCAGCGCGCTGCTTTGGAACACGCTGATCATCTTTATCGGGATGAAGGTGGGCGACAATATCGCCCTGATCGACCGCTGTCTTTCAACCTACCGGAACGTCATCCTGCTGATCGCGGGTGGGGCGCTGGTGATCGCCGCCGGACGCTATCTCATTAACCGAAGTAGAAAGGAGCGCGGGCACGATTCATGACTCGACCGTTTACTCCTCCGGGGAGGGCCCTTCCTCTTCTCCGGCATAGAAGAGCATAAAGTAATTATCCAGTCTTCCCCGGGAGCCTCTCAGGAGATCAACCAGGTAATACCTGCCCGCCAGCCCCTCGTACCCTTCGGTGAACCGGCCGAAGAATACCGCCCCGCGGCCCGCCTCATTGATGATCAAAACCCGGATCGTTCGTGCTTCCGGGTCCTCATCTTCCACCGTGTATCCGGCATCGTATAATCTCCCTGTCATTACCTCCCGGAATCGGCCGGCGTTGGTAAAATAAACATGCTGGAGATCTTTTCCGGCGACGCGGGATTCCTCGAAGGATGAGATGGCCTTTTCCGATATCCAATGACCGACCAATGCCTCCGCCGGCGTCCGAACGTTCCTCTCTTTTCCCGCGAGGGAAGATAACCTGAAGTAATAGGTCCACTCCCTGAATTCTCCGGTTTCGTCATCCTCCTTCGGTTCCTGATACAGCCATTCCCCATCCTCCAGTCCGGCGGCGAAATTGCCCTCACATTTCAGCTGCCCGTCTTCATACCATAATCGCCAGGGCCCGTTTTCCAGCCCATCCTGGTACGCCCCCTCCTGGGCCCGGCGCCCGTTCTCGTACCAATAGGTCCAGGGACCATCCTGCTTCCCCCGGACGTACGCCCCTTCCCGCCTTTTTTGTCCGCCGGGATCATTGTAACGGTAGATCCAGGGGCCATTTTCCACCCCCGCCCCATACCATCCTTCTTTCCAGTCAAGGCCGTTTTTATACCAGAACTTCCAGAGTCCGTTCCGGCGGCCAAACTCGTCGAACGAACCCTTCTTCTCCCTGATCCCGTTATCGTACCAGTACGACCACTCTCCGACCCGAACGCCCCCCCTGAACTCCCCTTCCATCATTTTCTGTCCGCTTCGATACCAGTAGGTCCAGGGACCGGATTCCCGATAATAATCCCCACCCGGGATCCCGGTCACCTCCACTCTTCCCAGCGCGCGGGGACGACCCGGCCCCCACAGACGGAGAGGGCAATCGGCCTGGGCCGTGCGGGAAAAGTGATCCGGCAACATCGCTACTCCGGCCAGGAGAATGAATAATGAAATCTTTTTCATTAGAACTTAGCTTCGCAACTGCGGGAGGGCACGGCGGCCCTCCCCTACGTAGGGGCCAACCGCTGTGTCGGCCCGATTTATTGAAATTCCGAAACAGCAAGTTAGCGCCTACGGCGCAACTTGCAGTGTAAAGTGTAATGTTTAAAGTGTAATGAAACTTTCCACTTTACCCCTTACACTGCACACTACGTTATTGAAATTCCGAAGCAGTAAATGAACTCGCCTCTCATTTTTCGGCTTCCCCGCCGCGCCCCGAAGCCTTAATCGGGGAAGTATTACTCGGGGATAAAAAATTTAAGGCCCATAACCGCTTTCCTGTATTGTGATGCCTTCTTCAAAAAGAACCTCGATAAAAAGAATCAGCGAGGGGGTCGCGTTTTCCCAGTATTCCCGGAAATTTTCATTGTCGTCCGGGACTTCGCGCTTCCAGGTCAGACGGGGAGCGATACCGATCCGGAACCAGGGACGCCAGAGGGAACGATAGTAGCGAAGCGTGAGCTGGTGTTGGTTATCCTTGAAAGAGGGCCAGGTGTGAAAATTGCTCTCCCACTCCAGGCTGACCGCGTAATTGGTGCCGTGGCGGATGTCAAAGCTCAGGTATTGCAGATTGAACTCCTGGGAAATATCGATCCCGTTGCTGGTGTTCGAATAAGTCGCCTGACTGTAGCTCCGGGCCAGGAAACGGGAACCGAGATAACGGTTAATCTCCAGTTTGGTCGTCTCGCCCGGACCATCATCAGTATAATAATAAACGTATTGTATCGGCCGGAAAAGCCACCGCCCGGCGACATGGGTATACTGGAGACGGGGTTTGATATAGACCACCGGGGGGAACGTGAATTGCAGGCCCAGGTTGGTGGCGAACTGCCATTCTCTTGTTTGCGCGTGGCGGATGCGCAGTCCGGCCGTGAAGTTACTGTCTGAGTCGGGATCCTCCCGGTCAAAATAATCCTGGTCGTCCTCATACTCATCATCGCTGTCGCTCCCGATAAAGACACCCAGCCTGTTCTCCAGAAGCGGAAGGGGAGCAAACGCCTGGAAGCGGTTTTTAAATGCGAACTCCGGGCCCTCCTTCAGCTCGCCCCCCAGGCGGGCCTGCAGCCACGGCTTATCAAGCTCGGACTCCAGCGTGTCGGGGTCTCCGAACCAATTGTCGAACGAGAATACCCGGCCGGCCATGAATGACGACGTCCAGTCGTGAGCGGCATCGACGAACGTTCCCCCGGGGGGGGCAGTCGGGGACGGTGACACCGAGGGGGGGGACGAGTCGGCGGCCGGGGAGGGTTCCCCCCGGACATCCGGGGTTGCCGTCGGCGTCGGAACGGCTCCTTCCGCCCGGCCCTTGATCCCCCCGATCGTCAGTGCCGGCAGAACAAGTCCAATAGTGATTTTTGCCGCACACTTCATTTTATCATACTATCACATTAAAGTGTCTCTTCACCATTTTTAAAGAACAGGTCCTCGAAGAGGATCTCCACATAGAGAAAGAGCACGGGGGCGCCGTTTTTCCAGTAATCGGGAAAGTCCATCTCGTCATCATCGGCGGTAATTCGTTCCCAGAGTATTGATGGACCATACTCCAGGCGAAGCCAGGGACGCCAGATATGATGACGGATCCGAAGCCAGGCCTGGTGCTGAAAAAACTTGGAAGAGGGCCAGGTGTGGCCGCTGCTCTCCCATTCCAGGCTGACCGCGAAATGGGGATAATCGTCCTGCAGGAAATCGACATACTGAACCGCGAATCCCTGTGAAAAGTCGACGCCGTTGCTGGTATTGGAATAAGTGGCGTCGGTCTCGGCGCGGAGAAGCCAGCGTTTCCCGGCGGAATAATCGATCTCGAAATCGGTCTCTTCGCCCAAGCCGTCGTCGCTGTACCAGAAGACATACTGCCGGGGCTCTAAATAAAAACGCCCGGAGGGTATCTCCAGCTTGGCCATCGGCCGGATAAAAACATCCGGACTGTTGAAATTCAATTTGGCCCCGACGTTGATATTCGATTTCAGGTGCGGGAGGTCATTAAAATGATAGCGGAGACCGGCGCTGGCGGTATGACCGGAGGGGGTATCGAAATAATTGGGGTCGTCCTCGGGGTTGCCGTCTTCATCGGTCCCCAGGAAAGTTCCCAGCCGCCGCTCCAGGATGGGAAGCGGGAAATAAAAATGGAAACGCTGTTTCCACTTCAGCTTTTCCCCGTCCTGCCACTCCACCCCTCCCCGGACCAGGATCTGCGGGTCCTTGGCGTCCTCCTCCAGCTTGGAGCTTCCGAAGTAGCTATCGAATTTGTAGACCTCCGCCGCCACCAGGTGGGAGATCGACCGATGGACCTTGTCGACTTTTGTCTCCTGGAGTGAACCGGGCACGGGGGTTGTCCAGTGCGGCGGTGTCGGCGTTATCACCCTTATGGAGGTCGGGGTCGGTGAGGGAGAAAGGATCGTCGTCCGGGATGGTAACGGGGAGCAGGGGGGCGACGGCATCGAAGGAGTCGGTCCGGTTTCCGGTGAAGCAAAGATCATTTTAGCGGCGGAAAGCGTGATCAGAATAGCTGACACCCCGGCCATAGGGAGAAGACGCTTACTGAGGAGGTTATATCCTGCCATGACGAGGGCTTGTGTAGTGCGCGCTCAAGTAGTGCAGGGCTTCAGCCCTGCCCGGCCAAGCAGGGCTGAAGCCCTGCACTACGAGGTTGTCCAGCCGGAGGAGGGGCTACCTTGCTGCTTCGGAATTATAATAACGTAGTGTGAAGTGTACGGTGTAAAGTGGAAAGTTTCATTACACTTTAAACATTACACTTTACACTACAAGTTGCGCCGAAGGCGCTAACTTATCATTCCAGCAGATGGGGACAGATCGAAAAAAGCACCTGCCAGCAACCTTCCCCGTTCCGCTCCAATCCGACGATCTCCCCCGGTTCAAAACGGAAGATCTGCAATTCATCGGGGCAGCCCAGGAGCAGATTGGCTAACCGGGAGAGGAAGGGGAGATGACCGACCAGCAGCAGGTCTTCGTCCCGGTCGATGATGTCTCCCCTGACCGGGATGACCGGATCGAGGGGTGCCAAACCCGATTTCTCCAGAAGGCGGCTGGTTCCCCCCGCTTGGGCGATTATCTCGGCGGTCTCCCGGACCCGGGCCTTCTCACTGTGCCAGATCTCGGGGATGAATAACCCGTTCTGTTCCAGAAAACGCCCGATAGTGGCGACGTCAAGACGCCCCCGCTCCGTCAGCCTTCTCTCCGGGTCCTTTTCCTTCGGCTGCGGTTCCCCGTGACGGACTAAGTATAGTTTCATGATCTCCCTCCTTCAGAGTCGACAGAAACGCCCTGCATCGCCGGTACCTCCTCACCCCGGTAATCCCGGTCAGGAAAGCTAGGGGGAGGAAAAAACATCCGATGATTATCAGGACGGTGTTCTCGAAAAATTTAATAAAAGACACCCCGGCCACAAACAGGGTCAGCGAGAGCCGAAGATGTGCCAGAAGAGTTCTCTCGTTGGCGAGGATTGTCCGGTCGGCGGCCAGGTGATCGCGGACGTCGGTCAGGTTGCACCATATGTTTTTTCGCTGCTCTGCCACCGTATCCTGCATCCTTTTTACAGATCAAAAAACTCGTAGAGCGTCTCCACCCGAGGGGCGTAGAGGTCGACCGATTCCTTCAATGTCTGCTGCGCGGCGAAACTTCCCAGGCCGAAAGCGGTTCCGATGGAGATCACCTCGTCGATATGGTCTAAGGGATTATCGCCGATGGTGATCGCTTCCCCGAAAGACCGGTTATACTGTTGAAGAATATACCGGATGGCGGCCGGTTTCTTCCCCTCGATGATCTTGTCTTTGCGTAGCTTGGTCACGCTGAAATAGCCGTCTACCGGTATCCGGTAATGCCGCATCCATTTCCCATCCCCTTCGCTGGCCGTGAGGATGATGATCAGGCTCCCCGATTTCTTCAGCTTTCGGATAAAGGCATCCATCCCCGGGATCAGGGCGTTGAACCGGACATGCCGGTAGTTATCCAGGTAGAATTGCCAACTGACCTCGCCCACCTCCACCAGTTGAACTTCGGTCAAACGAGGATAGTATACCTCGTAGATCCCTGTCCGCGCGAAAGGATGGTAGGCTCTGGTGAATGCCTCCTCGGAGAGTTTCGCCGCCGGCGGATAGGTCTGCGATATTACCTTTTCAAACGCCTCCTCATAGCACCCGTAAGCTATCTCCCGGCTGGAAATAATCGTAGCGTCCCTATCCAGGATAATCAGCCATCCCCGGGACGGCAGGGGCAATGATAGGTCTTTTTTTGTCATATCTTATTTTTCCTCCGGAAAAATAAAGATATAAAAAGTGCGGATCAGCATCTCTGTCTTCGATGGTATCGTATAATTATATGGGATGAACAACAGTGTCAAGCAATTAATACAGGCGGTTTCAGTTTCTGATTATTCCAGTTCGGGATGCAGCATCATCGGCGCTCGCCATTTGGTATCGAACCCCAGTTTCTTCAGCAGGACGATCCCCTCTTTGATCCCCTGCCCGGCCGTTGCCGCACTGTGGGCGTCATCGCCGGGAACGACGGCGATGCCCCGTTCCCGGGCCATTTCCAGGATAGGGTGACACGGGTACGGTTCTCCCTTTCCCGGCAGTTCCCGGCAGTCACAGTCGAGAATAAGGTCCAGTTCCCCGATCCGGTCCAGATTACGACGGAGACGAGCCGCGATCCCGGGTCGCGCCAGCCGGTCGCGGTAGTCCGGATCAAATATCCTGATCAGGTCAAAATGGCCCACCACCGCCGGGTGAAGGGTGTCAATCATCTCCAGCTGCAGATCGAAATACCGGCAGTAGAGAGCGTCAAGACCGTCCGCCTGACGGACGGCTTCCTCGTACTTCTCGCGGGAGTAGTCAAAGGGAACCTCGCCGACATGGTGAACGGAACCGACGATATAGTCGGGCCGGAATGTTTTGATCAGACCCCGGACTGCCATCCGGTAACCACTGAAGCTCTCCGTCTCCAACCCCAGGTAGATGGTCAGCCGGGGGGCGTATTTCTTCTGTAGTTCGCGCCCCGCGGTCATGTAACGGGCGAAGCGCCGGTAGACGGCGGCGGCGTCGAGGCCGGATTTGACCTCCTCCGGAAAGAGGTACCGGTCGCTGACCGGGGGCATGTGTTCCGTGATGCCGACGCGATGGAATCCCCGTTCAATATACGCCCGGACCACCTCCTCCAGGGTATCCTTGGCGTGACCGCAAAACTCCCCGCTGTGACCGCCATGTAATGAGATTAGATCTATACTATTATCAACCACCGATACGTTCCTTTGTGTCTAATAGTCGATAAGGCCAGCAGATAAAATCCCAAATAACAAACAAATCTCACATTCAAAACTAATATTTTTCCGAAGGAAAAATATTATTACCACTTGTCTTGAAGAGTATAGGCTAAATGCGGGGTGAAGAGCCCCGGATCGAGAAGAAACGCGTCATGTCCCTTTTCCGAATGCACCGTGATATGCTGCGAAGGGACACGGCACTTCTGGAGCATTTTCATCAGTTGTTCCTGTTCTTCCGGGTAAAAACAGACATCGGAATCGATGCTGAACACCAGGAACCGCTGACGGCGGCAGCGGCTGAAGGCGGCGGAAAAGCCCCGGGCCTGGGCGTCCTTGACCAGGTCGAAATTCTGCCAGAGATCCATGATCCGGAGATAGGTATTGGCATCGAACCGGTGCACGAACTTCCGGGCCTGGTGCAGCATATAGGATTCCACCGGGTGATTAATTCGATAACCGCTCTTGCGGGCGCCGGCATCGTCCACCACCTCCCGCCGGGCCCGGAGGGAGAGTGTCCGCAGGGAAACGAACGTTTTGTGAGAGATCATCCGGGCCAGGGAAAGACCCTTCACCGGAGGCGTCCCCCCGTAATAATTGCCCTTCCTGAAGTTCGCGTCTTCCTCGATGGCATAGATCTGTTCAAAGTTGTGGATGCGCTGGAGAATGGTGACCGACATCCCGGCGGCGATCGGGATGACGGTCCTGACCCGGTTCGGGTAACGGACAGCCAGGTTCAGGGCCAGCATCCCGCCCAGGGAACCTCCCGCGACGGCATGAAGCTGGTTGATCCCCAGGTGCTCGATCAGGCGTATCTGTGAATCCACGATGTCGTTGGCGGAGACCCGGGGAAAGGAACCCCCGTAGGGCTTGCCGGTGCGGGGATTCCGGGATCGGGGCCCGGTCGTACCGTAGCACCCGCCGATATAGTTGGCGCAGATGACGAAGAACTGGCGGGTATCCAGGGCCTTTCCCGGGCCGATAAAACCGCTCCACCATCCGGTCCGACACTCATCACACCAGAGAGAACCCACGCCGGGAACCGACGGATTGTAGCCGGCCGCGTGCTGGCTGCCGGAAAGGGCGTGAAAGAGGAGAACGGCATTGTCGCGGGCGGCCGAGAGGGTCCCGTAGGTCTCGTAGGCGAGGGTCAGCGGGCCGAACCCGGGGGCGTTCTGGAGTGAAAACCCGTTGCCCTTTCCCTTTTTCAGTGAAAGGAATTGTGTCTTTACCTCTTTCACATCTATCTCCTGTCTTACATAATAATCGCCACGCCAAAATCATTATTAAACCACAAAGGACACGATTAGGGAATGGGGAATGGGGAATGGGGAATGGGGAATGGGGAATGGATTATAATCTCCCCTCTATTCCCCATTCTCTATTCTCCATTCCCCGAAGGTCCTTCGTGGCAATTTGATTTACTGGGAGGCTGACAGGGCCCGATCGATATCTTCGAGAATATCGTCGATATGCTCCAAGCCGATCGAGAGCCGGACCAGTTCAGGGGTGATGCCCCCGGCCCGCTGTTGCTCCTCCGAAAGCTGCGAGTGAGTCGTACTGGCCGGATGGATGGCCAGCGACTTGGCATCGCCGACATTGGCCAGATGTGAAATAAGCTGGAGATGGTTAATGAAAGAGGCGCCGGCGGCGGTGCCACCGCGAATTCCGAAGACCACCATACCCCCGAATCCCCTGGTAAGATATCGCCGGGCGACCGGATAGGTCGGATCATCCGCCAACCCCGGGTAACGGACCCACTCCACTCGCGGATGTTCCTGCAGATGCCGGGCCACGGCCAGGGCGTTCTCACTGTGCCGTGCCATCCGCAGCGGCAGCGTTTCTATTCCCTGGAGAAATATCCAGGCGTTGTCGGGCGAGAGGCAGGCTCCCAGGTTTCGGAGCGGGACCAGGCGCATCCTGAGAATAAAAGCCAGCGGGGACAGATCCCCCAGATCGTGGGCGTACCGAAGGCCGTGATAGCTCGAATCGGGTTCCGTCAACAGAGGGAAATCACCCTTCTTCCAATCAAACCGGCCTGAATCGACAACGATCCCTCCGATCCCCGCGCCGTGCCCCCCCAGCCATTTGGTCAGCGAGTGGACAACGATATCGGCGCCATGATCGAGCGGCCGGAGCAGATACGGGGTGGTGAAGGTGGAGTCGACGACGAGCGGAATGCCATGGGCATGCGCGATCTTCGAGATTTCTTCCAGATCGGCTACGTCAAGACCGGGGTTGCCAATCGTTTCACAGT
This sequence comes from uncultured bacterium, assembly GCA_963822585.1. GTDB lineage: Bacteria > Auribacterota > Erginobacteria > Erginobacterales > Erginobacteraceae > CAWGIE01. The sequence goes on from CAWGIE010000019.1 coordinate 232,992, forward strand.
AAAGGAGCCGGGTGCGCGGAGTGATGGCCTCTTCAAAATTACCCGGGACGCGGGGATCGACGAAACGGGTTGTAATGCCGAACCGGGGAAGAATGGAATCGAATTGGGTATATGTCCCTCCGTAAAGGTTGTTGGCCGAGACTACCTCGTCCCCGCTCTGGCAGACGTTAATGACGCTGTAAAAAATACCGCTGGTTCCCGAGGCCAGCGCCAGAGCCGCGGCTCCTCCCTCCAGGGCGGCAACCCGTTGTTCGAGGACATCACAGGTCGGGTTCATGATCCGGCTGTAGATGTTTCCCAGCTCCTTCAAACCGAAAAGGTCGGCCGCGTGCTTGGTATCCCGGAAAAGATAGGAACTGGTCCTGTATACGGGCACTCCCCGGGACAGGGTGGTGGGATCGGGCACCTGCCCGGCGTGCAGACATTGCGTTTCGAGTTTCATGGCCATTTCCTCCTTATAAAAATAGATTTGAATAATAGACCGGACAATAAACATCGTAGTGCAGGGCCTTATCCCTGCCCGAACAAAGCAGGATTGAAGTCTTGCACTACGAGATCGCGCTCACGGCGCTATCTTGTTTATATGTATTATAGGTAATATATCAATATTATTTATATATGCAAGGGAAATCTCCGCTCACGGTGACAAAAGGGAAAAATTGCTTCAGGAAGCGGTCCGGAGCACCGGGGAATCGGAAGGGAAATAGTCGATCTCGATGGCAACCCGGCCGTCTTTTTCGGTCAGCTGGAGATAAATCCGGGTGTGGCCGGTCTCCCAGATGGTCTCCGGGCTCATCGCCTGCCGGAGAACCAGCTGATACCGATCCCCCGGGGCGGCGGGGTCGAGATCGCCAACGGCCTCCTCTTTCAGGTTCAGCCGTTCCTCCGACGGTTCTCCGTACTCCTTGAGCATATATCCGCGGATCTTTTCATAATCGTTCATGACCGTTCCCTGATCGAGCGTCTCCACCGTGTAAATGCCCCGGGCCAGCGTATCCCCGTCGAAATAATAAAAGATCGAGGCCCGGACCCCGGCGATCTCTCCCTCATATAAGAGGAGTCCCGGCAGCGCACCGGTCTGCCGGTCTGCGGCTTCCGTCTTCCGCACCGCCTCCGGCGATGCTCCCCAGCGAACCTGCCGGAAATCCGAAGGTCCCTCATTCTCTTCAGCGTGCAGGGGGTTGAAAGCGACCATGATAAGCACAATCACGCCCGGCGCCCAGAGTATTTTCATAACCTTTCTCCTTCGTTAACTGCTTGGTGGATTTTATCTTATCAGATCTGAACGCTTCCAGGAATATCTTTTACCCCGCGGCCAGGTTAACTTCCCGGATCGGCAGTTTCATTCATCTCCTCTCCTTAATATTTATATTTTAACTGCCGTGCCAAAATATTACTTTGTGACCGGGATGTCGCCGACTTCTCCGAAATAAACCCGGGTGACGCCCCGGACCGCCCAGAGGCCGAAACTGTCCCGGAAGATCCCAAGATCGGCGGTCCCGTCACCATCGTAGTCCCCTCTGGCCAGAATCGGAACGATTTCCAATCGTCCCCGGTAATAGACGGAGGCGAGGACGGGGGTATACGCGGCCCAGGCAGCCGGCGACGAGTCGATCCGGAGGTCCGACCAGCTCTCGTCATCATTCTTCCACCGTTCCGAATAAACGATCGCGATCCTGACCCGGGGATAGGCACTAGGGAGAGCCTCCCGGGCCCCGCCTTGTTCCCCTTGGCGGGATATTCCCCCACCCCCCACTCGGCCAGAATCAGCGGCTTGCTTGCGGAAAGAGCAGCGATAGTACTGTATGCCGGCGTCATCAGGGTTTCAAAACTCACCCAGTCCTCATCGATATACTGGGCCCCGTATCCTCTATCCCCCAACCTTTATCTCGTCACCGGCAAATCTCCCCCGGTCCCGAAGTATGTCCTGCTCCCCCTCCGGATGGCCCAGAGGCCATAGCTCCGGCGGAAGATGGCGCTATCGGTTATCAGGTCACCGTCAAAATCAGCCCGGAGCGGATAATCAACGCAGCTGCCGTAGTAAAACCGTGAAACTCCCCGGATGGCCCAGAGCGCGGAGGAGCGGGGACGGAAGATCGCCGCTTCCCAGGATCCGTCGCCGTCATAGTCAGCGGGGAGAGCCCAGTCGTCGGAACCGCCGAAGTAGAACCGGGAGATACCTTTCAGGGCCCAGGTTCCCGTGACGGGGCGGAAGATAGAGATAGCCGCGGTCCCCGAACCGTCGTAGTCCCCCGGAACGGGGCGATCCCCAAACTTCCCGAAGTAAGCACGGACGCCCCCCCGGACGGCCCAGAGCCCCGCGGCGGCCCGGAAGATGCCGACGTCGGCGGCGCCGTCACCGTCATAGTCGGCGGGGACGGGGAAATCACCCGGGATACCGTAGTATACCCGGGAAATCCCCCGGAGAGCCCAGAGTCCCTGAGACGGCCGGAAGACAGCGACATCGGCGGTCAGGTCGCCGTCGTAATCGCCGGCCACGGGCAGGTCGCCGGACCTGCCGAAATAGATCCGGGAAATGCCTCTCAGAGCCCAGAGACCCGCTGCCGGGCGGAAGACGGCGATGTCGCTGCTCCCGTCGCCGTCGTAATCCCCCGCCTCCAGGATGAAGTCCGGACGGGCTACGGGTGGGCCGCAGGTGGGCGTCGGAACAGGGGTTGGGGTGGTCGGTGGCGGAGCAGTCGGAGAGGCGGTCGGCGGCGCGGTCCGGGTCGGCGACGGCGACGGCGTCAATGTCGGGGTCGGAGATGCCGGGGCGGACGCGGTCGGGCTGGGGGTCGGGGTGACGGTCGGTGGTGGAAGGGAAAACGTGTCGATAACGTCGCCGCCACGGGATACGAACGTAAAGGTGATGTGTCCCGCGTCGGCGTCAATCACCATCGCCCCGTAGTCACCGTTGTAACGGACCTTGCTCTCCGGGAGAGGGGTCCCGAAGCTGTAAATGCTCCTCCCCCCCAGGCCATTGACCAAGTAGGGGATACCGTCGACCTGGAGGCGTTCGTAGGTATGTGCGTGACCGCTGATAACCGCTGAAGCTCCCCAGAGTGTATAGGGCCACTGCATCCGGGTGGTGGAGCCGTGGACCGTGTCCGATGAATAAGGGGCATGATGACAGGTGACGATCTTCCAGGGCGCGGTGGAGGAGGCCAGGGCGGCCTCGAGCCACGCTGCCTGGGTCGAGCTGTCGTCGGCACCGTCCGGTTCTCGGCTGTCGCTGTCGAGGAAGAAGAGATGGACCGGTCCGTATTCGAAGTCATAATAGCGTTCGTTGCCGGGGAGCGTGAAATAGTCGAAGTACGGACCGCCGCAGACGGCGGCGCAGGTCAGGGAGTTCCAGTCGTGGTTGCCGAGGGAAGAAAAGAAGCGGTTTGAATCCGCCCCCGTTCCATATCCGCCGGCATAGGGATAAATAAATTCGTGGTAGTACTGCCCGATATTGTCGTCAATGGTGGCGGAGGCGCCGTCCGGATAGTTGTTGTCGCCGGCTGTAATAATCAGGTCCGGCCCCCATCCCTCCACCAGGTCGGCGACTTGGGATTCCGGGGTTCCGGCCCATCCATAATCACCAATGACGGCAAATCGGACCGCCAGGGGTGGCGACGGTGTGGGCGACGGCGAACGGGTCCCGGTGGGTGCCGCAGTGGGGGTCGGCGTCACCGAGGGGGAGGGGGTGACACTCGGCGTCGGGGTGGGCGACGCTGACGGAGACGGTGTCGCTGTTGGCGTTGGCGATGAGGTCGGGGGTATCGTCGGTGTCGGGGTCGCGGTCGGCGTCGCCGAAGGGGACGGTGTCGGCGGCATCGAGGGCGACGGGGTCGGCGTCGGCGAAGGGGACGGGCTCGGGGTGGGAGTCACGCTCGGCGATGCGGTCGAGGTTGGAGTCGGAGATGGCGTCAAAGAGGGGGATGGGGTTACCGTCGGAGTCGGCGTAGGCGAGGGTGAAGGCGTCGGAGTCAAAGACGGCGTCACCGTGGGTGACGACGTTGGCGTGACTGACGAGGTCGGTATAACGGTTGGGGTGGGAGTCACGCTCGGCGTTGCGGTCGGGGTCGGGGTCGGGGATGGCGTCGGCGTGGGGGACGGTGTTGTCGTCGGAGTCGGTGTCGGCGTTGCTGAAGGCGTCGGAGTCAATGACGGCGTCATCGTGGGCGACGGCGATGGTGTGATCGACGGGGTCGGTGAAATCGGGGTCGGTGTACGGCTCGGCGTGGGAATAACCGGTGACGGCGACGGGGTGGGAGTGATCGGTGTCGGGGTCGCGGTGGGTGGCGCCGTCGGGGTAGACGATGGCGGCGGCGACGGAGCAACCGACGGAGTCGGGGTAACCGATGGTGTCGGCGTCGGCGTAAGTGACGGGGTCGGGGTCGAGGAAGGCGACGGTGTGGGGGTGGGGGTCCGGGACGGTGTCGGCGACGGGGTGGTCGAGGGCGACGGCGTAAGTGAAGGGGTTGGGGTTGGCGATGGAGACGGCGTGGGAGTGGGGGTCCGGGACGGTGTCGGTGACGGTGTACTCGAGGGGGTGGGGGTCGCGGTCGGTGTTACTGTCGGGGTACGTGACGGTGTCGTCGACGGAGTAACCGATGGAGTCGGGGTTACCGATGGCGTCGGCGTAGGGGTCAGTGAGGGGGTCGACGACGGAGTCGGCGTTGTTGATGGGGTCGGAGACGGCGAAGGCGGCGGGGTTGTTGTGGGGGTGACCGTCGGTGAGGCGGACGGCGACGGCGATGGTGGCGCCGTGGCGGTCGGGGCCGGTGTTGTCGACGGTGACGGAGTCGGTGTCGGGGTTCTCGTCGGCTGCGGGCCGGGATCGGGGGCGTCACCCGTCCAGTTGTCGGGATCGTTACCGGAGACGTCGGTATTCAGTCGATGCAATGAATCCCCCCCGCCGTCCGGGGTCGCCGGCCAGGGATCGCGGTCAAAGTAGATGACCTCATCTACGATTCCCCAGGAAACCCCCTCGCTGACGACATCGGGCGCCTGGGGCTTCTCGAGGGAGACCCGCTCGCCGCCGTTGGAAAGGTCACCCTGATACGGCCCCGCGAAATCGGCGTCCAGGCTTCCCGGGTAGGCCGCCTGGAAGTCCGCCAGCGCCCCGGGGTCTGTCTGAGGGTTGAAACCGACTACCAGGAGAACACCCCCGGAGGTGAGGGTTTCGGTGAAAAAGGTGAAGGAGACCCCCCCATCTATCCTCCAGCCTCCCTCCGCGTTCCAGAGACCGATCGATTCCGAGGTCGGGTTGGAGATCTCGATGTATTCTTTGTCCTTGTCGTTGTCAGGCGGATGGTACATGAATTCGGTAATCACCGGGGCCGGATGGGGACCGGTATTGGCGGCGTCCCGGGTGGCGGTCATCGCGTACCAGTAAGGGTCGCCGTCGGGATACCGTCCCAGGGTGACGCCGTTCTCTTGCGCCTTGAAGCGGACGCCGTCCACCACCCGGTCAGCCGACGTTCCCGGGAAGTGAGATAGAAGCACCTCCTCCCCGGCCTTGTTCAGTCCGAACCCTTCGGTAATCGGGTTGTGGAAGTCGTTGACCTCGTCGAAGCTGATCCTTCCGCCGGCCGGGATAATCACCGATCCGGGGACGGCCCACTTGGCCGGTGTCCCCCGGTCGTCGGAAAGATACCAGCCGGAGATATCGATCGGGGAGCCGGTGGGATTATAGAGTTCGATCCAGTCGTTGGAATCGTAAGGAGGAACCGGGTAATCGGTGTGGGCGGCGATCTCATTCACGACCACGCTGTCGGGCGGATCGGGGTCCGCGGCCCCGGGAGATCCCTTGCTGTAGGCGCTGTTCCGCCAGTTCCCGCCGTAGTCAAGCGAACCGTCGGCCTGGCCGTCCAGTGCCGCGGGGAGGGGCACCAGGGAGTGTCCCGAGCCGTCCGCCGCCAGCGGCCAGCCCCGCCCGTCATTATAGGTAAAATCGGAAAGGACCGTTCCCCCGGCCGATATTTTCAGGGAGACCTTCTCCCCCCCGTTGGAGAGGTTGCCTCCGTAGGGCCCCATGATCGGGACCGCGGGATCGAGGTTGTAGTGCGACCGGAAGGCGGCGGTATCGTCGCTCCCGATGACCAGGTAATAGCTCTCGGGGAGGAGGGAGGTGCCGGCGGGGATGACGAAATCGACTCCGTCGGTGAAGGTGACGCCGTCCAGAAGCAGGGTGACGGTCGGGCTGGTATTATAGAGTTCGATGAACTCGTAGGCGTTACCGGCGGGCGGATTGTACATCAGCTCGGTGATTCGAAGGTGATCGACCAGGGCCTGGGCATTAACCGGGTCGCCGGTTACGGTCGTCTGGCCGACGAAGCTCCCCTCGTCATCGCTCAGGACAAGGGTAAAGCTGAAGTTCGAGAGGCGGCCTTCATAGTTGCCCTGGACGAAACGCTTCTCTCCTCCGGTCGGACTTGAAGCCCGAGCCCGGAATACTTTCGCGTCCGGAGAGACAAAGATCGAATCCCCGGCCCGGATAACGGTCCCGGGTTCGAACGTGTGTTTGACCGCCCCGGAGATGCTCCAGCCGGAGACGTCGGCCGCGAAGCCGTTGGGGTTGACGATCTCGACGAACTCCTCATCCTGATCCCCGGAAACCGGGTCGTAGTCGATTTCTCCGAAGGAGAGGGGGAAGGTGTCGGTCTGGGCGTTGGGGATCCCGGCGTTATCCGGATAACCGGGGTTCCCGATACCGTGATCGACATAGAGATGCGTCCGCCGGACGGCGAGGTAGTCGTCTTCCAGAATCTCCAGCGCCTGGGCGAAAGACTGGTCGTATCCCCACGGCCAGGGATCGCACCAGGCGGCATAGTCAAGGGCCACGTCCGGGTCCATCTGCGTCTTCAGCTCGGCGATCCTGGTTTCGAACGCCAGCTCCGCCGGAGGTGTCCCGGGAGGCTGGAGCAGTTCATCCATCAGCGTCCGGAGACGGCGCAGGTACATATCCCGGACCTCGGGCGTGTCGAGGAGCGCGTCGATGAATCGGTTCCATTGCTCGTCGTACTTCTGATGGTCCGAGTTTCCGAAAAAAGGGTGGCTGGGGGAAACGTACGACGGTTTCCCCGGCAGCTGATCCTCGTTCGCCCAGATAGTGTCGTTAAGGACCCCGCCGGCGTTGTAGTTTCTCCCCAGGGTCAAATCCTTGTCCCAGGGGATGAAGGACCACTCCCCGGTCCCCTCGGTATCGCGGTAAAGATAATAGTTCTTTTTTACGTGATCGTTGTCGTGGATGATCGCCGTGGCCGCGACGTAGTTGACGCAGGCGGCCAGGTCCACGGTATCGAAAAGAAATATATCCCGGTCCGGGTTCGAGGGGTTCACCCCATCCACCAGGTCCTGGAGGTCCGCGTTGTTCTCGTCCCGGCGGGTCTTCTTCTCGACGCCGGAGACCGCCGAGGTGCAATCGTTGTACATCTTGTAGAGAGCCCCGTTGTCATCGATATCGAGGCGACGGAGCATATACTTGTCCGGCTGTTCGACAAAGACGGCCACGCTGAAGAAGGCGTCATTCTGCTGCACCCGGAGGGGAAAGGAGCGGGAACCGGGGTTGCCGGCGTTCTCGTAAGTCTCCCAGCAGAGAGTCTGGCGGATATATGCCTTGTCTCCGTAAGTGCTCTGGAGGTTGATCTCCTCCGCCTTCACGCCCGGCTCGAACTCGAAATGGTAGTTGGGGTTGAAGTCGAACTTGTAGTTCCGCTTGGACCAGGTCGCCGATGACCCTCCCCGCCGCCGCACGAAGACGTTGTCGTAAAAGGTGTCGCCGTAGAAGAGCGAACAGCGGGTGCCGGCATCTGTCCGGGCGGCGGCCGGGTCCGCGACGAACCAGTGGAGCAGGGGAAGAGAACTGGTCAGGGCGGGATCGTTGACGATCGTTCCCTGGTATTTCGGCGATCCGGTCGGGTCGCTGAAAAAAGGCCAGCGGGAAGAGTTTCCCCCGGTGTCGAAGGCCCGGACATAATAGCGGATCATCTCCCCCGGGGATGACGCGGAGGCCGGTATTGAACCGGAGTAGATCCCATCGGCAGCGGTCTGGTCGGGCCAGGACCCGTTGTCCGTCATCGCGACGGCGGTCTCGCCGCCGAACATCACCCGGTAATAGAGGGTAACCGCCGAGATGGGATCGAACGCTTCCCCGACTGAGGCCTCGACCGCCAGATCCTCACCATCTTCAGGGACGGCGGGCAGATGGGAAACGCCCGAAATGATGGGCCCGAGATCGGCGGGACCGGCCCCGTTGGCGGAGCCGGGTGTCGGATCGGTAAAATAGCGGGGATCGCCCACTTCCAGCACGGCCTCCTCCCCCTCCAGTTCCGGAGTGATCAGGAAGTCCACGTTGGTCGAACTCCGGTTAAGGCCCTGCACGGCCAGAACGTTGGTCCCGACGAAAAGAAGATCGCGGTCCGTGGACAGATCGAAGGGGGTGAAGACGACCGCCGCGGAATCGGAACGGGTTGCGGGGGCGCTCGAATTCCAGGCCAGAGTAGCGGGGACGTTGTCCCGGGCCACCTCCACCCCATTGAGATAGGCCGCGAAGCCGTCGTCATACTGCATCCGGAGCGTCAGAGAGACGAGCCGCGAGGGGTCGGTCACGGTGAAGGGTATCCGTATGTAGGCGCTGGAGTTGACGTTATACATTATCGACTCGACATCAAGTCCGATGATGCTTTCATACCCGGAGCCCCGCTCGTACCCGACGGCGGTCGTGCCGCTGGTCCAGCCCGAGTCATCGAATGACGGGTCGGTCCAGCCGGCCCCGTCGCCGGAATAGGTTGGTATCAGGACCCGCGTGGTGGCCCCGGCGGTAAAGAAAGGCACGGCGTCGCTCATCTGGACGAGGCCGTAGGAGATATCGGTAAGCTGTTCCGGATACCCGGGAGCGTATTCGGAAGAGACGGTCACGCCGTCCGGTTCCACCAGGCCGAGATATCCGCCGGAGGCGCTCAATTTGAAGTTGGTATGGAGTTCCTGTCCCGGGACCGCCCGGTTCTTGTTCGAGGCGAAGACCACCAGGAACGCGGCGGGATCGAGAGACGTGCTCGGGAACTGCCACTTGGTGAGTTCACCCTCGTCGTCGGTCAGATACCAGCCGTCCAGATCGACCGCCGATGCCCCGGCGTTGAAGATCTCAATCCAGTCGGAGTAATCCCCGTCCTCATCGGCGAGGGTGGTGGCGTTGCTGGCCATGAACTCGCTGATCAGCACATTTCCCGCGGCGGCCGTGACCGCGGGGAAGAACAGGATCAGGATAGTGAGAGATATGTTTCTGGCGGTAACCATCGCGGATAATACAGGCTGTGTATTGCTCTCCTCGGTACCTCTATGAGACGTATTCTACCCCGCATCTGTTCTTACATATAAAATGTATCCCACCATGGCCAAAATGTAAATCCCCCCCGGAGGGGGATGCGGAGTGACCGGCAGAACGTTCGGCGGAGGGATCGTCAGACCGATTGCCGTAATCGGTCCGATTATTTAAAGCGGGCCAGCAGTTGCTGCCACCAGGGTGGAGAAAACCGGATCGTGACCGTCTCGCCGGGGATGAGCCCGGCATTGTTTTCTTCGGGGACCAGGATAATCCGCCGCAGGTTGCCCATCTCCAGACGGTAAGGCGGCAAACCCCCATTTGTACCGATCATCTCGGGCCCCAGGGCCGTCACCCGGGCTTTGATCGCCGCCGCGCCGTTCCTCTCGCGGATCACGTAGGCGGTCTCGCCCACGGAGGGACCCGGGACGTTCCGTCCCGACATGTAACCGATGACCCGGACAGGTCCCGCCACCGCCAGTGTCATCACCGGGTCGCCCCCTTTGACCACCTCGCCCGGCTGGTGCAGCACCTCGGACACGGTGCCGGCGCGTTCGGCCCGGAGGCTGTAGGTCTCCCGGCGCAAATTGAGCAGGCCGATCTGATGCTGTGTCTCCTCGAGGCCGAGTTCGCTCTCATCGATGTCGAGATCGGGGGGAATTTTTATCGCCCCCCCCAGCACCGCGGCCGCGTCGGCCTGCTGGGCTCGGGCCCGGGTCAGGTACTCTTCCAGCCTCTTCACGGTTTCCGGGTATAGCTCCACGTTGTGCTTGAGCGCCTCCTGGCGGGCCTTGAACTCCGCCACCATCTGCGCGTCATCCAGGTTCCGCGGCTCGGCGTAGCGGGCGAAGCGGTTCAATTCCTTGTTGAGCATCGCCAGTTCGGCCGTATCCGAGGCCTGCCCCATCCTGGCTTTCCGCAGCTCGGTCTCGACGCGAAAAATCACCCGGGCGAACCGGGATTCGATTTTGAGCAGTTCGACTTCCATCTCCGCGTCCAGTATCCGGCCGTCCATCTGTGCCAGAAGATCGCCGGCTTTGACCGTCTGCCCGGGCTCCGCGTAGACCGCTTTCAGCTGGGCGGTCTCCAGGGGGGCAACGGCCTCGGTCGTCACCGCCACGACCCCGGGGATACGCTGTAAACCGCCCTGGCCGAGCATGAGAGCGGCCAAGGCGGCGGCGCCCATCCAGATCAGAAACATCAGCCAGCTTTTCGGGCCCGGGAAGCGGCGGCGGAAAGCTCGGGGCATTTTTTTCTTTCTTGTCGGGCGGTCTGTCACTACTGTTCAACCGTTGAACGCTGCATGACGAAAGTAACATCCGAGAGTTCCGCGATCCTGCTCAACTCCTCCACCATTCTGGGCTGATATGATGGGTCCGCCAGGCGGACCTGGTAGGCATATTCAACCCCCTCACCCTGTAACGAATCCCGGGCGGCGACCAGCTTTCGGGAAGAGCAGTATTCGGAAAGAACCTCGCTCAGCTTCGGAATCCGGGCCGCGTCTTTTGTCGACACGAAGCGGAGCAGCCCGTCATATTCTCTCCGGGAGGCGAACGGGGCCAGGCGAAGGTAGAGCGCCGCGGCGCAGAAGAATGCCGTGCCCACGATGACCACGGTGAAGGCCTGGGCGCCGGCGGCGATGCCGATTCCCAGGCTGACGAAGATGAACATCATGTCCCGCGGTTCGCGGATCTGGGTGCGGAAACGGACGATGGCCAGGGTTCCCAGAAGCCCCAGCCCCCGGGCGAGGTTGTTCCCGATGGCCATGATGACCATGGCCGCCGCCAGGGAGCCCAGGATCTGAGCCTGGACGAACGAACGGGAGTAGGAGAGGCCCTGGTACGTCACCCGGTACACATAGGCAACGGCGCTGGAAAGGACAAAGCAGAGGAGAAAAGAAACGATGAGCTCCTCCACCGTCAGATAACTGATCGGGCCCAGGATTCGCAACATCTGATCCATACAAGTTAGCGCCTCCGGCGCAACTTGTAGTGTAAAGTGTAATGTTTAAAGTGTAATGAAACTTTCCACTTTATACCTTACACTCCACACTACATTATTGAAATTCCGAAACAGCAAGTTAGTTCACTTCGTTCGCAACTTGGGGTGAAAAGGTTGCGGTTCCGCGGCTCGAATCGGTTGCGGGGGACGGTTGCGGAACCAGGCCGCCCGCAACCCTTACCCGTTCAATCCCGGTGAAACCGGGACAACCGTTCAACGATAGCCGTTTTGTTAATACATTGACATTCCGAAGCAGTAAATTCGCGCCGCCGGCGCTCATTTAGAATGCGGGCAATCACATTCTGTCAGACGAACATCTCTTCAATGATACAGTCTACATTCGTCATGTCATTAAAAATCTCGTTGGCGCACATCGCGTTCGCGTACTTGCAGAACCCCACCCGGGTGAGATCGAATCGTTCCGTCAGCTCCACCATCCAGAGGGGAACGTCCCGGAATGATTTAAGCTCCAGGATCATGCCCGAGAATGGCCAGCCCATCTCCAACGAGGAGTCCATCTTCCGCCATTTGTCTCCCGGTCCCGGCAACCGAAAACTGGTGGCCGGCCGGTAAGAAAGCCGGCGGTCGAAGGTGACTCGGGCGTATTCATCGACCGCGGGATAATAGCATTCGCGCTGATATCTGACCAGCATCACGGGTCGTGCTCCCAGCCTGGTGACCAGGCCGGTGAACTCGAGATAAGTCTCTTTCTCCCCGGGTGACCGGAAGGGCAGGGAGAGATCCGGCTGCTGACAGATCTCTTTTCGCCAGAGGGCCGGAGGGATCGCCGACCGGCTCTTGAAGACCATTCCCTTCACTTTGCGCTTTATCTCGACAAAGACCGGGCTGCTCCGATCCTCCCGGACGTAGGTCCTGACCCTGAGTTTGAACCGGACCGGTATCTGCTCTATGCTGGCGCGGTAAAGCTCCAGCTCGGGTGTATCCAGATAAAGAGTCGTGACAACATACTCGGGGGGATCGCCCCGGGCAAAGGGGTCGGGGATGCAGAAGGGCCGGATGAAATCCCTGATGGGCGCCACCTGGGAAGGATGGATGATGTACTTCGCCTCGTGCCGTTCCATAATAAATTAGCTCCCTACGGTCGCTAATTTATGTGAATAATATTATGTTTATCAAAATATAGATTACGATACGGTTATGAGAATCAGTTCGAGTCCAGCAAATTACACTTAAACGATAATTATAATTCCCTATAAATCCGCTTCATCAGCATAATCCGCGGTTTATTTTTTACTGATACGGAAGCGTTCCATGATATTATCCGCGTTCTTTACGCCGTCATAGACAACGATAATGTCGTATGCTGCCGGACCCTCCTCCATGACGGCCACTCCTTCCGCTTTCCCGTCTTCCGGCGGACGAATCTCTCCCAGCAGGCGCACTCTTCCCATCTCCGCGGCCGGGCGGTCACGGCCCGGGATCATATCCTTCCCATCCCAGTGATAAAGCCGGTATTGACCGGGGCCGTCCCCGGGCGGGCCGGCCAGGAGCAGAAATCCGTCGGAAACGCCGGCCATCCCCCGGATCCCCAACCCGTCCAATTGGACAAAAGAGAGGCTGCTGGTACGGGGGGGCGAGTTGAATTGCAGCTTCATGATGGGAACATAGTTTCCTCGAAACAGGGGACTCCGGAAACCGATGTATAGCCACCCGTTCTTTGCCGCCAGGCCTTCGATATCAACCCCGTTCTCCTTGCCGGGGATGGCGCTGAACGGGGCAAGGACAGGGTCTTTACCGATGATGTCACGGAGGGAGATTCTTGTCTTATCGGTCTCTTTTCCCCGGGGATCGATGGTCAGCCGGTAGAGCAGGAAGCGGTTCCCGTTATCCTCGATGCGCTGGCCAAGGAGTTTATCCCGATTACGCGCGTATTTCTTGTCCGCCCTGATTCGCCCGCGCTTTAAAGAGTGCGACCCCACGACGTACACGAAATTGCCCTCTACGGCGATCCCTTCGATGTCCATCTCTTTGCCGTCTTTTTTATCGCCTTTGAAAAGCAGGAGATCGTTTGCCACCCGGTAGCCGCCGGAGGGATCCTCCTCCAGGAGTTGTACATAGTTACCGTCCCCGTCTTCGCCACCGGCTTCGTCCGATCCGATGGCCAGAAATGAACCGATCCGGGCGACCGCGCTGATATCTTCGAGGCCGATAATGATTCCTCTCAACCTGACCGGCGATCCCGATAACGGGGTTTCACCTCGGGAAAGATCACAGAACAGTAATCCGGCGGCTATACATATTATCGGGCGAATTATCATAATGGGAACTTAGCCCTCGCTCCGCTCGGGCAACTAAATAAAACTACGAATTACGCGAAACTTGTCCTGAGCGTAGCCGAAGGATTACACGAATTTATTTAAAATATCCCTGCACTGTCGATTCAATGCTTGCCCATTCTTATTTTTTCGGCCTCCCCCGAAGTATTAATCGGGGTAGAAAAAATAAGATTATTGTCCCGATACATTATTCAAATATATAGATAATCGGGATCCCGATGGCTATCGGGGAAATTCCGAAGCAGCAAGTTGCGGGGGAGTTTCATGTAGTATAGCAATTTCCATCCTCACCGTCTATCGGGGACAGTCTTTACTGATAATTCCGGAATTATTATTGCCGGATGAAAACCCTGCAATCCAAGGTAGAGGCAGAACGCAATACAGCCCCTCCGGGCTAACCCGGGGGGGCTGTTGGATTGCGCCAGGCCGCTTCGTCAATCCGGCGGTCTATCTTGTCACCGGCAAATCGCCGGAGGCGCCGTAATAAACCCGGGAAATTCCTCTCACTGCCCAGAGGCCGCCGGTGGCCCGGAAGATGGCGATATTGTCCGCCATGTCTCCCGTGAAGTCGGCCGGGACCGGCCGGTCGCTCCCGCCCCCGAAATAGGCCCGGGTTATCCCCCGGATCGCCCAGAGGCGCGATGACATGCGGAAGATCCCGGGCTGCCAGGTCCCGCTCCCGTCATAGTCCCCGGGAATGGGCTGGTCGCCATAGGCGCCGTAATAAACCCGCCCCAGTGAACGGAACGCCCACAGGGATGACGAGGGCCGGAAGATGGCGAAGTCCTTGCTCCCGTCCCCGTTGTAGTCCCCGGGAACCGCGCTGTCCCCGGCCGTACCGAAGTACGCTCGGGCGCCGCCCCGGACCGCCCAGAGGCCGTTCCGGAAGATCCCCGCGTCCGCCGTCCCGTCCCCGTTGTAATCCCCGGGTACCGGGACGTCCAAGGGCAGCCCGTAATAGAACCGGGCGCCGCCCCGGATCGCCCAGAGATGGGTCACCGGACGGAAGATACCGATATCGGCCGTCCCGTCACCGTCGTAGTCGGCGGAGACCGGCAGGTCGTTGCCGGCCCCGAAGTAGGCCCGGGTCACTCCCCGCACCGCCCACATCCCCCTGCTGCCCCGGAAGATCGCGATGTCCGATGTCCCGTCGCCGTCATAGTCTCCGGAATCCACCGCCGGCAAATACGGCGTCGGGCTGGGATGCGGTCCGCTGAAGTACCCGCAGGTGACCGCCTCGTAGTCGGTCCCGTGCGTGAGTTTATTCGGATTGCTGAGCTGGGCGTTCGTCTTGTCCACTTGCCAGAGTGTATTATCCAGTTCCTCCGAAGGGGCCTTGTCGCCGGTCAACCCCCAGAGGACGCCGTCGCAGCCAAAGCCGAGTCCTTCAACATCATAGATCAGTACGGCCCCCCAGTAGGTATGGCCGATGAACGCCACCAGCGAGCCGTCGGACGGGTTGAAGATGACCAGGTGGTCGTCTTTGCCGCTGTTGTTCTCGATCGCATACATCGTCCCGTCGGTAGGATCGAAGGCGATGTCGTCGACGTCGAGCGCCATGCCGTGGATGTCATGAAACGCTTCCAGCACGGCGTAGTCGGCGCCATTGAACGCTCCGGGAATGTGCTGCCCGGTTATCCGGTTGACCTTGATCAGAAGGTCGTTATCGCCATACTTGCGGACCGTGACGTAGAGTTCATCGGTAAAGGGGTTGAAGGACATCCCGTCGCAGTCGCTGAATATCTGGTAGCCGTGGGCCCCGTATCCGGCTCCGATATGGTTGGAGGAGACGGGGATAAACAGCCCCGTCGTCTGATCGAGCGTCCCCAGTCGGTCGTAGTCGACCGTGTAGACCTCCCCAGTCGGATTGTGATAAGCAATCGTTTCAATACCGGTGGTGCCGGTGCTCGTGCCGATGTTGGTCTCGTTGGTGTCGGGGTTGTAGTCATAGGGATTGAGAAGGATCAGGATGTTCTTCCCGCCGCTGGCGTAGCCATACTGCGGGACCACGTAGCACCGGCAGGCTGGTGTCGCGGTCGGCGCGACAGTGGGTGTCGCCGTCGGCGGCGGAGTAGGTGTCGCCGTCGGCGGTAGGGTGGGTGTCGCCGTCGGCGGAGCGGTGGGTGTCGCCGTCGGCGGAGCGGTGGGTGTGACCGAAGGCGTCGGCGGCATGCTCGGCGTCGGGGTGACTGACGGCGTCGGCGTCGGCGTGGGTACGTCCTCGACCCGGTCGCAGAGCCACCGGTCGGCGTAGGTCGCCCCGTCCAATCCGATGTAATAGTAGGTCTCAACCATCCCGCTCAAGGGCGGCGGATAAACGTTCACCATCTGCCCGCCGTCATAGGTCACCGTCACGTAATCACCCTGCACTATATTCAGGGGTTCGCTCAGGCTCGTGAAGAGGACGGCCACCGGCTGGACCGGGTAATCGGTCACGGCCGTAAACGTGTTGGCGTTATCGTCCACCGAACCAAAGATATCGGTATCCGGCGCTTCCGCCCGCGTGATGCTCCAGCTCCAACCGGTCCCGGTACTCGCCCGTGTATTGGCGATCTGCAGATCTTCCAGGTCGTTGATCACCAGGAGTTCCTCGCAATACATTGGCGTCGGCGTGGTGCTCGGCGTGACCGATGGAGTCGGCGTCGCGCTCGGCGTCGGCGTCGCGCTCGGCGTCGGGGTCACACTCGGCGTCGGGGTCACACTCGGCGTCGGGGTCACGCTTGATGTCGGCGTGGCCGATGGCGTCGGAGTCACACTGGGCGTCGGAGTGACGCTGGGTGTGGGTGTTACTGAAGGTGTCGGCGTCACGCTCGGAGTCGGAGTAACGCTCGGAGTCGGTGTCGCGCTCGGTGTCGGGGTAACCGATGGAGTGGGTGTGACACTCGGCGTCGGGGTTACTGAAGGTGTGGGCGTCACGCTCGGGGTCGGTGTAATTGAAGGCGTGGGGGTGACACTCGGGGTCGGAGTTATCGAAGGCGTCGGGGTCACCGACGGGGTCGGCGTCACCGAAGGCGTCGGCGTCACGCTCGGGGTCGGTGTAATTGAAGGCGTGGGGGTGACGCTCGGGGTCGGAGTTATCGAAGGCGTCGGGGTCACCGACGGGGTCGGTGTCGGTGGAATTGAAGGCGTGGGGGTGACACTCGGGGTCGGAGTTATCGAAGGCGTCGGTGTCACCGACGGGGTCGGCGTAACCGAGGGCGTTGGCGTCACACTCGGTGTCGGCGTAATCGAAGGCGTGGGGGTGACACTCGGGGTTGGAGTTACCGAGGGAGTCGGCGTCACTGACGGTGTCGGTGTGATCGAGGGCGTCGGTGTCACTGACGGTGTCGGCGTAATCGAGGGCGTGGGCGTAACGCTCGGAGTCGGTGTGACCGATGGCGTGGGCGTGACACTGGGTGTAGGCGTAACTGAAGGCGTCGGCGGCATACTGGGTGTAGGCGTCACTGACGGGGTCACTGTCGGGGTGACACTCGGTGTCGGCGTCACGCTCGGGGTCGCCGTCGGGGTCGCCGTCGCGCAGGGCTCTTGCCCTAAGTTGGCGCAGGAGCCGAGCAGGACCAGGGTCATCTCGTGACAGGTGATTCCCCGGTTCGGGTTGTTGGTCGCGTACCGGATATACCCGGTATGGGTGTCGGCCGAGAAATCAACGCCCAAACCAAAAATACCGCCGCCGGCGTGATCCCCGGTCTGCTCGTAGAAGCGGCTTACCGTCTCGGAAACCGGGACCCCGTCCAGCGTGAGATCGAAAAATCCGTAGCGGTCGCCCGGCGCGCCGATATAGGTGCCGTGAGTACCGAAGTTGGAGGCGACGAAGATGTCGCTCCCGGTCTGAAGATTCAGCTCCGCCATGCTGGTCGCAACGTCTACCAGGGTGGTCGAGGTCGTGTCGTTGAAGGTCGTGGAGGCCGTCAGCGCCGCCGGCAGCTCCAGGCCGCCGGCTTCGGCGGTGCTCAGAGCGATCCCCAGCAGTGTCGCGTTCAGGGTCCGGATGGGTTTTGCCCCGTCATTCGTCCGGTGCTGTACGGTGACCGTATAGGTCCCCGCGCAAAGATTTTCGGTGAGCCCCTGCAGCACTACCTCCCCCAGATCGCCCGCATCGCTCAGGAAGCGATGCTGCTGGTCGACACCGACCGTCGTCCCGTCAACCTGGAGCCGCCAGTACCCGACTCGATCGCCGGCCCCGCCGGCCGCGTTCCCATCCGCGGCGCAGGAGACCAGGATCTTTCCCGGGATGTCCAGGGTCACGGTGCAGCTCAATCCGTCCACGTCTTCAAAGGAAGTACTGCTGGTCGTGTCCCCCGTCGCGTCAAGAACGTCCGTCCCATACTTGAACGTCGCCGATCCGTCCTCGATCGTCAGGTCGTAGGCCACCATGTCGGCATCGCGGGTGGCGATCTGAGGCTCGACCGTCCCGTCGGTCTTCTGACGGAGGCGCACGGTGTGGTTGCCGGGACTGACATTCTCAAATATGTTAACGACACCTAACAGGCCGAGGTCGTCGTCACCGCTGAGATAGCGGCCCAGGGTCTGGCTTGACCAGGTGTTGTCCATCCGCAGGTCCCAGAAACCGGTCTGGGGTTCCGTGGAACTGCCGGAATCGCAATCAAGGGAGACGAAGACGGCGATCGCGGTCGTGTCCGGCGCCCAGAGGGTCAGCTCCAGGCCGGTGTTGACGAAGGTGGTGGCGGCGGTAGCGTCGATGGAGAGTGTACTGTGTTCCGTTCTCAGGCAGATCGTGCTCAATTCCGGCGTGGAGGAGGGAGAGGGGCTGGGCGTGACCGAGGGGGTGGGGTTCTCCGGCGAGGGGGATGGGGTGGGCGTCGTCCCGATCTGCACGCAGCCCTGGATGCTTTCATAGTCCGACCCCAGGGTCATGTGGTCGATTTCCGTCACGTACCGGGTCGGATCTCCCCCCACGTCGGTCTGGAACATCCAGATCCGGTTCCGCTGGTCGATATCGGAGGAGTTCTGTCCGGTGGTCCCCCAGAGAACGTTATTGCAGTCGAAGGTCAGCCCTTCCATGTCGTTCACGTCCTCCGAGTCGTCGGAGCGGCGCAGCCGTCCCACGTCGGTAGTGCTCCCGTCTGTCTTATCGATGATGACCAGGCGGTCCTCGGCCCCGCTGTTGTTGTTGATGGCGTACATCACCGCGTCCGTGGAGCGGATGGCGATATCGTCGATGTCGTGAAGCGTCGGCCCCTGGTCCTCGATCACCAGGTAATCGGTGCCCGCACCCCAGGCGGCGCTGACGTGGGCGCCGGTGGCGTAGTTGACCTGGATCAGAAGATCGTCCAGATTGTCCCGCCGGACGTTGGCGTACATGATCGGCGGATCGGTCGTTTGATCAAATGCGGCGCCGTCCACGTCATCGAAGATGATGGTGCCCAGCGCGCCATTGCCGGTCCCCCATGTCGATGAGAGAGCGGAACCCACGCCGGTGATCTTGTTGACGATGTAGAGGCGGGGAGCGGTGCATCCGTACATGGTCTGGGTGATGAAGCTGCCGGCGGGATACGTCGTCATCCCCTCCATCGTGGAGGTCCCGATCCCGGTCCCGATCGCGGTCTCGCTTCCGGGGACGTCGACGTCGATCAGTGTCAGCAGATCATTGCCGGGAGGGCCCCCGCCGGTGTCCGCCACCAGGTAGAAATATTGATTCTGGGCCAGACCGGCAGTCGGCGCCAGCAGCGCCCCCGCCAGAAGGATGATCAGCCATCCGGATGTGATTCTCATGTTTTCCCCCCGTTATCCTTGATATTTATTCATGAAGAATGGTTTAACTTTTATCAGCTTTTATTGAAAGAACGCCTTCCCTTTCGTCCCCCAGCTTTTTCAAAAGGAGCGGGAGACGTTCGAGAAGGAGACTCTTCGGGATATACGTATAACCGAGCCGGTCCGTTTCCCGCCGGTATCGGTCATTATCATAAAGTGTGATCAGGATCACTTTTGTCCCGGGGAAACGTTCCTTCAACACCCCGGCCAGTTCCAGACCTCCCATTCCGGGCAGGCGGATATCGGCGATCATGAGCTGGGGAGGCTCTTCTTCCACCGCCGCCAGCGCCTTCTCCGCCGAGTCCGTCTCCGCGCTCACCCGGATGAAATCGAATTGGGAGAGCAGTCCCCGAAGAAATTCCCGGAAGGCGGGATTGTCATCGATAATAATGGCGTTAAGTGCCTTTTCAGACATGTAGTCATTATGACAGAGGGGGGAATTCTGTAAATCCCCCCCAAAGGGGGATTTTTCTAAAAAAGAAAAGATGAACGTTCAACATTCAACGTTCAACGTCGACACCCGATAACCCATTTCCAAATGGATGAAGCGGATATCGAGTGCCTACTTGGATATTGGAGGTTGGCCATTGGAAATTGGAGATTCATTAAAAGTACGCGGCAGGGGAACATAATCAGTGCAATCTGTGAAAACTTGTGGTGAGCGAAGTCGAATCCATCTGTGGACTGAATAGGGGGCGCGGCGGGGGAACTTTTGCGGTTTTTGCGCCTTTTTGCGGCTAACAATAAAGGGGGGCCGGGTGGATTATTCCGGGACGGGACCGAGACGCTCACGGTGGGCAAAGGCGATCAATTCGGAATGCTTGTGGAGTTGGAGCTTGCGCATGATATTCTTCCGATGGGTCTTGACCGTCTCCGCGCTGATGAAAAGCTTTTCCGCGATATCGCTCCGGGCAGCTCCGGCGGCAATCAGGCTCAGGACCTGCCTCTCCCTCCCCGAGAGATCTTCCAGCCGGCTTTTTACGGCCTGCCGGCCGGACTCCATCAGTTCATCGGCCACGATCTCCCGGAGTTCCGGGCTGACGTAATGCTTCCCCTCCATTACCCGGTCGAGGGCGTCAACCAATTCGTCCACGGCCTCGCTTTTCAGAAGATACCCCGAAACGCCCAGACGCAGGGCGGAGACAACATATTTTTTCTCCCGGTGGATGGAGAGGATGAGAATCCTGACCCGGGGGAGAAACTTCCTGATCTGTGATACAGCCTCCAGGCCGTGCAGACCCGGCATCCCGATGTCCATGATGATCAGATCGGGCCGGTGCCGCCGCGCCTGCTCGACGGTCTCCAGGCCGTCACCCACCTGGGCGACGATGGTATGGCTGGTATACTTGGTAATGACCGTCGCCAAGCCAGCCCGGACCACTTCATGGTCGTCGGCCAATAAGATCTTTTTAGGCATTATAATTCATTCCTAGAGAGGGACTTCGGCCTCCAGAACCGTCCCCCCTTCCGGTTTCGTTTCTATCTTTAAAACGCCCCCCACCGAATCAAGCCGCTCGTGCATTCCCAAAATTCCCAGGTTGCCAATCTTCTTCTCTTGAGCAAAACCTTTCCCGTTATCAGAGATACTCAAGACTATCTTTCCGGTCGACTGCTTGATCCGAATCCTGACAGCGGTCGCTCTTGAATGCCTGATAATGTTGGTCAAAGCCTCCTGGGCTACCCGGTAGAGAGTGAGCTCTTTCAGGGGGTCAATTCTCACCGGCAGCTTCCTCGGCGCAAACGTGATGTCAAGGCCGCTCAACTCAGTCAAGATGGCGACTTCGTTCTCGATGGCGGCGCTCAAGCCGAAGTCGTCCAGAATGTCCGGCCGGAGGCGGACGTAGATGCGGCGGGCGTCTTCCTGCGCCCTGTCCAGCAGACCGGTCGCCTTTTCCAGCCCCTCCAGCACCGACTCCTCCAAACCGGGATGATCCCGGGTGAGCATTCTCAAGTGAAGCTTGACGGCGGCCAGGAGCTGCCCGATCTGGTCGTGCAACTCCCGGGAGATTCTCCTCCTCTCCTCTTCCTGAAAGTTGATCAACGACTCCGCCAGCTTTTTCAGCTGCTCGGCTTCCTTCGCTTTCTGGCGCTCGGTGATGTCGATCCCGTAAACGTTGATATAGTCTCCTTCCTGCACGGGGGCAAATGTCAGAAGAAGGAGGCGGTCGTCGCAGGTCATCTCGACTTCCCGGCGGGCGCCGGAGTTGAGGGCGTCAATCGTCAAACGGAACCATCTTCCGGGCAGCTTCCGGCCGACCCGGCAGCCCCAGGCCTTCAATACGGGGGAACTGGCCTGATTGGCGTATCGGACGGTGCCGTCTTTATCAATCCTGAGAACGGGGTAGGGATTCTCGCTCGGGAATTTCGATAACTCGGCCAGTCTCTCTTCCGCCCGCTGCCGTGCCTGGACCATCCGCATATTATGCAGGGCAAAGGCGATATCCCCGGCAACCTCGGCAAAAAGCGATTTTTCGTCATCATCAGTAGTGATGTGTCCAGGGATGGACGCGGTCAGGACTCCGTATCGTTCATTTCCGTATTCCAGCCGGGTACTTATCCCTTTCCTTCCTTTGTATCCGCACGATAAGGGGCATTCGGGGCATTCCGAAAAAGGATCCCGGATGATGGTGATCCCGGGCCGGTTCAAAGCCCGGCGAAAACAGGAAGGATAATCCCCGTCTTTCAGCTTGTTCGCCAGCAGTGAGAATTTCCTGCCCAGGCCGGATTCAGCCCACCGCAGAAGATTGCCGTCATCATCGAGCAGCGCGATCCAGGCGTTTTTATAGCTCCGGGTCCTGACCAGGGCATCGCAGACCCCTTTCAACAACCCGGCCTGGTCTTTTTCCCGGGCGATAACCTGGCCGACACCTTTGATAGCCCATAAAACGGCATTGAGGTGGTTGGTTCTTTCCTCCAGGCGATTACGTTCGGTGACGTCCCGCTGGATTGAGATGGAATGCAGAATCTTCTTATCCGCCCCTCTTACCGCGCTGCTGCTGAGGAGGACAGCCCGTTTCTCTCCTTTTTTTGAGATAATAACCAGTTTCTCGTCTCGCAACTTTCCGGTTTTTTTCCACTTCGCGAGGAGTCCCTTTATCTTTTTCAGCGACTCGGGAGCGTAAATCTTCCTGACCGCCTGCCCGACCAATTCTTCCTTTTTATACCCCAGCGCCCGGAGAGCGGCGCGGTTCGCATTCAGGATAATACCCTTCGGCGAAATCATGTAGCAGTAGGCCGGCGCCCCTTCGAAGAACAGCCGGAACCGTTCCTCGCTTTCCAGCAGCAGCCGGTTCGTGCGGTCGCATTCCTCCGCGATCTTCTCCAGTTCCGCGACCCGGCGACGGAGATAGGCTCGTTCGTCCGCAGGTATTTTTTTCCTAACAGTTATTTTCTTCATCGTTGTCTTGCTGCGCCATGCCACAGAACACAGTGCCTGCGGCGCTAACTTTTTGTTTCAGCAATGTCCCGGGATTGAATAGATGAAGTGATTATCCCCGAAGGTGATATCCGGTTATCAGTTTATCAGTGGGAAGAATACCGGGGTATCAGGTTATCAGGCGAGGCCGGCATCGCCATCTGATCTTCTGATAATCTGATCCCCTTCCTACTGATCTCCTGATTATCTGATCCGCTTAAGCGGCTTGTATACTCCCCCCAATGGCTGAACAGACTTTAATTTAATCTTCATTTTTGAAATTCCGAAGCAGTAAATGAGTGCAGGAGAAAAAGATACCATACCCCTCCCCCTGGATCAAAAAATATCTTTAAAGTTGACCATGCCTCCGGGATGTTTCACTTGACAGGCAAGAAAGAGTGTGATTAGTATCTAATATTAAAATTTGGCATTTCAACAAGTTGGCTTCGCAACGGGGAGAGAGCGATCGTGGCCCGATTATCGGGGCTGGAAGCCCTGTCCCTTCTTCGGGGTGCGCCTCTGGCCCACAATACAGCTGTGTAAAGTGTCAGGATCTTTTTACACTTTCCACTTTAAATTTTACCCCACGTTGCGCCGCCGGCGCTAACTTTACGGCACTCCCATGACCACTGATAAAAATCGGGAGATTCTTGCCACCCAGGTCGGTCAGGTCTACCGGTATCAGCCGATCGGCTTCATCGCCAACATGGTTAACTCCGCGATCCTGGTCTTCATCCAGTGGAAGGCCGTCTCCCACCGGGTGCTCTTGATCTGGTTCGGGGCCATGATCGTGGTAACGGGTCTCCGATACCTCTTCATTCTCAGATACAAGCACGCGGATGTCGCCCCCGCTCAATCACCCCGCTGGGAAGCCCTGTTTATAGGGGGCGTCTTGATCTCCGGTTCAATCTGGGGCGTGGCCGGGATACTATTCTTTCCCCCCGGCGATCTCGCCCGCCAGATCTTCACCGCCTTTGTTCTGGGCGGTATGGTAGCCGGCGCGGTAGGGGTTTATTCCGCCCTGAAGAGAGCTTTCCTGGCCTTCACTCTTCCGGCCCTGATCCCGGTCGCCATCAGCTTCTTCTACATCGGAGATGCCGTTCACTTCACCATGGGAGCGATGGTCATTCTTTTCGCGATCCTGATGTTCATGACCGCGGAACGCAATTATAAAATAAACGTGACTTCCCTGGAACTCACCTTGGAAAATAAAGATCTCGTCACATACCTGACCGCCGCCAAAGAAGAAACGGACAGCCTGAATATGAAACTCCGGTCTGAGATCGCGGAGAGAAAAATGGTTTCCGAGGAACTGGAAAAACACCGGGGACGGCTGGAAGTCCTGGTTAAAGAACGGACGGACGATCTGCGAAGAGCGAATGAAGAACTGGAAGAAGCGGTGGTCGAGCTCAAGCAGACAACCGTGGCGCTCCGGGATTCGGAAGAAAAGTACCGCATGTTGGTCAATAATGCCAACGACGCCGTCTTTATCGCCCAGGACGGGGTAATCAAGTTCCCCAACCCCATGTTCAAGCAGGCCACGGGCTATTCCACCGAGGAAGCGAGCGCGATGCCTCTGGAGAACCTGATTCACCCAGATGATCGGGCACTGGTCGGGGAAAGGTATCTGAAGAGATTGAGGGGGGAGGACGTCCCCGGAATATACTCTTTCCGGATTATTACGAAAAGCGGGGAAGAAAGATCCGTCAGCATCAACGCCGTCCGCATTATCTGGGAAGGCCGCCCGGCGGCGCTCTACTTCGCCCGGGATATCACCGAGACGATAAAACTGGAGAAGAGACTCCAGACGGCCCAGAAGATGGAGGCGGTCGGTATCCTGGCCGGCGGGGTCGCCCATGACTTCAATAACCTCCTCATGAGCATCCAGGGAAATATCTCCCTCCTCCTTCACGATCTCGATCCGGACCATCCCTCCCGTGAGATGCTGAGCGAGGTCGAGCAGAGCATCGAGAGCGGCGAACAGCTGACCAGGCAGCTGCTCGGATTCGCCCGGGGAGGGAAGTACGAGCTTTCGACCATCGACCTGAATGAAATCGTTTCCCGGACGGCGTCCCTCTTCGGGCGGACAAAAAAAGAGATCCGGATACACCAAAAGCTCCAGGAAGGACTCCGGGCGGCGGAAGCCGACCGGAGTCAGATCGAGCAGGTTCTTTTAAACCTGTACATCAATGCCGGGCAGGCGATGCCCGGCGGTGGAGAGCTGTACCTGGAAACGGAAAACGTTGATTTCCCGACCGCGGAGGCGAGCGTTCACGGGATCGAACCGGGACGGTACGTCAAAATATCCGTGACCGACACCGGAGCCGGTATTAAAAAAGAGCATCTGGAAAAAATATTCGATCCGTTTTTCACCACCCGGGAAAAGACGCGGGGGATCGGGCTCGGCCTTGCCTCCTCCTACGGCATCATCCAGAATCACCACGGGACCATCACCATCCGCAGCGAGATCGAGCATGGCACCACCTTCAACATCTATCTTCCT
Source organism: uncultured bacterium (assembly GCA_963822585.1). Taxonomy (GTDB): domain Bacteria; phylum Auribacterota; class Erginobacteria; order Erginobacterales; family Erginobacteraceae; genus CAWGIE01. The sequence goes on from CAWGIE010000019.1 coordinate 258,290, forward strand.
GTATCGGAGAAAAAAGCCCGGACGAAAAAACCGGCATCGGAAACCATATCCCCGGGATCGGGAACCGTTCTTCTGGTGGATGACGAAGAGCGCATCATCCGCCCGGTCATGCGATATCTGCAATACATCGGCTTTGAGGTGATACCAGCCGGCGGGGGCGAGGAGGCGCTCCGAATTTACCGGGAAAAAGGAGAGACGGTGGATATCGTTATGCTGGATATGGTGATGCCGGGGCTGAGCGGCGGCAAAACCTACGATGTTCTGAGAGAGATCAACCCGGACGTGAAGGTCCTCCTCTGCAGCGGCTACAGCGCCGACGGGGAAGCCGCCCGGATACTGAAGAGCGGACGCCACGGCTTCATCCAGAAACCGTTCACCACTGAACAACTCTCCCGGAAACTGGAAGAAATCCTTCATCCTCCGGTTCCCATGGATGAATAGACGGCAGTGTACAATCGCGGTCAGAAGGTAAAAAGGGGCTTAACCCGATTTATTCATAAATCGGGTTAGTTTTGAACCATGACCAAGCTTAAATGAACATCCATACGAAAAGATACTAATTTTATCAAATTCTCCGGCAATGAATTACAGCCAAAGGTCTGCTGCTACCGGCAGCGTTACCAGGAAGAATAACACGTTGTCCTTGCGGAGAAGAAAAAGCAGAGTGCTGTCGCCGTATAAACAAGATTACTATTCATAATATATTGAACGACAATTAGTAACCTGGATTATTCATGAAAATTTTCAATTTTCATGAATAATCCAGGTTAAGCAGTTATACTTGATCCCATGTCCACTCATCCCGCATCCGGCCGAACGTATATCTACATCCATGACGAAGACTCCCTGAGCAAGTTCACCGGACGTCTGGCGGGCGCTCCCCGGGCGGCGGTTGACACGGAAGCCGACAGCCTCCATCACTACTACGAGAAGGTCTGCCTGATCCAGATCTCGATCTCCGGGGACACCTATATCGTCGATCCCCTGGCCGGGCTGAACCTGTCGGGCTTTCTCCGGGCACTGGCCGTCCGGCCGCTCATCCTGCACGACGCGGATTACGACCTGCGGATGCTCCGCTCTTCCTTCGACTTCCGGCCCCACGCCCCGATCTTCGACACCATGCTGGCTGCCCGGCTCCTCGGATATGAACGACTGGGCCTGGCCGCTCTCGCCGAGGAGATTTTGGGTGTTGTTCTGACCAAGGGCGGTCAGAAGTTCGACTGGTCCCGACGCCCCCTGCCCGGAGAAAAACTTCTTTATGCCGGCGACGATACCCGGTACCTGGAACCCCTGGCGGAGAGGCTGGAGGAAAACCTCCGTCAGCGCGGCCGCGAGGAATGGCACCGGGAAGCCTGCGCGGCGGTGGTCAGCAAAACCGGCCGGGATAAACCGGGCCCGGACCCCGATGAAGTCTGGCGGATCAAGGGCCTGTCAGATTTCAGCCGGGAACAGCTCTCCTTTGTCCGCGGCCTCTGGCACTGGCGGGAGAGAGAAGCCCGGCGGGCCGATCTTCCCCCGTTTAAAATCATGGGGAACGCCTTGCTGCTGGAAGTGGCTCTCTGGAGCAATACCCATCCCGGGCAGCCGGCGACGCGGGGACCGAAATTGCCGAGGAACTGCCGGGGAAAACGGCTGGATGCCCTGGAAAAAGTAATCGGAGAGGCGCGCGCCCTTTCTCCGGGAAGGCGCCCAGCCCTGAAGACACGGGGCCTCCGGCGGCCGCCGCTCTCGCAAGAGCAGGCCGCGCGCCTGGAGAAACTCCGGGGCGACGTGGTCCGGGCCGGGGGCGAGTTTGGTCTCTCGCCCTCTGTGCTCGCCCCCCGGAGCGCGCTGGAGTCCATCGTTCGGGGCAACGCGGTAACGGTCGAGGAGATGATGGAAAGCGGCCCCCTTCTCCGCTGGCAGGCCCGCCTGCTGGGAGAGGCAGTCCGGGGGGCAAGCGAAGCGGGTTCAGCTTTGAGCCCCTGAACCCTGAACCCTGAACCCTGGTCTCTGACCCCTGTTTCCGCCGGGTCCTGCCGGTAAAAGAGCTTGAGCTGCTCGTAAAGGTCAGGGTGTTTTTGCTGCAGTGGCCGGGGCTTTTCGAAAAAACATTCGGTGACCACGGCGAAGAACTCGGCCGGGGAGAGGGCCCCGTAGGGATCGATGTCGGTCCGGTGTCCCTTCCCGATCTCGCTCACCAGTTCCCGGTATTCTTCGCCCAGAACGCGCGCCCAGGCGGTGTATCGCGACCGATCGGGGAGAACCGGGGTCCCATCGGCATCGCCGTCTTCCTGGTCCAGCTGATGGGCGAACTCATGAAGAACCACGTTGTGGCCGTCGTTAAGGTCGGAGATACTTTTTTTTACATCGTCCCAGGAAAGAACTACCGCCCCCCGGGACCATGATTCGCCGGCCCGGGTCTCCGCGCCGTCCCGGATCAACCCTCCCGGGCTCCCCTTTTTCCCTTCCACCCGGTAGGCGTGGGGATAGACCAGGATCGAATCGAGCCGGGGGTAGTCGTCGTTCCGGCGATGGAGGAGGAGCAGGCAGGCCTGGGCCGCGATCGTGACCCGGATCTCGTCGGTCAGGGCGAGACCGCCGCAGCCTTCAAAGTGTTTTTCGTGGAGAAATACCTGGATATCTTCCAGCAGTTCTTTCCGGTCGGTTTCCGGGAGAACGCGGAAGCAGGGGACGCTCCTCTCCACAATCGGGAGCCACTCCGGCGGGAACAGCCGGCGGCGGATCTTCTCCCGTCGTCTTTTCTTCAGTCCGAACATGGAGCAAACCGCACCTTGATTGAGGGGTATATCTTGCACGTGCGGCATCAACGGTATTCCACGATCAATGAATTCCGTGTGAAGCTCGTAGTCAGGGCTTTAGCCCTGCCTCAGCCGGCAGGGCAAAGCCCTGCACTACGAGCTTGCCCTGCCGAAGGAGAGGCTAACTCCGATTAAAACCACAAAGAACACGAAGATGATGCTGAGGAAAAACTATCCCTCTGCCTTACATTTTCTTGGTTGTTCGCAAGTCTTACTCGAAGAATTTTCGGCATGTCCTACCGTGGTTCATAATTGATCAGTAGAGCCCGCGGAGGATCCCCTTGGCTTTTTCCAGGCGGGCCCGGTCTTCTCCCGCCAGGTTGGCCCCGGCCCGGTTGATATAGAAGTCCAGCCGGTCCATCGCCTGAGGCAGGCTGTCCGATGCCTTCTTCAGCCCCCGGGCGATCTCTCCGGCCGGCTTCTCGAAGAACCCCTCCGGGGGATGCCACTTCGTCTCCACCTTTTTCGACCACAGATCCTTTTTCTTCCCGCTCATGCTGCCCTCCTTTATAATTCGCGCTCGCTGCGCGTTTTCTGCCACCAAGACACAAAGGCACCAAGTAAATAATCAGGATACAATCTTATCCCTTTTCCCAGCTTATTGGTACTTTTTTATCCCAAATTTATTTATCAAATTATTGATAATAGCCCCGGCCAGCAGCGGGGTGATGGCGGTCCCCCTATTGAAGGCGCTGCTGCGCAGCCGGATAACCAACCCCCCTTTCTCGAGCACAGCTCCAATGTCGAAGCCGACCGGGAAGGCAACCGTCGACCCGGCCAGAAAGAGGGCGGAGAGGCTCCCGCACCCGGGGAAAAGAGGAGCTCGACCGCAATGATCAGCATCTTTTTTCGCTGCATCTCAGACCCCTCAGGATTACTGACGGGTGCCGCGCATCCTCCCATCAACTCGCGGTAATTGTATCATTGTCAAGGGGAGATGGGTAAGTATAAATGGCAAGTCGTGAGCAAGTCCGCGGTTATCAGGCTCTCTCAAGCCACACATATCGGCTCAGTTTGGTGCGAAGCATTTCTTCCAGGTTTGGCCGGTCTTTCCGATAAAGAGAGATCAGCCGTTTGCCCTCCTGCTGGTAGAGTTTAAGCTTTTTCATCATCCCGATCCTGTAGTCGATCGTATCCATTCCCCAGTACTCAATATAAACGTCGAACTCGGGAAGATAAAAATCCGGCCGGACCGCGTACCCTTCGATGATCCGCATGCGCTCGTCATAGCGGTAGGCAACGCCGTGCCTGCCGAGATACTCTGCGATCCTGCGCTCACCGTCGGACTGCACGAAGGAGCCATTCCGTGTTCTGATAGTCTTGTTCAGTTCAACCCGGGTGTCGAAGTTGCGGCGCTCAAGATAAACCTCATCAAAGCATTTGTCGCAGAAGACGCGCTGGAAGGCACGTTGGCTCCGGGCGTATTCATCCGTGTCCACCCGGGCACCGCAGCGCCGACAGTGGTGCCGGGCCTGCTCTGCCGCAATCCGGATCGCTTCCCGGATGATCTTTCCAGCAGTGCGCACGCTTCGCTTCACATAATCTTTCTCTGTCGGATTACGATAAAGATCACGCAGATCACTCAGAGCTGCCCGGGCGTGGACTCCAAACGCCCCCAGCGCCTTAGAGGCATACTGGCGGACCTGCGGGTGCTTATCTCCAAGCAGGGGTCGCAAAGTAGATATGGCTGGTTCCGGGGGAACGATACCCGCCAGTTTCCCCAACGCCGAGGCCGCCAGTCGACGAACCAGTGCCGAGTTCGAGCCGGTCAACGTCGCCAGTTCATCAAACGCGTCGGCATTTGCGCTCCTGCCCAGAGAAGTAGCCCGCGAGGCCAGGCTTTTTTCATTTGCGCGATCCATCTTTCTATCCCGATAGTATGACTTGTTCCGTGTCCTGAGGACGCTCCACGGCGTCATTCGGCGATGGTGCGGCCAGAGGAAGTCGGAACGACGCCCCGGAGGCCGCGCGGCCGGAACGGCCGGCTATCCAGGATCAAAGTTTTCAGCAAGATTTTTTTATTAACGGCAACTAACAGTCGTAGATACGGGTTATTTTATTCCCGTTTATTATAATAATAGTGATTTTTTGCAACCCGGGGCATATTCTTCGTGACCGGAGTCTACCCCCGAAGAATTCGGGGTGACCTTCGTGGTGAATAATAGCCGCCGGAAAGGCAGGTCCCTCGCTGTGACGAACGGGAACAAAAAAGCGATCTTCGGCTGGGCGCTCTATGACTGGGCCAACTCGGCCTTCGCCACCACGGTGATGGCCGGGTTCTTCCCCCTCTTCTTCAAGGGCTACTGGTCCGCCGGAAGCGACTCCTCGGTCAGTACCGCCCGGCTGGGGCTGGCCAACTCGATCGCCGGGATCGTCCTCGCCCTCCTCGCCCCTCTTCTGGGCGCGATCGCCGATCGGGGAGCGGCAAAGAAACGCTTCCTCCTCTGTTTCTCCTACCTGGGAGTGGTGATGACCGTCTCCCTCTGCCTGGTCGCCCGGGGAAACTGGCCCCTGGGCGCTTTTCTCTATATTCTCTCCGTGATCGGGTTCTCGGGGAGCAATGTCTTCTATGACGCCCTCCTTCCCATCGTCGCCGGCCGAGAAAAGCTGGATACCGTCTCCGCCCTTGGATACGCCCTCGGCTACCTGGGAGGCGGCCTCCTCTTTGCCTTTAATGTCTGGATGATTCTGCGGCCGCCCCTCTTCGGCTTCTCCGGTCCCGAAGCGGCGGTTCGGTTCTCGTTCCTGACCGTGGGAATCTGGTGGGCGGTCTTCACCCTCCCCCTCCTCTTCTTCGTGAAGGAGCCCCGGACGAGGGACCGGGCGACCGGCTGGGCGGCGGTCCGGGCGGGACTGGGGCAGCTCGTCCACACTCTCCGGGAGATCCGGCGGCTGAAGACGGTATTTCTCTTTCTAACCGCCTACTGGCTCTATATCGATGGGGTGGACACGATCGTGCGGATGGCGGTCGACTACGGACTATCACTCGGTTTCGATCAGGAGAAGCTGATCCTGGCCCTGCTGCTCACCCAGTTCGTCGGCTTCCCGGCCGCGCTCGCTTTCGGCTGGCTGGGGAAACGGATTGGCCCCCGAAGAGGGATTCTGATCGCCCTTGCCGGGTATCTCCTGATCACTCTCTGGGGAACCTTGCTTCGCAATACCTTCGAGTTCTTTATACTGGCCGGTGCCGTCGGTCTGGTCCAGGGGGGAATCCAGGCGCTGAGCCGTTCCTACTACGCCCGTCTGATCCCGCCCGATAAAACCGGTGAGTTTTTCGGGTTCTATAACCTGGTGGGTAAGTTCGCGGTGGTGCTTGGCCCGGTCACCGTGGGGGCGGTCGCTCTTTGCGCCCGTTCACTGGGCGCGGGCGGCGGCGGTGCCGCCCGGATCGGCATCGCTTCTATCGCCTTCTTCTTCCTGGCCGGGGGAGCGCTCTTTCTGGCGATTACACCGGAAGGAAGAAGAAGTCAACGGTAAAAACGATGTACGTTTCTTGGGCGTGGTCCTTTGCCGACAGCCGGAGGAGGGTCGGGACGGATTCCGGATTTACACCTGCCGGTGTCTTTTGCCGCGGGGAAATGTACGGTGGTGAAGGAGGATGGACCCGACCGCCCCGGCCACCACCAGGACAATGCCGGCCACCGTTACCAGGTCGGGGACCAATCCCCAGAAGACCAGTCGATCAGGCTCTCGAAGAAGACGATGACCGGCGTCGGGAGACCGGTATGTGATACCCCCTTGATTAGGAGCCTGTCCGAGTAATGGCTCTCGACGCGTTTCGAGCGCCGGGCAGCTGGATGCAAGGCGCGGCGACACAGGCGATGCTGAATGCATCGTCGAGGAGCCGTAACGCAGCGGACGGCTGCCCGCCGCCGAAACCCTTTGGGCAACCGCCACTTACGGCGCGACTCTGCGTTGCTGCGGCCTCGTAGTACCGCAGAGGGTACGACTTCGGCCTCGCGCCTTGATTCGCTTGCAAGTGGCGGGCTGCGCGTCAGAGATCATTACTCGGACAGGCTCCTGGGGCCAGAGCGCTGCCGACGGCGACGAAGAAAAAGGCCGTGATCATGCAGGCCACGCCAAGGGCAACATGCTGGCCGACTGTGGGTTTGTCTCTCTTCATGGCCGCTTCCCCCGGTCATCTTCCTGTTTCCACGACGGGCGGTTTTCAATGAAGCTCTGCCATTGCCCGGGCGATCCCGGTGAAGAGAGCGGGAGCCCCGCGGCGGAGGTTCCGGAGGCTGTATCCCCCCTCCTGCACTACCAGCAGAGGAAGACGGAGTTCGCCGAGCCGGACTCCGATCTTTTCCATCGTCCCCGCCGTGAGCAGAAACGATCCGGTCGGATCGCCCCGGAGCGTGTCGAGGCCGAATGAAAGGACCAGGAACGAGGGACGGTAGCGCTGGATGCGTTTCACCGCCCTCTCGAATGCTTCCAGGTATACGTTTTCGTCTGCACCGGCGGGCAGGGGATAATTTTTGTTAAACCCCTGGCCGGGTCCCTCCCCGGTTTCGTCGGCGAAGCCGCTGAAGTGGGGATAGGCGATAGACGGGTGCCCGTGGATCGATATCGTCAGCACATCCTCCCGGCGGTAGAATACATCCTGGGTGCCGTTGCCGTGGTGATAGTCGATGTCGAGGACGGCGACCCGGCCCCATTTGCTGAGCTGCTGGGCGGCGATGGCGGCGTTGTTGAAGTAACAGAAACCGCCGAAGGTCCGGGGCCCGGCGTGGTGGCCGGGCGGACGGCAGAGAGCATAGGCGACCCGACGGCCGGACAGGATCTCGTCCATCGCGGTCAGGACCACGTCAACCGCCGATCGGGCCGCCTGATAGGCGTTGCGATCGAGGGGGGTGAAGGTGTCCACGCAGTAGTAACCCGCGCGGACGGCCAGGTCCTTCGGTCTCCGTTCCGGATGGCGGATGGGGAAGACGTAGGGATAGACCGGCTGCTTGCCCGCGAACTTCTGGCAGACGGCCTTCAGATAGTTAACGAAGTCGGCCGCGTGAATCTCGCGTACCGCTCCTTCCCCGAAGTGACGAGGCGGAACGGCGGCGAAAAGACCCGTAGGCCCGAGCCCCTCGAGGATCGCTTCCACCCGGGCAGGGCGTTCCACGTAGCCACGCTGATGGACCAGATGAACGCTTTGCTGATCGCTGCTGATCCGGGCGAAGGGTTTCTCCAACCGCCCGGGCGTCACTTCCCGGGGCTGATCGGCAGTCTTGATGTACCGGGGGGGGCGGAACCGGACCGGATCATCGGTGAACGACCGAACGACCTCCTCGATATACTCGGGGCTGACGGTTTTCCCGTGCTTACGCTGGATGATCAACCGGGCCGCGGCGCGGGCTTCTTCCCGGCCCAGGGGGTCCGGACGCCCCAGACTGTCGAAGAGGAGATAGCCGGCGCGGAGATTGGGGGCCGGATTGTCGTAGGCCGTGCCGACGATCGGGCGGATCCCGTACTGCTCGTAGAAACGAAGCCGGCGGCGGTTCTCTTTCAGAACGCCGGGATCCCCGACCAGGGCCGGGTCATCGGGGAGGACCTCGATGTAGAGTCCCCGGGAGCCGAGATCCACCAGATATTCCCGGGTTGCCTCGTAGAGGGCGCCCCCGAGACCGGCGCCCCGCGTCCCCGGGCGGACGGCCAGATAATCAAGAAACGAACTGTTGATCTCGGGAAAGTGGAGAAAGAACGAGAAACCGGTGACGGCACCCCGGGCGTTCTCCGAGACCAGCAGCATCGAACGGTAGCCGTACTTGAACGGGTTATCAAGGAGATCGGGGATCTTCTCGGCATAGCCGGTAACGTACGGGAAGTTGGGACGAAAGATGGCCTGGACCTGCTCGATGCGGAGCCGGTCGGAAGGGAGCGCCGCGCTGTATACTCGCCGGATACGGATCATGGTATCACTGCCCCCAACCCCGGCGCCGGGTAATGGTCAGCAAGGAGAACCGGGGAGAAAGTAAAAGTGTATACGGTTTTTATTCATTATACCGTACAATGGGACAAAATCACGGAAAAAATCCCGCCGCATTACATCACTCCAACACTCCATCACTCCGCTATTCCTGTACTTTCTAATCCCGTCGCTCATCTCTGATCTTGGATTTCCTTCAGTTGCTCCTTTTGGAAATATATATTTTCCTCTTGACCCCTTCCCCCAGCCGTGACATATACCTCCTTCGTGCAACCGGGAGAAATCCTCCCGGATAAACGAAAGAACCTACAGGGTATAAGGAGAAGATCATCATGGCAGTGAAAAAGACTCAGAAAGCAACCGGCACGGGGAAGAGCAAGGCTACCGCCGGGAAGACATCCCCCCGGAAACCGGCGGTGAAGAAGTCCGCCCCGAAAAAGGCGGCGGTGACGGAAGCGGCGGCGAAGAAGACGGTGAAAAGAGTCGCCCCGAAGAAAGCTGCAGCGCAAAAGCCGTCTGTTAGTGCGGCGGCGGTGAAAAAAGTTACCCCGGCCCCCACGGTCCGGCCGCTGGACCGGGCCGAGTTTCACCGGCGGGTCCGGGTAACGGCATACTATAAATTCGTGAAACGAGGATACCGCCACGGAAAGCACATAAGCGACTGGTACGAGGCGGAGAAGGAGATCACCTCGAAACTCTAAGCGTACGCAGTCCGGCCCCCCTCTTCCGGGAAGGAAGAGGGGGGTTTTTTTATCGGTTGTCTTTCCTGAATGAGGCAGAGGTTAAAGCAGCTGACTTACTGCTTCGGAAATTTCAAAAATGAAGATCAATTTAAAGTCTGTTCAGCCGGTGGGGAGAGTATACAAACCACTTAAGCGAATCAGATAATCAGTAAATCAGTGAGGAGAGGATCAGATTATCAGAGAATCAGATGGCGATGCCGGCCGCGCCGGATAATCTGATATCCCGGTATTCTTCTCACTGATACGCTGATAACCTGATATCCACCTTGCGCTGTAGCGCGCTCCGTCGCCGGTGCGTCTATGACGCGTGGATCTTGTGCTTACCTCGTCACCGGCACATCACCCGCGGCACCGAAGTAGATCCGGGGCATACCTCTGATCGCCCACAGGCCGGATGATTGACGGAAGATGGCGGGATTAGAAATACCATCCCCGTTGAAGTCGGCCCGTATCGGATAGTCGATGCATCTGCCGTAATAAAAACGGCTCATACTCCGGACCGCCCAGAGAGCGGTGGCCTGGGGCCGGAAGATAGCCGCCTCCCACCGTCCATCGCCGTCATAGTCGCCGGGGAGCAGCCAGTCACCGGCCCTTCCGAAGTAAAGCCGGGAGACGCCCCGGAGTGCCCAGAGCCCGGAGGAAGGACGGAAGATCCCGATCGAAGCGGTGCCGGCCGATCCATAATCTCCGGGAAGGGGCGTATCGCCCAGGCCGCCGTAATAGACCCGGATACCGCCCCGGACCGCCCAGAGACCGGAAGCGTCGCGGAAAATGGCCGCTTCCGTAACACCGTCGCCGTTATAATCCGCCGGGACGGGATGGTCTCCGGCGATCCCATAGTAGAGCCGTGAGACGCCGCGGATCGCCCAGAGACCGGAGGCGGGACGGAAGATAGAGATCTCGGCGGTCCCATCCCCGTTGTAGTCACCTGAGATCGGCAGGTCACTGGCGGCGCCGAAATAGACCCGCGGCAATCCGCGGATCGCCCAGAGACCGGATGACCTCCGAAAAATAGCGATGTCGGAAGTCCCGTCGCCATCGTAGTCTCCCGATACTACCATCATATTCTCCACGGGAACGGGCGGCCCGCAGGAAGGCGTGGGAGAGGGTGTGGCACTGGTTTGGGCGGTCGGGGTAGGAGTCGGGGTCGGCGGCGGGGGCGTCATGGTCATGGTCGCCCGGGGCGTCGGAGTGGCGGTCGGCGTGGTACTCGGTGTCACCGTCGAGGGGGGTGGCGTCGGAGGCACCGTCGGCGCGGGCGTCGGAGGCACCGTCGGCGCGGGCGTCGGAGGCACCGTCGGCGCGGGCGTCGGAGGCACCGTCGGCGCGGGCGTCGGAGGCACCGTCGGCGCGGGCGTCGGAGGCACCGTCGGCGCGGGCGGCGGAGGCACCGTCGGCGCGGGTGTCGGCGTAGTCCCCGAAGGCTGGACGATGAAAGAATCGGTGGTGTCGTAGGAGCCCAAAGCCGGCGTCGCCCAGGGCTGGACGCGGAAGTAAACGTCGTCAGCGCCGGCGGGAAGGTCTTGCTGTGAATACCAGGTGAAGATGTGGGGATAGCCGCCGATACTCGCCGGGTAGGAACCGGACCAGCTCCCGGTAGCCTGGTTCCAGGCCGAGCCATCGGTGCTGAAGGTAAAATAAACTATCGGGGTGCTCTGGTTGTTCCATTGGAAAAGGCTGTAATCGATCGCGATATTTCCGGAAGCGGGACTGGAGGGGGTTTCCACCTCCGCCGAGATCAGGCCCTTGACGATGGCGGCACCGGTGTTATAAGAACCGTTCCTGAGAATGAAATAACTCTCTCCCAGCCTGATGGAATCATATCCGTAATTCCGGGATGAGTTCCAGGCGACCCCGGTCGTGACGGTTCCGATGGTGTTGATCGGTTCCTCCCGTAAAGTCCAGTTAACGCCATTGGTGGAATAGAAGGAATGAATCGGATAGGTGTAGTTATCGACCCAGAGCATGAATCCCTGGCGAACTCCGTTTTCGTAAACTTCTTCCAGGGAGTCGGTGTAGTAGTAGGCGGGTTTGTAGTTATAGGGAACGGAGCTATACCCGGTGAAAGTGATGAAATCGGTCACCTCGGAGGAACCGGTCGTGTACGTTTCCCACCGACTCTGGCACTGCTCGTCCCAGGCGTATAGTTTCCAGTCCAGGCCATTGCTCGAGATATACATCTCGAAGTACCCGGGGTCGCCGGAGCAGTAGTGATCGACGCTGGAACCCAGATAGCAGATATACCGGTTATTCATCGGAATGCCCATGTCCAGGGCGGAGGGGTTATCGGGCATGTAAAGAACATCCGGCTTGATCATGTTTTTCGTCGTCCCGCACTCACCCGGGTTAAAATCGGAGATCTTATAAGCAGGCGGACAATAATCATATTCGAGGAATGGTTCCCAGTAAATACCATCGGTCGATTCACTGTAACGATAGTGGTAGTTATCACCATAGGCGGCGTACCAGAGCTTGAATTTAACGTTCACGCTCTCTTCCGTCCAGGCCACGTCCGCGGGCGGAAAGCCAGCGGCGGACGAGACTAGGGCATGGTGAGCGATATCCCAGCTCCGGGGCACGTCGATCGCGACCGGTGTATCCCAATTCCTCCCGTCGGTGGAAGAAACATACCATAACGAGTAAAGGGCGACGCCCTGGTCCATCCCCTGGATGGTGATGAACTTGCTTCCGTCCCAACCCAGCCGGTTATCGTAATGGCGGTTGCCGGAGCTGCCGGCGATCGCCGGATCCACCCCCGGGTTCCAGTCGGTATAGGAGAAATTCGTCCAGGCCGGCTGGCTGAAACCGGAATTCGCGACCGGAAGCACACAGAGCAACATAAATACGGCGAAAGTACTTTTTAGATAGTTCATACGATACCTCCTCAATCATCAATCGGGTTATGTGGTGGGAGGAGCGGTGTAGAGTCCACAGCCGCAGAAGAAGCTCTGGGCGCAGGAAAAATCTTCGCTGCAGGTAAACACCCCCACCTGCCCGCACTCATAGTCATCGGCGCAGGCGAAGAGATCGCAGTCATAGGCATTGGGGTTGCTGAAAGCACCGCAGCCGCCTTTGATAACGGGATCGCATTTCTGGCTGAAGGAACCGACCACTCCCCGCGCGATCTTTTCGATATCTTGTGGACGCATTGTTTTTATTCTCCTTTTATCCTACCCCGATTATATCAGGCCGGGTTCGAGAACGCGGCCCTTACTTCGTTCGGGCAATTGAGAACTACGAATTTCGCGGATTTTTATCCCGAAACGTCGCAGACGCTTTTCGGAGACACGAATTATTTTGTACTATCCCTGCAATCTCGATTCAATGCTTGCCTATTCTTATTTTTCCGGTCTCCCCCGAAGTATTAATCGGGGAAGAAAAATAAGATTACCAGGTAATCGGGATGGCGTTCGGGCCGCCCCAGTATTTCCGGGTCAGACCGCGGATCGCCCAGAGTCCATTGGAGGGACGGTAGACGGCGATCCGGTCGGTCCCGTCTCCATCGTAATCAGCCGGCTGGGGATAATCATACCGCTCCCCGAAGTAGACCCGGGGGAATCCATCGATCGCCCAGAGTCCGGGGCCCTCCCGGAAGATGCCGAACTCCCTGAGGCCGTCGCCGTCATAGTCGGCGGGGACGGGATAATCCCCGAACCGGCCATAATACCGGCGCGTCAGCCCGCGGATCATCCAGAGAGACGCCGCCGGCCGGTAGACAGCGATCCGGGCCCGGCCGCTTCCGTCATAAACACCCGGGATCGGGAGGTCCAGGAGTCCTCCGAAGTAAACCCTGGTCACGGCGCGGATCGCCCAGAGTCCGATCGGGCGCCGGAAGAGACCGCTATCGGAACTACCGTCGCCATCGTAGTCGGCCGGGACCGGGATATCCCCGTCGCTCCCGAAGTAGAAACGACTCATACCCCGGATCGCCCAGAGGCCGGTCGCCGGCCGGAAGACGGCCACCTCGGTGGTCCCGTCCCCGTCATAATCGCCGGGGGCCGGGAGGTCACCTCCCTGGCCGAAATAGATCGACCTGCTCTGATTATAGGGGCAGAGCTGGATGTACCATTTTCCCGCGCCGCATTTCCAGGTATCTATATCCGACCTTCCGTCACCGTTGTAGTCATTGCCGCCTATCACCAGCCAGGTAAAAGCCAGGGCATCATCTTCGTCCCCGGCGTCGGGAAGGCCCGGGAGGTCATGGCCCGAACTGTCGGTGGGGTTGCCGGTGGCCGTCGCCGTATTGAGACGCATGGCGAGCCGGGGGAAGGTATATTCAAGCTGTGCGCTCTGGGTGGGAGCGAGCGGGCCGGGTATGGTCCCGATCAGAATATCATCACCGGGGTCTTTCGGAGTCCCGTTATCATCCCAGACCTCAATAGCGGAGAGGTAGGTATCCCCGGTGTTGGTTACCGCATAATAGTATGCCGGGTCTTCACAAATGGGGAGAATCGCCACCGTCCCGTCGGGAAAACCGTCTGCGGTTTTGATCAGCTCAATCGCGGGATGCAGCGGGGTCGGGGTAACGGACGGGGTCATGGTCGGGGTCGGCGTGGCTGTGGACGGGAGAGGCGGGGTCGGCGCAGCGGTGGGGGTGGCGGTCGGGGTCGGCGTGAGAGTCGGGGTCGGTGTCTGTACAGGCGGCAGGCAGACGGCGACTGTATTCAGAGAAGGGGTCTTGGGACAGGCTTTGTCCGAACCGGGATGGAGGTATACCCGGAAGTAGAACGTCCCCGGCGCGGGGAAAGAGCTGATATTGTCGTTTATGATCTCCGCCGGATTACTCTCTGCCGGAACGGTGGCGCTGGACCAGGCCCCCATGTCCCAGTAGAAGAACGCCGCGCTGTCGCCGGAGATCTGATAGGTCGTCGTCCCGAAGCCGTCACTGCCGGTGCTTTCACTGAAGCCGGCGAGAGCGGTACTGTAATAATAACCGGTCGTGTTCTCCAGGTAGCCGTCACTATAATACTGCGAGCGGGAGACATAGATCTCTCCGTTAGCCTCGTAGCCGGCATAGAGGCAGGAAGTGCAGGTAATCTCCAGGGAGGTCATGTTCCCTTCTTCCGGCAGCCCGTGGACAACGTGGCGGGGGGAGGTGAACCAGTCCCAGGTGACGCCTCCATCGGTGGAGCGGTGGACCATGCCCAAAGTGCTGGTTCCCGCCCAGAGGCTTCCGTCGGCCGGGTTCCCCTTCATGTCATGAACGAAGGTGGCGTTCCGACTGGTGTAGGTATCGGTCCCGTATCCGGCCATCTCCAGGGAATACAGATTTCCCAGGGCGTTCCAGATATCGCTCTGCGGGTTCCAGGGACCGGCCCCCGGGGCGTCCAGTTTATAGATGACCGCGTCGCGCCGGGGGTTCAGTATCCAGGAGCGGAGGGGATCGTTGTTGGTGGAGCAGGCATAGACGTTCCCGTCCCGGTCTTCGGAGAAGTTGTCGATCCAGGTGGGATAGGTAAGGTCGGGGGGAACGATGTCGTGGGCGTTGGTGCCGTTAAAATGGGTATGGTCGCTAAAAGAGACTCCGGAGTAGATGTACTCGGGAGAGTCGGTCTGGGGGGGATTAAACGATCCCCCGTCCAGCCAGTTGATTCCATCGGTGGAGGTGTAGATATGGCCGAAGCCGCGCAGGGCCTGGTAGCCGGAGAAAGCGTTATCTTCGCCGCCCGAGTTGGTGGAGAAAAAGAGCCTCCCGTCGCTGCTTTTAAAGAGAGCCTGGGTCCGGTCGGGGCGGTAGGTGGATGGATAATAGTCGTACGGCTGGCCGTTGCAGTGCTCGCCTCCGTAGTAGTCGAAGAGATAGGGACAGGCCGGCTGATAGGGGGGCGGGTACGATGGATAATTGGGTTGGGGGAGGGCTCCCCCGACCAGGGCCGCCGTGGTGTTCCAGACCTCAACCCATTGCTCCGGGTGAGAACCCGGATCGGGGCAGCGCCAGACCCGGCCGTCATCCTTGGTGGTAGCGATCAGCGCGCCATCCGGCGCTTCTACCACACTGGTGCACCCCCCGCCGGGGAGCCCCGTCACCACTCCCCAGTTCACCCCGTCGGTGCTTCTCCATACTCCCGATAAGCCGGGTTCCGGCCAAAAAATGGTGGTATCTTGGGTGGCGGCATAGATGGTCCCATCCGCCCCCTCGGCGAGACGGCTGGCCTTCTGGGCCCTGCGGACGCCCGGAATCTCCAGGATGAAGGAGTTCCAGCTCGTTCCGTCGGTTGACCTCCAGATCACCCGTCCGTTAGAACTATCCCGGGCGGCTATATAGAGATTGCCGTCGGAGAATTGCTCGAGATCATAGCTCCCGGTAGCAGGTGAACCGGGGAGAGAGGCATCTTCCCAGACCTCTCCGATCTGCCGGCTTTTTTCTAAAGATGCCGCGCCGCCCGAGATTGTACTATGATAGGTAATATAATCGGCCGCCGTATCGAAATTCCAGGTTCGACATTGGCAGTACACCGGCCGGATGAAAAGACCGATACAATAGGAGAAGACGAATATAATCGGCGTAAAATACAGGGTTTTGATCAACTGACCCGATGGTGGTTTCATGATAATTGTCTATGGATCTTTCCTTAAAAAATACTGCTTTCAGAAGTGGATGCAAGGAGCTTTACAGTCTAGGTCAAACGATATGATTTGTCAATTATTTATTATACCCCAAGTTATGCGATTCGACAAGCGGTTTTTCTCGACGGCTTTTCTCGGCGCCCCGGAAAAATTTATGTTCCCTCGCCGGAATAGAGTGGTGTGCAGGAGAGAAGCAGGATTACATACTTGACCGAGCTGCCCCCTTTCTTTTTCGACTGTAGCCAGCGCCAGGATGTGCCCCCGGCTTCCCTTTCTTCATAGCTGTCATTCCTCCCGTGTCTTGACTCTTTTGGTTAGTTAACGATATTTTGCCGGGACGCATCTGCCTACGCCTAAGAAGAGAGAACATCATATTTTATTTATCCGGCAGAGGGCCTCATCCCTCGCCCCCGGCGCCGCCGTCACACTCATCGATGGAGGGGCGCCCCGTGACCGCTTCCAGGATCTGGCTGCTGACCGGCGGACAGCCGGGGATAAAAAGTCCCCGGCCCTGGTGGCGGAGGGTGCAGTTCCCGATACAGAGGGTACCCTCCGGCACCTCCCGGTGACCCCGGCCGATCGCGATCCGGATGGGGGTGCCCGGGGGAAAATAATCGAAGAGGCGTTTCCCGTACCCTTTCAGGAAGAGCAGAAGCGTGGACTGGCAGGCGCTGCAGGAATTCTCATCCAGGACGGTAATCCCCGGAAAGGCGACTGAAAGATTGACCGGCGGGGGAGCGAAAGGGCTGATCCAGTCCCGCCAGCAATGAGGGGAGACGGCGAGTCGCTCCAGGGCGATCACCCCGTACCCGCGCCCGGCGCCGAGACGGAGATGGGGGATGTCCTCCGCCCGGGTACCCATCAGCCGGCAGGCGACGGCATCGGCGGCGAAGGGGTCCGCGCTCACCACGACCACGCCCAGCGGGCGCGGTTCCCCGGCGCTGGGCCCCATCCCTTCCATCCCCACCGTGCCGTCGATAATGGAGAGATGCGGCCGGAGCACCCCGGCCAGGTCGGCGATCGCGACGTCGATCGGTTTTTCATCGCTCCCGGCGACCGGCGGCAGCATGTGGAGTCCGACCTTGCTCCGTCGCCAGAGGCAGCCCTTCATGTTCTTGACCGCCAGCGTCACCCCGGTGTGCATGTGCATCTTCATGACCGGGATGGAGACGAGGAAGTCGAAAGCCAGCGCCTCCGAGCAGACCCGGAGCGAATCGATGGCGAGGCCCCCGGGGACCGGCAGCTCATTGAACTCTTCCGCGTCCAGGTCGATCAGCCGGCAGCCGCGCTCGCGCGCGATCGCGGCGATGCCGGTGCTGGCAAAGGCTTCAAGCGTTTTTACACCCACGATCGGGCTTTCCCCGATCTCCGGCTCCGCTCCCGCTTCCCGGAAGGCGTCGACGGCGGCGGCCACCACCTCCGGGTCGGTGGTGATGCCTTTCCCGGGGGGAGCTATCCTCCCGGCATTGGGCTTGAGCAGAACCCGTTTTCCCCGGGCCGGGGAGAGGTCCACCCGGGAGAGGGCGGCCCGGGCGTTGGCGTAGGCCCCCCCTCCCCCGGCGACAAAGACCGCCGGGCGATCCGGGGAAATAAGAAAAGGATTACCGGTTGGTCCGCGGGTTGCCATTGCCGGGTCTTGTCTCCGTGTATACCGCCGCGCAGGTGGAAGCGCGTAAAATCATGCTATACCCTGCTCGAAAAGGATTTCGAGCAGGAAATCCTAAATAAATCCAAAATCCAAATGATCAAATGTTTCA
Source organism: uncultured bacterium (assembly GCA_963822585.1). Lineage (GTDB taxonomy): Bacteria > Auribacterota > Erginobacteria > Erginobacterales > Erginobacteraceae > CAWGIE01. Next base: position 276,078 of record CAWGIE010000019.1, read on the forward strand.
AATCTCGCCGGTTTTAACCCATTGTTTTGGATTTTTTAGTTTGGTCATTTGATATTATTTAGGATTTAGTATTTTCCGCCAGAGGCGGATCAGCCTTTGGCTGAAGATATTAGGATTTGAGAGCTGACTAGCTTTTCGAGTAAGCTCATACTATACTAATACCGTTTCACCTTCCACATCTTAACCTGTATTCTTCGGGAAATAAGACCTGCTCGACAGATGAAACTTCGCGGGGCATACTATCTTCATGCTGAATCGCCGGGTATATCAGCTTCTTTTCTACGCTTACGCCCTCCTGGCCGCGCCCTGGTTCGCGGGAAACCTGCGAGCGGCTTTTGAGAACCGTGAGGTCTTCCTCCTCCCCGGCCTGATCATTCTTCTCGCGCTGATCGCCGAGACCGTCGCCCTGCCCTGGGCGTTTCGCCGCTGGCATTCCGCTGCCGGCGGGAAGTCCGGCATTCCTCTCCAGCTCGGCGCCGCCATCTGCATCTCCCACGCCATCCTGACCTACTTCCTCGGGATCTATTTGCTCGACGCCTTCGGGGTGATGGGCGTGGGAACGGCGGGTGATGGACAGGCGTTTTGGATGGCGGCGACCTTCATCCTCCTTTTCTTCCGTGAAAGTTATCTTTTCTTCGCGACCGGGGTGGCCCTCCGCTCGGTGAAGCCCGTTTCGAAGGGGCAGGATATCGCGGTCGGAATCCTCCTCCTCTTCTTCCGCTGCGTCGCCTACACTTCCTACTGGGACGTGATGATGGCGGTCGGCCCGGTCCGGGGTATGCATTCGGCCGTCTGGATCGTCCTCGGTCCGGCGCTGGTTCTGATCTTCTATATTATCTATCTACCGATCCGGATGACCGATCTCCTGGGAGCATACTACACGGAAGGGGCGGTGGCGGGGAGGCGGGAGACCCGGCGTCTGCTCGTCTCCGGGGCCGTCCTTGCTCTCTACCCGGTCTTCGGGCCCGGGCTGATAGCCCTGGTCACCGGACGCTGATCGCGGCGGTCACTCTTCGGGGGCGTCGGGTTCCGCGGTCTCCTCGGGTTCGGGGATGATGCCGAAGTGCAGCCCGAGGACATCCCGCATCCGCTCGTTGAGTTTTTCCGCCTCCTCATCCGGGAGATCAGGATCGATCTCGATCTTGAAACCGTCCGCCGCGTTCTGGATAAGGAGTGTCCCCGCCAGGAAATAGGGAAAAAGTTCCGGGTCGTTCTCCAGCTGTTTCCGGATCTTCTCCCTTTCTTCCCAGAGCCAGCGCGCCGCCTCGTCCCCTTCCTCCGGTTTCTGCTGGAGTACGGCCCGGACCCGGGCCAGGATAAAATCCCTGGTGGTCGGCGAAAGCGCGGAGTCGAACCACATGAAATCGTCCTCCGGCCGGTCCACCATTTTAAAGACCCCGTCCTCGAAATAGGGCAAAAGGAGCGGGTCGCGCCGCAGTACCCGTTCCACCACGGTGGCGATGAAGCGGTTCTCCTCCCTGAAATCTCTTTCTTCCGGGTGCATGGTGCCTTCCGGCGGTTCGTGACGATGTTTATCCGGGGTTATACGCCTATCCGGGTGTTCGCGTAAGGGTATTTTATTCGGTTCTCTTCCATTTTGTGTGGGCGGTTATTATACTCAAAAAGTGCGGCATTTTCTTGAGCTATTTTGGAGTGCATTGACCGTGTCAATGCATGCAGCGACATGGTCGCTGCACTCCATAAGAATCATAATGTACCCACACAAAATGGAAAAGAACCTCTTATTGTAATACCCCCTGGGGCCGTCACGTGATCAGCACGATCACGATCCCCCAGATGATCAGGAGCGTGTTGCTGATCGCGTAGGGGACGGTGTACCCGAGCGCCGGGACCTGGCTCTTGGCCGCTTCGGTGATCGCCCCCAGGGCCGCGGTGGTCACCCGGGCCCCGGCGTTGACGCCCAGATTGATCGGGGGATCGAACTTGAAAATATAGCGCCCGATCAGAACCCCGGCGATCATCGGGATCGAGGTCGCGGCCACCCCGGCGATGAAGAGGGCCAACCCCAATTCCTTGAACCCGGTCACGAAACTTGGCCCCGAGTCGATCCCGACCACGGCGATGAACATCGTCAGCCCCACCGAGTTCATGATCCAGAGCGCCGGGGCCGGTATCCGCCCGAAGGTGGGGTGAACCGACCGCAGCCAGCCGAAAATCAGCCCGGCGATCAGGGCGCCCCCGCTGGTCGAGAGCGAGAGCGAGACGCCCCCGATCCGGACCGCCAGCGCCCCCACCAATCCTCCCAGGAGGATCCCGAAACCGACGAAAACCATGTCGGTCATCGTGGTCTCCCGGTCGGGATAGCCGATTTTGGTGGCGATTTGATCCACGTCCTTGACCGCCCCTACCAACCGCAGCCGATCGCCGCGGTTGAGTTTCAAGCCCGCGTTCACCGGCAGTTCCTGCCCGGCCCGGATGACCTGGCGCAGGAAGACCCCGTGAAAAGCCTTGCGCACCAGGTCGGAGGAAGCGAGCTCGCCCAACGTCTTGCCGGCCACCTTCTTGTTGGTCAGGACCACGTCCAGCCGCTCTATCGGGACATCGAGAAGCTGGCGGTCCTCGACTTCGGGCCCGAATATCTTCTCCCCCTCTCTGACCAGGACCGCGTGGGAGCCGGCCACGGCGATGATATCGCCCTGCCGCAGAACCGTCTCCGGGGTGGCCGGGATCAGTTCCCCGTCCCGGTGGACGCGCTCGATCTCCAGACGATCACCCCGGCAGATATTCTCCGCCTCATCCACCGTCTTTCCGTCAAGCTCCTCGTTCTCCAGCCGGTAGCTCCGGGCAGTAAAAACCCGGTAGGCGGAGAGACCGTCCATCTCCTTCCCCCCCGACATCTTCTTCTCGTATTCCCGACAGGCGTCGGGGAGATTGACCCCCAGGAGTTTCGGCCCCAGGACGGCCAGGATCCAGGCCGTCCCCGCCGTCCCGAAGATGTAGGTCACCGCGTAGGCCACCGGGATGTGGTTGATCATCGTTTTCGTCTGGGCGGCCTGAAGACCCAGGTTATTGATGGTGTTCGTCCCCACCCCGATCACCGCCGAGATGGTCTGCGAACCGGCGAAGAGACCGGCGGCCGTCCCGGGATCGAAACCGGCCAGTTTGGCCGCGATCCAGGTCACGGCCAGGCAGAGGACGCAGATGACGACCGCGAAGATGACCTGGGGGAAGCCGTCGCTCTTCAGACCCCGGAAGAACTGGGGCCCCACACTGTAGCCGACCGCGAAGAGGAACAGCAGGAAGAAGACCTGTTTGACGTCGGGGGAGACCTTGATCCCCAACTGCCCGACCAGAACCCCCATCAGGAGGGTCCCGGTCACGGCGCCCAGGCTGAAGCCGCCGATCTTGATGTTGCCGATCCAGTATCCCAGTCCCAGGGTGAGAAAGATCGCCAGTTCCGGATACGTCCGCAGGGTGTCAATCAACCAGTGCATCGCGCCCTCCTAAAATCATGGAGTGTTGGAGTGCTGGAATAATGGAGAAGGGGAGACCGGTACTCCATTATTCCGTGTTTATGATTTCAATTCAGTTTCTGCACTAAAGGTAAGCCCCTGTCATATAACAAAAGCTAACTATCTTGTGGTGGCTGCTTGTCCGCCTGTTTCGGAATTTCAATAATCGGAGTTTTCCGATTATTGAAATTCCGAAACAGCAAGGAAATCATCCTATCAGGGAGGATCGGGCCGGGCAATGAAAAGGAGGGGGTACCGGTAAGCAAGCGCTCACGGCAGCCGCTTTTCCCGACCCGTCTTCTCGCCGAGGAGATCTTGGAAACGGAGAGCGTCCTCCCACATGCTCGTGTTGTTGAAAAGGCAATAGGTATCCCGTCCGGGCGGGATCATGTTTTCCAGCATCTTCAGGTCGCCGGCGGTGTAGCGGTAACGATAACCGCCGATACCGTGCAGGCGGTAATAGGCGACCTCCCCGGAGATCTGACGGTTCCGGAAAGGATCGACAACGTGGATCAGGTCGGCCTGCCGGCAAAGCCGTTTAATGGTGCTCTCCTCCCACTTACCCCGGGGCTCCCAGCCCAGAAGAAAATCTTTCCGGTCGATGGCTGAGAAGAAAGAGAGAAGGTTCTTCTCATTCTCCGGAGTGGGCTGAAAACTGGCCGGGCACTGAAAGACGATGACCGGGGCCCGGAGTGCGGACGCGATCGCCTCGGTCGTCCGCCAGGCCGCCATCACCTCTTCGGTGGGGCGGAAGAAGCCGTACTTTTCCCGATCGGCCGCGGCGATCGGATGCCCCAGCCGGCGATAGGTGGGAGATGATGGGGGATGGGTGATCAGCTGCCAGGCCTTAAGCGTGAACCGGAAGTTATCCGGAGCTTCCTCCCTCCACCGGATGGCCGTTGCCATCCGGGGCGGACGGTAAAAGGTCTGCTGGATCTCGATCAGGGAGAAATGCCGCCAGTACGTCCCCTGGGCGCGGGAGAAGCCGCAGCATCCGACCTCGATCGGTTCTTTCCCCTCACTTTTTTTCATTTCAGATTGACACGCGTCAATGAGTAATTTCAGACGGAAAAAACCTCAGCTCCGAAACTTTTTTTGCCTCTGATTATTCATTAATTCACCCCGGCTTCGCCCCTTTTCAGCACCTGATTTACCTGATTACTCTGATTTTTCCTTTTTCAGAACAATCAGAGTAATCAGGTGCTCAATTCTACGTCAACAGAAAAGCCCCGGAGGCGAATCGACTCCGGGGCTTCTCAGGAGAAAAACAATGAAAAATATTTGATTTTCACGGATAATACGGATGATTGTTGTTTCCTGATCCAACCCGATTATTTTTTCCGGCATTTTTCTTATGAAGCGAAAAATATCATGGACCCGGCGCGCCGCGGACGGCGTCAAGCGGGAAGTGCGGGTGGTGGTCTCCCGGGGCGATATCAAATGGCAGTTCAAGCGGGCTGACGAAGAACGCTGGGACTACGACAGCGCCCCGACCGAAGAGGAGTGGGACATCCTGGAGGAGATCCTCAAACGCCGGATGCACCGGGGAAGAGGCATCAACCTGATGGAATCCGTGCGCAAGCTCCGGAAGGCGGACGGTGCCTGAGATCCGGCAGTTTCTGGCCTCCGCCATCCCGGGCACCGAGCCGGCACTCTGCGAGGAGCTGCGGGAACTCGGTTTCTCCGGTGTGCGGCTCAACCGCGGAGGCATCCCCTTCCGGGGGACCTGGCGGGAGGGATGGCGCGCCTGCCTGGTCAGCCGGATCGCCCAGCGCGTCCGGGTGCTTCTCCATCGATTTCCCGCCGCCGATGAAGATGCTCTCTACGCCGGTGTGCGGGCGGTGGACTGGCGTCCCTTTCTGTCCTGGCGGCAGACCCTCTCGACGGGGGCCGTCTGCCGCGCATCCGCCATCCGGCACAGCGGATTCGCGGCCCTCAAAGTCAAGGACGCGATCGTCGATCAGATCCGTGACCACGGCGGGAAACGCCCCTCGGTTTCGCGCCCGGACCCGGACGTCCGCGTTTATCTCTACCTGGTGGAAGACCGGGCATCGATCTACCTGGACCTCTCCGGCGAGTCCCTCCACCGGCGAGGATACCGCCTCCAGACCGGCGAGGCGCCGCTCCGGGAGACCCTGGCCGCCGCCATCCTCCGACTCTCCGGCTGGGACCGCGCCTCTCCTCTTGTTGATCCCCTCTGCGGGTCGGGCACGATCGCGATCGAGGCCGCCCTCTGGGCGGCCGGCCGGGCGCCCGGGCTCGGCCGTGAGCGGTTCGGCTTCGAGCGCTGGGCCAACTTTGGTGAGGAAGAGAAGCGAGCAATGCGCGAACTCCGGGGGGAACTGCGCGGAACCGGCTGCGGGAAAGAAACCCGCATCCGGGGTTCCGACCTCGATGAGCAGGTTCTCGAGGCCGCCCGGGCGAACGCGCGGCGGGCCGGGGTCCGGATCTCCCTCCGACGCCGCTCGGTCTTCGACCTGCAGGGGGACGAGACCAAAACCTTCCTCGTCACCAACCCTCCCTACGGCGTCCGGCTCGGCGCCGATCCCGATTTCTGCCGCCGGGTCGGGGCCGTCTTCAGCCGGCTCCACGGCTGGCGGGGCTGCCTGCTGGCCGGATCCCCGGACTACGAGCGCTCGATCTCCCTCCGTCCCCGGCTGAAAATCCCGCTCCCCAACGGGGACCTCCCCTGTGATTTCTTAGTGTACGATATCCCCTGATCGACAGCCGGGTTTTTTATTCGCGGAACGAGATTTCGGCCAGGACCGGGCAGTGGTCGGAGAGAAAGGTCCACCTGATTCGGGAACTATCCGCTTCCAAACCGGGCGAGACCCAGATCTGATCGAGGACACGATACCCGATAAGGTGCGGCTTTTGATCGATAGGATGTGGCCGGAGATCCGGCTTCCCCAGCCGATCCCCGCCAAGACAGGCCGGGACGGGGTAAGTATATTATTACATTACTACCGCCGGCGGCAGCCGGTAGGTCATTGCGGTTCGCCCGGGGGGGATGACTCGACCGCCCACTCCCCTTTTCTTTCCTCCCCCGGCTGAGTCTGCCCTTCGGGGGCTGACCCCTGGCTTTCCGCTTTCAGCGCCTGCTGGCGAGCTTCATCCTCCTGCTGCCGGGCATCTATCTCCTGCTGGATTTTCCGTTCCAGTTCCGCTTCCTGCCGCTCCATCTCTTCATCGAGTTTCTTGAGGCGGCGCTCCTCCTCGGCCTGTTGTTTCTGTTGTTCCTGTTCTTCCCGCCGCGCCTGCTCTTCCAGTTCCCGTTGCTGCTGAGCATATTCCCGCGGGTGCTCTTTCTGCCACTTCAACTGGTCCTGAACGGCCTTCTGTTTGCTCTGCTCGGCGGTCTGGATTTTCGCCTTTTCTTCCGGTGGAAGAGCCGCTTTCTCAGAATAGGTAATGTCCTCGATTTTCTTCCGGGGGATTTTTTTGATGCCGTCCGCGGTCTGAATGGTCACGTACTCCAGGTCCTCTGCGATGATCTTCCCGGAGTAATTGAACGATTTTGTCCAGACAGTGTCCGGATAGGCGGTGGTGCATAAGCCCAGAAATAGCACCGCCCCGGTAAACATCACCAGACCGACAGATCTATAACTCATCTCTGTTGAATCTCCTCCCGACAGGATGCGGCTTTCTGCGTCTCACCGGATAATTATAGACGGTCGGGACGCCGGGGGAAAGTGAAAATATGGATCGACCGGTTCTTCCAGACCAGGCCCTGATTGTAGGGGGCGATGGGGATGAGATCCCGGGAGATTTTATCCGGTGTCGCGTCCCGGCTCGCGTCCTCTACCGCCGCGCTGTAATCCGTCCAGAGATCGGCCCGGACGGCCGGATCGCAAACACCAGAACTGAAAAGAACCGCCAGAACAGCTCCTATAATGGGATGAGAATACATCCAGCTCATGACTGCCCTCCTTGGGCGCTTTGGCGCCTTTTTGCGGTTAATAAAAGCAGGCGACGCGGAGAGAAGGATGATGTTTCACCGGGTAACCGGAATATCCCCGCTCCGACCAAAGTAGACACGAAACAGATCACGGACCGCCCAGAGGGCGGTGGTATCACGGAAGATCCCGGCGTCGTCCTTCCCGTCCCCGTCATAGTCGGCCGGCACCGGCTGATCGGCGTCGGCGCCGAAGTAGGCCCGTGTCACCCCTCTCACCGCCCATAAGCCCGCGGCCGGGCGGAAGATCGCGGGCGACCGGGTGCCGTCCCCGCTGTAATCCCCGGGGACCGGGGTATCCGAGTATGAACCGAAATAGGCCCTGGTCACCTTTCTGATCGCCCAAAGACCCGAAGATTCTCCGAAAGACGGCGATATCCAGCGGTCCCGTCGCCGTCGTAGTCGCCCGGAACCGGGAGGTCCGATGGAGAAGCGAAGTAAACCCGGGTCACGCCCCGGACCGCCCAGAGGCCGGTCCGGGATCGGAAGACCGCCGGCTCACACCGGCCGTCCCCGTCGTAGTCGGCCGGGACCGGGGTATCCGGGGAGGCGCCGAAGTAGAGCCGGGTGATGTCCCTCGGATTGCCCAGAGGCCGGCGGCGGGTCGGAAGATGCCCATCTCGGCGGCGGGGGCGCCGCCGTAAACACCAGGGACCGGGACATCGCCCCCGGCGCCGAAGTAAGCTCGCGTCACCCCTCTCACCGCCCAGAGACCGGAAGAGCCCCGGAAGACGGCGATATCGGAGGTCCCGTCGCCGTCGTAATCGCCGGAATCGGGCCGCGCCAGGGCATTGTATTCATCGGCGCCCATGTCCACTTTTCCCCCGTCGATCCGGGGATCGCCATAATAATCATACTCTCCCCGGAGGTCCGGATCCGACATGTCCCCGGCATCAATCGCCGCTGAGCCGAACCTCAGATGAAAGTCATCTCCGTCCGGATCTTCCAGGAGAGGATCGACAAAAAGGGAGGCCGCGTCCTGGGAAGTTCCGGCGCGGTAGTTCTCGAACCCCGTGTAGAGCGTTCCCCGCCAGTCGACCTCGGCCGCCGACGGGCCGGCGGCGGCGTAATAGAGGTTGTTGTCGAAAGTATTGTCGACGCTGCCGGTCTCGGCGTGGATGAGGATGTTCTGGGGTCCCGCCCACACGACGTTGTTCCGAATCCGGTTTCCCCCAGCCCAGTTGACGGCGAACTCCCCATTCCCATCCTTAAGGGTATCGTTTTTATAGAGAGTGTTGCCGGTAAATTCGCAGTCGTTCACCCGGCCACGGGCCTGCTCGTAGCCGCCGAAGACAATCCCCGCCTTGTCGTTATCATACACGATATTGTTGCGAACGATCACCCCGGTGACGTTATACCCGGGGTTTTCCGCCCCGATCTCGATCCCCAGGTCGCACTCATGGACACTGTTCCCTTCAATGACGATGTCCCGGCCCCCGTCCACGTAGATGCCGGCCGCGTATCCGCCGCCGTAGTTGGAACGAGCCCGGTAAACATGGTTCCCGCGGCAGACCCCTTCCCGGGCCACACCGTAATTGCCGGTCCAGCTCTCGCCGCCGATGAAGTCGATGCCGATGTTGTTCACGTCGTGAACGGTATTGTTGGTGACCTCGAACCCGGTGACGTTGCCGTTCAGGACCAGTGCTTCGCTCTGGGCGGGCTCGCAGTCATGGATATAGTTTCCATCGATGACGACCCGGGAGATCGGGGTGGCGCTGTTCCCCAGGATCATGATCCCGACGGCGTCCGAGCCGGTCAAGCCGTACATCCGGTTGTTTCTGATCTCGATCCGATCGCCCCATCCCCGGACCCGGATGCCGGCGCCGTCGGAGACGCCGTGGGAATTGGTGACCTCGATCCCGCTGATCTTGAGATAACTCCGGTTCTCGATCAAGATCGCATCGGTGTCGGCGTTCGGATCGACGGTCACCGTCGCCCCCGTCCCGGCCCGGAGCGTGATATATCCTGAGATCTCCGACCCGCTCCGGGGAAAAACAAGCGCCTCCGGGTAGGTACCGGTGAGCACGGTTACGATGTCGCCGGCATGGGCCGCGTTGAGGGCCTGCTGGATGCTCGCGTAGTCACCGCCGGAAGGGGAGACGATGATTTCGTTGCTGCGGGCCGGACAGGAGAGCAGGAAGATTGCCGGGAAACAGATGGAGAGGCATATTTGCGGCATCTTCATTTTACCGCCCGGTGATATATTCCCGCTTCGGATTTTCCCCGATATTCATCGGGATCCCGATAACGATCTTGCTGTTTCGGAATTTCCCCGATAGCCATCGGGATCCCGATTATCTATATATTTGAATAATGTATCGGGACAATAATCTTATTTTTTCTACGAAAAAATAGGAATGTGCAATCATTGAACCGACAGTGCGGGGATATTTTAAAGAAAATTCGTGTAATCCTTCGGCTACGCTCAGGACAAGTTTCGCGTAATTCATAGTTCTATTGAGTTGCCCGAGCGAAGCGAGGGCTGAGTTCTATAATTATATCATGCAAACACAGAGCGGGGAATGGGCAACGGGAGAAGCCCCGGAAGCCAGGAGATGATCTTGTCTTACCGACCCGCCGAGCGGGCGGGCGGAAGTGTGCTCGGCGCCGGCGGACCGTGGGACTTCAGGTAATTGGCGACGATCCCGGCCACGGCCTTGTTCCCAAACGCGGTGGGGTGGGCCGAGTCAAAATGAAAGACGGGATAGGGGGTCAAATCCGGGAATTTCTCAACCAGCTGGTCGAGAAGGTTGATAAAGGGCAGCCCGTTTTCCCGGCAGGGACGGATCACTACCTGGTAATTCTTCTCGTAATCGGCGAAGCGTTTCTTGCTCTCGAATTTGGGGAAGATCAGCACCAGCGGCTCAAATCCGAACCGGTCGGCCAGTTTCTTGAAGTCGGCCAGCCCCTCGGCCACGAAATCTCCCTCGTAGTAATAATCCCGCATCGATTCCCGGACATCCTCCTCGTCGGGGTCGAGGGATTTGAGCCGGACGGCGCAGAAAAGAAAGAGTTTGCTTTTGGCCAGGACTCGGGCCAGGGGTTGGGTCAGCATATAGACCAGGCGGCTATTCCTGACCAGGGCCCCCCGGAACCGCATGTCCAGTTCGGATTTGTTCCGGTGGTCGTTGAAGCAATACTGCAGAATCACCAGGTCGGGGTGATAAGAGAGTCCTTTTTCCTTGAGCAGTTCGACCTCGTTAATGGTGTTGTAGCCCAGGGTTCCGAAGTTGAGAACCTCCCAGCGTTTGCCCCAGACGTTTTCCCGGTTAAGCAGCTGCTCCAGCTGAAAGCAATAGGTTTCATCGTCCTGGAGGAAGACGCCCATGGTCACGGAATCCCCGATGCAGATGACACGGACCGTATCCGGTTTCTTCGTGTTCGGGTCGCAAAGACGGCCCCGGTAGCCGTCCTGGTTGATCTCGATCGCCGTCTTCCGGTAATAACTGACCCCGCTGGGCTTGAGGGTATAACGGAGCCGGGGATTGGTGGAGAAGACGATCCCGTCGGACGAGATCTCGGCCGTGTCCGGGGCCAGACCCAGAATGCGGATCAGCGCTTCCATCAAAAGGAGCGCGGCCAGCACCGCGCCCCCCAGGAGAAAAAGATTCTTCTTCACCGCGAAATGACCTTCGTTACCCTCATTTTCCTATCCTACGATGTGCTCTTATTTCGAGATTTCCCCGATAGCCATCGGAGTGCGCATCCTGCACGCGATAAAATATAAGATACCGCGGATTAAGCGGATTTTCTTTTAATCTGCATAATCCGCGGTTAACTCAGTCATGAAGATCAGTTTACACCTAAATATATTACGTGAAACAGGAAACCGGTCTCACAAGGGAATATCGGAGTCCCAGGAAGCGAAATCGAGGCCGGTGACGGCAGCGGCGACCGTGGCGGCCTCGGTGGCCAGATCCATGGAGGCGATCACCAGGGCGCCGGACCGGCGGACATCGACCGGAGGGAGATCCCAGGTGTGCTCCTCGCGGCGGATACGCGCGGTTTCTTCCTCAACCGCCTGACGGAATTTCTCCAGGCCGGCGGGGGCTTTCGCTATCTCTTCTTCCCGGAAGAGATCGCGGCAATACCGGAAGTCCTCCTCGATACCCCGACGCAGATCTTCGAGGACATTCTCCAGACGCCCGATCGGGGGTCGTCCGGAAAGGCTCGCCCGGACCCGGAAGAGGGCGAGGAGACGGAAAGAGAGCACCTGGAGGAGCGGGAGCAGCCGTTCGACTTTCGCCCGCTCCTCCGGACGGAAGAAACGGAGCTGGGAGAGCCACTGCCGGCACCCGTTCAGGAAGACGGGGGTGCGGTCGGAGACGGCGCGGCTGGTCCCTTCCAGCGAGATACCTCCCTTCTCCTTCAAGAGGGATTCCCGGAAGAGATCGAAGAGGCGGGCCAGATTCCGCAGAAGCTCCCGGCGGGGAACTGCCGGCCAGAGAAACCGGACTACCAGCGCTCCCAAAAGGGCCCCCAGGATGATGCCGATCGAACGGTTGAGGGCGGGGACGATGGAGAAGCTCTGCTGATAGCCCTGGGCCACGGTGAGGAGAAAACAGATCCCTGCCTGGAAGCCGGTATAGGCGTAACGAGGGGGTCCGGCGTTGACAAGGGCGGCCAGAAAGATCACACCGAAGATCAGGAGGGCGAATCCCCAGATACTTTCCAGATGCGGCAGCACCAGGACATAGGCGCCCAGCGCCAGGCCGCACCCGGCCAGGGCGCCGGAGAGTCGGCTGATCGATTTGATGTTGACGTCCCGGATGGACGGCTGGGCGGTCACCACCAGAAACGAGATCACCGCCTGCATCCCCGCCGGCCACCGGAAGTACCACCAGCCATAGAGAGCGATCACGATCCCGACGGCGATCCGGACGGCGAACTTGAACCGGTCCGGGTCGAACCGGAACCGGCGGCCTTCCGGCGTGGGTCCGGGGGAAGAACCGGATGGCGAAGAGGAGAGAATAGTTGTCAACTCCTCCCGGGCGGAAGCGAGGGAAGAGACGCAGTCGCCCAGTGTATTGAAGAAGGCCAGCACCCGGAGGGCGGTCTCCAGGGGATAGCCAAGGGGAATTTTTTGTTTCCGGAGGCTGTCGAGGCGGACTTCAAGTTCCCGGAACCGCGCCCGATATCCGGCTGCCCCCTCCAGATGTCCGTCCGTCAAAGCCCGGCCGAAGTTCTCCAGTTCCTGACGGACGGCGGCGCCGAAGAGGTTCAGCTCTTTTATGAAGGCATTCCGGTATTCCCCCGCGATCTCCCCTTCCAGGCACTGACGCAGACCGGTGAGCGAGATGAAGAACTGCTTTAACCGGAGGATGAAGGAGAGGTAATGTTCTTTTCGCCGCCGGATGGTCCCGCTCTCCCGGGCGGCGTAATGAAGCAGATTCTCCATCCGGGAGAAACCTTCCCGTACCGTCATGCCGCGGAGATCGAGGCCGGCGGCCGGTTTCCGGCCGGCCACGAAAATATCGGCCAGCTCCGCGTAATAGGCCTCCATGTCGCGGAGGGCGCTCCGGATCGCGGCGGAGAGGGCGTCTCCGGCCCGCCGCGGCCAGAGAGAAGCATTGACGAAGATCGCCACCAGGACGCCCAGGGCGACCTCGGCGCAGCGGTAGGATGCCGTAGACCAGACCAGAGAGGGCTCCTGAAGACCGGAGAAGATGATGATCACCATGGTGCCCACACCCATGATGACAGCGTAATTGCCCGCGGCCAGGTAAACGAAGACAACGATCACTACCGCCAGGATGGCGGTGAAGAGGGAGGGGGTCTGGACAAAGGCGGTCGTTAACAGGACCCCGGCCAGGGCGCCCAGCCAGGTCCCGAACAGCCTCAGGATGCTCTTCTCCAGGGAAGCGCCTAGATAGGGGAGCATGACCACCAGGACGGTGATGCCCGCCCAGTAGGGGCGATCCCAGTGAAACCACATGGCCAGAACGACGGCGGCGGCGACGCCGAGGGCGGTCTTCAGGGCATACTGAAGGCGGCGGAACCCGGTCATCAGCGGTGGGAGCCTCGGATATAGACGGTGGCGGTTTCTCCCATCCGGAGCGGATGGGAGGGATCGGGTTCGTCCAGCTCGATCCGGACCGGGAAGCGCTGGGCCAGACGGATCCAGTCGATGGTCGGTTTCACCCGAGGGAGGAGATCGTCTTTCTTGCCGTCTCCCCGCTCGATCCCGGAGCCGATGCTCTCCACCCGCCCGGTCAGCACCCGGCCGGGATCACCGAGCAGGACCACCTCGGCCCGGTCCCCGGGCCGGATCCGGGGAAGCCAGGTCTCCTTGAAATAGGCCTCCACCCAGCAATCGTCGATCTCGATCAGGGCGAAGAGAGGGTCCCCGGTCCGCACATAGGTCCCGGGCCCCAGCTCCAGGCCGGTCACGACGCCGTCCGCCGGGGCATGGACCTTCGTGAACTCGAGCTGCTGGCGGACATGCTCGATCTCGGCCCGGGAGAGATCGACCTGCGCCTTGGCCTCCTGTTCCAGGGAGGAGAACTTCTGGTAGACCTCCTGGGCGATCAGTCCGTCGGGGACCAGCTTGTTCCGGCGCTTCTCTTCATCGAGGGCGTTCTGGTGAACGATCATATCCTTATTGAGGGCCGCCTGGGCCTTCTCAAACGCCACCCGGTAGACGGAGGGGTCGATCTCCAGGAGGAGATCGCCTTTCTTCACCCGCTGGTTGTCCCGGACCACGATCCGGCTGATCGGGCCGCTTACCCGGGCGGTAATCCCGATCACGTTGGCCCGGACTTGTCCGTCCCGGGTCCAGGGGTCGCGGAAGAGTTTGTGGTAATAGACGATACCGACCAGGACCGCTACGGCGACGACAACGACAGTCACCATATGCTTGATCTGCAGTCTTTTATTTTTCATAATTTATCTTCAAATAAGGCCTCATTAGAGTTTACTCGAAAAGAACGTGAGCTCCCAAATCCTAATATCTTCAGCCAAAGGCTGATCCGCCCCTGGCGGAAAATACTAAATCCTAAATAATATCAAATGACCCAAACTAAAAATCCAAAGCAACGGGGCTAAAACCGGGGATATTTGGAACATTTGATCATTTGGATTTTGGATTTGTTTAGGATTTCGATATTAGGATTTAGGATTTCCTGCTCGAAAACCATTTCGAGCAGGCTCTGTTATGGCAGGAAGACGATCTCCAGGGTGAAGGTGACGATGGTCCAGAGGGCCAGGAAAAAGAGCGGCAGATGCCAGATGAAACGGCTCCAGCCCCGGCGGCGGAGCAGGGTGATCGTCAGCCAGGCGAAAGTGAAACCGGCGATCCCGCAGAACAGAAGCCGCGGAACCAGTATCCCCCCGATCGAGATCTCCGCCGGTATGATCATAATTCCTCCGTTCACTTCTTGTTTAGGCGACGCATGAAAGCCAGCTCGCGGGATGCCTTTATTTTTATAGACCGATCTCAATAAAAATACCAGTTGGAAATCCAATCGCTCCGCCGTTCGGACATTGTACAAAACTACCCCGATTTATGAATGAATCGGGTTAAAAGCGGAAAAGGGCATAGGAACAGGGGGCGCACTCGGCCTTTAGCCCTTCTTTCCCCCAGGAAAGAAGGACGCCCCGCCCCTGAATAAGTTCAGTCCTGCCCGTCCGCGGGCCGGACGGGCAGGACGCACGTACCTTTCGCCCGGACGGGTTGAGGACCACCAGGAACCGGGCGTCGCCCAACGCCCGCTCGTAGATGAAGGGGTACCGGTTTTTTTTCGCGTAGCGGACCTTGAAGGATCCGTCAGGGCCGAGGGCCGGGTTCTCCCGGCGAAGGGCGATCAGGCCGCGCACCCGGTTGAGCAGGGAACCGGGATCGTTCTCCTGGGCGGCAACGGAGGGACGGTCCGGATCGGGATCGAGGGGAAGGTAAAAACGGGAGGGGAGGGCGCGGGAGAAACCGGCCCGGGAAGTGCCGTCCCACTGCATCGGCGTCCGGGAGCCGGTCCGGTTGTACCCTCCCTCCTTCGACGGAAGGTCGGGGAGGTAGCGCATCCCGATCTCGTCTCCGTAGTAGATCGCCGGGACGCCGGGGAGGGTCAGGAGGCAGGCGAAAACGACTTCCAGGTCTTCCCGGGTGCGGCCGAGGCTGATCCGGGGAAGATCGTGGTTCCCGCTGGGGATGGAGACGTAGCCCTCCCCGGCGGGTGGCGCCAGATATCCGAGATACTCGCCGGTAAAGCGGGTGATGTCACCGCGGCCGGCGCGGTCGAAGAAGCTGCGTCCGCCTGTTCCCGGGTAGAGGTTCCGGCCGTCTTCCGCCCGGAAGAGCGAGGTGTAGCCGCCGGAAGCGAAGTGGAGGAGGAAATCAATATGAAAACCGGCCCGGATCGCCCGGTCCGGCCGCGACCACTCGGCGATGAAGGCCGCCTGGGGGTACTCCTTCCGCATCCGGGGGAGGATGGTCCGCCAGAGGGCGACCGTGGCCGCCTGGTCCGGGTCGTTCTTCACCATGCTGAAGGCCATGTCGATCCGGAACCCGTCCGCGCCCCGGTCGAGCCAGAAGCGCATGATCTTCGTCATCTCCCCCGTCAGCCGTCGCACCTCCGGATGCCGGGGGGAGATTTGCCAGGGCTTTTCCGGATCCGGGCGGGCGAAGCCGTAGTTGAGGGCGGGCTGGAACCAGAAGAAGTTGGCCAGGTAGTTCCCGTTCCTCTCCCCGTACCCGCGGACAAACCGGAGTCCCGGCTCCTTCTCCCAGACCGACCCCGTCCAGATGTACCGGCGGGCGAAGCGGCCCGGGCGCCGGGCGGCGGAATCCCGGAACCAGGGATGCTCGATCGAAGTGTGGGCGGCGACCAGGTCGAGGACGACTTTCATTCCCCGCCGGTGAGCTTCCCGGAAAAGCCGGCCAAGATCGCGGTTGGTGCCGTAGCGGGGAGCCACCCGGCAGAAGTCGGAAACGTCATACCCGGCGTCCCGGAAAGGAGAGACGAAGACCGGCGTCAGCCAGATCACGTCGCAGCCGAGCGATCGAATGTAATCCAGTTTCTCGATCACCCCCCCGATATCGCCGATCCCGTCCCCGTTGGAGTCGCGGAAACTCTGCGGGTAAACCTGGTAGATGACGGCGGAGCGGAGCCAGGCGGGAATATTCTCTTTCTTCTTTTTACTCATAACAATACCGACACCAGGGAGCTTTCCTGCCGGAATGCATGGCCATGTTGTATCATAGCCACATCCCGCCCGGAAAAGAAAAATATTTCTATTGACTTGGGGAGAGGAAAGCGTAGAGTAGTCGCGTCTTAAGTAAGCATTGGTTCAACAGGTGTCATACCCTGATCGGTCGCAAGTGCCTTACTGGAGCTTGCGGCCTTTTTTTTGAGCCAATCCGGGGAGTGGATTACCATCGGGAGAAGGTCTCCCGGTACACCTCCGGTTCGAACAATGCAGTATAGGAGATAGCCATAATGACTAAGGGTACAGTCAAATGGTTCAACGACCGCAAGGGCTTTGGATTCATCGCCCTGGAAAACGGCGAGGACGTCTTTGTCCATCACAGCGCCATCCAGAGTGACGGGTTCAAGTCATTGAATGAAGGCGAAATCGTGGAATTCGACGTCGCCCCCGGCCGGAAGGGCCAACAGGCCATCAACGTGGTCCGTTCCCAGCAGTAAACACGGCCGTGTTGTACGGAACAGGCCCCGGTTTTCATCCGAAAACCGGGGCCTGTTTTTTTAAGGGCGGATGAGCATCGAAAAGAGGTAAAATAACTATTGACTTATAAACTGAGGAGAGTAGAGTAGTCACCACAGTATTAGTAAGCCTTGGTTCAACAGGTAATTTCACCTGAGCGGTCGTGAGTGTCTTACAAAAACTCGCGGCCGTTTTTTTTGGACCGGCGCCGGCAAGGTGTTGTGTTTGGATCGGAAGAATGTCTTCCGTCCCGCACGGTCCGGAAAAATGACATCATACAATAAGGAGTAGATTGTCATGGCAACAGGAACAGTGAAGTGGTTTAACGATAGTAAGGGTTATGGATTCATAGCCCTGGATGGCGGTGAGGACGTCTTTGTCCATCACAGCGAGATCAAGACCGAAGGTTTTCGGACCCTGAGCGAGGGAGAGGCCGTCGAGTTCGAGGTCGCCCCCGGCCGTAAGGGTCAGCAGGCCATCAACGTAGTCTCCGCGCAGAAGTAAGCACCCGGCAAGTCCGCGAACGCGGGAAAAAGCCCCGGTTCTCATAATGAGAACCGGGGCTTTTTTTTTGAAGCAACCGTTCGACGCCGGGCAGGAGAGGCAAAAGTTAAGATAGGGGCCACCGGAGAACCATGTACGATCTCCCGGGAGGGATCAGCGGCAGCCGAACAGGCGCAGCAGGTAATAGGCGACGCCGGGGATTGTGAGGAGCCACGCACAGACAATCCTGCCGGCGATGCCCCAGCGGACCGCCGAGATGCGGTGGGCCGACCCCACCCCGACAATCGCTCCGGTGATGGTGTGGGTGGTGGAAACCGGGACCCCCAGAAAGGTGGGGAGGAAAAGGGTGCCTGCCGCGGCCGGCGAAAAAAAGAACGAGATAGAAGCAGGAAATCTGTTTACCCCCGGTGGGAGATAAATATTGTCCCGGCGGAATATAATCGAGTATTCTCTCCCTAAAAATATCGGGAGGGATGAATGGCCAGAGTGATTAATCGTAACTCGCCGGGTAAACGGCGGGGGCACCTGATGCGGACCGTGGCCGAGATTCAGCGGCGGCTGCTCCGGAAGCAGGCGGTGGACGAAGACGTGAAAGACATGCTGGCGATGGCGGTCTTCTGTCTCCGGGAGATCGGGGAGACGGTCCGGGAGACCGTGGATGCCTGGGATGAACGCGGTTACTGGAAGAAGGCCGCGGACTTCGAAACCGGGTGGGAGTGGGCGGGAGAGACGGCCGATGAGATTGAGACGATCCTGCGCGGGGAGAGATGGGAGGCGCTTCCCGGTCTTCTGATCGCGCTGGCCGGCCGGACCGCCGCCATCGAGGTCAACACCTTCACGCGGAAAGAGACCCTCTGGAAGGGCTGCTTCCGGAAACTGATGGAAGACAGCTGATCCCCCCGCCTCACCCCCTTTTTAACAGACGATCGAATGTGATCGGATATGAGTGTTCCCCCTACCTCTCCCCCTTTCGGTCCACTGATTACACAGATTTTTACCCCGCGGCGCCGAAGGCACTTTGCGGGGACTCTGAATGCTCCTACCGCCTCGCCCCCCTTAAATAGCCGCAAAACGTAGTCCCGGGGAGACCGGAACGGTGTCTTTTCGGGAGGTGCATAAAACGCAAAAGTTCCCCCTGCGTCGCCCCCTGGATATCATTGAACGTTGAGCGTTGAATGTTGAATGTTGAACGTTTATTTTTTCCCCTATCCGGGCGAATACCGGGGTTCGCCCCCACCGATCATTTGGCGTTCGACATTAGGCTTTTCCCAACGCCGTTATTCACCGATCACTGATTACCGATTACTGATTACCGTGTTCCCGGACGTCCTGCTCTATGCCCTATGCGCTATGCTTTTATTATTTCTTCCGGTGATACATCCAGTAAATGACTACGGCGATAATCACCAGGGCGATGATCGCCACCAGCAATATGTACTGGTAGAGAAGGGTAGCCAACACGGCCAGGATGAAGAGCAGCCCCCCGATCAGGGCGAAGATGGAGTCATAATAGAGCCCGGCCAGAAACGTGGTCAGTGCCAGGAGAAGCAGAATCACCAGGCCGGCCGTGATGTTGTCCGCGATCCCGGCATAGACCAGCAGATGAACGTGGAAGATGATGATCAGGAGGGCCAGCCAGTGAAGAACACCGTGCCAGATGGCCACACCCGTGATCTTCCGGGGTTTCGGCCTGTCGATCCGGCTCATCCAGAGCGAGAGGACGGCAAAGACCACCACCGAGCATGTCCAGTACCAGCGGGAGAAAGATGATCCCCCCGAGCCCGTTCGGCCCATACAGGTAATGATGATCCCGACCAGGGATACGACCAGCAGAATAGTACTGACCACCAAGCGGGCTTTCCAGTGTTTAAGTACCAGATCGGTGTGCAAACTCCCGTCGGCCCTCTCTTCTACGGTGCTCATGGCTCTCCTCCTTTCTATAACGTTATCCGGGAAATTATTTTACCACGAAGGACACGAAGAACACGAAGGTAAATATTCAGAAAATTTGATAGCGATGCGGTGAATCAATCACCATGTGATTTTTCTCAAGATAGAGGTTGATGTAGGCTGCTATAATACTTCCCCCTCTTTAATAAATGTATAGATTCGTACCAGACAGATATGTTTGTTTTTACACATGTCCTCTTCGTGATCTTCGTGTCCTTCGTGGTTCTAATTACTTTTATTTCAATGTGATACGTTTTCCGAACAGGGTATAATTAATTATCCAGCAGGGCTTCCGACTCGGCGATGACCGTCTCCAGGTCGGCGGAGTCCCCCTTCCCCACTTTGACCAGATAGTTGGCGATACTCAGGTTAACCCGGATCCGGAAGAGGCCGATCTTCTCCTCGATCCCTTCTTCGGGTTCCTGGCGGTTTTTGAGGTAGGTCCTGATGAATTCCTCCTCCCGATATTTCTCCAGCACTTCCGGAAAATGGCGGAACTGGTGACGGAACTGGGAAAGGAAGCAGCCGACGTCAAAAGCGGGATCGAAAACCAGCGAACTGTCGAAATCAATCACCGAGATAAAGAGCGTGCTGATGTCCTGCATCCGGTCCTGGCCGATAATGATGTTCTTGGGATGATAATCGCCGTGAATTTGAATGAACCGGTCCCGCTCTGAGGCAAATAATTTTTCCTCTCTCCGGGAGACATATTCGACCAGCTTTTCAAACCGGACCGGGCGGTTCCCCGGAGAAGGGCGAAGATTGGCAAGATAGGACTGAAAACGCTTCCGCTCCCATCGGACCGTTCGATCGGCGCGGCCTAACCGGAGACCGAGATCGTGGAGACAGGCCAGCCAGCGGGCCCCCAGGCGGTAATACCTGATCCCGACGGACGGGTTGACGTTCTTGAGCAGGTCGAAGAGGAGGGCGCCCCGCTGCCCTTCCTCGATGACGACCCTTTCCCGTTCATCGATGTCGATGATCCGGGGAACCCGGAAGGTACCGCCCTCGAAACCGTGGCCGTGAAGAGCGGAGACAACCCGGCTGATGATCAGGGCCCGCTTCCATTTCTTTTCGGCCTCGAACCGTTTCAGGATCAGCCGCTGGCGGTACTCGTCCTCACCTTTCGTTCCCAGGCTGATCTTGGTCACCACGACATGGCTCCCGGCGGCGGGGATTTCCTTGAGCAGGGGCCGGCAGCGGCCGCTCCTGATCTCCCCGGCCAGTTCTTCCACCGTCTTCACCGGATGATCGAATTGGGTGGGGAAAGTTCCGGCGGCAGTTCCCTCGTGGGCGTCGCTGCCCGCGATCGCGGTAAAGCGGTACCGGTGCCAGAGATCGAGAGCCCGATAATTTTCCTTCGGTGAATGATTGATATTAAAGATCTCCACCGCGTCCAGATGCGGACTCAGAAGCTGCTCCTGAGACGGATCATGACCGCGGAGGGGGTGGGCCCAGACCAGGGCGGCAGCCGGGAAAAGCCGGCGTAGTCGGGCAAGTTCGGTTTTCTCTCCGATCGTCCGATCCACCCCATAAACCAGAATGTGGCCGAGATCGGTCTCCACTTCCTGGGCGGCGAAGATAAAAAAGTGATCTCCGCTCTCGGCCTCGCGCCGGAGGCGCTGCAGCTCCTCCCGGTTCCAGAGATAGTGGTGTTCGGTCAGAACGATCCCCTGCAGGTTCTTCTGCATCGCCTGACGGACAAGGTCCACCGGTTCCGCCTGGCTGCAGGCGGAATGACGGGACGTATGAACGTGCATCTCGAAGATCATCAATATGTACCCCGGGGCCTTTTATCAGCCGCAAAAATGCGCAAAAATCGCAAAAGCTCCCACCGCCCTGCCCCCTTATACTAATACTAACAAATATCGAATAATGAATATCGAACTTCGAAGGTTCGCCTTGTCTCGGTTCTTTTACTTCGACATTCGGTGTTCGATATTCTACAGTTCGTTATTCGCTTTTCTCCCCGCCTCTCCCCTTTTTTGACAGGACGATTTTGGGACGAGACGATTTCCCTTGGAGTAAAGAAGAAGACATCGAAGATTTAGTTGGACGTTCGATGTTCAGTTTTTCCCATCACTCCACCAATCCAATACTCCATCACTCCCTGTCGCTTATACCTTTAGCACTGACGGTGCTTCATCTGTTGAAAATGTATTTCTCCTAATTATCAATAACCCTTAAAGTTCTCGCTGATCACCTGTTCCGGCGGCAGTTTCAGGTCATTCCTGAGCATGGAAACGATCGCTTCGACCATTTTCGGCGGCCCGCAGACATAAAAGACCCAATCGGCGAAATCGGGGATCTCTTCCCTGATCACCTCGGAGCAGATCCGCCCCCGGCGGACCGTCCAGCCTTTGAGCGGCTTCTTTTCGGTCACCGTCAGGCTAACCGAAAGGTTGGGATTCCGTGCTTCCATCTCCCTGAAATCATCGAGGAAGACGAAATCCGCGCAGCTCCGGGCAGAGTAAATGACCCGGGCCCGGGAAGAGGAACCGGTATCGGTCAAATAGCGGCAGATGCTCCGGATAGGAGTGATGCCGATTCCGCCGGAAAGAAAAGCCGCCCGGGGTGACTGCCCATCGAAGATGAACTGTCCGAGGGGAAGCTTCATCCTCACCCGGGCACCCGGCCTCAGGGAGAGGAGGGCCTGACAATATTCACTTTCGGAGAGCTTCTTGGTGAACTCCAGGTATCCCTTCTCGGTGGGTGAACTGGAAAAAGAGAAATAATGGTCGATCTCCTCTCCTTTCCAATTCAGGTAGAGCTGGAGAAATTGCCCGGGACGAAAATCAATCCCTTTCCGGTTGAACCGGAAACTGGTGACGTTATAAGTCCGTTTGATGACTTCGGTCAGGTCGGTCTCTATCTCATGGAACATGCGGGATCTCCTCGTTTATCTGCGACTAGTTAATGAATTTTTCGCCACGAAGGATACGAAGAATATTTGGGGAAGGGGGATTAGGGAGTGGGGAGTTGAAGCCATTCACCACTCTCCAATCCCTATTCTCTATATCGTGTCCTTCGTGGTTTAAAAAATATACGGATCAAAAGAGAACTCATAGATCCGGTTTGAATCACCGGTTGCAGAGGCGGGCCATGAGGCCCAGCAGTTTGCCTTTCCATCCGGCCAGAAGCTTCTCGTAAAACGTATCGGCGACTTTCCGGTTAAGACGGGAGAAGGTGGGATAAACGTGTATGAGGCCGGAGACGGCCGTCACCGGTATCCTCTCCTGCATGGCCAGCACCCATTCATGGATCAGCTCGCCGGCCCGGTCGGCGACGATGGCCGCGCCCAGAATCTCTCCCTTCTTCCCGCAGATAACCTTGGCCATCCCCTCGGTCTCTCCATCGGTTACCGCCCGATCGACGTCGGAACAGGGAAATCGGAGTACACGGTAGGGAAGCCCCGATTGTTTCGCCTCGTTTTCGGAGAGGCCGACCCGGGCCAGCTCCGGGTCGGTGAAGGTGCACCAGGGAACCACCCGGTAATCGACCTTTTTACGGAACGGGAAGAGTGCGTTCTGGACCACGATCCTCGCCTCATATTCGGCCACATGGGTGAAGAGAAATTTATCTTTCACATCCCCGACCGCCCAGATGTTCCCGGCGGTTGTCCGGAGGTGGTCGTCCACGGAGATACCCTTCGGGCTATACTCGACCCCCGCTTTTTCGAGGTCGAGGCCTTCAACGTTGGCGGCACGGCCCAGGGCGACCAGGATCCCGGCGGCGCGGACCTCGTGTTTCTCGCCGTTCTTCTCGTAGGCAACGACTTTTTCGCCCCCTTCCGACCGGACTTCTACTATATCGACGCCGGTGGCAAACGCGGCGCCTTCCCTCTCCAGGCGCTTCCGGACCACCTCAACCATGTCTTCATCTTCCCGGGGCATGATCTGCGGCGCCTTGTCAAGCACCGTGACCGCTGACCCGAGGCGAATGAAAGCCTGGCAAAGTTCGATCGAGATCGGGCCGCCGCCGATATGAATCAGGGAAGAAGGCAGGCTCTCCATCTGAAAAATATCTTCATTGGAGATGTATCCGGTATCTTCCAGGCCCGGGATGGGAAAGACATGGGGATGCCCCCCGGTGGCGATAACGAATTTTTTACTCTCCATGACCCGCTCGCCGACCCGGATATGGTGGGGGTCGAGGAACCGGGGCGCGCCGAAAACCACCTCCACCCCCTTTTCGCGGAAACGTTCCGGGGCATCATGCTCGGCAACCACGGCCTGGACCGCCCGGAGTTTTTCCAGGACGGCGGCGGTGGAGAAGGACGGGTCCATCCGGTTGAACCCGAATCGGTCGGCTGACCTGACAGCGGCGGCGACCCTGGCGGCGTGGAGAAGTGTTTTGCTGGGGACACAGCCCGTCCAGAGGCAGTCCCCTCCCAATTTATTCTTCTCGACCAGGGCGACCCGGAGACCGAGCCGGGCGGCCCCGAGAGCCGCGACCAGCCCCCCCGATCCTCCGCCGAGAACGATAAGGTGGTAGGCGGCCATTGTTAACTCCTTGTTCAGGGATAGCATCCCGGATTACGGTTTCTCGTTTAAATCCCAGTTATAGGGCAGATACTCGATCTTATATTCTTTTACCGGATCCAGGTCCGGGCGATATTTTAAGATGAAAGCCTTGACCCCGCCGGCGGCCGTAAAGTCGTCTTCGAACCAGTCGAATATCTTGGAGACGACCAGATGATCTCCTTCCGGCCGCACTCCTTTGGCCGGGTTCCGGAGAAACTCCCCGGTATTATCATCAAGCTGGCCGTAAACCGCACCGGGGAGGTATACCTCTTTGCGCAAGTTGGGGCAGGAGAGGGATGCGCAGACTATGGCGAAGTGGATCCTCGGCTCGTTAAACTGCTTTCTGAGAATATCATGCTCGATCTCGTTCAGTGTATACTCCTTCCCGCCGATCTTCCCGGCATCTTTCTTCCAGACCGAGGTAAAAAGTGATCCGATATCCTTGATACTCTCCACGGGATAATGTTCCACCACCAGCTTTACGGCCAGAAAATTATAGGCGTTGATCCAGAAAGCAAGAGCATCCGGCCCCGGTTTGAGAGTGGGCGTGGAAAATCGCTCCAGACGATCGACCATTTTCGTGAAGGCGGGGTCTCTCTTAATCGCCGGGTAGTCGAGGACCGTCAACTCGATCCCCTCCTTCTCCGTCCGTGAAAGATATTTTCCGAGCAGGGTCTGGTAGGGTTGCCAGAAATCCACTTGGTCGGCCAGGACGATGTCTTTTACCGCATCAGCGCCGGCGGACGCGAAGGGAGGGAGCATTCCCATGGATACAATAAGCATAACGCCGAAAAGAATATATCCCCGCGAGAGTTCGGTCATGATCTTTCCTCCCCGGTTGCTCCAGCCTCTTTTCGAAAACACACGCCGCCGGGACAGGTGTTCGCCAGCGCCCGGCGAGCGACACGGGTTATGTAGACAGTGACGGCGGCCGTGGCTACGAAACCGGCGATCTTCAAGATCAACTGTCCTGTTTCGGCCCCCGTCGTAACGGAGTTGCCCAGGGAACCGATATAGACATACATGATCGTGCCGGGAAGCATGCCGATCCAGGAGGCGAAAAAATACCGGGAGAGGCGCACTCCGGTCAGGCCGTAGGCATAATTGAGAAGGGTAAAGGGGAAGACCGGCGAGAGGCGCGTAAGCAGGACGATAAGGAAACCCCGCTGCCCGACCGCATCGTCGATGCTCTTGAACCGCGGATTGTTCTCCACCCTGCGGGCGATGGCATCCCGGGCCAGGTAGCGGCCGATCAGGAAGGCGGCCGTCGCGCCCAGGATGGAGCCGATCGAGACCAGGATCGTTCCGCCGACCAGGCCGTAAACCAGGCCCGCGGCCAGGGTGATGAGCCAGGCCGGACCGGCCAGAACGGTCAGGACAATATAGACTATAATGAAGATAAGGTATCCGAAGGTCCCCTGTCCCTCGATCCAGGTGATGAGACCGTTCTCCCCGACCAGCCATTCCTTGACCGGCAGCATCTTGAAAGCAACGACCAGGCCGGCCAGGATGATAAGAAGGATAAGAATTTTAAGGGCCGTTTCCCTTTTTACCTCCATATCTTCAGGCTCCCTTCAAACCTCATCACAACGTGAACCAGCTCCGTCCTTCTTTCGCAAGCAGCACGGCCGCCTCGTCCGGACCCCAGGTCCCGGCGGGATAGTTGGGAAAACCGGTGGGAGGTACCGCCTCCCAACAGTCGATGATGGGATCGACAATATCCCACTGCGCTTCCACCCCGTCCCGGCGGATGAAGAGCGTCATGTCGCCCTTCATGCAGTCGATCAGGAGACGCTGATAAGGCGGTCGGTTTTTCATCTTGAATGCCGCCTGGTAGTCGAACTCCATCGTCACCGGATAGATTACGTTCCGAGCCCGGGGATACTTGACGCCGAAATGGAGAAAGATTTCTTCCCGGGGCTGGATGGTGAGAACAAGCGTGTTGGGATGAAGTGTTTCGCAGGTCCGGCTGAAGAGCCGCAGAGGAGGCTGCTTGAACTGGATACAGATCTGGGTAACACGGCGGGGGAGGCGCTTCCCCGCCCGGATATAGAACGGAACGCCGGCCCAGCGCCAGGAATCGATCAGGAGCCGGGCGGCGATGAAGGTGGG
The DNA here is from genome assembly GCA_963822585.1 of uncultured bacterium. GTDB lineage: Bacteria > Auribacterota > Erginobacteria > Erginobacterales > Erginobacteraceae > CAWGIE01. Next base: position 302,252 of record CAWGIE010000019.1, read on the forward strand.
CGTCAGGGAATCCGGAGAGACCGCCGCTTCCTCCCGGTAAGCGGCGACCGCCGATCCGTCCACGTTCCCCGGGCCGTACTGGCCCCGGACCGCGAAGTCGTCGACGGTTTTTTCATCCATCACCCGGATCGATCGGAATATCTTGACCTTCTCGTCCCGGATATAATCGGCCTGGAAGCCGACCGGTGGCTCCATGGCAACCAGGGCGACGAGCTGAAGCATGTGGTTCTGGACGATATCCCGCACCACGCCGGCATGCTCGTAAAATGAGCCGCGGTGCCCGATTCCGATACTCTCCGCCACGGTTATCTGGACGTTGTCGACATAGCGGCGATTCCAGAGTGGCTCGAAGATGGAGTTCGCGAAACGGAAGAAGATGATGTTTTGGACGGTCTCCTTCCCCAGGTAGTGATCGATCCGGTATATCTGTCTCTCATCAAAGGCTTCCAGGATCGCGCGATTGAGCGTTTCCGCGGTCGCACGGTTATCTCCGAAAGGTTTTTCGATGATAATTTTGGTATCGAACCGCTCCCGGCAGAGCTGGTGGGCGGCCAGCCGGCGGACGATGACCGGGAAGCAGGAAGGGGGAACCGCCATGTAATAGATCACAGGCCGCTTCGCCTCTCCCTGCCGGGCGCCGCAGAGACGGTTCAGCTCTCTCACCAGTTTCTCATAGTTCGCGTCTGTATCGAAATCCCCGGGGAGATACTCGAGATGGGGGGCAAACTCATCCCACTTCTCCTGATTGAAAGGTTCTTCTCCGAACTCACGGACGGCTTCGCCGACCAGCTTCCGGTAGCCGGGAGAGTCTATCTCGGGGAGGCCGAAACCGACGATGGAGAAATCCTCCGGGAGGTCACCCTCCCGGAAGATGTGAAAGAGGGTGGGGAGGAGTTTGCGGCGGCTCAGGTCGCCCGCGCCGCCAAAGATCACCATGGTGAAGGGCGCGATCCGGGAGTCGTCGAGGGGGATATCGCAGGTCTGCAGCAGAGTATTATTATCCATATCGTTCATTCTATCTGATGTTCCTAGACTGTGCAAAACATAGTATAACCACGAAGGACACGAAGAACACGAAGAAAAGAAAAATATCAGGGAACTCAGTCAGGGTATAGTTCACTGATGACCTGCCTGGTATGGGGTGGAATGACTCTATCGGAAGGTTCCCCACCCGAGGCGAAGGTGTCCAGATCACTTACCCGGTCAATGTCAGCCAGCTCTTCAAGAAGTTGAAACGAACATCCCTCACGTTTCAAGGCCGCAATGGTTTTACACAAGACCGCTTTTGTCCCCCACTCGATGCCGGTGAAGAGTTCGGGGAACTCATGGGATAATCCAACCAGATAATATCCGCCGTCCCGGGCCGGGCCCAGGACGGCGGGACAGTCCTCCAGGGCGGCAAAGGCATCGCGGAGATCGGCGGCCGCCAGGAGCGGGCAGTCGGAGCCGATCAAAACGATCTTCTGAAAACGGCGCTGAAAATATCGCCGGAAGGCGGCGACCATTCTCGCTCCCAGATCGTCGCCCTGCTGGGGGAAACAATCGACGGCTCCGGGGGCCACGGTATGGAAATACGGTCCCGCGCCTTCTCCCCGATACCCGACGGCGAAAGGACGCCCCGTTGCCCGGAGCGTGTCGAGCGTGTCCAGCAGAAAGGCCTCATAGAGCCGGGCGGCCTGTTCCGGACCGATACCCGCCGCCAGCCGGGTTTTGACCCTGCCGGGGACGGGTTCTCGAGCGAACAATATTAGGATTTCAGAATTTTTCACCAAAACATATTTTATTCACCGCGAAGAACACGAAGAATAAAAACAAATAATAAATCACAAGCACCAAATAACAAACAAATCACAATTTCAAAATTACAATGACCGAAACATCCAAACGACGGCGTGGCATTGGCCATCTTTACTTCTCGAAGAGTGTAGTTAATATCTTTGTTTGCTCATTAGCTTCCTTGCAGCTTTGGCAAACTGGACGTTCCGCTTCGGGACCATATTTCGACCCGTGGTTTGTGATTTTGGTCATTAGGTATTTGGAATTTATTTGTCATTTGGAATTTGTGATTTGGAATTTTACTCGAAAATAATTTATTACAATGTCTGAGTTATTGCCCGAACATACAGTAATGATTACCCTATCACTCCATAGATTCGGGCCAGGATATCGGGGGAGACGCCGAGACGGAAGAGGAGCGGGAGGGCCTTGAGTTTGATGAAATTGCCCAGAAGGTTCTTTTCCCATCGGCGGCCCGATACCCGGACAATGCCGTCCACCAGCATGATCTTTCCCTCCCGGGAGAGCCGGCGGGAGAAATCGAGGTCCTCCATGACCGGATAGTCACGGAAACCACCGATGCGTCCAAAGATCGGGCGGGGAAGAAAGAGAGCCTGGTCCCCGTAGGGACGCCGTGTAAAGCGGGAACGCCAGTCGGCGGTCCGGACCAGTGCCTTGAACAGCCGGGTATGGGGCTGATCAAGGACCGTCTCGATCTTGAAGGCCCCACCGACCACGCCCGGGACCGAGAGCGCCGCGGCAATCAGGCCGGCTGTTTTGAAGGGGAGTATGGCGTCAGCATGAAGAAAGAGCAGCACTTCCCCCGCGGCGGCCTGCGCCCCCCGGTTCATCTGCCGACCTCTGCCAGGTGAACCGGTAACAATGATGACTTCCGGATATATCCGTGCCAGCTCCAAAGTCCGGTCACAGCTCCCCCCGTCGGAGACGATGATCTCAGCCTCCCGGCCGGGGAAAACCTGGCGCACGTTATCCAGAGTGAGGCCGATCCTTTTCTCCTCGTTCAACGAGGGAATAACTACGCTCAGCCAGGGAGAATTCATGATAGAACTTAGCGCCTGCGGCGCTACTAATGACGAAATCCGAATGACGAATGACGAATGAAATCCAAATGACAAATGAACCAATTCTCAATTTCCTTTCTGCTCCGCGGCGCGGGCAATGGAGGCGCATTTGGTCATCCGCCTTCGCGAGAGCGCCGAAGCCGCTCCGGCGGCGGCGCGTTGGTATTTGTTTTTCGTCATTCTTTCGTCATTCATGTTGTTTTTACTAATTTATTGAAATTCCGAAGCGGAAACGAGGGAGCGTCCCCGTTAAAATCGGCCGGGGGGGGGAAATATTCGGAGGGAGGGACTCCTCCCTGACTGACGACCGGGAGCGATCTACTTGAAATTGTGTTTTATGTAATGGTCCGGGTTGACCCCGATGTACTCAGGACAGAAGACCTTCTTGCCATCGCACATGGGGCAGTCGTGTCCCACCCTATCTCGAAATTTTTTCCTGATCGCCGACGAGGCCGCGAGGTAATTTGCCCCGGCCGGATCAAGGGCGTTTTCTTCCCCGCTGGCGGCAAGCTTGTTGAGGCAGATCTGTTCTTTGCTGATCTCTGTAGCTGCCTCATCACCCTTATTCCGCAGATGTCGAAAAAAGCGCATCATCGGCTCTCTAAGGTAGTGGGCTTAACCCGATTTATTCATAAATCGGGTTAGTTTTGAACCATGACCAAGCTTACATGAACAGCCACACGAAAAAATATTAATTTTATCAAATTCTCCGGCAATGAATTACAGCCAAAGGCCCGCTTCTGCCGACCGCGTTAACAGGAAGAATACCATGTCCCCCTTTCGGAGAAGAAAAAGCAGAGTGCTGTCGCCGCATAAACAAGATCGCTATTCATACTATATTGAACGACAATTAGTAACCTGGATTATTCATGATAATTTTCAATTTTCATGAATAATCCAGGTTAAGGCCTTCTCCCTCAGGGCTCCAAGTGCATGAAGCCAATTGCTAAAAAGATGTTACCCCAAACAACCGGAGAATGTCACGAAAAATACAGCGAACCGCTCTTCGGATTACTGTCCGTTGAACCGTGACTCCTTGCTATAAACGTCAAAAGTATCTGGTGAATAATACGGGATGGTCGTATAATCCCTGCGGCCCCCGGGGCTCGGTTTAGCCGGATCTGATGTTTTAATCACTTTTCTTTTCAGCGGATAGACGATGTTTCTCTACGGGAAAAACTCGGTTGCTGAGCGTCTGAAGATCAATCCCGGCAGTATCAGGAAGATCTATCTTCGGGATAACCTCCGGGACCCGGAACTGGCCGGTATTGTCCGCGCCAGCGGTATCCCATTCGATTTCGCCGGGGAGAAGGAAATAAACCGGTTCGCGGGGACCGAACGGCGGCAGGCAATCGCGGCCGAAGTGGACGATTACCGCTATACACCCTACCTGGAACTGATGCAGAACGGGCAGTACCCCAGACGCACGCTCCTCTTCCTGGACCGGGTGAGCGACCCCCAGAATCTGGGGGCCGTTATTCGGACCGCCGCCTGCTTCGGAGGATTCGCCATCGTCTTGCCCCGGCATGAGGCCTGCGGGGTGACCGAGACCGTCCTCCATGTCGCTGCCGGCGGAGAAAACTACGTGCCGGTGGCAATCGTCACCAACCTCTCCCGGGCGCTGAGAGAAGCCAAGAAGGGAGGCTTCTGGACAGCGGGAGCGGTGACGGGCGGCGGCAGCGTCGTATCCCGGACCGATCTTCCTTTCCCGCTCTGCCTGGTCATCGGCTCGGAAGGGAGCGGGATACGGTACGGGGTGGGGAAACAGCTTGATCTCATCGTCACTCTCCCCATGGAGGGGGCCGCTCTTTCTTTCAACGCGGCGGCGGCCGCCGCGATTTTCTGCTACGAGATCACCCGGCAGAGAGCCGGGCGGGAAACATCAAACGGCAACCGGGGTGCCGGTAATGAATAAAATGCACGTAATGATGGACAGGGTGTTGAAAGAGTTCAAAGAGTTCGCCATGCGCGGGAACGTGGTCGACATGGCGGTCGGCATCATCGTCGGCGGAGCGTTCGGCACTATCGTAAAAAGTTTGGTCTCCGATATACTGATGCCCCCGTTCGGCCTTCTCCTGGGAGGGATCGATTTCTCCAACTTCTTCGTTGTTCTCAAGCACGGCACTCCGGCCGGACCTTACGCCGCCCTGGCGGACGCCCGGACGGCCGGCGCGGTCACGATCAACTACGGGGTGTTCGTGGACAACATCATCAGCTTTCTCATTGTCGCGATCGCCGTCTTCATGCTGATCAAGGGTCTCAACAAACTCCAGCGGGAGGTTGACGAGGCGCCGCCGGAACCGACGACCCGGCAGTGCCCCTTCTGCGTGAGTACCATCTCCATCCAGGCGACCCGGTGCCCTTACTGCACCTCCGACCTTACCGCCCCCGGAACCCCGCCGGAAGACTCTCCACCCGCGAACCCGTGATTCGCCGGATTATTTCCCCTCTTCAGTTTCCGGCGCCGGGGCTTTCGCGGGAACGTCCTTTTCGAACGCGGTGAAAATCTTCCGCAACCCTTCTTCCCAGCCCGTAACTAGGGCGTCGGCGGTAGCGACCGGGATGGATATTTCTTCCCGGTAGGATTTGCTGAAGACGATCAGCGGCTCCAGCGGGCGGACATCCATGAGCAGGAAGTCAACCATGATAACCGCCCGGGGATTTACCTTGTCCCGGAAATCACCGTACATCTCCACCAGGTTCCCTTCGATGACGTAGGTCGGTCTCAGCCGGCTTGCCCGGTCGATGACGGCCCGGGCGCGGCCCGAGTCCTCCAGCCATTCGGAGGTGAGGGCCCTGATCTGTTCGCCCGGCAGTATAAAAAAAACATTGTAAAAGTCGGACTCGAAGATCGAGTCCCCGGTCCGGTACACGAACTCCGTGTTCTCGTAGCCGGGAGAGGCCCGGAAGAGCTGGACCTGGACGATCGGTCCATCCTCCAGCGGCGGCAGCGCGGTTTCCGGTTTCACTTCCAGAACGTAATATTTCCGGACGGGATAATCCCTCTGGAGGTTGACACACCCGCAGAGCAATCCGAGTGTGACGAACCAGGCGACAGCGACGACGCAGGTATTTTTCTTTTTCATGGCGATTCGATTACCTTTGATGGTGGTGGTGGGTTTCCCCACAGGATGTGCGAGGGATCCTGCCGGGCCGATTCAGTCAGCTGGCGCAGGTTGTCGGAGACGATCCGCGCGTCCTCGACTACTTCCGCCAGGCTCCCCTTCTGCTCGCTTACCCAGTCGGAGAGTCTCTGCAAGGTCATGTTGAGGCGGGCCGTTATCTCGGGGATACTGTTCGAGGCTTGCCGCAGGTTGGCCAGGGTCGGGGACGCCTCATCCCGGAGATTGGCGATCAGCGGCCTGATATCCTTTTCCAGCATCTCATTGACCGAGGCCAGTGTCCGGTCGACTTTTTCTCCCACGGCCGCGAAGTCCACTTCCGCCAGGCTGTCCAGCGTTTTCTCCAGCGAGGAACTCAGCCGGGCCAGGGTTCCGGGAACCGCGGGGATGTAGGGGTTCTCCGGCGTCCAGTCGATCTTCAGTTCCTCGATCTTGGCCGGGTCGTAGTACGAGGCGTCAAGAAAACAGATCCCGGTGATCCCCTGGGAGGCCAGGGTGAGCCGGAGCCCCTTATCGACCACCTGCCGAGTATGCACCTTCAATACTTCCTGGTCCTGGTCGGGCGTCCTGGCCCCGATAGCGGAGGGATCGATGGTGAAGAGCACATAGACATAATTATGCTCGGTCTCGTACATTTCATACACGAACTTGATCTGGCTGACCGAGCCGATCTTGACACCCATCATCTTCACCGGAGATCCGATATCGAGCCCCTGAACGGAGCTGTCGATATAGGTCTCGAAGGTCCATTCCTTCCTGAACATTTCCCGGGCGCCCAGGAAAAAGAGTCCGACCAGGAGGATCACCACGGCGATAATGACAAACATCCCCAGTTTAAAATAATTTGTCTTCTGACTCATAATCTCTCCCTTTTTCTCTAACTGAAAGAATCGCCGCAAAAAGACGCAAAAAGCGCAAAAGTAGTAATCAACATCGGTTGAGATATTTCCTAATCTCAGATTTGGATAGATCAAAATGAACCAGCAGCCGATCTAATAACGAGAGAAAAAATTGCCACCATCTTGCGGATTATATAAAACGAACATCTTTTTCGCAGACATTTATCATAAATATTTTTTGCGTATTTTGCGCCTTTTTGCGGCTATTTAATGGGGCCGAGGCGGGGTCTCTATAATTAAATGTATTTTGCGCTTTTTTGCGGCTATTACTCGATCCCTTCCGGTGCTTCCTCCCGGTTGAAAAAGCTCCTTACCCAGGGGTTCTCCGAATGGTCCCTCAGTTCCCGGGGGATCCCGGTGGCGACGATCGTCTTCTCCCGTTTGTCAAGCATGATGACCCGGTCGGCGATGGCGAAGATGCTCGCCAGCTCGTGAGTCACCACCACGAAGGTGGCTCCCAGCGTACCAGCCAGGCGACGGATCAGCGCGTCCAGTCCGGCCGACGTGATCGGATCGAGACCGGCCGACGGTTCATCAAGGAAGAGGATGTCCGGGTCGAGGGCCATCGCCCGGGCGATGGCGGCCCGCTTCTGCATCCCCCCGCTGACCTCAGAGGGGAGATGGTTGGTAAAAGCGTCTAATCCCACCAGGGATAGTTTCATCCGGGCGATCAGGTTCTTCGCTTCCAGCGGCAGGTCCGTGAACTCGTCGAGGGGAAGCCGAACGTTCTCGATCAGCGTCAGCGAGCCGAAGAGAGCCCCATCCTGGTACATGACACCGATTTTCTTCAGGAGTTCGTCCCGATCCTTTCCGTAAGCGGTGACCATGTCCTCCCCTTCGATAAAGACCTGGCCGGTGAGCGGCTGCTCGAGGCCGATCATCTGCCGCATGATCGAGCTCTTCCCGCAGCCCGACCCGCCCAGGATGATAAAGACCTCCCCCGGCATCACGTCGAAGGAAACATCCTTCAGGATGGTGTTCTCGCCGTAGCGGATCGTAACACCACGAACCTTGATAATTGGTTCCGTTATCCCCCCATTGAGAACAGCTACACTATTAATTGTTGAATCTTGATTTATCATAAATATATTTCAACCACGAAGGACACGAAGAACACGAAGAAAAAATAAATAATACCGGAATAAAATCGCTGCTCTATACGACTAACATATAACTTCACTTTTCTTTTGTTTTTAACCAACAAGGCAATTGAGCTAAAGGAAAGATATATTATGGAATTTTATCCTTTATCAAATAAAGTAATCGGCTGCGCCCTGGAAGTGCATCGTGTGCTTGGACCCGGATTATTAGAATCTACGTATGAACAATGTCTTGCCCACGAACTATCTTTGGCAGCTATATCTTTTAAGCTCCAGGCTCCCCTCCCTGTGAATTACAAGAATGTAATTATCGACTGTGGTTATCGCATTGATGTTTTGGTCGATAATAAGTTGATTATTGAAATTAAGAGTGTGGAAAAGATCCTCGATGTCCACCGCGCTCAATTGCTTACTTATATGAAGCTATCCGGCATATCCATCGGACTGCTCATGAATTTCAATGTCGAAATATTTAAAACCGGTCTAAAACGATTTGTACTTTAATCCCCTTCGTGTTCTTCGTGTCCTTCGTGGTGAATTAATTATTTTTTTTATTCTTCGTGGTGAATTTTATATCCCGAGGTAATAGAAGATGACCGCGAAGATCCCGTCCGAGAAAATGATCAGGATGATGCTGCTCACCACCGCCTGGGTGGTGGACACCCCGACCGACTGGGCGCCGGCCTTGGTCTGGAGACCGCGGAGGCATCCGACACCCGAGATCAGAAGGCCGAAGACCAGCGTCTTGAAGAGCCCCCCCAGAAGGTCGCCCATGCTCACCGAATCGACCAGCCGGCTGAGGCAGGTGATCAGCGGGTACCCCATCCCCATGACCACGAAGATGGCGCCGATCATGCCGAAGACGTTGGTGAATATGGCCAGAAGCGGCATCACCAGTATCCCCGCCAGAACCTTGGGCACGGCCAGGAACTTGACCGGGTTGAGACCCATCGTGATCAGGGCATTGACCTCGTCGTTGACCTTCATCGTCCCGATCTCGGCGGCGAAGGACGAGCCGGAACGGCCGGCCACGATGATGGCGGTGATCAGCGGGCCCAGTTCCCGCACCAGGGTGATGGCGACCAGGTTGATGATGAAGATATCGGCGCCGTACTGCTTCATCGGGACCCCGGCCTGGAAGGCCAGAATCAGCCCGATCAGGAAGCCCATCAGGGCGATGATGGGGATCGCGTTCACACCGGCGGCCTCCATCACCCCCCAGCACTTCTTCCAGCGCGCCTGCGCCGGGTGCAGGACGGCAAAGAAGAGGGCGGAAGAGAGCTCACCAATGAAGGCGACGGTGGTGCGAAGGTTTCCCAGCCAGGAAGCCAGGGCCCGTCCCACCTCTCCCGGGAGGGATTCCCGGCTCCTTTCCCTCCTCCCCTTGTCGCGGAAAATATCGGATGGGAAAAGTTCCAGCAGGTGATAATACTTCTCCGGGAAGTTGCGGATTTCGAATGTGCCCCCCTGTTCTTCCTGGTGGGCCTTGAGATCTACCAGCAGCCCGATCCCGGCCACGTCGCAGTAGGTGACCCCGGCGCCGTCGATAATGAGCTGTCGGGGCTTCTCCTTCGCCAGGAGTGTAACCGCCTCTCTCCAGACATCACCCCCGCCCCGGGCCTCCAGGCTTCCCCGGAGGAAATAGACAGTCCGCTCATCCTCCTTCTCCACCTTCAGGCCGGGCTCTCGCTCGGCTGCATTATCCCGTTTCAGCATTAACCTTACCCATAAATTAGCGCCTCCGGCGCTAATTTAGTAAATTTTCTCTTTCTAAATAGAATACAGATTGATAGCGATCCAAAAATTAGTTCAGGTCCAACCGTTCAATCCATAACGGCAAGCCCTTAGTATCATAAAGCAAAACTGATTATTTTATTCCGGGGGCTTTTTCTTCTGTTTCGGAATTCCAATAACCGGATTTTATCCTGTTATTGGAATCCCGAAACAGTGAAGTACCTTTTCGTTCGATTATAAACCCGGAATACCGGGTGGTCACGGTAAATATTCGCTCATCGAATTAGTTTCTCAAACTGAATCCCGGTGGTCAAGCTCGGTCGGCCGGGAGCAGATCGTCGCCCAGACCGGGAAGGCCCTCCGGCCCGGCGGCGGGGCCATCAGGTGAACGGCCAGCTTGTGTTTCGGTTTCTCTGTAGTGTTGTTTCCCATCTGAATGCTCTTGTAAATCAGGTCGCGTATTGCTCAAATAATAAAACTTTAATCATCCTGCCCTTTGTCCACCTGAGGCCAGAAGCTGTAACACGTTCTCCCGGGTGAAAATATTCAGATCGGCCGGCCGCTCCAGAAAAGATGTCACGTCCCGTTCAACCATTTTCCAGTCCGCCGTCTCCACCACCCGCAAGAGCCGCATTCTCCAATCGTTTTCTGAAGGGAAAGATTCTTCCCATCCAGCCTGGCAAAGACCATTACGAAGAAGATTAAAATTCGGCGAAAGATCGGGCCAGCGGGAGAGATACCATCCGAGATCGAAAAAATCGCGGCCCTTGGTATAGCTCCTGCACAAAAGCGCGTTAAGCTTACCGGCAAACAGGGAGGGCAGATCGTAGGTGGCATAGGCAAGAGGAAAGTAAATGTCACTGATATGGGTGGCGAGGATTGCTCCTTCGGGAGGGCGGGTGTCGATATCGATCTTGATTGACAATTTCTGGTTGCGATGAGGAGAAATTCCCGCCTCGAACATAATACCGACGAATCCAATCAGTGCGTATTGTACCGTCTTGCCGGCATTGTATTTGATGGTGACATCGTACCCTGACATCTCCAGTTCCCGCTTCAGCTTCAGCATCCCTGGCTCGAACGGATATAACTCTCCGCCGGTAACTGAAAAATCCATGTCTTCCGAGAATCGGGGAATCCGGTAAAGAAATCGCAGGGCGGTACCTCCGACGAATGCAGAGAGATCAAAGAAGCCGTCATCAAACAAAATTCTCAGGATGTAAGCCTGAAGATATTCCCGCAGGGAGTTTAATTTTTCATTGTATCCGGTCCTGGAGGAGGCTACTTGAAGCGCATAGTCTTTCATAACTCTTTCTCCATGGAGACAACTTCTTCCAGGTGTTCCCGGATGGAATCAGCAGCCTTGATGATCCTCGGCTTTTTAAACCGGCGGGCATATTTAAGAAGGCGGTCGAGATCGAACTTTTTGACATTTTGAAGCCGCAGTTCCCGAATGTAGCCGGAGGGGAGTTTTCTCCGGTATAGATAAACGAGGTCGAGCAGCGCCTTCTCGGGTGAAGCGATCAATGCAGTCTGACCGCGCACGGTATGGCCTTCATATCCCCAGAAGAGGGAAGAATCGATATGCCGGTAAGAGAAGGTCCCCACCGGACAACGAAACGATGCCTGCCGTTTCGGCGTGACGGACGTATAGACCGGCACAGCCTCCGGGATACAGTTGTGGTATTCGAGCGCCTTTTCCAGGCTGAGATAGGAGGGCATTTTGAGTAACGAGGCGAGATACGGCTCCCATAACTCGGTCCTGCGATAGGGTTCGGCCAGCAGGTAAACGCCGCGTTTTATCTTTATAAGCTTCCCGGCCTGTTCCCATCGCCCGATATGGACCTGGAGTGAGGAGGGATGTGTAAATCCGGTCAAAAGAATCCTGGACTCGATAACCGGATACTCCCCGGCAATCTGGATAAATTCCTCCCATTTCATGGCATCAACTTAACATTTATGTTAAATTAACGCAATGATTATATTAAAAATACAGCACGATCTTTTTTGGGAATGCGTGTGGTCTTTTGTTTGGAGCTTATAAATTCCGGGAACACGATACTGAACACGGCAATTATATGCCGTTTGACTACCCTATTTAATAGTATGTCCCCGGAACTGTTACCCGGATATTTATGAATTATCACAGATAGATCGCATATGGTATATTCACCCCGTAGCAGTTTATCGTAACCGTAAAGAATCGGGGAGGGTTCTCGCATCGCTGCTGCCCCCACGCGAGAACGGGACGGTGGTCCTGGCCATCCCCAACGGCGGGGTGGTCGTGGGAGCCGCCCTCGCCCGGGAACTCGACCTTCCTCTCCTCCCCATAATCATCCGCAAGATTCAGATCCCCTGGAACACCGAGTCGGGCTTCGGCTCGGTGGCCTCGGATGGCACCGTCCTCTATAACGAGGATCTCCTGCCCCGCCTCGGGATAAGCCGGGAGCAGATCGTCGCCCAGACCGGGAAGGCCCTCCGGTCCGTCGAGGACCGCCTCCGGCTCTACGGCGCCCCCCGGGAGTTTCCCCGGCTGGCGGGGAAGACCGTGATCATCACCGATGACGGACTCGCCTCGGGGGTAACAATGGAGTCGGCGGTGCGGGTGGTCCGCAAGCACGAACCGGACAAAATCATCGTGGCCGTACCGACCGCCTCTACGGGAGCCTACCAACGGATCGCGCCATTGGTTGACGAGCTGGTCTGCCCCGACGTCCGGGGAGGCTGGGTCTTCGCGGTGGCGGCCGCCTACGAAGACTGGTACGACGTGACCGACGAAGAGGTCAAAGCGATCCTCTCCTCTCCACACTGATCCATCTCATCTAATTCCCCGTCTCTATTATTCGGATAGGCCCTTTGACCCGGCTTTTCCGGAATTACCCTTCCCCCGCCCGAAGAGCGGGAACACGGGCGAAGGAACCGAGCATTGATCCCACCACCACCAGGCAGGCACCCGCGATACCGAGCGGGCCTAGTTCTTCGGGGGCGAGATAGAGGGGGAAAAGGGCCGCGCCGCCGGCGGCGACGCCGAGGGTGACCAGGGGGGTGATCGCAACGACCAGACTGACCCGGGAGGCCTCGAGATGGTCGAGCGCCTCCGAGAAACAGCCATAGGCGATGATCGTATTGATGGCGCAGAAGGCGAGCAGGCCGAGGCGTACCGGATCGAGGTCCAGTGATCCGGCCGGGATGAGCAAGAGGAAGGAAGAGAAGCATTCCGCCGAGGTAAATCCGTACCATCACGATCTCGGAAGGGAAGTAGCGGAGCAGTTGCTTCTGGGCCAGGGCATAGGCCGTCCAGACCAGGGCGGAGAAAATGATGACAACCGCTCCGATCGAGAGGTGATTGATCCCGGAGAATATCTCACCGATACGGCGATGGAAGAAAAGAACGATGCCGCCCAGGAGGAGAACCAGACCCACCCACTGGACGACACCGAACTGTTCCCGGAAGATCACCAGTCCCCCGAGGAGAAGCATCATCGGGGCAATCTGGATCATGACCACCGCCATCCCGGGCGACATGAACTTCACCCCCAGGGCGTACGTGACGTAGTTCCCCCCCAGCCCGAGTATGGTAACCAGGGTGAGAATGATGGCGACTCCCCGAGCTTTAAAGATGGGTGTGACGCCGTAGCGGCGGACGATGAAGAGCGAGAGGAGGAGCCCCGCCCCCAGAAACCGGAACCAGACGATGGTGAAGGCGTCGATCTTTTCAAGCAGGACCTTGAGAACAACGGGAAGAATACCCCAGAAAATGGCGGTGGTGAAGGCCAGACCCGCCCCCAGGCGGCGTCGGCCGCTAACCTGATGCATCCGCTTCATTTAACTACCCATATTGATAATTCACCACGAAGGACACGAAGAATATTTGGGGAATGGGGATGAGGGAGTGGGGAGTTGAGGCCATTCACCATTCTCTAATCCCTATTCTCTCTATCGTGTCCTTCGTGGTGAAATATTTTTAATCTCCGGACTTGACGTCCGAGAGGGCGAGACCGTTCTTGGTCGTGTTCTTGATCCGGTACATCAGGTGATCGGCGGCCAGAAGCAATTCCTTGGCGGTTTCCCCGTCTTCCGGGAACAGGGCCAACCCGAAGCTGGCCGTCACCCGAACCGGCTTCCCCTCGCTCTGAAGATAAGCTGAGGAGGCAATCGTCGAGCGGACGGTTTCCACCAGTGCCCGGGCGGAAGCCCGGCTCCGACCCGGCAGGACGAGCACGTATTCGTCGCCCCCGTATTTGAAGACCATGTCGCTCGGGGCCAGGCAGCCCAGGATGGTTGAACCGATCTCCTTCAACGCCCGGCTCCCCAGCAGGTGCCCGTGTTCATCAACCAGTCCCTTGAAGTTGTCGATATCGGCGAAAACAACCCCGACGGGTGAGCCTTTTTCGCGGGCAGCGCGGACAATGCCCTCCAGCACTCGATAGAGATGTCGCACGTTGAAAAGACCGGTATATTCATCAATGATACTCAGCCGGTGAACGGTGGCTACATACCGGGAGTTTTCGATGGCGATCGCGGCATAGTCGGCCAGCGCCTGGAGAACCGGGAGGTCTCTTTTCTTGAAGAGCTCGATGTCTTCGACGTTCACGATCTCCATCACGCCCAGGGTCTTGCCGTGGATCTTGAGCGGGAGACAGACCACAGACCGGGTGGTAAACCCCGAGCGGGCGTCCATCTCCCGGTAAAACCGGGTGTCGCCCTGGACATCGGCCACGAACTCCGCGTTGCCGGATTGGGCCACGCAGCCGGCGATCCCATGGCCGCACGGTATGCAGAACCCTCGGAGGGACTCCTTCTTGCTCCCTTCCACCACCGCGAATGTCAGCTCCCCCGTCTCCTGATTTTTTAAAAGGAGCGACCAGTTCTCGGCCGGGATCAGCCGGCTGGCCCGGGAGATGATCAATCGCAGGATTTCGTCCAGGTCCAGGGAGGAAGTCAAAAGCTTTCCGATCTCGACCAGAACCAGGAGGGTCTCCGGATCGCTGATAGACCAATTTGTTTTCCGCTTCTTCTCTTTCTTCATAAAAAATTCCTTTTTTCCATTAAATTAAACTTCCCCTCAAAAACTCAGCTTCGCAACTATTGTGCACCTGATGAAACCAATTGTTCCCCCCACCTCGGCTCCTGATTTTTAGCACCTGATCATTCTGACTGACCTGAAAAAAATCAGAGAAATCAGGTCAATCAGGTGTTATATTTAACATATAATGAGATGAGTAACAATAAGGAGGATACCCATGAAGCGCAGGAGCATGATATTGACCAGGGTGATAATGGCGGTCCGGGCCGCATTGGTAATGGCCGTGGCCGGCTGCTCGGTCGGGTACGGGACGAAGATCGGGAGCACCGTGAAGTCGATTAACCATTCCGGCTACACCTATGATCAGATCTTCGACGGCGCCGAGGCGGCGCTGGATGAACTGGGGGTGGTCACCGCGGCGAATCGGGTGACCGGCGTCATCGAGGGAGAAATTCCTCCCTATCGGGTCAAGGCGATTCTGGAGAAAGGTTCTTCCTGGCTCAAGTTGGAAGGGATTGAAGAGGAGCAGGGTGCCTGGAAACGGGGGACCGGGAAGGGCGAGTGGTCTCTCTCGATGCTGGACGGGACCTTCCGCTACCGCCAGGGGGCGGCAACGCTCCAGGAAGCGGTGGATGACTGGAGCCACGCGATCAACCGACGAATACCCTGAAAACTCCCATCAGTAATCGGTGATCAGTAAGCGGTAATATATGCGTTCCGGCTTTTGGTAACGGCAATGGGTATTGTATGATGCCGGTGATTCCATAACAGCGCTATAAACCAGATACCAACGGAGGAATAACGGATGCATAAAAAAGATACTGAAAAGAAGATCAGTCATCTTCAGCGGAGGGAGATACAGGCCCCGGTGGCCGCGATTCTGATCAGGGGCCTTGGCGGGGAAATCGGCCGGGAGAAAGCCATGGAAGTGGCCGCCTCGGCCATCCGGGCGGACGCCATCATTGACGGCCGGCAGACGGCCGAGCGCTCCGGCTCCAACACCATGGAGGAACTGGCCCGGGTGGTCAGAGAGGTATGGGCGGAAGACGACGCGATCAGCATCAAAATGCTGGAAGAGACGGACCGGAGATTGAGCTTCGATGTTGTCCGCTGCCGTTATGCCGAGCTCTATGACCGCCTGGGAATGAGGGAACTCGGATTCTGCCTTTCCTGCAGCCGGGACGAGGCCTTTACCGAGGGGTTCAATCCGCGCATCAAGCTGACCAGAACGCAGACCATCATGGAGGGCGCGCCCACCTGCGACTTCCGATTCACCCGCGAGTAATCATCCAGCCATCCTTTTAATGCTTACCAAATTAACTACCACGAAGGACACGAAGAACACGAAGGATAATACTATAGGGGCTTTTCGTTAATAGCATTGATGAGAAATAAAACCACAGCAATCATCTGACGGGTTTGTCAATCAGCCCGGTTGGCTGCCCTGAGAACCCCCGCCTGGCTTATTCATTGCTGATAATGTCCAGATTGTTTTCGCTTTTCTCTATTTCTCCTTCGTGTTCTTCGTGTCCTTCGTGGTAATTAGTCCCCGAGTAATCATACTATTTATTTATAGAGAGGAGAGGTGATGAAGGCGTTAAAGAAGAAGCAGTATTTCTTCAAGCATCCCGGAATGAACTTCGAGACCCTGATCGCCCTGGGCTTCTGTTCGTACCGGGGGGCCGGGGCCGGTGAGGTCATCTCCACCTGCTCCCGGATCCGCGACGGGGATTTCGAGAGCTGGTATAGCGAATGGTACCGGACAGCGGAACGGATTCGCGCGATCGCCCGGGAATGCGACAAGGCCGGCGACACGACGGGAGCCCGCTGGGCGTGGCTGCGCGCGTCGAACTATTTTGCCACCGCCAACTCCATGGTCGACGGGACCGACGACCCGGGACGGCAGCTACCGACCTGGCAGGAACACCGGAACTGCTGGGATGAGTTCTGCCGGCGTCTTTCGCCCCCGGCCGAGAAGATTGAGATCCCTTACGGGGACAGTGGCATGCCGGGCTACTTTTTCCGACCGCCGGACGCGGAAGGCCCGCTCCCCGTGATCATCTTCAACAACGGCTCCGACGGGCCGGTCAGCGCCATCTGGGCGAGCGGGATCGCCGGGGCGCTGGAGCGGGGATACGCGGCCCTGACCTTCGACGGACCCGGCCAGAACAGCCTTCTCTGGCTGCACAACATACCCTTCCGCCCCGATTGGGAGAAGGTCATCACCCCGGTCGTCGACTTTCTCCTCGCTCGCCGGGAGGCGGACCCGGAACGGATCGTCCTCTCCGGGATCAGCCAGGGAGGCTACTGGGTGCTCCGGGCGCTGGCCTTCGAACACCGGATAGCGGCCGGGATCGCCGACCCCGGGGTGATGGATGTCTCGACCGCGATGCTGGAGAAACTCCCCGGCGGCATGCGCCGGTCCCTCCGGGAAGGAGACCGGGCCAAGTTCGAAAAGCAGCTCCGCCTGGGAGAGCACTTCATGGGAAAAGCCGCGCGGCAGGAACTGGAGTTCCGGATGAAGCCCTATTGCACGCAAAATGTCTTCGACTGGATGACCGAAGCCCTGCGCTACAACGCCCGGGACGTGATCACGGAGATCCGGTGCCCGATGCTGATCGCCGATCCGGACGACGAGCAGTTCTGGCCCGGCCAGTCCCGGGAGGTCTATGACGCGCTGACCTGCCCCAAGACCATCGTCCGTTTCACGGAGGAGGAAGGAGCCAACTGGCACTGCGAGCCGATGGCACGGGCCCTTTACGACCAGCGGGTCTTCGACTGGTTGGCGACCGTTTTGCCACCCGGCTGAAGGGCCGGGCGGCAAACCCGATCTTGGTAGCCGCCCCGATTAAATCGGGGCGTCATCACCAATCGGAATGGTTGTCAGCAATAGTCAATAACGCACCTTAAAAGGTGCGGCTACCTTCAGGTTCATGAAAATAGGGTTTTTTGGCCAGCCTCCTGAAACGGCAGCGGATCAGATAGATACTCCCAGCGAACTGATCACCGAGAGATCGTTCCGCTTCGTCCCCGCCGCCGGGGTGTTGTCGTACCGGTCGGTCACGCTGAGCATGAAGTACACCTGCGAGAAAAGCCCCACCCGAAGGGCAACTTCCCCGTTGAGCAGGTAATCCTTGAAATCCTCAAATTTGGGCTTGTACTCGACGCTCTCGATCAGTGTCACCCGTTCGTTGATTACCAGCGCGCCGTTCTCAGCCAGGCGGAGATAAACCCCGTGATCTCGCTGACCGTCCTCGTACCGGCTGTCGATATAGGAGGCACCCAGTTCGGGGGCAAGGAAGGTTTTATCTTTTCGGTATATTTCGTAGCCGATACCGACGCCGTTCTCGAGGCGGCGGTCCAGTTTTTTGATCTTGTCATAGGACGCCGCCGAGAGGCCGTACAGGAAGCCGCTCTCGATCACGAAGAGGTTGGCCTGGCCCGAGACCGATCCCCGGTCGGCGGTCTTATCGTACTCCCCGGTATCCTGGTTCTTGACCTCGCCCCAGGCGTATTCCCCTTTCCCGATCAGTTCCCAGGTCTCCTCGAACTTCTTGATGACGGCCGCCCGGGCCAGAAAATCCGCGGTATCCGAGTTGCCCCGGGAGAGGGAGTACCCGGCGCTGAGATCGATCAGCCAGCCGGGAAAGAGGTGCGCTTGCGGGACGCATTCCTCCCGGGAAGCCTTGACCGAATCGTCGGCCTGGGCCGCCAGTTTGTCGTCCGCGACGGCACTGGCACAGTAAACGACCACCGCCGATGCAATGCCAAAAAGTATTATCAGCTTCTTCATCATGTTTATCCTCATTTTAACTCAAGTTAGCGCCTCCGGCGCAACTTGTAGTGTAAAGTGTAATGTTTAAAGTGTAATGGAACTCGCCACTTCACACCTTACACTTCACACTATGTTATTGTGCGCCAGAGGCTGGCATCTCCGCCAGGCGGATCAGCCTCCGGCTGAAGCCTCAGGCTGAAAATTCCGAAGCAGGAACTTAGCTTCGCAACTGAGGGAGGGCACGGCGGCCCTCCCCTACGTAGGGGCCGACCGCTGTGTCGGCCCGATTTATTGAATTTCAGGATGATCAGGAAGCCGGTTTTTCCGTCACCATGTGAATGACGCGCTGCGGGAAGGGGATCTCGATCCCGTTGGCGTCGAAGGCTTCCTTGATCTTCCGGGTCAGGTCGAACTTGACCCCCCAGTAATCTTCCTTCTTCGCCCAGGGGCGGACCACAAAGTTGACGCTGGAGTCGGCCAACTCGGCCACGGCGATCGTGGGGGCGGGATCTTTCAGGATCCGATCGTCTTCCCGGCAGAGTTTTTCCAGAATCTCCTGGGCTTTTTTCATCGAAGAGTCGTAGCTGATGCCGACCGTAATATCAACCCGGCGGGTGGCGTAGGCGGTGACGTTCTGGATCACGTCGCCGTAGATCTTGCCGTTGGGAACGGTGATCCGGATGTTATCCGGGGTCGCCAGGACGGTCTCGAAGATCTGGATCTCCTTGACCGACCCGGTGACACCGGCGGCGGTGATGACATCGCCGATCTTGAAGGGCTTGAAGACCAAGATCAGGACACCGGCGGCAAAGTTGGAGAGCGACCCCTGCATGGCGAAGGCGATGGCCAGGCCGGCGGCGCCGATGATGGCGATGAATGAGGTCATCTGGACCCCGAGATTGCCGAGGGCGGCCACCACCGCGAAGACCAGGATCAGGAAATAGACCAGGTTTCCGGCAAAAGAAATGATGGCCGGGTCGGTCTTGGCCTTGGTCAAGAGTTTGTGGACGAGTTTCCGGAGCAGACCGGACACCATCCGTCCGGCGATCAGGATGACAACCGCCCCGATCAGCTTGAGACCGTACTCGGCGACGAAGACCGTCAGTTGGTCGATGATATGCTGCATAACAAAACCTCCGTTCTCTGTTTATCCGCAGGTTATATCTTTATGGGGGGGGATACAAGTAGCAATTAATATGCCAGTTTTCCGGCAAATAGATTTTCATCGCGGTTTTAAGAGAATTTTTAATGTATCCGGGAAGAGAGACGTCAGAAGAGATACCGGTAGAGGAGGAAACGGGGCAAACTTTGCATCCCCGAAAGCACTTTTTTTACTTACCGGCTTTTATCTGTGTTATAGTAGCAGAAAATACTCATTAAAGAATGTCAGAGGATAGGAGAAATCACATGAAATCCGCACTCGCAATCACGGCAATTCTCTCGCTGATCGTGCTGACGGCGTGCGTGACACCGCACCACCGGCGGCTGGACTACGTGGAGGAGCACCCCGGCCTGAGCGGCGAGATCGCGCAGGCGATCATGGAGGGGAGAATCATGAAGGGGATGAACGCCGATGACGTCAGGGCGTCCTGGGGAGATCCCGACCGTGAAACCCTCTCCGTCACCAAGGGCGGCAACCAGGAGATCTGGTCCTATGACACCCCGATCGGCAGGTTCACCGATGGGACGGTCATCCTCACCTTCACCAACCGGAAACTGACCAATCTGGTAAACTGATGACGGAGCGGGGAGAGAAGCTGATACAACCCCGGATGGCAAGCACCATAACTATCCCGAAATGGAGTATTGGAGTACTGGAGTGATGGGGTATCGGATTACTCATCCGGCCCAGTTTAATGGTTGTCCATCATTCCATTATTCCACCACTCCATCACCCCCTACTTCTTGATTTTGCGGTTTGGTCTTGGTGATAGTGGATAGAATAGTATATCCCCTTGTATAATTACCCCCTATCTGTTAGATTGCCGCGGTTTTCATCGGGATATATCGTAATAATTCACTGGAGGCACTAATGACAGACAAGAAAGGCATACTGGAAACGGTTGAAGAGAAGAATATCAGGCACATTCAACTCTGGTTTACCGATATTCTGGGGCGGCTGAAAAGCATGGAGATCTCCGATTCGGAGCTGGAAGGAGCGCTGGAATGCGGCATCGGATTTGACGGTTCTTCCATCGAGGGGTTCGCCCGAATTGAAGAGAGCGACGTGATGGCGATGCCCGACCCGTCCACCTTTCAGATCCTTCCCTGGGTCCCCGAGGAAGGCCCGGTGGCCCGGTTGATCTGCGACATCCAGGATCCATACGGGAACCCTTACCCGGGGGATCCCCGCTACGTTCTCCGGAAGATAACGAAGAAAGCCGCCGGATTGGGCTACGTCTTCCATGTCGGCCCCGAGATGGAATACTTCTATTTCAAGAACGACCGGGCGCCCGAATGCCTGGATATGAGCGGCTACTTTGACCTGACCCCGCCCGATCTGGGAACCGACCTGCGGCGGGAGACCGCCCAGGCCCTGGAAGCGATGGGGATGAAGACAGAATGTACTCATCACGAGGTCGCTCCCAGTCAGCACGAGGTGGACCTCCGGCACGACGACGCCATGATCATGGCCGACAACGTGATGACGCTCCGGTTCGTGACCAAGGAGATCGCCCGGAGAAACGGCGTCCACGCGACCTTTATGCCCAAGCCGATCCTGACCGAGAACGGGAGCGGCATGCACGTTCACCAGTCACTGCTGAAAGGCGACTCCAATGCTTTCTTCGACGCCAAGGATAACTACAACCTCTCCGCCTTAGCCAAGCGATATATCGCCGGCATCATGAAACACGCCCCCGAGATTATCGCGGTGACCAATCAGTGGGTGAACTCTTACAAGCGTCTGGTCCCCGGCTACGAGGCTCCGGTCTACAATTCCTGGGCCCGGCGGAACCGGTCGACGATGATCCGGGTCCCGCTCTACCTGCCGGGGAGGGAGATGGCGACCCGGATCGAATTCCGGGCTCCCGATCCCTCCTGCAACCCTTACCTGGCCTTCGCGGTGATGCTGGCGGCCGGGTTGGCCGGGATCGAAGGCGAATATGATCTCCCGGCCCCGATCGAGGAGAATATCTTTCATATGTCACCGGAAGAGAAGGAGAAGCGGGGGATCATCCCGCTCCCCGGGAATCTCTACGCGGCCATCCGCGAGGTTCGCAAGAGCGAGCTGGTGAAAGAGACCCTGGGAGATCACATGTTCGAACAATTCGTCCGGAACAAGGAGATCGAGTGGGATAATTACCGGATCCAGGTCTCCGGCTACGAACTGGAAAAATATCTTCCGATTCTATAGGCATCAACATAGATACCGGTTCTTTGTAAAAACAGCCGGTCATAACCACGAAGGACACGAAGAATTTCTGGGGAATGGGGATTAGGGAGTGGGGAGTCGGGACTAGCTATACCCTGCTCGAAAAGGATTGCGAGCAGGAAATCCTAATATCGAAATCCTAAACAAATCCAAAATCCAAATGACCAAATGTTTCAAATATCGCCGGGTGTAGCCCCATTGTTTTGGATTTTTTAGTTTGGGTCATTTGATATTATTTAGGATTTAGTATTTTCCTCCAGAGGCGGATCAGCCTTTGGCTGAAGATATTCGGATTTGAGAGCTTACGAACCTTTCGAGTAAGGTATAGCTAATAACCCATTCACTATTCTCCAATCCCTAATCCCTATTCTCTATTCGTGTCCTTCGTGGTTTTTATTATCGTGGTAAATCAATGAACCATCTCCCGTCAAAAGCCGATCCTTCTTTGACGCACACCGGCGGCATTTATGATGCATCCTCCGAGCAGGACAGCTGCGGTGTCGGCTTCATCGCCGATCTTTCCGGTCAACCGCGCCACTCCCTGATTCGAGACGCCCTCACCGTCCTGGTAAACCTGGAGCACCGGGGCGCGATCGGAGGGGACATGAACACGGGGGATGGAGCCGGCCTTCTCTGCGGCATACCGGACGGCTTCTTCCGCCGGGAGTTCAGCTCCCTTCAGGTTGAACTTCCGGAGCCGGGAAAATATGGACTGGGAACGGTTTTTCTCCCCCGGGACCCGGAGTCTGCCGCCGGGTGTCGCCGTCTTCTGGAGTCGATCGCGGCCGAGGAGGGATGTCGGGTCCTGGGATGGCGCGAGGTGCCGATCCGGCCGGAGGGTCTGGGTGAACTGGCCCGTTCCACTCAGCCCGTGTTCGCCCAGGTCGCGATCGGAGCGGAAGCCATTCCGCCGGAAAAATTTCCGATCTGCCTCTACGTGATTCGCCGGCGGATGGAGAAAGAAGTGTCGGAACGGATCGGGGTTGGGCACGACGAGTTCTACATCTGCAGCCTTTCCCCCCGAACCATCGTCTACAAGGGGATGTTCACCGCCTCCCAGATCGCCCCGTTCTTCCCGGATCTGGAGGACCGGGAGTTCGCCAGCGCTTACGCGGTTATCCATCAGCGCTACAGCACCAACACCCTTCCCACCTGGAAACTGGCCCAGCCCTTCCGGTACGTGGCTCATAACGGGGAGATTAACACTCTCCGGGGGAATATCAGCCGGATGCGAAGCCGCGAGCCCGGTCTTGTCTCCGGTCTTTTCGGGGACGCTCTGGAAAAGATCAAGCCGGTCATCGTCGAAGGAGGAAGCGATTCGGCCGTCTTCGACAATGTTCTCGAACTGCTGGTGCTGGCCGGGCGATCGCTTCCCCATGCCGTCATGATGATGATCCCCGAGGCCTGGGGTTCCAAATTTCACATGAGCGAGGACAAGCGCGGGTTTTACGAGTACCACTCCGCCGTCATGGAGCCCTGGGACGGTCCGGCGGCGATGGTCTTCTGCGATGGACGGTACCTGGGAGCCACGCTGGACCGGAATGGGCTCCGTCCCGCCCGCTACACCATCACCCGGGACGGCCTGGTGATCATGGCCTCCGAGACCGGCGTGATGGACATCGACCCCGGGAACATCCTGAGCCGGGGACGGCTCCAGCCGGGTAAGATGTTCCTGGTCGATCTGGAAGAGCACCGGGTGATCCCCGATAACGAGATCAAGGCCAAGATCTCCCGCCGGCTCCCTTACCGCCGCTGGGTAGGGGACAACCGGATCGAACTGCGGGGCTTTCTCGCCCCCTCGCCGGTCCCCGTCGAGGAATCAGCGGCGCTTCTGCGGAAACTGCACGCCTTCGGATACACCGAGGAGGAGTTCAAGCTGGTTTTGGGTCCGATGGCCGCCCGGGGGCAGGAGGCGATCGGCTCCATGGGCTATGACGCCGCGCTGGCCGTCTTCTCCCGCCGGCCGCAACTGCTCTTCAATTATTTCAAGCAGCTCTTCGCCCAGGTGACCAACCCGGCGATCGATCCGCTCCGGGAAGAACTGGTCATGTCTTTGATGAGCTGGGTAGGGCGCGAAGAGAATCTCCTGGAAGAGACCCCCCGCCACTGTTTCCGCCTCAAGCTCCCCCACCCGGTCCTGACCCCGGAAGACATGATGCTGCTGCGGCAGGCGCGGCAGCCGGGGGTACGAACGGCCGAGATCGAGATGCTCTTCCCGATCGGCGGCGATCCCGGGGTAAATCTGACGGCGGCCCTTGACGGCCTGTTCCTCCGGGCGGAAGAAGCGATCGCGGACGGCGCCACCGTCATCGTCCTCACCGACCGGGGAATGAACGCCGGACGGGCGGCCATCCCGTCGCTTTTGGCCACGGCCGGTCTTCACCATCATCTTATCCGGAAAGGGCTCCGTTCCCGGGCCGGTATCGTGGTTGAATCCGGCGAGGTCCGCGAGGTGATGCACTTTTCGCTGCTGATCGGGTATGGGGCTAATGCCGTCTGCCCCTACCTGGCCTTCGCCGCCATCCGGGACCTGGCGGAAAAGGACCTGCTGGAAAGACCTCGCCGGCCGGAAGAGGCGATGGACACCTATATCACCGCCGTCAAGAAAGGGCTGCTCAAGACTTTCAGTCGGATGGGTATTTCGACCATCCGAAGTTATTTTGGAGCCCAGATCTTCGAAGCGATCGGTCTGAAAAGAGAGGTGATCGACCGGTATTTTCGCGGCACCGTCTCCCGGATCGAGGGGATGGGGATCCGGGAGATCGCCGGCGAAGCACTCGAGCGTCACCGCCGGGCATTTCCGGAAGAAGGGGACCCGGAACCGCTTCTTCCCCCGGGCGGAAGCTACCGGCTCCGGGTGCCGGGAGAGAAACATCTCTGGACCCCGCAGGCGATCTGTAAACTCCAGCAGGCCGTGCGGACAGATAGCTACCAGGACTTCCTGGATTACACCGCTCTGATCGATGATCAGTCGCAGGAACAGGTAACTCTCCGCGGCCTGATGAGATTCCGGGAAGGAACCCCCGTCCCCCTGGAAGAAGTAGAGCCGGAAGAGTCGATCCTGCGGCGGTTCGTCAGCGCGGCCATGTCGTTCGGATCCCTCGGTAAAGAGGCGCACGAGACGATCGCGGTGGCCATGAACCGACTCGGGGGACGCTCCAATTCCGGCGAAGGCGGCGAAGACCCGGCGCGGTATAAACCCCTTCCCGGAGGCGATAGCCGAATCTCCCGGATCAAGCAGATTGCCAGCGGACGGTTTGGGGTCAGTACCGAGTATGTACTGAACGCGGATGAGCTGCAGATCAAGATCGCCCAGGGCGCCAAGCCCGGCGAGGGGGGACAGCTGCCCGGCCACAAGGTAAGCACGGAGATCGCCCGGGTCCGCCACACCATCCCCGGGGTAACCCTGATTTCACCGCCGCCCCATCACGACATCTACTCGATCGAGGACCTGGCCCAGCTCATTTTCGATCTGCGAGCGGTCAATCCCGCCGCCCGGGTCTCCGTAAAACTGGTCTCAGAGGTCGGCGTCGGCACGGTCGCGGCCGGCGTGGCCAAGGCCGGAGCGGACGCGGTGATCGTGGCCGGGTACGATGGCGGGACTGGGGCCTCGCCCCTGACATCGATCAGGCACGCCGGCCTCCCCTGGGAACTGGGACTGGCGGAAACCCAGCAGGCTCTGATTTTCAATCGGCTCCGGGGAAGGATCCGGGTCCAGACCGACGGCCAACTCAAGACCGGCCGGGATATTGTCATCGCCACCATGATGGGGGCGGAGGAGTTCTGCTTCGGAACCGCGGTTCTGGTTTCGCTGGGATGCGCCCTGATTCGGAAGTGCCATCTCAACACCTGCCCGATGGGTATCGCCACCCAGGACCCCGAACTGAGAAAGCGGTTCCGGGGCAAGCCGGAACACGTGGAGCGCTTCTTCCGCTTTCTGGCCCGGCAGGTCCGGGAGATCATGGCCGGCCTGGGATTCAGAACAATGGAGGAGATGATCGGCTGTGTGGAACGGCTTGATTTCCGGCCCCCGGTCGATTATTACAAAACCCGGGAGATCGACCTCTCCGGACTTCTCGCGCTTCCAGCCGGCAACGGCACCCCCCGGCGCGAGGTCGGCGCTCCGAAACCGATCAGGTATCTTTTCGACGAAGCCCTGATCGCCGGGTCCGCCGCCGCTCTGGACGGGAAAGGGACGGCGGTGATCGATCTCCCGATCAGGAACGTTCACCGGGCGGTCGGAAGCCGGCTCAGCGGGGAAATTGTCCGGAGGTTCGGACCGAAGGGTCTGCCGGATGACACGATCATGATCCGGCTCACCGGTTCCGCCGGGCAGAGCTTCGGGGCTTTCCTGGCCCCCGGGGTGACTCTCCGGCTCTTCGGAGACGCCAATGATTACCTGGGAAAGGGTATGTCAGGGGGAAAGATCATCCTTACCCCGCCGGCGGGATCGACATTTACCCCCCATGAGAACGTCATCGCCGGAAACACTCTTCTCTATGGGGCAACCGGAGGAGAGGTCTACCTGGACGGAACCGTCGGAGAACGGTTTGCCGTCCGCAACAGCGGCGCCACCGCGGTGGTGGAGGGGATCGGAGATCACGGCTGCGAGTACATGACCGGCGGCGTGGTGGTCATTCTCGGGAAGGTCGGGAATAACTTCGGGGCCGGGATGAGCGGCGGGGTGGCCTACGTTTTCGACGAGTCGGAACTCTTCGATACCCGGTGCAACCTCGACATGGTCGACCTGGAAAGCGCCTGGAAGCGGGAGGACCGCGACCGGCTGCAAGCCCTGGTAAAAAAACATCTTGATTACACCGGGAGCGGGCGGGCGCGCTGGATACTGGAGAACTGGGACTCGCTGCTGCCCCTTTTCGTCAAAGTAATGCCGATCGATTACCGCAAAGCCCTGGAGAGGATGCGGCTGAAGGAGGACGTTGACCGGGAAACCGTTTCCGCCACCGAGGAGGTTTATCATGGCTGATCCGGCACCCTTCCAGGAAATTCCCCGGGTTGAACCGAGCAAACGGCCGGTAGACGAACGGGTGAGAGATTATCGTGAGATCCCGGAGGGTCTTTCCCCGGAAGAACTTTCACGCCAGGCGGCCCGGTGCCTGGACTGCGGGATCCCCTTCTGCCACGGCTTCGGATGCCCCCTGGCCAACCGGATCCCCGACTGGAACGACATGCTCTATCACGGCCGCTGGGAGCAGGCGCTGCTCCTCCTCCACTCCACCAATAATTTTCCCGAGATCACCGGAAGGGTCTGCCCGGCCCCCTGCGAGGCCGCCTGCACCCTCTCCACGGACTTCGGCGCGGTCGCTATCCGGCAGATCGAGCTTCAGCTGGTTGAACGAGGATGGAAGGAGGGATGGATAAAGCCGCTGCCGGCGACCCGGGCGTCCGGAAGCCGGGTGGCGGTGATCGGTTCCGGCCCGGGGGGCCTGGCGGCTGCCCAGGAGCTTTCCCGGCACGGGCATAAAGTAATCGTCTTTGAAAAAGACGACCGGATCGGGGGCATGCTCCGCTACGGCATCCCCGATTTCAAGCTGGAAAAAGGGGTCATCGACCGCCGGCTGGAACAGATGCGCCGGGAGGGGGTCATCTTCGAACCCGGGGTGGAAGCGGGGGTCGACCTCTCCGGACGATATCTCCTCCGGAGCTTCCAGGCGGTCGTAATCGCGGCCGGGGCCCGGACACCTCGCGATCTCGTCCTCCCGGGGCGGGATCTGACCGGGATCCATCTGGCGATGGAGTACCTGGTCCGGCAAAACCGGCTGGTCGGCGGGGAGAACGGCGACGGGTATTCTTCTCGGGACGCCCGGGGCAAGAACGTGGTTGTCCTGGGCGGCGGTGACACCGGTTCGGACTGTGTCGGCACCGCGCGGCGGCAGGGGGCGAAAGAGATATTTCAGCTGGAGATCTTGCCCCGGCCCCCGGAGGAACGCCGCCGGGAGAATCCCTGGCCCACCTGGCCCCGGATCCTCCGGACCACCACCTCTCACGAGGAGGGCTGCGAACGACTCTGGGCCGTCGCGGCGAAAGGTTTTTCCGGCGAGGGGGGCCGGGTCACCGGTGTCCGGTGCGTCAAGCTCGATTGTATGCGGCCGGAGGAAGGAGGGAAAGAAGTCCCCGGTTCCGACTTCGAGGTCCCGGCCGACATGGTGGTTATCGCCGCCGGTTTTACTCACCCCGAGCACGGCCCTTTGATCGAGGAACTGGGGCTGTCACTCACCGAGCGCGGCACTATCGCCGTTGACGACGATTTCGCCGCCAGCACCCCGTCCGTCTTTGCCGCCGGGGACTGTGTGAGCGGCGCCTCCCTGGTCGTGGACGCCATCAGCCAGGGCCGCCGCTGCGCGGCGGCGGTCCACCGTTTCCTCTCCAACCGGTGATACATCCTCCCGGGGATCATCTCCTCCACCACGCCCCCTTTTTAGTCCACTGATGGATTCGACTTCGCTCCCTTCGACTTTGCTCAGGGTCTAAAGACACCACAAGTTTACTCCGAGTAGAGCGATGGCGCAGTGGCTACAGGTGGAAGTTTGATTTTCCTGTTTCTCCCCGTTTCCTGTGGGAGTGTCTCAATATTACCACCATACCCTATTTCCATCCCCCTCTCACAGAACCGTACGTGCGGTTTTCCCGCATACGGCTCCTGCCATATGCTTCATCAAAAGGTTTATGCTCCTACTTCGGCTTCAAGACGCTTTCCGGTAGTACCTGATCTGGTAGTCATTGTATAGACCCCAGTCTCGATATGGCACTTCCTTACTCCACTTCTTGCAGCCATGCCCCGGTCGTTTCTGTTTCTTCCTTACAAACCGCCGGACTTTCTTTTCTACATCCCATTTGACGTAACTGAACGTCTTGCCGGAATGCCCTATCCTGAAGTAGTTGACCCACCCCCTGAGCACCGGATTGATCTTGCCGATTACAACCGGCAGTTTCTCATTCCAGTTCTCCTTGATCACCAGCCTGACCTTCTTTAAGATCGCTTTGCGTTTCTCAGGCCGAGGCGTTATTAAAGGATACTTCTTCCCTCTTTTCGATGTCACTAACCTCCAGGTGAACCCTAAAAGATTAAATGTCTCCCCCTTTTCCAGAACGACTATTTTCGTCTTCTCCAGATTTAGTTCGACTCCTAATCTCTTGAGCTCTTCCTCTAATCTTTGCTTACTGTACTCCAGCAGGCGATCACTTCCGGGATGCTCAATGGTGGTTATCACCATATCATCGGCAAAACGGCAATAGTCCATTGCTCCATAGCCGTTTTGCTTTGCTCTTACTGCCGCTTTCTCAAAAAGCTCGTCTATCTCGTTGAGATAGATGTTCGCCAGCAGCGGTGATAATACACCCCCCTGCGGCACCCCTCTTCGGCCATTGGTCTTTACTATTAGCTTGATCAACCGCATGACCCGGGCATCATCAACTCTCTCCGCCACCTTTTCGAACAAAATGTGGTGACGAATATTATCAAAGTACGCCTTTAGATCGACGTCCAGCACCTTCCGATGTCCGTATACAATCTTCCTACTTACACGGTTTATCATCTGGTGCGCGCATCTGCCCAGCCGATACCCATAAGAGTTATCGTGAAAGTCCACCTCGAATATCGGCTCCAGGATCAATTTCAGAGCGGCTTGCACCACTCGATCCCGGACCGTCGGTATCCTTAATCTGCGGACCTTTCCTTTCTCCTTCGGTATCTCCACCTCCCGGTACTTCAGAAGATAATAGTCCTCTCTTACCAGTTCATCCCGAATCCCTCTCAGAAAATCCTCCCTCCCCTCCTCCTCGATCTGCTTGAAAGTTACCCCGTCCACTCCCGGTTTGCCGTTATTCCCCTTCGCCAACCGGTATGCTTCTCTCAGGGCCTCCATCTTGCAGACATGCCCATACAACCCCCAGAACCGCCAGGTCTTTTCAGACTTCCCCTTCAGATAGATCCTGCGCCTCACCTCTTGCAGACTAACGACGGGTTTTATCAGGCCCGCCCTGCCTCGGAATGTTGGCGCAGGAATGCCTATGACTGGGTCCCTTTGCTCCGGAAAGTTATGTTGTCTCTCCCTCATCGCTACTATGGACCCCGTAAGACTCCCTCTCACCTTTCAGCCAATTTCCCTTTTCGGTTATATGGCTTACCTCGTTACCGTGATTTCTCCCGGTGGTGAGGAGGGTATCCCCAGTGTCTGATGACCTACTGTGTATCCGTGTCGCCATTGGTACCCCGCCACCAATACCTCTCCCCTTAGCTGGTTTGGGATCGGCATTACTGTCTTCGCCCAATCTGCAGAGGCTCGACTGGTGAAGTTATAGCGTTACGAGGCTACCTATATGTTCACTTTCGTTACAACCCGGATACTTGCTCGCCCGCCTCCTGCGGACTTTGTCGGCAGACTTCAGCCTTTGGAGTTTTCCCCTCAGCCGCCGCCCGTGCTATGCAGCTCCAGCTTCTACTGCTTCGGGACTTCCTCTCCGTTGTCTTTCTAACACTCTCACAGAGAAGTCACCCTATAGTAAGTCACCCCCTTTCTGGGCGTGAACAGATTACTCTGATTATTGACCTTTACCTCGGCCCCCTTCAAGTCCACTAATTATACTAATTGGCACGAATTGTTTCCCTCGCCTCGCCCCCATTATTTTTAACCCCTGATCTACCTGATTCCTCTGTTGGATTTTGCGCCCTACCTTTATTATTCGAATTGAGGAATTCTTTCGTCTTTCTTCATTCGGGTTTCGTCATTTCTTGTTCATTCGAGGTTCATCGCCGCCATGATTGGTAGCCACAGGCTTCAGCCTGCGCTGATCACCAATTATCGAATCGAAGCGTAGATCCCGCGGCTCTGACGAAGTCAGAGCTTTGCGGGACCGATGACCGCCCCTAATATCCCGTTCGCGACGACGATCGAGTCGGTGGTACGGGCGGAGAAATTCGAATACCAGTTGGGTTGGCTTGAGTAAAGAATCCACCAGCAGGCCTGCCTGCTCTTCTTCCGGAAGGTCACGCAATCGCGCACTCCGTTGCGGTCTAAGCCCTCGGTAATGTCAGGGGGTGGCAAAGCCGGAAGTTATCTTGTCACCGGTAGATCACCGGGAAGCCCGTAATATACCCGGGTAACATCGGGGATGATCCACTCACCGTTGAAGAGGGCCGGATCGTCGATCAAGTCACCGTCGAAGTCGGCTGCCAGGGGCCGGTCATTATCGTCACCGAAATAGATGCAGCTGACCCCCCGGAGACGCCAGAGGGACGGGCGGGCGGGACGGAAGACGGCCGCCGTCCAGAGGCTGTCCCCGGCGTATTCCCCGGGGATCGGGATGTCTCCTTCCCGTCCGAAGTAGAAGCGCGAGAAATTCTTGAGCACCCAGACACCGGTGGCGGGACGGAAGATCCCGATCGAGGCGGTCCCGGAGCCGTCGTAGTAACCGGGTGCGGGGAGGTCGCCGGGTACGCCGAAGTAGGTCACGGTGACGCCGCGGACCGCCCAGAGAGCGCTCTCCCGGCGGAATAATCCCACATCAGTGGTGGCGTCGCCGTCATAATCGGCGGGGACCGGAACGTCCCCGGGCCGGCCGTAGTACACCCGCGAGATGCCCCGGAGAACCCAGAGACTGCTGGCGGGGCGGAAGAGACCGATATCGGCCGTACCGTCGCCGTCGTAATCGCCGCTGGCCGGGATGTCTCCCGCCACGCCGAAATAGACCCGGGTGACCGTTCGGACTGCCCAAAGTCCCGAGGAGGGACGGAAGATCGCGAACTCCGATACGCCGTCGCCGTCGTAGTCCCCGCTGTCCAGAACCGGGAATAACCCGGTATCAGCCGGT
This sequence comes from uncultured bacterium, assembly GCA_963822585.1. GTDB lineage: Bacteria > Auribacterota > Erginobacteria > Erginobacterales > Erginobacteraceae > CAWGIE01. The sequence continues at coordinate 333,967 of CAWGIE010000019.1, forward strand.
GACACGGTTGGGGTGGCGGCGGGCGGAGGCGTCGTTCCCTCACGTACCTGATCGTCGTCCGCCGCAGGGACGGGGGTGGGAGCGGCGTTATAGTACATCCGCCGGACCTCTGGGGCGGTCAGGGCCCGGTCCCAGATCGTCACCTCGTCCAGCAGTCCGGAGAAGTGGTTCCGCGCCCCGTCATCCTTATAGTTGTTGGCGCCGAAGTAATACGGCCCCGTCACCACCGCGGTCGACATCGGCCCGCTGTACTCGAGCCGCCCGTCGAGGTAGATGTTGACCCCTTCCGACGTGTCCCAGGTCACCACTCCGAAGTACCAGGTATCCGCCCCCATCCCGCTCTCTCCGGGGAGAATGCCTCCCCCCACGCCGCCGGTGAGCACCCGGTCTCCCTCGAGATCCAGGTGGGCGAGGTACCGGCGACCGGCGGCCGTCTGGCGCCCCACCATCAGCCGGATGGCGCCTTCGTCGGCGTAGCTGAACCAGGCAGCGATCGAACCGGCGCCCTGATTGTAATCAGCTAAACAGGACGACTCCAACCAGGAGGAGCCGTCGAACTCCAGGCAGTAGCTCCCGTACACCCCCGCCTGCCGGTAAGTCACGCCGCCCCCGGAAGCGACGGCGTCGAACCCGTTCCCGGACTCGTCGGCAAGGACGCCGGAAGGTTCCTCATAGCGCCACCACCCCAGCATCCCCGGCCACTCCTCCCAGACCACGGGGATCGGGGTCGGCAGCGCGGTGGGGGTCGCCACCGGCGACGGGGTGGGCGCGGCGTTGTAGTACATCTGCATGACCTCCGGGGCGGTCAGGGCCCGGTCCCAGATCGTCACCTCGTCCAGCAGCCCGGAGAAGTGGTTCCGCGCCCCGTTATCCTTATAGTTGTTGGCGCCGAAGTAATACGGCCCCGTCACCACCGCGGTCGACATCGGCCCGCTGTACTCGAGCCGCCCGTCGAGGTAGATGTTGACCCCTTCCGACGTGTCCCAGGTCACCACTCCGAAGTACCAGGTATCCGCCCCCATCCCGCTCTCTCCGGGGAGAATGCCTCCCCCCACGCCGCCGGTGAGCACCCGGTCTCCCTCGAGATCCAGGTGGGCGAGGTACCGGCGACCGGCGGCCGTCTGGCGCCCCACCATCAGCCGGATGGCGCCTTCGTCGGCGTAGCTGAACCAGGCAGCGATCGAACCGGCGCCCTGATTGTAATCAGCTAAACAGGACGACTCCAACCAGGAGGAGCCGTCGAACTCCAGGCAGTAGCTCCCGTACACCCCCGCCTGCCGGTAAGTCACGCCGCCCCCGGAAGCGACGGCGTCGAACCCGTTCCCGGACTCGTCGGCAAGGACGCCGGAAGGTTCCTCATAGCGCCACCACCCCAGCATCCCCGGCCACTCCTCCCAGACCACGGGGATCGGGGTCGGCAGCGCGGTGGGGGTCGCCACCGGCGACGGGGTGGGCGCGGCGTTGTAGTACATCTGCATGACCTCCGGGGCGGTCAGGGCCCGGTCCCAGATCGTCACCTCGTCCAGCAGCCCGGAGAAGTGGTTCCGCGCCCCGTTATCCTTATAGTTGTTGGCGCCGAAGTAATACGGCCCCGTCACCACCGCGGTCGACATCGGCCCGCTGTACTCGAGCCGCCCGTCGAGGTAGATGTTGACCCCTTCCGACGTGTCCCAGGTCACCACTCCGAAGTACCAGGTATCCGCCCCCATCCCGCTCTCTCCGGGGAGGATGCCTCCCCCCACGCCGCCGGTGAGCACCCGGTCTCCCTCGAGATCCAGGTGGGCGAGGTACCGGCGACCGGCGGCCGTCTGGCGCCCCACCATCAGCCGGATGGCGCCTTCGTCGGCGTAGCTGAACCAGGCAGCGATCGAACCGGCGCCCTGATTATAATCAGCTAAACAGGACGACTCCAACCAGGAGGAGCCGTCGAACTCCAGGCAGTAGCTCCCGTACACCCCCGCCTGCCGGTAAGTCACGCCGCCCCCGGAAGCGACGGCGTCGAACCCGTTCCCGGACTCGTCGGCAAGGACGCCGGAAGGATCCTCATAGCGCCACCACCCCAGCATCCCCGGCCACTCCTCCCAGATCACGGGGAGGGGGGTAGCAGTCGGCGGGAGAACCGGTGTGGATGACGGTGCCGGGGTGGGAGTCGGGGTCCCGGTCGGCGGTGATGGTGGCGGGGTCATTGACGGAGAAGCGGTCGGGGACGGGGAGGGGGTGACGGATACTGTCGGTGATGGAGAGGGGGAGGGTGTGGTCAGGCAAACGATCGGATAACCGTCATACCGCCAGACCTCTCCGGCATCCTCGGCGATGAAGATGGAGGTGTTCGTTTCCGGACAGGCAGGCAGCAGCGTCACTCCTTCCTGGGTGTCCCCGGGAAGTACGTAGGCCCCGATAATCGCCCCGTTCGTATCCATCTCCAGTAGAAGTCCCCAGGAATCGAAAATAGCGTAGAGGATACCGGTCTCGGCGTGATAATGAAGGCCGGAGAGATCGGTCAGGCCCGGGTATGGCTCGATGGTGTCAACAGGAGAGACCGTACCGGAGTGCGCCAGATCTACGTCGAAGACATAGATCCTGCCGTCGGCCTGGAGGCCGGCGTAAAAGAGGCCTCCGGAGTCTGAGGCCGGGTACGGGTGATCGCCGTTTGGAACAAACGTCAACGCTTCCAGACCCGAGCCGGGCGCACCGGTCATCCAGGTGGTCAGGTTCCAGCTCTTCCCGGTCAGAGCCCCGGTGGAGATATCGAACTCCCTGATCGAGTCGGGGTCTTCCACCCCGAGATAAAGATAATCGGATGAGGGATCGGCAACGGCAATTCCTTCCAGATCGCCGCCCGGCGTCCAGGTCGTCGGACTGGTACCGCTCTGGTCCATCCAGGAGACCCAGCCGTCATCGCTGACCAGGAAAAGAACCCCGAGCCGCTCGTGCCAGACTGCCCCGCTCGGTTCATAGCCCGAAGGAAGACCGCTCCCGATCTCGGTTCCGCTCCCGGTCGGCCAGGCGGCCGGAATCAGAATCGGCGGGGTGGGAATCGCCGGCGGCGTCATTGAAGCCGTCGGCACCGGCGACGAGGTCGCGGTCGGGGTGCTGGTCGCTGCAGCGGTCGGCGCCGGGCTGGGCGTGGGTGAGGCGGCTGAAATCAGACTGACGGCGTCGATAGCATATCCGTCCGAGGGGATGGGATAATTGTCATAGAACTGAAACTTTACCTGAAACCGGCTGTTATACGTGAGGCCGGCACTCTGTATCTCTGCGTCGAGGTCGATCGATTCAGCAGCGTAGGAAGTGGTTCCGCCGTTAAAGGAAAGGATCTGGTGCCAGCTCACACCGCTGTCGTCGCTGATGAAGACCCCGTCCTCCGGGTGATTCTCGTCGCCGAATTCCCTCCACCGGAAAGAAAGGGTCACGTCGCTTTCCCCGGAGAGATCAAGATGCAGGACGGCGGCGGCGATCGAGTACTCGGACGCGGAGGTGGAATCGTCAAGAAGGAGGCTGTAGGAGCCTTCCGCGGGATAGCCAGTGGCGACCCGGACCCGTCCTTCCGCGGTGGTGTAGACGGTCCAGGCGGCCTCCAGGGTGCCGGATTCAAAACCGTCGGCAAAGGGGAGTTCGGCCAGGTAGGCTGAGCCGCTCTGTTCGGCGATATTGGCGTCCTCGTTGCCCAGCCGGTCGCGGGCGCGGGCGGTGTAAAAATAGACCTCCCCGGCCGCGATCTCTTCATCGGTATAGGTGAGCAGGGTAGTGGTCCCGATCTCGGCACCGACGGGGAGACCCGCGGTCTGGTCCCGATATACAACATAGGTGATCGGCCCGTTGGGATCGGAGGCTTCGTTCCAGGCAAGAGTGACCGCATCCGGCCCGCCGACGGCCGCGGCCAGACCGGCAAAGATCGGGGGGGTGCAATCGGCGTCAGCCGTCTCCTGAACGACGGCGGGATTTCCCGTGCCGTCGTCTTCATCGTTGTAGAGAGCCGTGATCAGATCTCCGTCGGCAACCTGGAGCTCGCCGTCCCCCGGTGTCGGAGAGGAAGAAGCGGTGGTGAGGGCACCCATGAAGATGCCGGACCCGGCCGGGTTCTCGGCCAGAATCACCGTCTCGGTGTCACCGCCGGAGGAAGAGACCGTCACCCCCTGGCTGCCGATCCCCGCCAGATCAAGATCGTAAACGGCGATATCGATCTCATCGGAACAGGAGTAGATGGTGTCATCCAGGTCGATATACCCGACGGACCCAACCATCGACATGAACGTCCCTTGATAAGGAATGGTGTTGGGCGCGGTCACCACCAGGTCGTAGTCGCCGGTTTCGCTCGTGACCAAATCGGTGAAGGTCGCCGACCCGGTGGCGTCCGTCGTCTCCACGCGGTAATCATCGGGAACATCGGACCGGGATACAGTCACTGTCGCTCCCTCCAGAGGACTTCCGCCGTATTCCACGGTAACGTCAAAATCAAGCGGAATCCCCAGAGAAACCAGGGCAGCGTGGGATACGGAAAGGGCCCGCGGCATCTCGGTCCTGATCATCATCGCCGGATCACCGAACCAGTGGAAGATCTCGAACTCCACCTTCCGTGTGGTGGTGGCCGAATAGGTGGTCGCGTAGTACGCCTTACCGTAATTCAGGACATCGCCCATCCGGTAGGCGGGGTTGGCGACGCCATAGCTGCCGACGAAATCCGGCCAGATGGCGTCGATCCAGCCCCAGAAAAGCCGGTCGTTGTGCCCGCTGTAACTGACCCGGGTGGCGGCGATCACGCCCGCCGCCCCGCCGGAAGGATTACGCTCCCAGGCTTCGCTGAAGGAGATGGTGGAACTGGGACTCTGGCAGGTCTCCTTGTCGAAGAAGCCCGTCAGGCAGTTGACGCTCCAGACGACGGGAAGTTTGTCTCCGTTGGTCAGGGCCGAGACGTTCGAAGCGGAGTAACTGGGCGATCCCCACCCGGTGGCCGAACCGTGGTCGCGGTGGGTGACCAGGAAGCGGCCGTCGTTGACGGCGGCCGAGATGTCTGCGGCCGTGGCGTCCCAGGCGAAACCGGGCTTCTCCAGGTAGGAGGGGATGGGATCGCCCGCGTCCCCGGCCGGACCGCCGCTGAACCAGGTGGTTGACCAATAGAGGGGGGTGACCGTGGAACCGGTGTAGTAAAAGCGTTCCACCGAATAATCACCGAGATAGGAGGGATCGGAGAGGTAGATGGCCAGGTCCTCCGAGGTCTGGGCGAAGCGCCGCTCGGCGTATCCGGCGCCGGCGTGCTGGAAGTAGGCGCAGATGGCGGCGGTAGCGTAAAAAGAGCTGTCGGTTACCGGATCCGTTTCATATGCGATAATGTCGTTCACCCTTTTCGCCGCCTCTTCCGCGGTGTCCACTGAGAGACGGCCGGTGATGATGTCCGGGAAGTAATCGCTCCCGTCGAGAGTGGCGTAATAGAGGTCGGTCCCGATCAGATCGCCGCTGTAGGGATGAACCGTCTCGTAATTGGTGGGCACGAACTCCGCGTCACCGATGAAGAGGACATAGGTGGGGGCGGGATCCCAGGTATCGTAAGCATCCTGAAGGTACGCCAGGATTTCGGCGGAAGTGCTCCCGGTCTCCGAAGTCGTCGCCACATAGGTCAGAAAACCCGCTTTTCTCTCCCAGGCGGCCATCGTCTCCGCGGCTTCCGAGAAATTGGGATGAGTGATGATCAGGTAATCGCAGGCTCCAGACGCCCCCGACCCGCGCGGTTCCCCGACTCCGGCACCGGCTTCGGCATCTTCTGTCTCTTCCCCTGTAAGCACTGCCTCCGCGTTGACAGCGAGGCGGCCGAGAAGCCTGTTGAACGACCGGCTCTGCAGCCGCGCGGGGACATGACGACTCGATCCTTCAAAGCGAACCGTTACCCGAAGATCGGGATAGACCTGCAGGCGTTTCCGGGCCGGGTTATACCGGTAGGGGTAAAGCCAGAGGATGGAACTTTCCTGCCCCCTGATCCTGGCGATCGGCTCCAGGACGGCGAAATCGGCCGGGAAGTACTGGTCTCTTTCATACATATCAGCGTCTTTCGTGAACGGGGGGCGTTCGCCGTCGGGGGCCGGTGGCTGGAGAGGAGCGACCTCAATGCCCTCGAAGACGCGGGGCTTCCCCGGAACAACTTCGATGACGGGGGTGGTACCGTTCGGGATCAGGATTGTCGTACCGAAGACCGGGAGATCGGGACGGCCGACCTCATGAGAACCGGCACCGGGGGCATTGATCAGCGCGTAGGTCCGGCCGTCTTCCATCTCCTGCTCGGCCAGGAAAAAACCGGGAAGAGTGATCTCGAGTGTGACGGCGGCGGCCGTCGACTTGACCGGCAGAGTCCGGCTTATTTCCTCTAATTTTGTTCTTCGGCCGGCTGTCCCGGCGGACAAACCGACCCAGCGGGGGGCGGACATGCCGTATGCGGGAATCAGGGCCGCCAGAAAGAAGCCGACCGTTGCCATCAATATAATCTTTTTCATCTCTCCATGATCCTCTCTTTAACTGCCTATCAATATACCCCGGTATTTATCGATTCAGCAGGATGTCTTCCGATAACCGGTTAAAAACTCTGCCCCACCACCGGCGCATCACCGTCCTGACCGCAAAGCTGTTTGAAGTTACGAACCACCGGAGACGGATCTTCCTCATACTGAAGGTGATGCAGCCGACTACCTTATCGGTATGCATAAATAATGCCATCTCTGTTTTCGGGAAAAACATATTTATATTTACTTACAAAACAATGGATTATGACAAATGTCCTCTCCCGGGTTCATGCCCCGGTGTTGCCTTTTAGCAACACAGCAAACCGATTGATTGCTGTACTGCAACACGAGGGAGTAAACCAGTGTTTCATTTTGCGACAGCCATATCCCGGATTGTTCGTGAAAATGTTCGATTTTCATGAATAATTCGGAGTAACCCGATGAAGGGTACATCGGGTATTTGGTTGTATTTCTTCAGGAGACCTGATATGAAAATCACTGGTTCCATAATTTTCAGCCAGAGGCTCTCCGCCCGTTGCGGAGTCCGTTTCAGAGATGCGCCTCCGGCGTACAATAAAGCGATAAAAATTACCCTTCTGGCGTTACTCGCCGGGTTAGTGCCAATCCAATAATCGTGTTCAATCTCAATTCATTGCAGAGAAAACGATTACCTAAATTAGAGAGCGCATCTCACCAATGATAAGATGATGAGAGCCCCGAGTATAGTTTCGGTCGCCGCCCTGCTCTGTGCAATCTTTCTGACCGGATGCGCCGCGGCGCCGCCCCGGAACCTTGATGACATTTGTTCCATCTTCAGGGAGAAGCCGGCATGGTACCGGGAAGCCAAGGATTCATACCGTAAATGGAGGGTGCCGATCTCGGTCATGATGGCCATTATCTACCAGGAGTCCCGGTTCCAGGCCGATGTCCGCCCCCCCCGGACCAAACTGCTGGGATTTATCCCCTGGACGCGCCCTTCGACATCCTATGGATATGCCCAGGCACTGGAAACAACCTGGAACATTTACATGCAGAACACCGGGAATCGGGGCGCCGACCGGGACGACTTCGGAGACGTGATGGACTTTATCGGCTGGTACTGCGATCGGAGCCACCGCAAGTGTTACATATCCAAACAGGATGCCTATAACCTCTACCTGGCCTACCATGAGGGGCAGGACGGGTTCAACGCTCGGACCTACCGGGGGAAGGGATGGCTCATCAACGTTGCCCGGGAAGTGAAAAATCGGGCGGTTCTCTATAGCGCCCAGTTAAGCGGCTGCCGGCAAGAATTGGACAGGCAGAAGAGGAAAAGATTTCTCGGGATATTTTAATGGGGCATTCGGCCACATGAAATAGGACGTAACACTCGGGCAACTTATTTAACCGCGGATTGTGCGGATTATGCTGATGGAAGAAAAAACAATCCGCTTAATCCGTCTAATCCGCGGTTATTGAAACCCCGTAGCGGAAATCTATATCTCCAGCTCGACCAACTGTCCCTGCTCGACCGCGAATTCGGGTACCAGTTCTGTTAACGTGTGCCCGTGCTCTGTCTGGCGGAGGCTGAAACTGTATTTCCCGGGGGCGCAGGGGGCCGGACCCCATTGTTCTTTGACCCACACCTCGGAGCCGGTGGCATTTTTCGGTTTCAGAACCCAGTTATAGGGCGCCCGTACGCCGGGGGAAGCGGGAACCAGGACCACCCCGGTATTGACGTCGAACTCGGTGACTTTTCCCTTTTCGATAACAATCTTCTCGGCCAGCCGAACGTCATTATTGTCGTGTTCCGTCTGACGGTACCAGAGTTCGAAGATGCCGGGAGGGGAGAGTACGGGATCCCAGTTTCCCCCGACCGTGATCACGGCCTCACCGGTCTTCGGATCCTTCAGGTACCAGTGCCGCGGCGGCTCTTTGATCCAGCTTGCCGGGACAAGGTTGATCCCGGTGTTCAGCTGAAAAACGGTCGCCTCTCCCGGCTTGATGACGACTGCGTCGGAGAGAATGACGTCGCTGGTCCCATGTTCCGTCTGGTCCCAGACCAGCCGGTAGGTGCCGGGGGGGACCATGAGTTCATCAAAAGTGCCTCCGCCGCTGGCGGCAACTTTCCCGTCCTCCACCGACTCCAGCCGGAACTGGTAGGGAGCCCCGGGAATCCAGCTTGCCGGCTCAAAGCGGAGCTTGCCCACGCCGCCGACTTTTATCCGGACCGATGAAGACTCCGTCTTCAGCACTTGTTCCTGGACATCGGTAAGTGCCTTATTGAGCTCACCGGCGGAATCGGCGCTGAAATACGTACCCCCCGAGGCCTGGGCGATGCACTCCAGCTGGGCACGCTCCTCCGGCTTGATGTCAAACCCGACCACGTGTATTTTAACCTTGATGCCGGCTTCATGCAGTTCTCTGGCCACGGCACAGGGATCGCCCCCGCAGGTTTCCTTCCCGTCGCTGATCAGGATAATGATATTATCGTTCCCCTCGCCGGGTGGGAAATCGTTCTCCGCCTGCTGGAGGGAATAGGCGATCGGCGTCCAGCCCCGGGCGGTGATCCCGGCAATACGTTCTTTGATGCCTTTGGTATCGACGCCTTTCACCGGTATTTCCAGGGTTGTATCCCGGCAGCGCGTCTCCGGGCTGTCCCCCGATACTGTGCTGTGTCCGTAGACGCGAAGACCGACGTTGAGTTCAATCTCCGCGGAACCCGGAGGGAGCTGCTCCACCAGCTCGGAGAGAGTTTTTTTCGCGATATCGATCTTCATCTCGCCCTGGATCTGCTCCAGCATGCTTCCCGACGCGTCAAGGATATACTCGATATTAACCGTTTTGCCCGCCGCCGCCGGAACGAGAAGGACCATTCCAATAACCAGAAATAGCGTCTTTTTCATAGCCAGACTCCTTGAGCACGGTTCAATCATAAAATTTTTACAGAGTAAAAATTTTATCACCAGACATCCTGAACTTCTGCCTCCGGTACGTCCTGGGCGGTTCTCCCCGTCATCCCGACATTCGCGTTGACCAGGTAAATGGCCGCGGCCGTGAAGATGAAGAAACCGATCAGGATTGCCCAGAGTACTGCTTTTGAAATGATCATTGTTCGCCTCCGATTTTTACCTGTGCATAGAAAACAACCCTTCTTTGTTTGAACATTCAGTCTATCATTCCAGTCTATGGAAGTAAACAATCTATCTCATGATCAGTGATACCGCAAAATCCCGCTTCTGCCCTCTTCCCCTCGTGGAAGATATTCAAGCGATATTTCCATTTGACGGTGCTCATGAGACGTGATAAAGAATATTGTCCTATATGAATGAAATGGAATAACAACCCCGAAGGAGACGTCGATCTCCCTCTTCGGGGGCCAATTGCCAACCGACGCCCGTGAGGTCATCTACCGTTGCGAGCGCATATACAAATGAGAAAGGAGAGAGGATAAGTATGAAGAAAAATATATTCGTTGTCATAATGGTTATGCTGGCCGGAGGCTGGCTGGCCTGTGGATGCGGAGAAAAGGCGTCGGAAAAGACCACGCCGGCAAATGAGCCCGGACAAGCCCGGATTCAGACAGTGGCGCCGGATGCGATCGTGGTGACCGTCAACGGCAAAGAGATCACGGGAGCGAGCTTCAACCAGCAATTGAGCGCCCTGCTCCAGCAATATTCTCTCCGGATTCCGCCCGATCAGCTGACTAAAATGCAGCCGATGCTCCGCCAGCAGGCAGTGGCAACCCTGGTCAATCAGGAGCTTATGTTGGAAGATGCGGAGCGGGAGGGGATCGTGCCGGATGAAAAAGCCGTTGATGCTGAGATCGAGAAGATTGTGGAGCAATTTCCGAGTCGGGAGGAACTGGATGCCCAGATGAAACGCGCCGGCGTTACCATGGATAATCTCCGGCAGGACATCACCCGCAATTTGAAGATCCAGATGCTGGTTGACAAACTATTTTCCCCGGACACTAAAGCGACCGATGAAGAGATTCTCGCCTTCTATAATGATAATCCGGATCAGTTTCAGCAGCCCGAGCAAGTCGAGGCCAGCCATATCTTGATCAAGGTCGAGCCGGAGGATACCGACGCACAGAAAGCGGAAAAGCGTGAGCAGCTGGCCGCCCTTCAGCAACAGATCGCCGGGGGCGCCGACTTTGCCGCGCTGGCCGAAGCCAACTCACAGGATGTCGGAAGCGCTCAGAAAGGAGGTTCACTGGGATATTTCGGTCGCGGGATGATGATCAAGCCGTTTGAAGACACGGCCTTCGCCCTGCAGTCGGGAGAGGTCAGCGATATCGTGGAAACCCGCTTCGGCTATCACCTGATCAAGGTCACCGGAAAGAAAGAAGCCGGTATCGTTCCCCTCGAAGAAGTAAAGGAACAGGTCGGTGTCTTTCTGGTCAATCAGAAGAGACAGCAGGCCATCGGTGAATTTCTCAAAAAGCTCCATGAAGGGGCGTCGATCGAATACGGCCAGGACTTTCAGCCGGTAATGCCGCCCACGGGGCAGTTTCCGCCGCCCCAGCCGTCGGAATAGGACTGGACGATTAAGGGCGAAATAATTGAAAGACTTCTCGTTCCCGCGTGAAACGCGGGAACGAGAAGTCTTTTATTATAAATCTGGTCCCTTAACGACATTTAGCCTGATATCCTTCGCGTGGATAAAAACAACTTCCCGAGTTATTTTTTCGCCGCCGATTAAGACTTCGGGGCGGAGAGAAAAAATAAGATGAAAAATCGGAAGGCTGAAATACTCCTGAAAAAGATCGATGACCGTACCTCTCGTGTCGGAGTGATCGGGCTCGGGTACGTGGGACTCCCGCTGGCGATCGAGTTCTCCCGGGCTGGATTTCCGGTCACCGGATTCGATCTCGATGAAACCAAGGTGAGAAAGATCATCGCCGGCAAAAGTTATATCAAGCATATTTCGGACAATGCCGTCCGGGAACTCACCGGACACGGCAGCCCTCCCGCGACCACCGATTTCAACCTGCTTCGGAAGATGGACTGCATCCTGATCTGCGTGCCTACGCCCCTGACCAGCCATCAGGAGCCGGACATGACCTATATCGAGGCCACCGTGGCCGTGATCGCCCGGCAGCTCCGTTCCGGGCAGCTCATTGTTCTTGAGAGTACCACCTACCCCGGCACCACCCGGGAGGTGGTAGCGCCGCCCCTGGAAAGGAAAGGCTTCACCGCGGGAAAAGATTTTTTCCTGGCTTTCTCGCCCGAACGGGAAGACCCGGGGAATCCCCATTTCTCCACCAGCTCCATCCCCAAGGTCGTGGGAGGGGTGAACCGTAATTCGCTCCAACTCGCCCGGGCCCTGTACGGAACCATTGTTCCGGCCACGATACCGGTTTCCAGCCCTGACGCGGCCGAGGCCACCAAACTGCTGGAGAATATCTACCGGTCAATCAACATCGCCCTCGTCAACGAGCTGAAGATAGTTTTTGAGAAGATGGGTATCGATATCTGGGAGGTCATCGAGGCGGCCTCTTCCAAGCCGTTCGGGTATTCCCCTTTCTACCCCGGTCCGGGACTGGGTGGCCACTGCATCCCCATCGATCCCTTCTATCTCACCTGGCGGGCACGGGAGTTCGATATCCCCACCCGTTTCATCCAGTTGGCCGGAGAGATCAATACCGCGATGCCCGGACGGGTGATCGATCGGCTGGTCGAGGCACTGAATGAAGCGGGAAAAAGCCTCCGGGGCAGTCGGATTCTCCTGCTGGGGGTCGCTTATAAAAATGACGTCGATGACATGCGCGAATCGCCCGCGCTTCGCCTGATAGAGCTTCTGTTGGAAGGCGGGGCGGTGGTGGAATATCATGACCCCTATGTCCCTGTCCTCCCCCTGACCCGAAAATACCGGTACCGGATGAAATCGGTACCCCTGACGGCCGCCCGGCTGCAAAAAGCCGAGGCGGTTCTCATCGCTACCGCTCATACCGCTGTCGATTACCGTCAGATCGGACGGCATGCCTCCCTCATCGTCGATACCCGGAATGCCATGGCCCAGGTGGGGCGTGTGAACGCCCGCGTCGTCCGGGCCTGAATCGTTTTGTCGTTGTCTTTTTAAGGTTGCACCTTCGCTGTTCATCTCGTTGACCTTCTCTCCGCTTTTCTTTTTCCGCCCGGCGCTACTCACCGGAAGGGAAAAGAAAAAAATGGACCGTCCGATTTTTTCCCGATAGTATTAACCCGATTTATTCACAAATCGATTTACCACTCTGGCCGTATATCGGTAGTGACAGATGGCTCCTGCAGTGAGGTATACCTTTTGCGACGTCGCCTTCTGGAAGTAATTTTGGTTTAAGCAACAGCCCCCGGTTGCTTCAATCGGAGGGCTCCCCTAAATGAGCGAGCGCAGCTCGCTCATTTACTGCTTCGGAATTAAAGCCTGAGGCTGATGCGCCTCTGGCACACAATAATCTTATTTTTTTCTACCCCGATTACTGCTTCGGGGGAGGCCGAAAAAATAAGCATGTGCAAGCATTGAACCGCCAATGCTGGGATATTTTAAAGAAAATTCGTGTAATCCTTCGGCTACGCTCAGGACAAGTTTCGCGTAATTCGTAGTTTTATTTAGTCGCCCGAGCGAAGCGAGGGCTAAGTTCCAAAGGAGGAGACTGATGAAGCTATTTCCGGCAGCAGCACTTCTGGTCTTGGTATCAGCCGCGACCGCAGCCCCGGGGGAAGAGACGGTCACCCGCGAGGAGTTCGAGAAACTCAAGGCGGAATTGGCCGAACTGAAAACCAAAGTGGAACCCGTCGTGACCGCACACACCCCAACGGAAAAACTTACCGACGAGAATATGATATTCGGTGAATACTGGCAGGACGGTCTGCACTTCGCGAGCAAAGATGGAGCCTTCGACATCCGGATTGGAGGGAGGATCAATGTCGACGGCGCTTTCTTCGGCAGCGACGAAGGGATGAAAGAGGCGGCAGCCGACATCCCGGACAACGATTCCTTTGAGGGTGGATGGGAGCTTCGGCATCCCCGGATCTACTTAAAAGGCACTCTTTATGAACGTTTCATCTATAAGGTCGAGTATACCTTTTCCGACGAAACCATCGGCGATGCCTATCTCGGAGCAGCGGAGGTGCCGGTCCTGGGAACGGTCATTATCGGCAAAGCCGCCCGGGCTTTCGGTCTTGATCCGGGTCCCAGCAGTAATTACACACTCTTCATGGAATATGCCAATACGATCGTTTTCGGAGCCGGGAAGCAGGTAGGCCTGGCGGCGGGGGCACCGGTCTTCGACAGCCGCGCTTCCTGGGCGGCTCAGGTGTTCCAGTTCGGGGACGGAAAAGGGTTGCGGACCGAGGACAACTACAACCTGAATCTTCGGCTCACCGGACTCCCCTGGTATCGGGAGGGGGGACGCGAGATGCTGCATCTCGGTATCAGCTACAGCTTCTGGTCTTCCAAAGACGATTACCAGCTCCGCGCCCAGCCGGAGAACCACCTTGCTCCCTACCTGGTCGATACCGGTGATATCGATATGGAATACGCCAATAACTCTGCCCTCGAAGCGGCCTGGGTGACGGGACCGTTCACGCTGGAAGGAGAGTGGTACGCGTCTGTGGTGGAACGGGAAGAGGATCTTTCCAGCCTCTTATTTTCCGGATTTTACGTCCAGAGTAGTTTCTTCCTGACCGGTGAGTCACGGGGGGAACAATACGTTACCTCCTATGGAGAGTTTGACTCCCCCGTCCGCCCCCGCCTGAACGCCGATTTTAAAAAGGGGGGTTGGGGCGCCTGGGAGCTGGCGGCCCGGTACTCCTATCTTGATCTTACTGATGATGACATCCGGGGCGGTTGCCTCGGAGACCTGACTCTGGGGCTGAACTGGCAGCTCAACCCCAACCTGCGCTGGATGCTGAACTATATTCACGCCCACCGGAATGGTTTTGGGGATGCGGACATTGCGGCGACGCGGTTTGCCGTGAATATATAGAGAATAGGGAGGAAATCGGGGTTCCCTGTAGAAAGATGGAATAATGGAGTGATGGAATATTGGAGTAATGGATCGAGGCCGGCGGCTCTTCAATACTCCATCACTCCACCACTCCATCACTCCATTATGCATGACCTATCAGAAAAAGGATCGGACCGATTGAAAACCTCATTTTCGAATCTTCATCTTATAGACCATCCGCTGATCCGGCAGAAACTCTACTTCCTGCGGGCGAAGACAACCAGCAGCCTGAATTTCCGGGCCATAATCAATGAGGTCGCCGCCCTGATGGTGTACGAGGTGACCCGGGACCTCCCGGTCGAGGAACGGCCGGTGGAGACTCCTTTGGAAGCCACAACCGGGTACATCTTGGCCCGGCCGGTTACCCTGGTTCCCATCCTTCGGGCCGGACTGGGCATGTGTGACGGCATCCTGTCTCTTATTCCCAACGCCCGGGTTGGCCATATCGGCATCTACCGTGACCACAAGACCTTTCAGCCCATCCGGTATTACCTGAAGTTCCCCCCCGACATCGCCGAGACGATGGTGTTTATCATCGATCCGATGCTGGCCACCGGCGGTAGCGCCGCCGCCGCGATAGATTATGTGAAGGATGCCGGCGCCGACTCGATCAGCTTCGTCTGCCTGGTGGCAGCTCCCGAGGGGGTCCGTCTCCTGGAGGAGAGACACCCTAATGTTCCCGTCTACACGGCGGCGCTCGACCGCCAGCTGAACAAGGCCGCCTATATCCTGCCCGGCCTCGGTGACGCCGGCGACCGGATCTACGGGACCCAGTAAATCAATTAATAAAGGAAACACAAAAGATTAACCGATCACCGCCGGGTTTACCCCGGCGGGATCATGACTGATGACTAAACAGGAACTGCATACCCCTCCGCCCCTTCACGCGGGGGGAGAAGATTGGAACGGCGTGAAAAATATATCGCATTATACCGGCTAATTAAGGTATATGATTCTTGCATATCCCCCGTATCGGTGCTTGTATAGAATCAGAATTTCGAAGAGCCGGGGAATAATATAGCCTGAAACACCGCTGAATCAGAGCAACCTTACTGTCGCGGAACATGCACTATCGGAGAAAGATGCACCTATGATACTGACCGGCTTTAAAGGACGATCGTTGCTTACCCTCAGGGAGTTCTCACCGGAAGAGATCGAAACCCTCCTCCGGTTCTCCATCGGTTTAAAAGAGGAGAAGGCGGCCGGAACGCGGAAACTGAGATTGGAAGGGAAAAATATCGCCCTCATTTTCGAGAAGCCGTCCACCCGGACCCGCTGCGCGTTCGTCGTGGCGGCCAGCGATGAGGGCGCCCACCCGGAGTACCTGGGAAAGGGAGACATCCAGCTCGGGAAAAAGGAGACCGTCAAGGACACCGCCCGGGTCCTGGGAAGACTCTTTGACGGCATCCAGTTCCGCGGTTTCAAGCACGAGACCGTCGAGGAACTGGCCCGGTTTTCCGGGGTACCGGTCTGGAACGGCCTGACCGATCGTTTTCACCCCACCCAGGCGCTGGCCGACCTGATGACCATCCTCGAGCGGAAGGGAAAACTGCGGGGAGTCGGATTAGCGTATGTCGGCGACGGGCGGAACAACGTGGCGAACTCCCTGATGCTGGCCGCGGCCAAGATGGGGATGGACTTCAGAATCGTCGCCCCGGAGTCTCTCTTCCCCGGAGAAGATCTTGCCGGGGAAGCCCGGCAGGCGGCCGAGGAGCGGGGCGGAACCGTTACCGTCACCGCGGATATCGCCGAAGGGGTCGGCGGGGCCGAGGTAATCTACACCGATGTCTGGGCTTCCATGGGTGAAGAAGACGCGATCAGGGAACGGATCCGTCTCCTCGCCCCCTACCGCGTCGACAGCCGGCTCATGGAGATGACCGGTCGCCCTGACGCCCTTTTCTTGCACTGCCTGCCCTGCTTTCACAATACCGATACCGACCTCTCCCGTGAACACCCGGACATCTGTGAAGCGACCGATGATGTCTTTGAAAGTCCCGGTTCCGTCGTCTTCGACCAGGCGGAGAATCGGATGCACACCATCAAAGCGGTCATGGTAGCCACACTGACGGGTATGGACTAAAGCCGCTTGGGGAGCCGCTCATCGATCGGATCGACTGCGGCATCCCCTTATCAACGGGATTTTTCAGCAGCGGGGGTATTATGGATAGGGTGCCGATAACCGGCTTACCCCACGAGAGGCTCTGTCTTCTCATTGTCTTCTTTTTTATTGTGTCATCCCGCCTCATCCACGCCGACACACCTTCTCCCCCTTCTTCCCCTCTCGATACTTTTGTAGACGGTATGTTCCAGGCCAAGTTCCGCACCTATTATATCAACCGGAAATTCGACAAGATCGGGGGAGAACCCGAACGCCGGATCCAGGAAAGCCTGGCGGCCGGCGGCTGGCTGGGATACGAGACGGCGGATTTTCACGGTCTCGGCCTGGGCACTGTGATCTACACCTCCCAGGGGGTCCTGGTCAACAACCCCAACTTCGGCGGCGGCGGCATCCTGGGTCCGGATAACGAAAGCTACAGCGCGCTCGGCCAGGCCTACCTCCAGTACCGTCTCGCCGGCTCCACCTTCCGGCTCTACCGCCAGGGTATCAATACCCCTTTTATCAACGACTATGATACCAAGATGACGCCCCGCACCTGGGAGGCGTACACCCTCTATAACCGCGATATCCCGGACCTCGCGCTGACGGCCTCTTTTATCCGCCAGATCAAGGGCTGGTACGATACGGACTTTCAGTATATGGGCGAGTTCATCAACAATGATGGGACCTATCAGGTGACCAAGTCCAATATCCCGGTATCTCTGGCCGGTGGGGTCTGGACACCGTGCGAAAATTACACATTCCAGCTCTGGGATTACTTCGCTTATGAGTATTTTAACGGTGTTTATCTACAGGGAAATTCCTCCTGGCCGCTTACGGAGGACGGGCTATCCCTGGGCCTGTCACTCCAGGGATGGACGCAGCGCTCCGTGGGGGAAGAAGTCGGGGGGGATTTCAGTACCTGTTTCGGCGGCGGAGAGATCGGCCTGGGCTGGAAAGGATGGACGCTCTGCCTGATTTATACCGTCACCGATCGCAGTTACCGGGTCGTCAACCCCTGGGGGAACTCCTTCAGCCTTGGCTCCATCTTCGAGGAGGATTTCGACTATGCCGGCGAGGAGGCTTTTATCGTGGGGCTGGAATACGATTTCTCGGAAGCTCTACTCGACGGACTGACTGCGTCCGTTTATGCCTGCAACGGCGACACCCCGCAATCCGGGCCCGGGGCGACGCCCAGTCAGAAAGAATATGATTTTTTTATCAAGTACCGCCCTGATCCCGACATCGAAGGCCTGCATCTGAAGATTGAGGGGGCGATCGTCGATACTGAACAGTCCTTCCCCGAGGGCGAGGACTATCATGATATCCGTTTCATCTTCAATTATGACTTCGGCTTCGGTATCAAACCGAACAGTTGATCAACAGACATTAATCCCTTAAAACCACGAAGGACACGAAGAACACGAAGAAGAACATTATTAATTTTCTTGACACATAAATCGTATTATCGCAATATCTGGATAATTTAAAGCCGGCAGGGAAGAAAATGATGATGAAAGACAGTCTCTGGTATCAAAAAAACGCGGATATTTTAAAAGCCCTGGCCCATCCCACGCGCCTCAAGATAGTGGACGGCTTGCTCCAGGATGCCTGCGGCGTCGGCAAGATCGTCCGGGGGCTGGGACTTCCCCAATCAACCGTCTCCCAGCATCTGGGAATACTCCGGAACCGGAAGATCATCGCCCCGGAAAAAGAAGGGGTGCGGACCTGTTACCGAATTTCCGACCCGCGCATTCAAAAGCTGTTGGAAGCTTTGAAAAAATAATTTTTTACGCTTTAAATCGTATTATCTAGATATTTAAATATTATATAAAAAAGGAGGACCGCTGATGAACTTCGTGCTGGGATTCATAGCCGCCCTGATCTGCCTCGCCGGCGGCGCGGCAATTATCCTGCCCCGGTCCGGAAAAATGTTTTTCATCAGGGACCGGAGCCGGCTGAGTTTCGAGGATACCCTGGAAAACATCAGAAAAAACGTTGATCTAAATTCGCGCGGCTGGTTTATAGAAAGCGAGAAAGACTTCAATCTGGCCTATATAAAAAAGCAGAAAGGGGAATTGCCTTTCCGGCTCCATGTATTTAAAATAGGGAACTCCGATCACTCATACCGGGTCAATTCGGCCTTCCCCGCGGTGGCCGTTTTCATGCCCGCGGCAATAGCGGTGGTGGGCCGGAAAAACGGGAATATCGATATTTACCGGAAGAACACCGGTTTGATGGGTCTCTTCTTCACCGGCATCGTCCGAGAGGTGATGAAAGACCAGGTACCGGTCGAACTGGACAAAATACTGGAGGGAGCGATTTAAATGATGAAAATCGGAGGTTCACTGGTACATTTCGCGGTCCGGCGGGCGAAGACCGTCACCTGGATGATGGTCGCCGTCACCCTCATCCTCGCGCTCCTGGCCCTGCTCCCGACTATCTGGCCGGAGGTTTTCCCCTTCCTCTCCCCTCTGCGGGTGGATACCGACCCCGAGAACATGCTCCCGGAAGACGAAGCGGTCCGGGTTTTTCACAACCGGATGAAAAAGGAGATGTCCCTCTCGGACATGGTGGTTCTGGGGATAGTAAACGATACCAATCCCGACGGGGTCTTCAACCCGGAATCACTGGAGAAAATCTATCAGCTGTCCCGGTACGCCGGAACACTCCGCTGGGAAGACCCGGACCGGCCGGGTGTTTTCCAGGGGGTGATTGAGGTGGACCTGATCTCTCCTTCCACGGTCGAGAACATCGTGCAGGCCGGACCGGGGACGATCAAGTTCGAATGGCTGATGCCGACGCCCCCGGCCACGCGAGAGGAGGCCCTCGCCGTCCGGGAGAAGGCGGCCCGGATACCGTTCCTGAAAGACACACTCCTCTCCGCCAACGGCAAGGCGGTCGCTCTTTACCTGCCCCTCACCTCCAAGGATCAGAGCTACCGGGTGGCCCGGAAACTGAAAGAGAAAATTGCCGGTTTTTCCGGAGACGAGCAGTACTTTATCACCGGGCTACCGGTCGCCCAGGACACCTTCGGGGTGGAGATGTTCAAACAGATGGCGATCGCGGCTCCGGCGGCGATGGTGATCATTTTCCTGCTCATGCTCTTCTTCTTCCGCAAGCTCATCCTGATCGTCTCCCCCATGATCGTGGCCCTAGTCGCGGTGATCTCGACCATGAGCCTGCTCGTCATCACCGGAAAAACGATCCACATCATGAGTTCCATGATCCCGATCTTCATCATGCCGATCGCGGTCCTGGACGCCGTCCACATCCTCTCCGAGTTCTTCGACCGCTACCAGGAGACGAAAAGCCGGCGGGAGACGGTCTACCGGGTGATGAGCACTCTCTTCACGCCGATGCTTTACACCTCGCTCACCACCTCGGTCGGCTTCGCCTCCCTGGCCCTGGCCCCGATCCCCCCGGTGCAAATCTTCGGGATCTACATCGCCATCGGCGTCATGACCGCCTGGATCTGGACCATCCTCTTCATCCCCGCCTTCATCATGTTCATCCCCCGGCGCTCCCTGGAGAACTTCGGCGCTCTCCACGATCGACAGGAGGACCGGGAGATCGCCCGCTCCGTCACCCGGAAAAAGCACCGGATCCGCTCCAACCTGACCATGACCTGGCTTCTGGCCGCGGCGGGAAGGGCCACCTTCCGGCACGCGAAGATCGTGCTCCTGGTCATGGCGATGGGCGTGGTCGTCGCGGTGTTCGGCATCAGCCGGATCAGGATCAACGACAACCCCACCAAGTGGTTTTCCCCCTCCCATCCCATCCGGGTGGCCGACCGGGTCCTGAACCACCACTTCGCCGGGACATACATGGCCTACCTCGCTCTCACCGCGCCGGAGGAGGGAGTCCCGGTTGATGTCTATGCCCGGGAGCTGGAAAAACGGATAGCTGAGCGGGTGGTGCGGGCCGGGGGTGATGTGCCGGGGGCCGGCAAGGTCTATTCCGCCCTCGGCGAGGAACTCGACCGGCTGCGGGTTGAAGCCTCCGACCCCGCGGAACTTCTTGACCGACTGGCGGCATTCGCCGACAAAAAGGCCGCCGACGCCCCCCTCGAGGAGGCGGACGCCTGGGACGATGCCCTCCTCTTCATCGACAGCGAGCGGCAGCGGGGAGAGATTTTTAAACAGCCGGAAGTGCTGGCTTATATCGAAGGCCTACAGAAACACCTCCTCACTACCGGCGTGGTCGGGAAATCAAACTCTTTAACGGATATTGTCAAGACCGTTTACCGCGACCTGGTCTCCGGCAAGGAGAAGGACTTCGTCATCCCGGCAACCCCGGCCGCGGTCGGGAATGCCCTGTTCGAATACCAGAACAGCCGACGCCCCCAAGACCTCTGGCATTTCGTCACCCCCGATTACCGGACCACCGTTCTCTGGATCCAGTTAAAGAGCGGCGACAACACCGACATGGAGAAGGTCGTCCGGACGGTGGACGATTACATGGCGGAGAACCCGCCGCCGGATGATCTGCGACACCGATGGTTCGGCCTCACCTATATCAACGTCGTCTGGCAGAAGAAGATGGTGGCGGGGATGCTCCAGGCCTTCCTGGGCAGTTTCCTGATCGTCTTTCTGATGATGACCCTCCTCTACCGTTCGGCGCTCTGGGGGATACTCTCCATGATCCCTCTCACCGTTACCATCGGCCTTATTTACGGCGTGATCGGGCTGATCGGCAAGGACTACGACATGCCCGTCGCCGTCCTCTCTTCCCTCAGCCTCGGCCTGGCGGTTGACTATTCCATCCATTTCCTCTCCCGGAGCCGGGAGCTCTACCTCAAATACGGCTCCTGGGGGAACGCGGTGGCGGCGGTCTTCGGCGAACCGGCCCGGGCCATCGCCCGGAACGTGATCGTGATCGGGGTCGGTTTTTTGCCTCTGCTGCTGGCGCCGCTGGTGCCGTACCAGACCGTGGGGATCTTTATCGCCGCCATCCTGATGACCGCGGGGGTGGCGACGCTGTTGATCCTGCCGGCGATGATGACGGTCCTGGAGAGGTTTCTCTTTCCGAAGACGAAGCTCTGCTGCCTGGCCTGCAACTGCGTCACCTGCACGGTCTCCTCGGTCGCCCTGGTCGCCGTGGTCGCCATCAATCTCAGGCAGCTTTTGAACGTGGGCTGGACCTCGCTTTCCTGGTGGAGTCTGGCGGCGATCGTGATCCTCGCCCTGGCTTGTTATCTGATGTCAAGACGCGCCCGCTGCCGGGCGGAGTAAAAATTACATTAGCCGCAAAAAGGCGCAAAATGCGCAAAATTGAGGAGCGGAGTAGAAACTCAGCACATAACAAAATCAGAGTAATCAGGTAAAACTTGTCCTGTCGAAGACCCTGAGCGAAGTCGAAGGGAGCGAAGTCGAAGGATCGGGTGCTCATTTAAATGGGGCCGAGGCGCGGGATAATTGTCCTGTCCCATAATCGTCCTGTCAAAAAAAAGGGGCCGGGGTGGGGGGACTTTTGCGTATTTTGCGCATTTTTGCGGCTATTAAAAGGGGCCGCGGCGGGGGGAAATCGGATATGTAATAATTACAAGGAGGCTGAAATGAAAAAAAACATGTTTATAACGGCAATAACTATCCTGTTTTTCATCGCTTTTGCGGTAGAGATCGCCGCCGAAGAAGGGGCCTCCAAGCCGCCGGATGTGAATGAGATCGTCAACCGGACCAACCGGGCCGCCTATTACCAGGGGAAAGACGGACGCGCTCAGGTCTCGATGGAGATCACTGACAGCCAGGGCCGGACGCGGAACCGGAAATTCACCATTCTCCGGAAAGACGAACCCAACCCGGCCGACCCCTCCGACATGACCTACACCGGCGACCAGAAGTTCTATCTCTACTTCCAGCGCCCGGCCGACGTCAACAAGATGGTCTTCATGGTCTGGAAGAACGCCGAGCAGGGCAAGGAGGACGACCGCTGGCTCTACCTCCCCGCTCTCGACCTGGTGAAAAGGATCGCCGGGACCGAGAAGAGAACCAGTTTCGTCGGTTCCGACTTCTTCTACGAGGACGTCTCCGGCCGGAACATCAACGACGATGTCCATGAACTGGAGAAGACTACGGACACTTATTACGTCCTCAAAAACACCCCCAAAGACCCCGGATCGGTCGAGTTCACGTACTACACGATCTGGATTCACAAGGATACCTTCCTCCCGGTCAAGATCGAGTACTTCGACAAAAACGGTGAAAAGTATCGCGAGTACGCGGCCCTGGGCGTCGAGACCATCCAGGGATACCCGACCGTGACCAAAGCGAGCATGAAGAGCCTCAAGACCGGGAGCGAGACCGTCATGACCTACGGGGACGTCCGCTACGACATCGGCCTCCCCGACGACATCTTCACCGAACGCTACCTCCGCAACCCGCCGCGGGAGTATCTGAGATAAACGTATAAGGACGAAAGGACGACGGGACGAAGGACGAAAAGATGAAGGACAACAGGTCAAGGAGGAAACGATATGGCGGATAAAATTAAGAGCGTACGGGATCTTAAGGTGTATCAATTAGCCTTTGAAACCGCCATGGAGAAATTCCATGTCTCTAAAAGTTTTCCGAAGGAAGAGCTATACTCATTGACCGATCAGGTCCGCCAGGTCTTCTCGATCAATATGTACGAATCTTGCCGAAGGTTGGCGAAAGCGTAGATATCAGGCAGTCTTCCTCAACAAGTTGTCCGATGCATCTCAGGAGGCTGGTGAAACACAAACATGGTTAGAATTCGCTTTGGCGTGTGCATATATAAATCAAGATGCCTTTGATCGCCTTGATGAAAAATATGAACATATTTTTGCCATGTTACATACAATGGAAAACAAGATAGATACCTTCTGTAAATAAATAAGGCTTATTTTTCGTCTCAATGAGGGAAGCGACGCTGCTCGTCTTCAGCCCGGTCGTCCCGCAGTGAGCGCAACGAACGATCGTCCATCGAATCAGCAGCCTAATGAGATACATTGCGATATATGTAATAACCTGTTGTTGGCCAGTCCTAACCTTTGCCCAATCAGAGCCCGCACTCCCGGCCGGTCTATTCCGGTATTTCTTCATCCGGAGAGCCATCCCTCCCGGCCGGTTTGGGCGGCAAGGCGGAAGTGACGGAAGCCGAACCCCGGGAAGAGCCTTTCCGCCTCCCCTTCCTCCTTACCGGATTCGGGGAGGGCAGAGCCGGAGCCTGGACCCAGCGGAACCCGTATGAGAATGACCTCTCCATCGGCGAGGTCCGGCTTCAGCTGGAAGGAGAAAAGGCCTGGGACCGAGCGGCCCTCCGGGTCCGGTCCGACTTCCTCTATGATCCGGTCTCCGACCATCAGACCATCGACCTGGAGAGCGGGCAGGGCTGGTTCGATCTCCGGGAGGCGCGCTTTGCCGTCACCCCCTTTTCTTTCATGGATATCAGGATCGGCCGCCAGATACTGACCTGGGGGACGGGCGACCTCCTCTTCATCAACGACATGTTCCCCAAAGACTGGAATTCTTTCTTCCTCGGGCGGGATACCGAATACCTGAAAGCCCCTTCCGACTCGGCCGTCGTCTCCCTCTTCAGCGATCTGGCGAACGCCGACGTCGTCTACACCCCCCGTTTCGATCCCGACCGCTATATTGATGGGAGCCGTCTCTCCTATTACAACCCGGCACTGGGCAGGATCGCCGGACGGGACGCGATCATCGTGACCGAGGAACCGGAGACCTGGTTCAAAGACGACGAGCTGGCGCTGCGCCTCTCCCGTAACATCGAAGGCTACGAGGCCGCTCTCTACGGCTACCGGGGTTACTGGAAGAGCCCGGCCGGCAGCGACCCCGCCACCGGGAAGGCGACCTTCCCTCGCCTGGCCGTTTACGGGGCGAGCGGCCGGGGAGCGGTCGGACCGGGCATCGGCAACCTCGAGTTCGGCTGGTACGACTCTGAGCAGAACAGCGGCGGCAACGATCCTTACGTCAGGAACAGCGAACTCCGGTTTCTGGCCGGCTACGAGCAGGAGGTCGCCGCCGACTTCACCGCCGGCCTCCAGTACTACCTGGAGTACATGCTAAACTACGATGCCTACCGCGACAACCTTCCGCCCGGTCAGCACCCCCGGGACGAGGGCCGCCATGTCGTCACCTTGCGGCTGACTAAGCTCCTGATGCGCCAGAACCTGAAACTCTCCTTTTTCGGCTACTACTCCCCCTCGGACGAGGATTGCTACCTCCGCCCCCTTATCCAGTACAAGATCGACGACCACTGGACGGCGGATATCGGGGGGAACGTCTTCTGGGGCGTCCACGACTGGACCTTCTTCGGCCAGTTCAGGAAGGACACCAACCTCTACGCCGCCGCCCGCTATGGCTTTTATCCTAGGGGATATCCCGGTTCTCGCTGATTTACGGCACACAAAATAACCGATAGATAACGGAGCTGATGGGCAATTGATATCCTTCATCTGCTGTCGATGAGAGTAGTAATGCAGAACGGGCGGAGCGATTGTTTGAATGACCGGGCCGCTCTTTAATCGGCTATCTACCTTTTTTTATCCGCTGAACAACGGTCGTTCGCGGATGTTTGGCCGCATAGCCGGGGCGTACGAACCTACCGTTTACGGCGCTTCGTGCGACCTTGTGAGTTTTACCTTTCATGGCAAACCTCCAAAATTAGATGTCGGATCTTCTTGACAGAGTCATTCGAGAGCGATAGCTTAATGTGCGTTCGACATAGCCGGTGCTCTGACGGTTCCGTTGGGGGTTCAGACGATACCCGGCGGATTTTCCAAGCGGGGTGGTGCACGCCACCCCGCTTTTATTCATCTGTTGGTTCCTTCAGCTTCTCAATAAATCGTTTGAGAATATCCTCGGTAATGTGTTTCTTGTTGATCTGGTGAATCTTTTTTGCTGTTTCGATTGCGTCATCAATTGCAAGGTGTCCCCGCAGGCAGAGGAATGTCATTCCCTCCAAACCCCAGTAAATCGGCACACCTTCTTCCGCGCATAATTTTCTTAACCCCGTATCATTAGATCAGCAGCTCCAGCCATTTTCTTGCGCCACGATAAAACACAATTTATCTGTTCTTGAGAGACTGCCTTTCCGCTCTCCCGCCTTCTGAAGTTGAAAGACCTCGGGCTTAATATTTGATCCCAGCCGCTTTTGAGGTGCTGGTCAATTGGTCACTTCAATGAACACCGTCAAGTACATATACTGTCCATATATGTCGATTAACTAACTGATGATTTGTTTGTTAGTACGACAGTAGTCGATCAAGACACAGGCATCACTAATGATTATTTCCGGCAGGGTACCCATTACCAAGACATCTCCCATTCCCGTAGGCGTTCCCGCATTCTCCTATCCCGATATTCAGGATTTCGGCGCCCCGGCTGATACTGATGAGATCTTTCTCCAGCGCTTCTCTTACCAGGCGGCTGAGACGAACTTTGATAAAATCGGCGTTATCGAGAAAAGATGGTTCATCGATTTTTTTCTCCGGCAGATTGGCTTCTAATATGAATTTGAGGCGTTTCCAATATCGACCATGGTAGGAATTTATAAACTCTCTATAAATTCCGGAATCAATCAGTTCCATATCAACAAGACGCCGCAATACAGTCTTATAACTGACGCGAAAGCGTCTTTTCGTGTGCAGTACACTATCCACCCAATGAAGACCACGGTTTTCATTCCAACAAAAAGAAAGCCGCAGGCTTTATCCTGCGAAATAATACCCTTCTCCCTGACTCTGATTTTCTTGACTGATCGGATATATATGATTGCGATGAAGGAGAATATGCCGTAATTCATGAGCAGCAGTAAAAATGTGACGTTCCACTGGTATAGAATCATCGGTATTGACTGCAAGAGACGGTTGATTATCTGATTCACCTACTGAAAGACCAAAGAATCGATTCATCGTGGATTTGAGCAGAAAGATTTTTACTCCAGTTTGCTCCAAGAGCTCGCAAACATCTGGGAGACTTTTTCACAGGGAAGTTCCAGTTTATTGTGGGCCTTACCTGCAGCTTCTTCCGTAGTACTTGAGAAAATTCCATCGATTTAAATTGATAGATCAGTCGTTCATCCAGCATATTTTCCGGAGCATTAAAATCGTTAAGCCAAGTGGCTACTTCCACTATGATCTGTTCTCGTTCCGCCTTTTCTTGAGCGGTAAGTGATTTGAAAGAACGGAATGGTAAGCTCTGCAGCTTTGGTATCCGGGCTGTCAGATCGAAGACGGATACATCTAAAGCCTGGGCTAAAGCATGCAGGTTCGAAGACCTGGGCTTAACAATACTTTATCTGATATTTCTATACACAACCTGGCTTATACCCGCTTTCTCGGCGATGTACTGCTGCGTCCATTTTTCCAGCCTTCGAAACCTTCGAAGATTGACTCCGATAGCATTAGTCATATTTCCCCTTTTTATTTGATGTTCCCGGAATAAACATAACATAACTTATCATTTTATCAAGTAATGATATTATGAAAAGTTAATAGCACTCCCTTTTTGTCCAATAAGGAAATATTGTTACCCTCAGGGTCCCCGCGTTGCCTGAAAACAACACAAATCTTGTTGTTCGAGTTTCTATGTGCATTAAAGCCACCGGGGTGTTGCATAATGGAAATGGATGACCTCTCTCCCCGTCATCCATCTATATCGACATCTCTCTTTAGCAGAAGCACTTATGGATTTCCTTATCCGGATCGGACATATGGCATGATATTTGCTTTATTTTAAGCATTCAGACCATTACTTTCAACGGGAGGTCGCGATGAGCGGTAGGGCATATCTATACGCCATCTTCTCTTCGTGCGTTATCTGGGGTACTCTTTACATTGTTTGGATGGGACTTTTCACCTGAACGTCGGGCGATGCGCAACAACACCTCACCGGTATCACCCTGTCGAAATACCTTTCATCATTATCTCTCCCTGGTTCACCCACCCGCAGGAATCATCACCTGGTTAATCATTCCTTGATACGTCCCCCTCTGCCGGACTGATCCGGCGGGATCATCATCATTTTTCCCCTTATGAAGTACTTTCCTATACGACCGGCATCGGTCAGGTTCTGTATATTTCTGACCTAGTGACATTTCCCCTTAAAATGCTCTCCAAAAAAAAAGTAAAAAAACCTATTGACTAATTAGTCTAATTCGACTATATAGTCATAATCAACTAAGTAGTCAATCATGACCATATTGTCGTACTCAACCAATCAGTCAATTTTGACCGATGTGTCGCAATCAACCGATCGGTCAAATATGACTGTTCTGTCGAACTCAACCGATCAGTCGATTATGACTATGATGTCGTATTAGACTGATCGGTCATTATATATAGATATAGTATGAATGCAACGCTGAAAAGCCGGCACACACGGCGAGCCCTGGCCACCCGGGGAAAATTGCTCGAAGCCGCCCGAACCCTTTTCACGGAACGGGGGTTTGAGCTAACTTCCATTGACGACATAACGCGCCGCGCCGATGTCGGGAAAGGGACTTTCTATTACCACTTCACCGACCGGGAAGAGATCATCAAGGCACTGATCGAATGGGTGATCGGAGAACTGCTGACCGTTATCGATAACACCTGTCGGGAAGCCACGGACCTGAAAACCACTCTGGACGGCTTGATCGAAGCTCACATCAAGTTCTTTTCCAATCGGTGGGAAGACTTCGTGCTCTTCTTCCAGGGGAGAACCGAGCTTACTATCGAACTGAGTTATGAGGGGATCGAGACTCCGTTCCTGAAGTACCTGGAGCGGGTCGAGGAGCTGCTGGCACCTTTTATCCAGCGGCGGCTGCCGCCGCCGATCATGCGACGGATCGCCTGCGCGGTCGTGGGGTTGGTCTCGGGTTATTATTCTTTCGCGGCCATCGAATCGCTGGATAACGGCATCGACGCCACGTTCGCTTCGCTCCGCGAGGCGATGGTGGCGAGCATGATGCGCTTCATTCAGGAAGCAAGCATATCGACTGATAAACCGCCCCAGGAGAAAGAGGCCGGGGCATAATTTGTACACTAACAGGCGCACGACACCGAGGCCATCCGGTCCGGTGATCGTGCGGCAACTCAAGAGGAGAACCTCATTGAAAACAATCGATGAGTTAGAAAAAACAGATTCGATCGCCATCACGGGAACCAGACGACGGCGTCTCAACGGAACCAATCGGAAATCCGGGCTCGGATCAACGCTCAATGAAGCGAAGGGCCGGCGTGTCTTTAACGAAGCGGTCAAAAAATCCGTCTGGGGGATGGCGGCCAGTATCGACATCTATAACTGCGATCCGGCCACGATCCGGGACGCCGACAAGATCCGCCAGTTCGTCAAAGAACTCTGCGACCTGATCGAGATGAAGAGATTCGGTGAAACACAGGTGGTTCATTTCGGAGAAGATGAGCGGGTGGCGGGCTACTCGATGGTTCAGCTGATCGAGACCTCGCTGATCTCGGCCCATTTCGCCAACCTGACCAATACCGTTTACCTCGACGTCTTCAGCTGCAAGCCATATGACCCCGTCAAGGCGGAACGGTTCGCCCTCAAATTCTTCGGGGGCACCCGCTGCATCACCAAGATCAACCTGAGGATGTGAGCGGTGCCGGAATTCAGTATCATCACCGACCCGGAGGAATGCCGGGAGATCTGGGAACAGGTTATCCCCCGGGAAAACCTGACCGATCTCTGGGAAGTCCGGGAGTGCTTTCATCGGCACTTCCACCGCCAAAGTTCTTTCATCACTGCCGTCAGCGGGGGGGATATCGTCGGCTTCCTGCCGTTAAGCCGGATTGAAGAGGCGGGGGTGTACGGCTACTTCCCCGGAGATACCTGGGAAGGGAAAACCTGGCTGGAACAGAACCGGATCATCGCCCGCGATGAAGAGGTTCTCCAGGGACTGCTCGCCCGTTGCCCGGGACCGCATCACCTCCGCTATCTTCTGAACATGGAAGATACCGGCACCGTGGACGAGATCGGCTACCTCTTCTCTCCCCCCTCATACGAGTACGACTTCGAAAAATACCTGGCGGAGTTCTCGAGCAAATCGCGGAAACGTCTGAATCGAGATCTGGAATCATTTGAGATCCGCGGGGTTGAGTACCGATATGATCATGTCGAGGATTTTGATCATATAGTACGCCTCAACATCGGACGTTTCGGCGAACGGTCATACTTTTCCGACCCCCGGTTTACTAAGAGCTTCTACAGCCTCCTGGACCTTCTCCGGGAACGGGGATGGCTCCGCCTGACCGTCGTCTTGGTCGAAGGCCGGGTAGCCGCGGTCGACTTCGGCTGCGTGTACCACGGTGTCTATACCCTCCTGGGCGGGGGTACCGATGGGGATTATCCCGGGGTGGCCAAGCTCATCAATATTCACCATATCCGCCGGGCGTGCCGGGAAAGGCTGGAACTGGTCGATTTCCTCTGCGGAGATTTTTCCTGGAAATCACTCTTCCATCTTTCGGCGCGCCCACTATACCTGCTGTCCAGCCGTCTCTCACAGGAAAAGCACGAACCGGCGGTGGCACACCCGAAGGAAATGGTGTATGCGGGATGAGCGCGTCCTGGTCGTGGGGACAACGGCCGATTATATCGATATCATCCGCCGCCGTTTTCCCGGGCGGACGCTTTTCCTGACCGATCCGGCGGAACGGAGTAAAGCTTCCTCCTACCCGGCACCGGATCGGATCTCCGAGATTCTCTGCGGTCTCACTTCTCCCCGCGGTGCCTTGGACGCTCTGGATGGTCACCTTCGAAAACAGAAGCAGCAACTCACCGGCGTCGCCTGTTTTGATTGTGAATCTCTCTCCCTGGCGGCGGAGATCGCCCGGATCCGATCGTTACCCTTCCCTTCCCCGGCCGCCGTGGATGCTTCCCGAAATAAGTATTTTTCCAAACGCCTCTGGCTGGACGCCGGGCTTCCCTGCCCGAATGTCCGGCTGATAGGCCGGGCGGACGAGGCGATTGATTTTCTTCACGAGTTACAGCGGGCGGCGGTCATGAAGCCTTTGACCGGGAGCGGGAGCGAGCTGATCTTCCTCTGCCGGGATGAGAATGATTGCCGGCTGGCCTTCAAAACTTTGGTCGAAAAGCTGGCGACCCACCATAACAGCCGGATGTATGAGCCGCGGACCGGGCAGCGTAAGAAGATCGATCCCCGGAAAAGTTTCGTGATGGAGGAGATGGTGGAGGGTGAAGAAATGAGCTGTGATTTCACTCTCCGGGAGAACGGGGTGAAAATCATCCGGACCACGAGAAAGATACTGGCCCGCAACCAGACCTTCGGCACGGTCCTGGCCTATATCCTGACGAACGATCTTCCTTCCGGCATCGACCCGGCACCGTTTCATCGCCTGCTGGATCAAGCGGCCCGTGCCCTGGGTATTAACCGCAGCATCTGCATGATTGATCTCATGATTTCCCGGGGAAGGCCGCTGATGCTGGAAATGACCCCCCGGCCGGGAGGAGACTGCCTGATTGCCCTGGAGCGGCTGAGCGCGGGATTTGATATGCTGGGCTATGCTCTGGATTTCGCCGAGGGAAAGGAAACGGAAACTCCTCCGGCCGATGACTGGGAGCAACTGGTCGGACTCCACTTACTGGCGCACCGGCCGGGGCTGATCCGGCGGATCGATGATCGGCCACTCCGGGCCGATACCCGGGTGCTTGAATGCAGCTTGACCGCGGGTGTTGGGCACCGGATACTGATGCCCCCCGACGACTATGATTCCCGGAAACTCGGCCACGCGATCTTCCGGCCGCGCAATCCGGCGGAGATCGAAAAAGAATGCCTTGAACTTTCCGCTTTACTTACCGTGGAGTTTGAGCCTGCATGATGAAAAAGACCGAAAAAAGCCCCACCGGCTCCTCGGGTAGTTTACCCGCCATTCTTCCCCTTGACGGAGAGACCCTGGAACGGTTCGTCCGCAAGTATCTGGACCGGAGGGAGCGTTACCTGCGGGCCGCGGAAAGGTGCGGCTCACCCCTGTATCTGATCGAGAAACCGATCCTGACCGACCGGGCAAAAAAATTCACGGAAGCATTCCGGGCCGTTCTTCCCGATGTTGGAATTTATTTCGCCGTCAAGAGCAACAACCATCCGGAGATCGCCCGGACCCTGGTCCGGGCCGGGCTGGGATTGGACGTCTCCAGCGGCCGGGAACTTACGATGGCGCTGGATAGCGGTGCGAACGATATCGTCTTCAGCGGTCCGGGGAAGACCGGCGGCGAGCTTGTACTGGCTGTCCAAAACCGAGGCCGAGTGACCGTCCTGATAGACAGTTTCGGTGAACTGGAACGCCTGGAGGCGATCGCCGCCGAGGCGGGAGCCGCTGTCCGGGCCGGGGTGCGGCTGACCACCGATGAGCGGGCCCTCTGGGCTAAGTTCGGCATCCCTCTCTCCTCCCTGCCGGCTTTTCTGGCCGATGCCGGACGAGCCGGGCATATCCGCCTAAGAGGACTCCAGTTCCATACCAGCTGGAACATGAACCCGGACAACCAGGTCGGTTTTATCAGCCGTCTGGCCGGGGCACTCGGAAACCTGGATACCGCCGCGCGGAAAAAGATCGAGTTCATCGATATCGGCGGCGGCTTCTGGCCGGAAGACGGTGAGTGGCTTCACCGGGCGGACGGGGGAGTGGTCAACCCTGACAACCGCGACCGCGACCCTCTCCTTCACTTCCGGAAACCCTCCGTCACGATTCACGAGTTCGCGGAAAAGATCGGGCGCGCCTTTCGTCAGGAGATCCTTCCTCTGACCGAATGTCGCCTCTGTGCCGAGCCGGGGCGCTGGCTCTGTCATCCTGCCCTGGAGATACTGCTCCGGGTCACGGACAGGAAGGGACCGGAGTTGATTATTACCGATGCCGGAACCAACGCGATCGGCTGGGAGCGTTTCGAGACCGATTACTTCCCGGTAATCAACCTTTCCCGGCCGGCTTTGATCGAACATCCCTGCCGGGTCCTCGGCGCGCTCTGCACGCCTCACGACGTCTGGGGTTACTCCTACCACGGAGAGGACATCCGGCTGGGGGACCTGCTCCTCCTTCCCAACCAGGGAGCATATACCTATAGCCTGCGTCAGGAGTTCATCAAGCCTCTTCCCGGGGTGGCGACGGTGGACGAGGCGGGAGAGATCATTCCCGTATAGTCAGCAGGAATATTTTGGCTGTCGGGCAACGATACTACGTCCCCCTCCGGCTGCAAACAGTCTCCACCACCTGTTCGACACTTAACTTTTCTTCATCCCTTATTGGACAAAACAGGCAAAGCCTGTTTTGTCCAATAAGGCGCTGCCGATATCATCCGGTCAAAACCTGGCCGCGGCCCGGACGGCGATAAACGGGCCGGCGCCGACGTCAACCCGGTTGTTCGTCCGGTCATCGTTATAGCTCTCGCCTTCGAAGAAGAAGCGGTCGAAAGCGACGCCGCCGGCAAGGACCACTTCCAGATCGCCGACGGCCCGGAGCGTGACACCGGCTTCCACCCGTTTTTCATACCAGAAGAGGCGGTCATGGCGGTCTTCTCTTCCGGCCCGGTAATACCGGTCATTCTCCCAGCGGAAGGCGGCAAAGATGCCGATCAGGGGAGAGAGCCGATACTCACACCCGGCGAAGACACTGTGGATGGGGAAGTAGAACCCCCGGAACCGCAGCCCCTCAACGGGGGTGTAATTCACGAAGAGCAGGGGAATCCCGACCAGGGCATTGAAGTCCCGGGAAGGGGCATAGAGATAGCCGGCGCCCGGAATCGGGACATGGGGGAGAAACTCCCGGTTGGTGGAGTAGTTGAGAAAGAGGACCCAGGAATCCCGCCGGGCGGCGGGGATGCTCAGAAAACCGTTGAGCATGACGGCCGTCTCGTACCAGCCGTTAAAGGGCCGGTCGGAAGGCGACGAGAGGGAAAGATTGCCCCCGATTATCCAGTTCCCCGGAAGGCGGCGGCGATACACGGCTCCGAAGTGGAGATCCCAGAGCTCGGAGGGAACCGCGTCGCCGGTATCGGGCAGGACGGCCCGGGTGCGGATGTCACGGAGACCGATGCGGGAGACGGCCGTCCACTCCCAGTCCTCCCCCTGAGCCACGGGAATGATGATTGATGTCTCCCAGCGGGAGTCTTCCAGGCCGGTATCCTGCTCCTTCACCTCTTGGCGGGGACTATACTCGCACCGGCCGGAAACAGACACATCCTGTTTACCGGCCAAGGGGCGAAACCAGTTGAAGATGCCCTCCTGCCCGAAGACAGAGTCCGGCAACGCGGCCAGGAAAAACAGATATAATGATATCGTTATTCTTCTTATTGCTTTTTCTTCTCGCAGGCTGAAGCCCGCGGCGGCCCAATTATTGTAAAAATTTCCGAATTGCCGCCGCCAGCTTTTCCGGTTCTTCATATTCGCTCACGTGGCCGCCGGGAAGTCTCGCGATCCGGGCCCCTGGAATTTTCTCGGCCAGTTCTTCCGATTCCCGCGGTAGCGCGATGATATCGTCATCCGATATGATGACCAGGGTGGGGGCTTTGATCCGGTGGAGGAACCCGGAAGAGTCAAAACCGGAAAGCGCGGGATACTGCCTCTCCATCTCCGTGATCGAGGGTGGCGTCGGATTATCGAGGAGCCTCTTTTTCAGCGCTTCCGTCTTGGTTTTATTATCCAGTGAGGAAACACCGAAGAGCCAGGGCATGGCGATCTCCAGCTGACAGTCAACGGATACACCGTGTTTGAGTGCCCGGATCAACCCACTCTGGGCCATCAGCATCCGTTCGTCCCACCGGGCCGCGGAGTTGACGATGACCAGTCGATCTATTTTTTCCGGATGGTTGACGGCCAGCATCTGGGCGATCGCTCCCCCCATGGAATGGCCGACAACGTGCGGCCTTTCGAGAGCCAGTTCTCTAATCAACGCCGCCGTCCCGGCGGCCATCGATTCCGCCGTTAACTGCCCTCCGCCGTCGCGGGTGCGGCCCGAACCGGGATTATCGAAAATGAGTACCCGAAAGCTGTCGATAAACAGGGGATATATCTCCTGCCAGGCGGTGTGATTGGCCCCGTATCCGGCAATAAAAACAAGCGCTTTCCCTTCACCATGCAGTTCGTAATAGTAAGAAGTATCTTCAACCGTGATCCGCGGCATTTTTTCCTCCCGCTGATGGTCCGGATTACTCTTAATAATATCACATTATATGAGCAATCATGGCTATCAATTATCGTTCAATGCGTTACATATCATAATCCCGGCCAGGCGAATACCGCTATCTCTTTTTATGATTTTCTTTCAGGACATTTAATTCTCTTGTCGGCCGGGCCGGCCTGTGGTATACAATCTCCAGCTTTTAGCAAGGTAACATTCGCTAATTCGTATCTCCGACTCTGTCCGGCTACGCCTCCGGGTATGCCGGCAGAGCGATAGGGTCCAGCTGGAAACGGCTGCGCCTCCCGCGTTCGGAAAGGAGATCGGCGGACCACTCTGCCGGCCCCCCCTCCGCGGGGGGGCCGGTTTTGTTTTAACTGCTCAGGAATTCCAATAAACATTACTCAAAATGGTAGCCGCAGACTTTAGTCTGCGTAACTTTGCGCACTCTGAAGGGTGCGGCTACCTAAAGTTAGCGCGATGCGCTTAGTTCTTTCAATCTGAAGGAGGGGAGCATGACGAGAAGAATAGCCGTATTTGTTGTCCTGTTCTGTGCCCTGGTCGTCCTGACCGGAGCGGCCGGAGCGGAGGAACGGATCAAGATGGCCACCACCACCAGCACCGACAATTCCGGCCTGCTGGGCGTTCTGATCCCGCCCTTCGAGAAGAAGTTTGGGATCAACGTCGACGTGATCGCGGTGGGGACCGGTGCCGCCCTCAAGCTGGGAGAGAACGGCGATGTGGACGTGGTCCTGGTCCATGCCCCGGAAAGGGAGGAGGAGTTCATCCAGGCCGGTTACGGCGTAAACAGACGGCGGGTCATGTACAACGATTTCGTCATCATCGGACCGGCTGACGACCCGGCCGGTATCCGGGAAGAAAAGAACGCGGCCCGGGCCATGGCCATGATCGCGGACAAGAAATCGCCTTTCGTATCCCGAGGCGACGATTCCGGAACCCATATCAAGGAACAGTTTCTCTGGAAAGAGTCCGGATTGCCCCTGAAGGAAGTCAAGAAGATGATCGCCAAAAAGGGGGGGGAGAGCGAGGTGCAGTACGTGGCCCCGGAGGGCGACTGGTACTTCTCCATCGGACAGGGAATGGGAGCCGCGCTGATGATGGCGGACGAGAAACGAGCCTACTGTCTGGCCGACCGGGGTACTTACCTGGCCTACCGGAACAAGATCAACCTGGACATTCTGGGTGAAGGGGATCCCCGCCTCTACAATCCTTACGGGATAATCGCCGTCAACCCGGAACGGTATCCCCGGGTGCAGTATTTCGGCGCCATGTCACTGATCGCCTGGATGACATCGGTGGAAGGCCAGAAGATCATCTCCGATTTCCGGACGGAAGGCGAAGTTCTCTTCCACCCGCTGGCGGTGCGCCCCGATTTTCTCGGTAAACGGTAAAAGATGGAATATCTCTTTAGCGGGATCCGTGATGCTGGACGGCTGATCGTCCATTTCAATCCGGAACTTCTGAGAATTGTCTGGGTATCGATCCGGGTTTCCGGCACGGCCCTTCTTTTCTCCGCCCTGGCCGGCGTCCCTCTCGGTTTCTGGATCGCTGTCACTTCTTTCCCGGGAAAACGGGCGGCGGTGACGCTGCTCAACACGCTGATGGGGCTCCCCACGGTGGTGGTCGGTCTCTGGGGCTACTCCTTCCTCTCCCGGCGGGGTCTGATGGGAAGCTGGGGACTTCTCTACACCCCCGGCGCCATGATCATCGGCCAGTTTGTCCTCGCCACACCGATTATCGCAGCGCTTTCCCTGGCCGCCATCCAGGGGATTAACCGGCAGGTCTCGCTGACCGCGCTCACGCTGGGAGCTTCGACCCGCCAGAAAAACTGGAAGGTCCTTTCGGAAGCAAAGTTCGCCATCCTGGCCGCCGTCATCGCCGGGTTCGGCCGGATCTTCGCCGAGATCGGGGTCTCCACCATGCTGGGGGGCAATATCCAGGGCTATACACGTAACATCACCACCGCCATCGCCTATGAGACCGGTAAAGGCGAGTTCTCCCTCGGCATCGCCCTCGGCATCATCCTGCTGGGGATCGCCCTCGGCATCAACATACTGCTCCAGGTCTGGCAGGGGAAACTGAAATGAACGCAACTATTCCATTGCTCTCCCTGACCGAAACCGATTTCCGCTACCCCGGCGGTTTTTCCCTCCAGATACGTGAACTGGAGCTGACGGCCGGGGTGGTTCACGCCCTCTCCGGTCCCAACGGTTCCGGGAAGACAACCCTGCTCAATATCCTGGCCCTCCTTCGCCCGACCCCGGGTATATACCGCTACCGGGGAGAGCCCCTCCCGAAATCACCGCGGCGGCGGCTGGAAGTCCGGCGCGCGTTGACCCTGGTCGAGCAGAGCCCCTGTTTTTTTCGGTCCACCATAGGGGATAATATCGCTTACGGCTTACGACTCCGGCGACGGGAAGACCGGGAAATAAAAGAAGCGGTCGCCGCGATCGCCCGGGAAATGGGCATCGATCCCCTCCTCGACCGGAAACCGGAAGAGCTTTCCGGAGGCGAAAAGCAGAAAGCGGCCCTGGCCCGGGCGCTGGTTCTGCGCCCCGAGATCCTGCTTCTCGATGAGCCCACGGCGAATGTCGACCAGCAGAGTGTTTTGCTGATCGAGGAAACGGTGAAGAATTTCCACCGACGGAGGGGAGGCTGCGTGGTCTGGGCCACCCATAATCTCCGGCAGGCTTTCCGGGTCGGCGACCGGGTCATGAGCCTGGTGGACGGGAGATTAACACCGGGGACCATCGATAACCTCCTCTTCGGGCGGATCGAAAAAAGAGCCGAGGAAACAATTTTCCGCCTCGGCCCCGGACTGGGAGGCGGTCGTCGC
This sequence comes from uncultured bacterium, assembly GCA_963822585.1. Classification (GTDB taxonomy): domain Bacteria; phylum Auribacterota; class Erginobacteria; order Erginobacterales; family Erginobacteraceae; genus CAWGIE01. The sequence goes on from CAWGIE010000019.1 coordinate 371,488, forward strand.
CGCGCCGGCGGCGGAAGGTGCCAGCCGGATGCTGATTCTTCCCGAGGAGGTAATTCTCTCCCTGGAACCCCTCCGGTCCAGCGCGCGCAACTGTTTCCCGGGCCGGGTGACCGGGATCGAGGAGAGAGGAGGAAACGTCGCGATTACGGCGGATATCGGGGTGCCGATCACCGCGGTCATTACCCCCGCGTCATATCGGAAGCCTCGGCCTTCATCTGAGTTCCAAAGTATATATCAGTTTCAAGGCGACAGCGGCGGCGGTCTTTTAGCCGCTATTGCATCCACTCTCTATCACTATCCTTCAATTAACATTCACCTTGAAGATGGCAAAATGGAGTGAGGGAGTATTGGAGTGGTGGGGTGGTGGAAGACACCGCCGGCCGCCGGCATTCCCAATATCCTTTATCACTCCATTACTCCCTTTTCCCCCCCATTATGTTACGATATCCCGGAGATCGTCTTAACGGCAAAGAAACATTGTCATGAGCAGTATCCTTTTTGAACCGGTAACGATCGGTTCCCTCCCTTTAAAGAACCGTTTCGTCATGTCGGCCGCGGCGGATAACCTGTCCGGGGAGGAGGGGGAGGTGACGGACGCCCAGATCGCCCGGTATACGGAGCTGGCCGCCGGCGGAGTGGGGTTGATCATCAGCGGGGGCATTACCGTTCACTTGACCGGGATGTCCCATCCCGGGTCGCCGACACTGGCGGATGACGGGGCGGTCCCCGGCTGGAAAAATCTTACCGCCGCCGTTCACGAGCGGGGAGGGAAGGCCGCAGCCCAGCTCGTCCACTCCGGGGTCTGGACCTCCCGCTACCAGAATACCCTCGGCCGGAAAGGCATCGCCCCCTCCATCCTGCCGGCGGACTGCTATTACCTGAACCGGGGCTGGATGACCGCGGGCAGATACCGAAAGGCTACTGATGATGACCTGGAATTGATTATCGCCGCCTTCGGCGCCGCCGCCCGGCGGGCGAAGGAAGCCGGCTTCGACGCGGTCCAACTCCACGGCGCCCATGACAGCCTTTTGAGCCAGTTCCTCTCCCCCCATACCAACCGGCGGAATGACCGGTGGGGCGGCCCGGTGGAGAACCGCTCCCGCCTTCACCGGGAGCTTTACCGGGAGATCAGGAAGCAGGTCGGCGAGGACTACCCGGTCATTATAAAGCTCGGTGTGGAAGACGGATTTGACGGGGGCCTCGTTCTCTCAGAAGGTGCGGCGGCCGCGAGCATCCTGGCCGGGGAAGGGTTCGACGCGATCGAGGTAAGCCTGGGGCTCCAGGGAAAACTCTTCCAGGGGACGGTACTCAGAACCGGGATCGACAGCGTGGAAAAAGAAGCTTACTACCGGCACTGGTCACGGGAGATTAAAAAGAGCGTCCCATTCCCGTCCTCCTGGTGGGGGGGCTCCGTACCTTCAAACTGATCGAGGAGATTGTCCGCGGGGGAGATGCCGATCTCGCCTCGCTCTGCCGCCCCCTGGTCAGGGAACCGCATCTGATCAATGACTGGAAGGGCGGCGACAGACACCGGGCAACCTGCGTCTCCTGCAACCTCTGCGTGAAAGCACTGGGGGAGGGGAAACCCCTGGCCTGCCAACTAGAGGCCTCAGGTTAACGTTCCGGGCCGGCCACCGGGCGTGGGGTTGCGGAAAACCAGTACCCGTCCCCGTCATAGTCGCCGGGTTCGGTGAGGGGAAGCGCGGGTACCCGCCCACGCCGATCTATTTCCCGGTCAAGCTCTCAAGCGCATCGCGGGCCGCGGTGTAGTCCGGCTTGAGGGAGAGCGCCGTCTCCAGGTGCTCGCGGGCCTCGCTGCTCCGGCCCATTTCAATCAGCAGAAGAGCGACGGTATAGTGGGCGCGCTCCTTCCGGGGATCGATCCCGATCGCCCGCTCGCAGTGCGCGAGCGCGGCCGACACGTCCCCCTTGAGGCACAGGGTCACGCCCAGGTTGAGATGGGCGTCGGCGTAGTCCGGGTTGACCGCCAGCGCTTGCTCGTAATGGGCGATCGCGCCGTTCCAGTCGCCTTTCTGGGCCAGGAGGTTGGCGAGGTTGTTGTGCGCGTCGGCCAGGCGAGGATTGATCTCCAGCGCGCGCTCGAACTCCCGCACTGCTTCCCCGGTCCGGCCGAGGGCGGCCAGGGCGTTGCCGAGGTTGTTGTGGGCGCCATCGCTGCCGGGCTGGAGGCGGATCGTCTCCCGGTACTGGGTGATCGCCTCCTCGTAGGCCCCCTTCCCGCCCAGGGCAAGCCCGAGATTGTAGTGGGCCTCGTCATCGTCGGGCTTGATCGCGACCACCCGGCGATAATCGGCGATCGCCTCCTCGGGGCGTCCCAGCCGCAGGAGCACGCCCGCGCGGTTGTTGTAAGCCTGGACGCATTCCGGGTCGCGGGCAAGAGCCTGCTCGAAGAGCTCCATCGCCTTGTCGGTTTTTCCGAGCTGGGCCCAGGCGATGCCCAGGTTGCTCAGGATCTCAGCCTTGCCGGGCTGGAGGCGGATCGCCTCCTCGTACTCCCGGATGCTTGCCGGGTAGCGGCCCAGGGCGACGAAGAGCGCACCGAGGTTGTTGCGGGCCTGGAAATCTTCCGGGTCGATTTTTAGGGCGGTCCGGTATTCCCCGATCGCCGCCTCCGTCTTCCCTTCATTCGCCAGGGCGAGGGCGAGATCGTAATGCCACTTTGCCTCCGAGGGCCGATAGCCGGTGAGATCACTGCTGCAGAGAAAGAAGATAAGCCCCAAGGCGGCACCCCAGGCCAGGGCCGCGACCGCCCGGCGGGTGAGAATGAGTTCTCCGATCCGGCAAATCCCGAAGGCGGCGAAGAGGAGAATACCCGGGAGAGCCGGGACGCGGTAGCGGGCCGCGGCGACGAAGGGGAGCATCGAGAGGAAATAGACCCCGACGAAGGCGATGACCAGGGTTCCGGCGCTGCGCGCCTCCGCCCCCTCCGGTTTCCGGCGGCGTAAGTCGATGACGAAGAACACGGCCCCAACCAGGGCGAGCGAGAGGACAACGGGGAAGGTAAGAGGGATGCGGCGGAGGACCGCCGAGGTCTCCCGGGCGAAGTGCGTCTCCTTGATGTTGGACACCTCCCGCGGTCCCCAGAAGAGCGCGGCCTTCTTCGCGGTCAGTTTCAGAAAATCGAGCGGGTGGGCCAGGATGAAGCGGACGGCCTCCCGGGCGTAAAGGCTCGAGGCGCGGGCCCAGCCGACTGACCCCGTCGGAAGCTCCAGTCCTTTCTCCAGCGCCTTGACCGCCTTGGGATAGTCGAAGGGAGAGGAGAAAACACCGTGGTAGGGGAGATAATGGTTGGTCCCGTCGGAGAGCGGATTGTTCCCGACCGCGAGGCTCATGCCCGCGTTGGCCGCGATCGGAACGAACTCGCCGCTGGCCAGATAGTTCCTGACGACGGCGGGGGTGATCGCCAGCGCCGTCCCGAGCAGGAAGCCCGCCAAAAGACGGCGGCCGGCGGTATTCCGGTCCGACGGGGAATGCCGCAGGACGGAGCGCCGGCGCCAGAGCCAGGCGGCCGCGACGGGCCAGAAGAGGAGAACGTTGGGGCGAAAAAGGATGGTGACTCCAAGGGCGAGCCCCGCGACCAGGCCCCGGGCCAGGCCGGCTTCTTCCCAACCGCGGATAATCAGCCAGAGAAGAAGCACGGAGAGGAAGGCCTCGAGCGAAGTCCCGAGCAGTTCCCCTTCGTAATAGATGAAGATCCAGTACAGCGCCATCAGCCCGGCATACACCACTCCCACCGCCGCGCCGAAGGGGCGGCGCGCAAAGAGAAAGGCGAGCAGGGCCGCCGCCAGCCCGACCGTCATCTGCAGGAGCCGGGGAACAAGATAGCCGCGGCCGAAAAGGCGGTAGACAAGGGCAAGCCAGTAGGCGTAGCCGGGAGGACGGAAAAAGGGGTGGGTCCGGATCTGGGGGTCCTCGTAGTCCTTAGGGACGCTCCAGTCTCCCGTGGCGATCCCATTCGCCCAGTAGTCGTGGTAAAAGGCGTCGATGGTGGGCTGGAAGAACTGGGCTGGGAGACGATCTCGCCGAGGAAGAGAGCGCGGAGAAGCGCTCCGGCAAGCAGAACACCGGCGAGGGCGAAACACGACCAGCGGGGGATGGACGGAGAAGGAAGCGGCGCGGACCGTGGGGGTGTTTGAGTCTCAACGCTCTGGCTCATAATTAATTGAGAGCAAGGACCTTGCTGTAATGGATAGAAGGGACTGCCGGCAAGGATCTCAGTTGACTCGGAGCGTGATCACGAAGAAGATCGTCCGGAAGAAAAGCCGTTCAGGGGGAGGGGACAACGATTGTTCCGCAGTCGACATCCCTCACATTCCCGTCCACTTTCATCGCGACCGAGCAATTCCGGCCCTGGCGGGAAACGATCACGCCGTCAATCAGTTCATCCCCCTCGGCATAGAATTTGACCACCATTCCTTCCGTGAGCGCCTGGACGCGGAAATCCTCGCGGTCCAGGACTTCATCCGGTTTTCCCGGGTCTAAATAGCGAACGGTGAACATCCCCGCGGACACATCCACGATAGCGGCGGGATACCAGTACCCGTCCTCTCCATCCGGGACCAGGATCTCGGTACCCGGGCTCAGTTCCCACGCGCCCGGGTCGAGAGCATCGGATGCCGGGGTTGGTTCGGGGACTGCCTCCGGAGAAGGGCCGGGCGGGGCGTCGCCGATATCGCCGGAGAGATCTTCCGGTGGAGAATACTCCTCCTCGGTGACCGCTTCTTCGACAATTCCCTCGGTCCCGGGAATTTCACCGGGTGGCTCCGGGGCCGGGGCGAGAATCTCGTCCGGGGCCGGGGTGAGAGTCTCGTTTTGCGCGGCGGCGGGCGAGCCCGCCGCCGGACCGATGCAAAAGAGAACCACCGCCAACATGGTCATAATTTTCATTAGCACCTGCCGTTCGCGCTGACGCGCGACCTGTTTTGCCCTGATATTTCTGAACGGGCGACTCCTGACACTGTCTGTTTACCTGTATGCTTCTGAAACTTTAGGGGTTTTCGCGGAGGAAGCGGGAGGAGCGATGGTGAAAAACAGTTTTGATAATTCCTCGTCGTTGCGGATCAGAACCACCAGGTAGCTTCCGGGGGCAAGGTCTTCGGCGTGGAGGTCGCTGGCGACCTCCAGCGCCGGGGTCTCGGGTTTCTCGATAACGAGCGAGAGCACCTCCCAGTCCCCTCCCCAGACCCCTATCTCGTTTCGGAAGAAGAACTGGAAGGCGATCTGGTCCTGGAAGGGTTCATACCGGCGGTAAACCGCGCGGGCTGGTCGCCCGGCGGAGAGGGAAGTCCCGAGGCGGTTTCCGGCCGCATCGGCCAGAAAAAATTCCCATGAGACCGGGGCTTTTCGACAGGCCCCGCCAATAATAAAAAAGGGAAAGCAGCGCCATGACCGGCGCTGCTTTCCCTTTGCTGCGTTACCGGACAATTAACTCTCCGTATCAATACGTGGATTTGTAAGTGTAAACATAAATGGCGTCGCTCTTGTAAGAATTAGCGACGGTGGCGTTGAGGATGACCACACAGTTCTCGTCGTTATCAGTATCGGCGGAAGCGGTCCAGTTGAAAGAGCCGGTGACCACGCGAGGACCGCTGGTGGTCCCGGCGTCGATGGCCATATACTTGTCGTGCAGGAGACCCGCATAGGCGTCCTTACGGACCGCGCAGCCCGCACTCTTGAGACTGGTGTACGTGGACCCCGCCTGCCAGGAGTCGAAGGTCCCTGGACCGTGACTCCGGCGTTCTTGCGGGCTATCAGCGCGTTCTGGATCCCCGTGTCGGTGAAGGTGAAGATATCGAAGTAGATGCTTTTGCTGGCGGTGGCGATTTGGGTGTTGACGGCGGTGCGGACGGCCTGCTTGGGTGAGAAGTAGGTGTAAATGGTCGAGCCGTCCACCTTAGTGGTCCCGGAGTAGTTAACTTTGCTGGCGCTGAACGTCCCGGCGTACATCTGCAGAAACTCGTTCTTGAAGAGAGTGGCGAAGGTGGAGGAGCCGCTGAAAATGATGACATTGTTCTTGTCGGCGGTGGTCTGATCGGTAGTGAAGTTATAGGACCCGGTCAGCACCTTGGTCCCGTCCACGACGATGAACTTGTTGTGCATCAGGGCGGAGCGGCCGTCGCAGATGATCGGGATGCCGTAGCTGGCCAGAAGGTCGTAGGAATCAGCGTAGCCGGCCTTGTAGCGATAATCCGTCTCGGTTACCATCCGGACATCCACCCCCCGCTGCTTGGCGGCGATCAGAGCGTTCACGATCGAGGGCTGGTTGATGGCGTAAATGGCGACGTAGCAATAGCTCGTGGCCCCGTTAATGACCTCGCAAACCCTCGTGTCAATGTAATTGGCATTCGGGGGGTTATTGAAATACGTGGATATCGTCGCCCGTGCCGCCGGAACAGCAATAGCGACCATCAAAATCACCACCATAACCGCAAAAACCTTCATTCTCATAACCGCCCTCCATTGGGTTGGCATCCCGGATTGTTTACACTATTTTTAAAAGCAATCTCCGTGCCAATGTCGCGAAAAATAGATAAATTATCATAACTCTCACTCCCGCATAATATTAATGATTACCGACTGCCGGCGAGAAGAATTCGAGTCCCGGCATTTTGGCCCCATAACAATGGAGAGTCTCAAAAAAGGGGGGCCACTCTGGCCCTATTTTTTCCGGGAGGAGGGGGAGAATTTCCGGGGAGAGATCTGGTAGGATCCCAGTTTCCGCTTCAGGGACCGGAGCGGGCAGCCGAGTTCCCGGGAGGCTTTGCTGACATTGCCCCGGGTCCGGCGCAGGGCCTCTTCAATCAGGTATTTTTCCAGGATGCCGACCTTCTCTTTCAGGGAATCGCCGCCGGAGAGACAGAGCCCGACCGACGTGTCAACATCCCGTACGAACGCGGGCAAATCTTCCCGGGAAAGACCGCCATTACCCGGTCCGGCGACGGCCACCTTGAGGACATTTTCCAACTCCCGGACATTCCCGGGCCAGTCGTAGCCAAGCAGGTAATTCATCGCCTCGGGAGTCACCTGCAATTGGTCCCGGTCCATCCGGTTCAGGAAATAGCCGACCAGGAGCGGGATGTCCTCTTTTCTCTCCCTGAGCGGCGGTACCCGCAAGCTCAGGACCTGGAGGCGGTAATACAGATCCTTTCGAAATTTCCCCGCCTTCACGGCTTCCCCGAGATCCTCGTTGGTGACGGCGATAACCCGGATGTCTACCTTGACGGGGGTATCCCCGCCCAGGGGGTCGAATTGCTTTTCCTCCAGGGCCTGCAGAAGTTTGGCCTGAGCGAAAAGGCTCAAGGTCGCCACTTCGTCTAAAAACAGGGTACCCCCGTGAGCAGAAAGGATCTTGCCTTTTCTCTCCTGAAACGCCCCGGTAAAGGCGCCCTTATGATGGCCGAAGAGTTCGCTTTCGAGCAGGGTCTCGGGGAGAGCGCCGCAGTTAACCACGACAAACGGGCTCTTCGCCCGGGGGCTGCCTTGATGGATGGCACGGGAGATCAGGGACTTCACGGTCCCGGTCTCGCCCGTGATCGAGACACTGAGCTCGCTCCCGGCGGCCTTCTCGACAAACTCATAGACCGCCCGCATGGCCGGGCTTCTCCCCACTAGGCCCGGATGGGGAGAACTCACTCTCAGCTCCCGGCGCAGGGACTTCACTTCGGTGACCAGCGCGCGGTGTTGAGCAATCTTTTCCAGGATGGCGAGCAGCTCCTCCCCGTCCACGGGCTTGCTCAGATAATCGAAGGCCCCTTTTCTCATGGCGGCCACCGCGCCTGATGTTCCCGAACGAGGTCATCAGCAGCAGGGTTAAATCCGGAAAATGTTTCTGGCCTGCTCCACCAGCTCGAGGCCGCTCATCTCCGGCATCCTGACATAGGTCAGAAGGACCTGGAAGCCCCTTTTTCCAGCTTCTTCAGGGCCCGGGAAGGCAGAGACGCGGTTTCCACCTCGTATTCGGACATTTCCAAAAAAGCGCTCACGCTTTTAAGGATGTTTTCCTCGTCGTCCACTACCAGTATTTTCAGCTTTTTCATCTCAGCTCCTGACCGGAAGTTCGATAGTGAATTTCGCGCCCTCCAGGGTTCGCTCTTTACGGAAATACTCCGTAATGGCATTCCACGGTGCAGTGGACCTGGGAGAGGCCGATGCCGCTTCCAGTACTCCTGGTGGTGAAAAATATGTCGAAGATGTTCTTCTGAAAGGCGGGATAGATTCTGAAGCCGTCATCCTCGAATCCAGGAGAATCCGCTCCCGAGAAGGGATGTCGCCACCCGGATGCGGCCGCCCGGCTCCACCGCTTACAGGGAATTGCGAAACAGATTAAGGATGGCGTGATGGAACTCGTCCTGGTCAGGTTTATCCTGGGCAGGTTTTGCGCCAGGGAAAGGGTTAGCTGGATTTTTTTCTGCTTCAGTTCCCCTGAGGCTTTTTATAACAAGCCCGATGAGGTTGTTGATACTGCTTTTTTAGATCCGGGAGGGAACGACGGGCAGGCCAAAAGAGATGAGACGATCCACCAGACTGATGAGCCTCTGGATTTCCGTTTTTATGATGGCCAAGCTCCCCGGCAGTATTTTTCAGCCCGTTCCCGATCTATCCCCGGGCGTAGGGATTTCTCGATCACGGCGGTGGAAAAGAAAATCGAGTTCAGAGGGTTCTTGACCGCGTGGGCTACCCCGGCCACCAGCTTGGAGGTGGCGGCCAGTTTCTCGGTCTGTTCAGCTTGAGCTGGGTTGTTTCCAGGTTGGCGATGCTTGGCGCAGTTTCGCGGTCCGTTTGGCCACGCTCTTCTCCAAAGTCCGGGCGTATTCTCGAAGTTCCCGGTAAAGACGGGCGTTTTCCAGGGCGATAGCGATGTTGCCGCAGATATGACCGAGAATCTCTTCGTCTTTTCTGCTGTAGGCGTTTTCTTTGGCTGGAGATTGAAAGTGATCACCGGTCGCGGTAAACAGAGGAAATAAGATGATAGTTTGAATGATGTATTATTTAAGTAAAGTGAGGCGCAGATATGATAAAATTTTAATTTATTTATATAGCTATAAAGTTATTTTGTAGGGAAAAAAGGTTTTAGTATTTAATTTAAATGATTATAAGAAATTAAAGATGTTGATTTTATAGAATTATGAGTAATATAGTTATTAAGTTTAAAAGATAAGATTTAGTTTTAGAAATGATGCAAGCACCTCCTTGAGTTCGAGGCTGGAGGTTATCACTTGTTGATCTCCGAAAATGGCCAGCTGCCGGATTCGCTCACGCCCCGGCCCGGGCAATACCTTTTCCCGGCTTGCGCAAGCGCCTGACCGCTTTTAAGCGACCGCGTTCAGGTGGTAGGAAGTGAGGCTTTCATGGATTTGAATATAGCAAGGATGGAAGATGGAAGAGGGGAGAAGCAGAAGGATATTATTAGGGTGTAAGAGAGAGAGATATTGGTTTAGTTGAGGATATGGTCAGGGAACCGCACCTGATCAATGACTGGAAGGACGGCGACAGGCACCGGGCGACCTGTGTCTCCTGCAACCTCTGCGTGAAAGCGCTGGGGGAGGGGAAACCCCTGGCCTGTTACCTTGATTCCCGGTAACCACCACCCGATCACGACCTCTCCTCCGTCATCAGTCCAGGGTGGTCTTTTTCAGATATTCTTCTATCCTGAGCCGGACAATATCCCAGTCACCATGCAGGGAAAAGTCGGCGATCCCGCATTCAGTGTACGCGTTCGAGTCTGTGTCCTTATCCCCCACTCCGAAGAGAACGTTGTAACGCTCCTGGAGAGAACGGATTTCCCGAATTTTAAACAGGGTGGATTCCTCGGCGGCATCTTCTTTCAAGATAAGCGCGCCGGAAGAGAAACCCCATTTTTTTAATATCCACTCCGTCTCCTCGCGCCTGTCCGTCGTCCGGGCTGATAAATAGAAGAGGGTGATCCCCCGCGATTCGATCCATTTCGTCGCCGCCGGAGCGCCGGCGAGAGGACGGGGCGGTTTGTTGGAATTAATAAGGGTTCCATCGACATCGATAACACAGGCGGGAGGTTTGATCCGTCCGCAACCGGAAATGTACAGAAAGCAACAGAGTAGAAATGCAATAACGCCGATGTGAAAATATCTTTTGCTCATTATATATATTAGCTTGTGGTGCTCGCTTTTTGGTAACGAGAGGACAAGGCCCATCCTCGGACTACCTGTTCATTATGGACCTCCGGCTTTTTCCGCGATATTTTGAGAGTATGCTATGTTATGCCTGTATTTTTCAGCAAAAAAAGGTCAAAATGGGGAGGAACATCAACGAAGGAGGATTCCGATGAAATATTTCCTGATGGCGGTTCTGTTGGTCGTTCCGGTCCTCGCGGCTGGAGCTGGAGAATCAGACTGGAGGACTTTTACCTCGGAAGCGGGCGGTTTCACCATCCTCATGCCGGGCATCCCCACGTTCAGCGAGACCACCGATCATACCGTGGTCGGAGCGGTCGTTCAGAATCTCTACAGCCTGAAGACGCCGCGGGCATCTTTCAGTGCCGAGTATTCAAACTTACCGGGAATCGCCACCTTCTTCGACAGCGTCGACGCCATCTACGATGACGTTAAAGAAGGGCTGTTGAAGCGGACCGGCGCCCGGTTGCTCAGTTATTACGGGATAGAGCAGGATGGGATCATGGGCAAAGAGATGGTGTACGAGATCCCGGCCGAGGAAGCTCGCCCGGGTCACCGGGAGAAGGCGCGGTTCCTGTTAAACGATGAGCGCCTCCATGTACTGGTTGTCACCCTGGGGGAGGAGGAAGAAATGGCGGCACTGGTTTCCCGTTACCTGGATTCATTCCACTTTATTAAGTAGCCTCCTATCGTCTCCAAGGACACGAAGACAGCCGACACGACAGGGCAAGCGATATTACGCTGCGTCTCCCGAGAGGGTGTATATCTCTTCCCGCATCGTGGTCAATTTCCCGAAGCAGAGGAGAACATCCCCCAAAAGGATTTCCGTGTCCGCCGCCGGGTTGGGAATAGACTTCTTCCCCCGTTCGATAACCAGGACGGTGATACCCTGTTTCCTCATGCCCGCTTCACTCAAGGTCTTGTTCAGTACCGGGCTCGCCTTCTCAACTTCCACCCGGGAGACTCCGTAGCCGCCCGGCGCTACGAATACTTCTTCGAACGATTCCGGGATGATAATTTGTTTCTTGACCAGCTTTTTCTTAACCAGGGCGGTGACCTTTTTGGCCAGTTTTGTGTTCGGCACAAACCGGAAAAGGGCATAAATGGCCAGGATCGAGATGACCAGGTTGATCCAGGGCAACAGGCCGGGGGGGACAACCGACCGGAGGAAGGGGAGATCAAAGTGGGAAAGAAATACATTCGGCCGCAGGGAGTTGGCAAAGGTGGCGATCATGGCCACAAAGCCGGCGTGGCCACCGATGATCAGATAGGTCGCGATTCTCCGGCGGCGGGGGCTGGCAACGACCAGTTCCGACTCCCGGGTGGTAAAACCGGTCCCGGTAAAACAGGACACCGCCTGGAACTTGGCCACGGTCCATTCCATCCCGGTCAGGTTGAAGGCGACGGCGCCGATCCGGACGACAACAAGTGAAACAACGATTGTTACAAGAAAGAGAAGGACATTCATAAGATATTCCCTTTGCGGTTATCCACTCTCCGATAAATGGAAATTCAATTAATCAACAACAGACAATAATATGAATGACGAAATTCGAATGACGAATGACTAATGAAATCCAAATGATGAATGAACAAATTCCCTATTTCCCTCCTGGTAAGCGGCACGGGCCACCTGAGCTCATTTGGTTATTCAATATTAGTTTTTCGTCATTCTTTCGGCATTCGTCATTCGGATTTCGTCATTAATAGCGCTGAAGGCGCTCATTTACCGGGTGACCGGGATATCCCCGGTGCTCCCGTAGTAATAGCGGTTACCCAGTCGGATGGCCCAGAGGCCGGAACTTTCCCGGAAGACGGCGATGTCGTCACCGAAATCCCCCTGATAATTGGCCGGAACCGGCTGATCCGAGGGGCCACCGAAGTAGAACCGGGCTACACTGGGAAGGGCGATGGCCCACAGACCGCTGGAGGGCCGGTAGATGGCCGCGTTCCATTCGCCGGCATCATTGTAATCTCCGGGAACGGGGATATCGCCGCTCTGGCCGAAATAGAGCCGGGTCGAGGTATCCCGGAGAGCCCAGAGGCCGGTTGCCGGACGGAAGATGGCGGCATAGTATGAATCAGAGATTAAGAAATATTTCCCCGGGACCGGTTGATCGGCCGCGCTGCCGAAATAGAAGCGGCTTAACCCGTTGAGGGCCCAGAGTCCGAGGGAAGGGCGAAAGACGGCGATGTCGGTGACCCAGTCGCCGTCATAATCGGAGGGGACCGGAATATCGCCGGAGGCGCCGAAATAACGGCGGCTGATCCCGCGAACCGCCCAGAGACCGAGTGAAGGGCGGAAGATGGCGATGTCGGTGGTCAAATCGCCGTCATAGTCTCCGGGAACGGGAATATCGCCGGCGGTTCCGAAGTAGCAGCGGGTAAAACCCCGGACCGCCCAGAGACCGGCATTTTCCCGGAAGACGGCGATATCGGCGTCACCGTTGCCGTTATAATCTCCTCCGGCCAGCACCCGGTAACCGAAAGACACGGGTGTGGGGGCGTAGGCGGGGCCAGCGTCGCTCCCCGAGGAAGGAGACCCGCTCGTCGCTCCACCGGCCGCTACCATCAGACAGAGACATACAGTGAGGGTAATAACATATCTCATTTTCCCGCCCTCCCGTGTTTTGATGATACGGATATCGTCATGCAGTATAAAACCGAATGTCGTTTTGACTGTACCGTGATTACGCTCCTTTGTTAAGAACATTTTAACCGGGATATCTCCGGTTACCCTCCGTAATACTGAATAGCCCCCAAACCGTCACCGGGTAAATATTTTTGGTTCTCTTCCATTTTTTTAACGGCTTTAACCCGATTAATTCATAAAATTGAAAATTTTCATGAATAATCCAGGTTAAGTCTGATAATTATCTCGAAAAACAATTGAGTATCCGGGAATTCTTTCATATATTTTTCACATATCATCCGGCAACGTAGTAAATCAGCCGGGAAAGAAGCCCTGAATCCTATGAAGAATCGGGTTTTCGGAACAAGGATCTTGCTCGGCGGCATCCTGCTCGCGGCCTTCCTGATCCGTTTCTGGGGCATCGCCTTCGACAACCCCGAGGATCTGGCCAACCCCGACGCCGGGTTCTACCTCCGGTTCATCGACTGCTTTTACCGGGGACACTTCGATCCGCACTTTGCCGCCACCAAGTACCACGGCCTTCTTTATCCCTACTTCGCTCTCTACCTGATGGCTTTCACGGGACGGATTTTCATCTTCTTCAAGTATATCTGGTGTATCCTGGCCTGGATGGCCGCCGGGCGGTTGGTACCGTCACCGGTCCCTTTCCTCCCGGCGGAACGCGTCCTGGTCTTCCGGACTTTCCAGGTCCTGCTTTCGGTCGTCCTGGTTTACCTGGTTTACCGCCTGGGGAAGCTTCTCTGGGGCGAGCGGGCGGGGATGATCGGGGCGGCCCTTGCCGCTTTCGCTCCCCAGCTGGTCAACCACGCCCGGGTCATCCAGTGCGATGTCACGCTCGCTCTTTTCACCACGCTCACGGTGCTCTTCAGCGTGCGGCTGGCCCGGGAAAAAAGGTTGCGGTGGTACCTGCTGGCCGGACTGACAGCGGGGCTGGCGGTCGGCGCCAAGCATAACGGGATTCTGGTCCTGATGGTTCCCCTGGCTGCCCTTTTTTTCGGAAGCAAAACCCCGGGGTACGGCACATGGTGGAAAGGTCTGCTCCTCATCTTCATTGCTTTTCTGGCCGGATTGTTCATATCTTATCCGGTCGTCTGGATGGAGCCCCGGCTCTTCTGCAGGCTCCTGCCCGAGTACCGGAATTACCTGAAGTCATTCGACCCGGCGCCGGGGACATTCTGGGAGCAACGCTGGTTCAACCTGCTGAATTTCGGTTACCGGATAGGGTCCCAGCTTTACGGGATGGGGCCGTGGATTCTCCTCCTCGGGGCCGGCGGACTGATCCTTTCTTTTTTCTCCGGAAGAGCGGACCGCCGGATCTTGGCCGGCTTCGTACTCATCTACTGTATCCTCATTCTCTCCTGCCGTCAGAGTGTCCGCCCCAAAGACCTTCTCCCGGCCAACCTCCTCCTCTGCCCGCTGGCTGCCGCCTTTATCATCTGGTGCGTCGACCGGCTGCGAATTCGCCCCTCCCGGCGCGGCATCATCGCGGCGGCCGTGACCGTGCTCGTCATCGTCCCTTCCCTCCGGTCGGACGTGATCGTCGCTTACTTTGCCGCCGCTCCCGATACCCGCGATTTGGCCGCGGACTGGATCGCGGAAAATATCCCTCCCGGAAAGTGGATCGCCAAAGAGCACTACGGCCCCCCCATTTCCAACGGCCGGTACCGGCTGACCAAGATCCCGTTCCTCTGCTACCGCTCGCTCTCCCGGTACCAAGAGCCCGGGGTGGATTACCTGGTGTCCAACAGCGGCGCCTACCAGCGGTTCTTCGATCCCTTCGATCCCTGCCGGGACGAGAACGCCCGGCATTTTTACCGGTCACTGGACAACGGAGGCGCGCTTCAGAAAAGTTTCTTCACCGAGAACTACGCCTTCATCAACCCGGTCATCCGGGTCTTCAACCTGAAGAGACGGGACCAGGCCTGGTCGTGGAAAAAACTGCTTTTAAGGGACCTGGATTTTTCCTACTCCGACTCCTCTCCTCGAATCATGATCCTGGAAGACGATCTCGGCTACGAGGGGAAGAGCGGTTTCCGCCTTATGCCCGGGGATGAGGAAGACCGTCTGATCATTGCCTCCCGGCCACTGCCCCGGATTGGCATCCGGATTTACCCGGGGAACGTACCGGTCCGGGTGAAGGTGAAGGTCGGCACACAGATGCAGAGTCTCACACTCACGTCCACCGAGCCGACTGTTTTCTTTTTCTCGCCCCGGATTTCCTTTCCCTTCCTCCGTTACTGTTACCGGGTCCGGGTCAAGGCATTGGGGGATTACCCCCTCCTGGTCAAAATCCTCACCTCTCCCCGCCGACTGGAGCGGGAAGATCAAGCAGATAGCGATACTACCGGGCGGGAATTATCCTGCCCGGCGGATGAGGGGGCATTCAACCTCTGGTTTGCCGAGTTTTTCGGGGAGGATCCACAGTGGTGGAGAAATAAGTACACCCGTTCTTTCGAAGCGGAACGGCTCGTTACCCCGCCACGGCCGCCAATCGCCGACGCGGATGCTTCCGGCGGTTCCGCCGTTGACTGCTCCGATGAGGGCGAAATACCCAGCTGCGTTTTCGGGGGAGGCGATCTGCTGATCCCCTCTTCTCATTGGACGGCCGTCATCTACCTCAGGGCCGAAGGAGTGGGGGAGGGAGAAGCCATCGGGAGGATCGAGCTGGGTAAGATGAGCGGGGAAGTACTGGCTGACAGGCTGTTGCGGCCGACTGACTTGGCGCCCGGATTCGGTTATACTTCCATCAGGCTGCCGTTTCACAACGATATTCTGGGCGGGGACATCATCCTGACAATACATCCGGCAGCGGGTACCCGTCTGCTCCTCGACCGGGTGGCATTCGTCCCTGACCTGGCCGCCTGGTTTCGCTCACGCGACTATCAACCAACCGGGCCCTCAAAGAAAGAAAACGATTAAAAGGGAGAGATGCCTCCTTTTTTCAGATCGGCGATCTCGCTCCGGAGTTCCGCTATCTCCGCCTGCTGTTCCCTGACCAGCTCGACCAGGTAAAGGGTTATCCGCTCGTATTTGAGGCCGTCCGGGCTCCCAGAGGCCGGACGGGGGACGGAAGACGGCCGTCTCGTCTTTCCCGTCCCCGGAAAAGTCAACGGCGAAGACGATACCGCCCCAGCTCAGGGAGAACAAAACCGCCGTAATGATAACCCTTTCTTCATCTGAAGTCTCCTTATTCAGGGTACCGGGAATTCGATTGCCCTTCTCCATGGACAGGATGGCTGATGACCGGTCGCACCCTAAAAGATCACCAGCAGTTATGCCACGTGGATCCGTCATAGCAGCGAAGTTTCTTCATACTGCCATCGTAATACAGATCACCCTCCCCGGGGGCGGCAGGCGGGGCGAGCAGAGGCTCCAACCGCACGAGGCCGTTGACGTGGAGTTTCCTCATCGGCGGATGAATCCCGATGCCGACATTGCCGGTAGACGACTGGATAGTCACCTTATCGCCGCCCTCGTAAAACCGGAGGTCGCTGGTGGCGGCGTCCATGTAGACGGCCCAGTCGTAAAAACCTACTGCCGTTTTAAAATTGAGTTCCGGGTTTGAGCTGGAAGCCTCGATCAGAAGCCGGGGATTGCTCCCAACCAGGTGCAATTTATACTGCGGAGCACCGGTCCCGATGCCGATATTTCCCGCCGCCAGCGCGCAGAGATTATTGCCAGCGCGGTACCAGTCTCCATCGGAACCCCCGCTCCCTCCGATCGGAAGGTCGCCGGAGGACCCGAAATAAACCCGGGAGACCCCCCGCAGCGCCCAGAGTCCGGCGGTCGCCCGGTAGATCCCCACCTCATCGGCGCCGTCCCCGTTATAGTCTCCCGGCACCGGCTCGTCGTTCCAGGTGCCGTAATAAATCCGGGAGAACCCCCGGATCGCCCAGAGGCCGCTGGACGGACGGAAGATCGCCACATCGTCCGTTCCATCGCCGTTGAAATCGCCGGGCGGGGAGAGGAGTCCCCAGCTCGCACCGATGACGATTAAAATACCTATGGTCCAGTTCCTCATTTTCCCTCCTCCTTTTTTATTACTTTACCTCTTTGAAGGGCCTTGTATTTTCAGCATATCATATCTATTCCGCCGGCGCAACGCGCACCCCGACAGGGATTAGCCCGTCCCGTTCGATATCCGCGAAATGAGTACACGCGCTCTTCAACAGCCTGTTGCTTCGGAATTTCAATAATCTTATTTTTCCTCCGGAAAAATAAGAATGTGCAAGCATTGATCCGACAGTACAGGGATATTTTAAAGATAAATTCGTGTAATCCTTCGGCTACGCTCAGGACAAGTTTCGCGTAATTCGTAGTTTTATTTAGTCGCCCGAGCCCCGGTAAACCGGGGTAGACTGCGCGAGGGCTAAGTTCTTTATAAAGTATAGGAGAGAAGTCTGAAAAAGGTGTGACTGCTTAAGCCAATCTAGGACCGGCCCGACTTCCGGTCTTTCCAGGCGGCAGCCAGTTCATCGAGATGAAAGACCTGGTAGAGGACAACCACCAGGATGGTGGTCGAGGAGAGGGGTTCGGCGAAAAATATCTGGAGCGCGTGGGGCATCCGTTCGAATACTCCGGGGACGAAACCGGTTCCGAGTCCGAGGATGAGCGAGATGCCGACGGCGAAGATTTTGCGCTGGTCGAACTTCTGGGAGAGCATCTCCTGGAGACCGGTACAGATCATGAAGGAGACGGCGAAGATCAGCGACGCGCCCACTACCGGCGCCGGTACCAGGGAAATGCCCAGGGAGAGCTTGGGGGAGAAGCCGAGAACGGCGAATATGATGCCGGCGCAGATGGCAATCCAACGGCTGACCGCCCCGGTGGCGGCCGCCAGGCCCACGTTGCTCGACGAGGTGTCCACCGCCATCGCCCCCATGCTCCCGGCCATGGCGGTGGTGAAGCCGTCGGCCAGAAGACCCCTGCTGATCGGCCCCATGTCCAGTTCCGCCAGTTCCGGCTCGGAGATCTTCTGGGCGGCGAGGAGATTGCCGAACGACTTCAGTGAACCGCAGACAGCGATGATGAAAAAGGGTACCACCAGGCGATAAGAGAACCCGAGCTTGAGCTGATCCAGACGGTGAACCGGGAAGGCGACCCATGGCTCATGGATGATCCGCTTCAAATTGTCCAGCGCGTCGGGCTGCAGCCAGAGGGCGAGAAGCCAGCCGCAGGCCACGCCCAGAAGCAGGCAATACATCTTCACCGATCCCTTCCCCCAGATATTGGCGGCCACCATCACGGCCAGGGCGGCCGCCCCCACGCAGGCGTCCTGCCAGCCGAAACAGTCCCCCGCAAACCGGGTTCCGAAAAAGTTGGTCACGGAGACGGGGATGACGCTGATGCCCACCATCGTCACCGTCAACCCGGTCACAACGGGGGGGAAGAGGAACCGCAGGCGGCTGATCGCCTTGGCCAGCCCCATCTCCACCAGCCCGGCGAAGATGATCATTCCCCGCATCAGCGGAAACCCGCCGGTCCAGGCGGCCTGCATCGAGACTGAAAGGTAGGATGGCCCGCAGACGTTCGGGCAGAGATAGCCGCTCCCGAACCAGCGGGTGCGGCTGGCCTGAATGACGGAACCGATACCGGCGGCGATCATGGTCAGGGCGACCATCGAGCTTGACTCCTCCAGGGAGCCGCCCACCTCGCGCACCAGCATGGCGGGAAAAGTGGCGGCGGTAAAGAGGAGCAGCATCTGCTGGAAGCTTAAAAGCAGCAGGTCCTTCCAGGGAGGGATATCGTTAACCCCATATATTATTTTTTGGTTATCTTGGGTCATGTGACAATAAATAAGATCAATTCAAAGCTAATAAATCCCAAATAACAAATCCCAAATCCCAAATTTCAAATAAATTCCAATGACCGAAACAAATCATGCCTACGTTGCATTCCTCATTTTTTTATACTTTTGTATTGATTTAAATGTCTTGTCCCTCAGCCAGATCGGAATGCTTATCTTTGAGAACAGATATGGATCAATGCTTTGTAATTTTGGTAATTGTGATTTTGAATTTATTTGTTATTTTGGTGCTTGTGATTTAGAATTTACCGTTTGCCGGCAAAGCCGGTAAACGGTTTTCATCTCATCCAGGCCGGGCGGGGTAGGGGGGAGATCGCCCCGACAATGACTTCTTCCCCGTCCATTGTCGCCCGGTGGCCGTAAATCCCTTCCTTGACCGGCTTGCTCCCCGTCTTCCCCCGCTTGAGGGTGATCACCCAGGCGGTTGGGGAGGTCTTCAGCTTATCGCTTAATTCCTTCATCGGGTAGCGGCCGCTCAGGTCCCGATAGTCATAGAGGTTCCGCGGCGTCCCCAGGTAGAGACCGGGATCGATCAGGGCTAGACCCGCGCTATCGATGACGAAGACTCCTTTATCATGGATGGTAAACGGTCCGCTTAGGTCTTTCAGGACGAACAAACCCGCTTTTCCTTTCTCCTCCAGCAGTTCGGCCCCCTCGTCGACGATGATCCGGTAGAACTCCCGTTCCTGGAGCGGGGCGTCGATCCCGCTCCCGACGAAGACCCGGCGGCCGTCCGGCATGGTGACCGCAAAGTTACATGATGACTTCCAGGCCCCATCAAGAGAACCCGGCGGAACCCAGAGGTAGTGGCTCCAGCCGTGGGGATTTATTGTCCGGTGTTTCTCCAGCTGGTCGATGATCAGCCGCGCGACCTTCTTGCCGTTCAGGTCGGTAAAATCAATCAGGTTCTCCCCGGTAAGATGCGGGTAGCCGCCGTGGAAGAGGTTAACACCGTTGAAGTCATAGACATAGAGATAGGAATTGCCGTCAAGGGACCACTTCTCCGGTTCTTGAGTGAACTCCTTAAATGCTTCTTTCCCTCTCTCCTCGACCAGGTCAGCCGCCCGCGCGGTCAGTGCCACCAGCCGCCGGGTATCCCGGTAGTCGTACATCCTCAGGTCGGTGGCCCGTTCCGTTGCGCGGATCCCGGGGAGTTGCCAGACGGCGAGAAGGATAACAATAACGAGCAGCGCCGCGACCATCAGGCGGCGCCCGGTTTGACCGTGCCCATCTTTCATCATTTCAGGGATAATTCCCGGGATGCGGGGTTATATCACAGTGTAACTGAATGAATCCGGGAAGATAATACCGGATAGCGCATTATTTTAAAAGACATTCATCACGCGGTATTGTATCTTCGGAATCCGGAGAATATCAGGGGGATATCCCCGTCTAAATTACCGGACTCCAACCAGCCTCGGGAGAGAAGGAGGTGCAGAGATATGAAGCTGCCAGACGTGATTATGCTCGGCGCGCTTGCGGCCGGAGCATTCTCCGGTCCGGGGGTCACGCAGGCGGGCGGGGTTGAAGATGCGATCCCCGCGCTGGTGAAGGCGATGAATGGCTTCGCCTTCTCGCTTTACCGGGAACTCGCCGGGAAGGAGGGAAATATCTTTTTCTCCCCGGCCAGTCTGGAGGCCGCCCTGGCCATGACCGCGGCGGGGGCGAGAGAAGAGACCGCGGCCCAGATGGACCGGGTCCTCGGCCTCGGGCAACGCGGACAGACCGCGGCCGGGTTCAAGGAGCTCCTCGACACGCTCAACAATCCCCGGGAGTCCAACGGTCAACCATGTTATAAGCTGATTGTCGCCAACGCTCTCTGGGGGCAGAAAGGGTATCCCTTCCACAAGGATTTCATCGAGTTTTTAAAGAATTTTTATCTGGCCGGTCTCAACGAAGTCGACTTCAAAGAGAATGAACCGGCCCGCGGCATCATCAATGCTTGGGTGGCCGGGAAGACCAATAATAAGATTAAAAATCTTGTTCCTCCCGGCGCGATAACCGCCCTGACCAGGTTGGTGCTGACCAATGCCGTTTACTTCAAGAGCAACTGGGCGGAGACCTTCTTCAAGGGCGCGACCACGGATACTCCCTTCTATCCGGGCGGGAATAAAACTGCCACGGTCCCGATGATGCGCCAAACCCACACCTTCGGCTACATCGAGGCCGCGGAACTCCAGGCGGTTGCATTGCCCTACACCGGTTACGACCTCTCCATGGTGATTCTGTTGCCGAAAGAGAGGGACGGCCTGGCCGGGCTGGAAAACACCATCACGAACGACCGGGTCGAGGAGTGGATCGGCGAACTCTCACCGGCCAAGGTAGACCTGTCCTTTCCCCGGTTCACATTCTCATCGGCATTCGAAATGGCGGGGACATTGAAAAAGATGGGTATGGTCAACGCCTTCGATCCGGAAAAAGCCGACTTCTTCGGCATCTCCGATGAAACGGGGTTCGCCGTCTCGGCCGTTATTCACCAGGCCTTTATCGCGGTGGACGAGGAGGGCACCGAGGCAGCAGCGGCGACCGCCGTCGCCATGGCCGGCGCGGCTTTCGATCCGGCAGCGCCGAAGATTTTTAAAGCCGACCACCCCTTTCTCTTCCTGATCCGCCACAACGCGACCGGCTGTATTCTCTTCCTGGGGAGGGTTGTTCAGCCCGATTGACCAGGAAATCGGGTTAACGCGTTACCGGTATATCCCCTGACCTGCCGAAGTAGACCCGGTTGCCGACGCGGATCGCCCACAGCCCGGAGGTGGACCGGAAGATACCGATGTTGTCCTTATCACCGTCGCCGGCATAATCCGCCGGAACCGGGATATCCCCGTTGTTGCCGAAGTAAAGACGAAGCCCGTTTTGATACCTGCGGTCAAGATAATTTTAAGGCTGCATTTTGAAATTCCGAAGGAAAATAATTAAAATGCCGGATCCCCGGGCCGGTCACCGGCCCGGGGATCCGGCATTTCAAAGCCACTTCTTCCGCCGGAAATAGAAGAGCATGCCGAGCACGACCAGGAGCATCAGGCCCAGGACCGCCGGGTACCCCCAGCGCCACCTGAGTTCGGGCATGTACTGGAAGTTCATCCCGTAAATGCCGGTAATGAAGGTGAGGGGGATGAAGATGGTGGCGATGACGGTCAGCACCTTCATCACCTCGTTCATCCGGTTGCTGAGGCTGGAGAGGTAGGTATCCACCATCCCCGAGGCCATGTCCCGATAAGTTTCAACGGTGTCGATGACCTGGATAGTGTGGGCGTAGACGTCTCGGAAGTAGATCCCCGTCGATTCGGAAATAAGGGGCGATTCGCCTCTTTCCAGGCCGCTGATCTCCTCTCTCAGGGGCCAGATCGATTTTTTCAGCAGAAGAAGTTCTCTCTTGACGACCTGGATGGCCTGCAGTGACCGCGAGCCGGGCCGGGCGATGAGAACGTCTTCCAGGTCTTCTATGCGGTCTCCCAGTTTCTCCAGGATGGCGAAATAGTTGTCGACGATCATGTCGACCAGGGAATAAACCAGGTAGTCGGCGCCCTCTTTCCTGATCCGTCCCTTCTGCTCCCGCAGCCTTTTCCGGACGGGTTCGAATATATCACCGATTTTCTCCTGAAACGAGATAACGAAGCCGGCGCCGAGGATCAAGCTGACTTGTTCGATGACTATTTCCTTTTCCCGGTCATCATAGGAAAGCATCTTCAACACCAGGAAGATATATTGGCCGAAGTCTTCCATCTTCGGGCGCTGACCCGTGTGGACGATATCTTCCAGAACCAGAGGGTGAAGACCGAAATGTTTCCCGATCTGATCGATAACCGAGACCTGGCGCAGACCGTCGACATTTATCCAGGTTATCGTCGGCCGGTCTTTAAACGGGAAACAGTCTTCGACGGCGGAGACTTCTTCCTCCCGGAACTTCGACTCATCGTAATCGATAATGGTAATCCGGGGCGCTGCTTCTTCCTTATCGGCGGCGCCGGCCGAAGTACCGCGATGGATGCCGATCTTTTTTGCCGTTCTTTTTTGTCTCTTTGACACCGTCATCCGTTTACTTGTATCCTGGTTTACTCCTTCACTATCCGGTAGGTCGGATAGGCGAAATTGACCTTTTCCTCTTTCTCAAAGTCCTCCAGTATTCTCCGTGAAAATTCGTCTTCGGTGGAACGCCTCTTCCTGGCTTCGGTCAGGTATCTCAGCGTGAGTTCCACCCCGCTGTCCTTGATATTCACATAAACGATCGGCGACAGCTTCCCATAATGAATCATGTACCTGCGAGACATCCTTTTAATTTTCCTCTTGACGATCTCTTCCATCCCCTCCGCCCGGGCAACGGCGTGGCGGAGCATGATCTCCTCCGCCCGTTTCCAATCGCTCTCGAAAGTGACCAGAACCTTGAGCTCGTTCCAGATGTACTCGAAGCCGCGACTGTAATTAAAACTGGGCTTTTTAAAAACGGCGCTGTTGGGAACGTTAACGATCCTCCCCGTGCTCTGGTCGGCATTCACCCAGTTGCCGATCTCCAGGAGAGAAGTCTGCAGGATCTGGATGTCGATGACATCACCCTTGACATCTCCGAACTCAATCCGGTCCCCCACCTCGAAAGGACGGCGCATCATGATAACCAGCCAACCGGCCGTACAGAGGATGACCTCCTGGAGAGCCAGGGCCACCCCGGCGCCGACCGCGCTGATGAAGATGGTGATGGAGCTGATGTGCTGGAGCCAGATGAAGATAATCAGGAGGATGATCAGGAGGTTAAGGAAGTAAATAACATTCTTCCTGATCAGGTGCTGCGTCCGGAGACCCTTGATCTGGCTGTTGATAAGCTTGATCAGGCCGAAGATCAGGAGATAACCGATCAGCAGTACCAGTCCGGTTTTGATCAGCTTGCTGTAAAGGGCGCCCTGCTGGCCGCGGCGCTCCTCTTCCACCCGGGCCACTCTTTCCCGGGCCAAGGCTAATTCGCGACCCGCCAGTTTAACCTGGTCCTGGGCGGTGGCCATTTTCTCCTCGGCAATCCGCGCCCTTTCCCGAGCGACGCGGGCTTCCGCTACCTCTTTTTCCGCCCGTGCGATCGCTTCCTGAATCTTTTCCTCGCTGACATTGGCTTTCTGTACAACCTCGGCTTCTTTTTTGGCCAGTATCGCTTCCTTTAATTCAGAGGCGGCCTTTTTCTTCTCAATCACCACCGACTGGGCCTGAAGTTCGGCCTCCTGTTGGGCCGAGTCGGCTTCCAGCCGGGCCGATTCGGCCTTTTCCTGGGCACTACTGACCTCGGTTGGAGGTGACTCCCGTTGCGGCATCGCCGCGGCCGAGGTCCGGGAAGGCGAGGCCGGGAAACTGGTCTGTTCCGGGACGGGGGAGGCCTCATCCGCGAAGGGGGCGGACGAAGGAAAGGATGATATGCCGGCCAGGAACAGCAACAGGCAGACGGCACGACTGATATTGTAAGATCGATCCAATATCATGGTCTTCCTCTTCAGGTGACGGAGAAATATCCTATCATCTTATAGAGAAGCCGGGCAGCGAAAAAATCGGAGATGATGGAATCTCTCTGGGGACACAGTTCCACCAGATCGATTCCGACCACCGATTTCCCGACTTCAGCAAGAGAGCGAAAAAGGTCCAACGCCTGGTACCAGCGCAGTCCTCCCGGTTCCGGTGTACCGACACCGGGCACCTCGGAGGGATCGAAGACGTCCATATCGACGGAAATGTACACCCGATCCGCGAGAGCGGCGGCAATCGCCGGCCAGGGATATCCCCGGCCGTCATATTCCCGGGCCGGATAAAGCAACACCCCCTCCGAGGCGACGTAATCCGCCTCTTCTTCCGAGAGGCTCCGAACACCGACCGAAACCAGGGGAAGGCCGAGTTCGCGGATACGCCGCATCACGCAGGCATGAGAAAAACGGCTGCCCCCATAACTGTTCCGAAGATCGGCATGGGCGTCGAGATGGAGAATGCTGAACCCGGGGTTGAGTTCATTCAGCGCCTGAACGGCCCCCAGTGTAAGAGAGTGCTCCCCGCCCAGGCATACAGGCATCTTACCGTCCCCGGCAATAGAGTGGATCCTCTTCCGGACCGTCTCCAGGCAGTCTTCGAGTTCGCCCACGCAGTCAACGGGAGGATAGGTGTGAATGCCGGTCCGGTAAGGCGATCCGGCCAGTTCTTGATCATAAAGCTCCACCTGGCGGGAGGCGGCCAGGATCCGGGCGGGGCCGGCGGCGGTGCCGGGCAAAAAGGACACGGTCTTTTCCAGAGGGACGGGAACAATAGCAACACGGGCAGCATCCGGCGCCACGAAGGGCTCCGGCTCGGTCCCATCGTCCAGAAATTGAGGATCGTACAGGGGGATAATAACTTAAAACCTCGTGTGAGACTTTCTCAATCTTCTGATCCGTTCGCGGGAACTGCTCCGATCCTTCCGGCCCCGCGGGTCTTCTTCACCGCGGAAACGCGAGCGATTTTTCTCCCGCTCATCGGGCGCGAAGTAGAGGTCTCCGTCTTCCAGATCGAGATATTCCTGATCGAGGTAATCCGGGCTCATCATGGCACCTTAATAAACTGATTCCACAATTCAACCCCCTTATAAGCCTAATTGGATAAAATGCAACAAAAAATTTTCTAAAAAATGATTACGTTTCTCATCTCCGTTCCGATAAAAGTGATTGCATTTCCCTTCTAAACGTTATACATAAATTCGGCATCTTTCTGCTTCGGAATTTCCCCGATAGCCAACGGGATTCCGATAACGATAACTTTTAAATAAATGAATCGGGACAATAAACCGCGGATTAAACGGATGACGCGGATTTTTCTTCAATCAGCATAATCCGCCCAATCCGCGGTTAAATAAGTTACGAAACAAAGTTTTATCGGCAACCGAAAAAACGGACGCCGGACAAACAGAAAGGAATCGTCATGCCGGGAAAGGATCTTTTACGGGATGAAGTGAAGCAGATCGATATCACCTCCTTTAATGCCGTCCCTCTCCTCGATGCTTTCGGAGAGACTGCCTTCCAAGCCCGAAACCTGTCCGCCGCCGCCGGCATCTATGACCGGATGATCGCCGATCGGGAGTGCTCCATCATCCTCTGCCTGGCCGGCTCCCTTTTCAGCGCCGGATTGAAGAACGTCGTTCGCGACCTGGTCAGGTATAATATGGTCGACGCGATCGTTTCCACGGGGGCGATCATCGTCGATCAGGACTTTTTCGAGGCCCTGGGATTTCGCCATTATCGGGGAAGCTGCCGGATCGATGACGAGATGCTGCGCCGGCAGATGATCGACCGCATCTACGACACGTTCATCGACGAGGAGGAACTCCGGGTCTGTGATCGGACCGTGGCGGAGATCGCCGACTCGCTCCCCCCCCGTCCTTACTCTTCCCAGCAATTCATCCGGGAGATGGGAAAATATCTCGAAGGAAAAGGCTGTGGAAAAGACTCGGTCATTCTCGAATGCCACCGGAAAGCCGTGCCGATTTTTGTCCCCGCTTTTTCAGACTGTTCAGCCGGTTTCGGCCTGGTCTCTCACCAGCATAAGCGGGGGGGGGAGGATACGGTCACGATCGACAGCGCCCGCGATTTTTTTGATCTGACCCGGATCAAGCTCGCCGCCGGAGAAACGGGACTGGTAATGATCGGCGGCGGCGTTCCCAAAAACTTCGCCCAGGATGTCGTCGTGGCGGCCGACATTCTGGAAAAGAACGCGAGCATGCACCGCTACGCAATTCAGATCACGGTGGCGGATGAACGGGACGGGGGGCTTTCCGGTTCCACGCTGAAGGAAGCCCATTCCTGGGGAAAGGTTGATGACGTCTTCGAGCAGATGGTATTCTCGGAAGCGACCATCGCCTTTCCCCTTCTGGCCAGCTATGTCTATCACCGGGGAAACTGGAAGGGGAGAGAACCGAAGGCATATGCCGATCTTCTGGAGGAGAAACAGCCATGATTCCAAAAAGGTTCTTCCTGACCAAAGGCGCCGGCGTACATAAAGACAAGCTGGCTTCTTTTGAGATGGCCCTGCGCAAGGCGGGGATCGAAAAATGCAACCTGGTCAATGTCTCCAGCATTTTGCCGCCGGGCTGTGAAAGAATGTCCATCCGGGAGGGGAAAAAACGCCTTCGGCCGGGCCAGATCGTCTTCGTGGTCATGGCCCGGAACGAAACCAACGAACCGAATCGCCTGGTCTCGTCCGCCATCGGTGTCGCGAAACCCGCCTTCAAAGAGGGCTACGGATACCTCTCCGAGCATCACGCCTTCGGGGAAACGGCACGGAAATCGGGTGACTACGCCGAGGACCTGGCCGCCACGATGCTGGCTACCACTCTGGGAATCGAGTTTGACCCGGAAACAGCCTGGGACGAGAGAAAACAAATCTATCAGGCCTCCGGAAAAATCATCACCACCAGCAACATCTGCCAGTCGGCCGAAGGCCAGAAGACGGGACTCTGGACGACAACGATCGCCGCTGCCGTTTTCGTCGGCTAACCTCTTCATCCCTTCTTTTCTCGACCAAAAAGTTCACTCTCCAGGAAGGGGTCGAAGCCGGCGCGGCAGTGAACAGTCACAAAAGGGATGAACGGACGCGTACTGTGCTGGAGAATCAGCCTCACCGTCAGATTCCCGAGATACACCCCATGTCCATCCGAAGCGCTAAAACTCCCGGAAAACGGTTAAAAGCCTGGGAGCACCCTCTCGGCAAGATCAATCGGAAAGCACTGGCCCTGCCCGAGGCCCCCGATCTCCTCTTCCGGTTTGCCGTCTATGGTGATAACCAGCGGGGCATCCCCGTCCACCGGCGGATTGTGAAGGATATTCTTATCTCCGGGGCGGAGGTTGTTCTTCATACCGGCGATTATGTCAAAGACGGCGCCAGGAACGAAGAGTGGGAAGAGCAGTTCCTGGAACCGGCCCGGCCGCTCCTGGAGCAAACACTTTTCCTGGGCGTACTGGGGAACCACGATAAGGAGAGCCCCCGTTACTACGAGATCGTTCGGCCGCCCGGAGGGCTTCCCTGGTTCAAGGCGACCCATGGTCCGGTAGCCTTCTTCGGAGTCGACACCAACCAACGCCTTAAATCACCCTCCCCGCAGATCGATTGGCTGCAGGAGGAACTGGAAAAGTCTCACGAGAACTGGAAGATCGCCTTTCTGCATGAGGCACCCTATTCCTCTTCATGGCCCTATCCAGGTGGTGCCGTAAAAACCAGAAAATACGTCATGCCTCTCCTGGAGCAATACGGCGTCAACCTCGTCTTCGCCGGCCACATTCACAATTATGAGCGTTTTCATAAGGAGAAGATCGTTTATATCATCACGGGGGGAGGCGGGGACACCCTCTCCAAGCCGGACCAACTCCCTAATCCCTACAAGGTATGGACGGCCCGGATGCATAACTTCGTGACCGCCGATGTTTATCCCGACCGGATCGTGATACTGGCCCGGGACGTCGGCGGCGTTCCTTTCGATGGCGTGATCGTCAGAAAAGGAGAGGAGCCCGAAGAGATCGACCTCCCTCATCGCCGAGGCTACGTTCCTTCCCGGTCGCCCCGGTTTCCCCGGTTCCATTCCCGAAATAACCGCGGGGAGATAATCGGAAACTGGAAGGCCCATAATCCGGGTTACTGATTTTCGTTCAATGTATTATGACTAGTAAACTTGCTTGCGCGGCGAGCGACCTCTGCTTTTTCTTCTCCGGCAGGACCACGTTTTATTCTTCCTGGTAATGCTGCCGATAAAAGCAGATCTTTGGCTGTATTTCATTGTCAGAGAATTTTATAAAATTAATATCTTTTCGCATGGCTGTTCATTGAAGCTTGGTCATGGTTCAAAACTAACCCGATTTATGGAATAAATCGGGTTAACGACTGGAGAAGCCCGGAGCAGACGGCAACCGATTAAGCGGATTGTATATCTATTCTCCTTATCTCGTTACCGGCAGGTCCCCGGAGGCGCCATAATAGATCCTCGGGAGACCATGGATCGCCCAGAGGCCGGATTCCTCCCGGAAGATGCCGATTTCATCACCTCCACCGCCTCCGTAATCCGCCGGGACAGGTTGATCGGCAAGGGCCCCGAAATAAGTTCTCACCATATCCTTCCCGGCCCAGAGACCGGAAGCGGACCGAAAGACGGCAGGGGACCAGGTCCCGTCACCGTTATAGTCACCCGGCACCGGAAGGTCCCCCTCCCCCCCGAAGTAGATCCGACCGGCGGAGCGAAGAGCCCAGAGTCCGGTACTCGCCCGGAAGATTCCGATATCATCCGTTCCGTCGCCGTCGTAATCACCCGGCACCGGAAGGTCGTCCGGCCCCCCGAAATAAGCTCTGGTCACGCCGGGGACCGCCCAGAGACCGGAACCGGGCCGGAAGAGGGCCGGGTCGCAGGCCCCATCCCCGTCGTAGTCGGCGGGGACCGGCAAATCGGCGGACGTTCCGATGTAAAAACGGGTGACCCCCCGGACGATCCACGTCCCCGGCGAGGGGCGGAAGAGGGCGAGATCGGTGGTGCCATCTCCATCATAATCACCGCTGGCGGGAACGTCCCCCGGGGCCCCGAAATAAAGCCGCTTGATCCCTCTCACCGACCAGAGCCCGGTAGCGGGTCGAAAGACAGCTATATCGGAAAACCCGTCACCGTCGTAGTCTCCGGACCGGAGAATCGGATTCTCCGGGAGCGGGACCGGCGTGGCGGTCGGGCCCGGGGACGGGGTGGGTAAACCGCCGTTTTCCCGGACTTTCCAGACGTGGACGATCGGTTTGTCATCGTCAACCAGCGGCTCGAAGATATAGAGATAGCCGTGCTCCCGGTCGAAAGTAGCCGCTTTCAGGTGATCGCGCATCTGAGGAGAGTCGATATGATAGAGCAGGCTGTCGATGTTCATCACCGCGTAGGGCTGCGGTTCATACGGCTCCATCTCCCCCAGTGCCACCGCCGCCAGGTCCGCCGGATCGAAAAAGATGATCTCCCCGTCGAAGTACGTCGACCACCATCCCCGGTTGTCGCACTCCAGGCAGGGACCGGCCGGGTTGCCGTACCAGCAGTCGCCCCGACCCTTCGTCCCCGCGAAGATAACCGCCGAGTTCCCCCCCGCCGTCAGCCAGGCCGCTCCCGGCCACATGTCGGAGTGCTGATACCGGTCCATTGTGTACGCCCCACCGTTCGGGTCTTCCCAGTAGGAGGTTGAGTACTGGAGGAGGGGAAGAGCATCGAGGACCGTGCCGGGGGCGGGCGGGTTCCCCGCCTGCCAGGGCGCGATCATATAGATGCAGGGGCCCTGCCCTCCCTGCCCCCCATCTCTCATCCTGCCCGTGGCCAGGCATCTGCCCCCGGCATAAGCGTCCGCCCATCCCTGGGGCACGGCGAAAAGGTAGTCGGTGGTGCTGTAGGTGTCGTAGTTTCCGATATACCAGGGGCCGGCCGGGTTCGGGGAGGAGAGATCAAGTTCACACCACCCGTGGGTGGGGTAGTGGGGATCGATCTGGAGATGCTGGTGCCAGCCGAAGTACAGCCTCCCTCGCGTGCGCCCGCTCCCCGCCGTGAGATACTCCAGACCGCAGTAGGGTATCTCGAACCCGGGAAAGAGACCTTGCCGGATGTCCGCGAACGGCTGCAGGGTGGAGGCGGTGTTCAGATCGGAGAGACTCTTGCCCGGCGAGATGACCGGGACCGGGATGCTGATCTCGGAGACGCGCTGATACCAGTCATGCCCGGTCCCGTATAGCGAGCCGGGGTAGCCGTCGGCGGGGCCGCCCGGGTCTCCCCCCGGGTAATAGGCCAGCGCGTTTCCTCCCCACCCCCACCCATTCTCCCCTCCCGGGCCCGGAAGGCGGAAGGCGCCCCGGTACTCGAGATCAGAAGGGTAGATGCGCCCGGCCGAGGCGGGAAGAGCAAGAAGGCCTGAGAGAAAAATGGCCACCAGCATAAAAAAAGAAAAGGAACCCCACTTCTGGCGCCTGAACAGCATCATCATCTATATCATTCCCTTCTCGGGTCCCCAGGTCGCACTGTAAGTATAGCATATGCCTGAGAGAAATGCCAGGGGATGATCTTCACGTTTTACCGGCGTGGGTATCTTGACGGGAACAAGTTCACGCAGAATATCTTTTTTCATACGCCGGTCTTCCAGAGCGGTGACAGAAGGCCCTTCCAGAGAATGGTGAAGCGCGCGACATTCGCAGCGCAGCTTAAAAGGGGCCGGGCAGGACTCCCGCTCCCTGATCACTGATTACGTATCTTTTATCGTGTCACGGGCTGATCGCCGTCCCGGCCGAAGTATTCCCGCAGAATACCCTTGACCGCCCAGAGTCCGTTCGATTCCCGGAAGATTCCCGGATCGTCAATATCGTCACCGTCATAATCCCCCGGGACCGGGATATCGGCCGAACCGCCGAAGTAGACTCTCTCTCCTCCTCTGATCGCCCACATCTTCGTTGACGGACGGAAGAGTGCCGGGGTCCGGTTTCCCTCGCCGTAATAGTCGCCCGGAACCGGAAGATCGCCCGCTCTACCGAAGTAATATCTCTCACCCTGCTCGAGAGCCCAGAGACCGGTATCTTCCCGGAAGACCCCCGCCTCGTCGGTGCCGTCCCCGTCATAATCTCCCGGGACCGGGAGATCCCCGGAGATGCCAAGATACTTCCTGCTCACACCCATGATCGCCCAGAGTCCGGAACGCGCCCGGAAGATCGCCGGGTCTATAGTGCCGTCGCCGTCATAATCTCCCGGGACCGGGAGGTCGCCCGGCGCGCCGAAGTACGTCCTGATGCCGCCCAGGACCGCCCAGAGTCCGGTGGCGGCGCAGTACACCGCCGGATCGGTGGTTCCGTCACCGTTGTAGTCACCGGGGACGGGAGTATCACCGTCACCTCCGAAATAGACCCGGCTGCGGCCCCGCACCGCCCAGAGACCGGTTGAGGGACGATAGATTGCGATGTCGGATATCCCGTCACCGTCGTAATCACCGGACTGAAGAACCGGTTGACAACATGGAGGCGGGGTCGGTGTGCTGATCAACACCGCCGCGGTCGGTGTCGCGATGGGGCCGGGGGGCGGGGTCGGGAGCGGACCATCCCCATACTCGATCACCAACCGCGGGCGGCGAGAGGCAATACCGCAATCACGGCTGTGAAAATAATGGTAGGTCCACTGGCCTTCCAGCGCCCGTAAAAGCAGGCCGTGATTCGGGACTCCGTTCTCCACCCAGTCCTTCGCCACGGCGGTCACGTCCATGCTCAGCCATCCGGGCTCCAGGGACGCCGGGAGCGTCGCCCGGGCCACGATACCGTTGGGTCCCCGTCCGTAATCGGTGACGGTATCGTAATCTCCTCCCGGCGACTGCCAGGGAGTGGAACCGTCGCTTGTGTACCAGGTGGCTCCGTCGGGAAGGTACCAGTCGCCTGGCCAGAAGTCGTCGCCGAAGCCCTCCGCCCAATTTCCCGTAACCCGGTAGAGGGCGAGGGGCATATCCCCGGCCGCGTCACCCCCATACCGGTAGAGTTCCACCCGGGCGGTACTGACCGTTATCCCCCCTGGAAGAGCTGAGATATCCCAGTACAGCAGCGTCCGGCGCAACTCATCTCCGTCCCCGTAAAATATTTCCAGTGTCTCGTAAGCCCCCAGGTTGGCGTTCTCGTTCCCGTCCGCTGCCACTATCACGTCCGCCGTTCCCGCGTAGGATGCGTCGGGAGACACCCCCTCCTGGAAGACTATCTCCCCCGTGAGCAGGGACGTTGTCGGCGTGGGAATCGCCGGGTGAGGTGTGGGAGAGAGGGCGTGATGAGGAGTCGGGGTCGCGGATGGCGGGGATGATGGCGGTTCCGTCGGAGTCATTACCGCCGGGGGACAGGTTGGTGTCGGCGTATCCGCTTGAGAGGGCGTCACGGAGGAAACCGGTATCGGGGTGGCGGCGGCGGGAGGTGTGGGCGTTCTTTCCGGTGTCGGGGGAGGTGTAGGGACATGCGCGGCCGGTGTCGGTGAAGGGAGGGGAAGGTGCGCCGTCGCTGTGGCAATAGGTGTCGGCGCCGGGATAATAGAGTCGTACTCATCGGCCCCGATATCAGGCGATCCGTCATTGATCGCACGACAGTCGAAGTCGGAGAGATGGTCCGGTGTCGATGTCCCGGCGTTAACCGGAGGAAGGCTGCCGGAAATAAGATGGAGATCCCCGCCGGCGGCATCGATAAAATATCCGGTCTGCGCACCGGTGAAGTTCGTAACCTGGTCGGGGTTATTGGGCTCGAAACGGTCGGTATAGAAATCCTCGTCGGTCAGATTGTTCATCAGCAGGCAGTTGGAAGACGACGCGTACTGCACCTCGATCGAGTAGGGCCAGTTTCCGGGCGAGTAGACGGTGTTGTTGATCACCTTCGCCCCGGGCGCTTTTGAGATGCAGATTCCGAAGTCGGAGTTCTCGTACCCCTTGACGAAATTGTTCCTGATGATGCCCCCGGTGTGGCTGGGGGCCGGGTCGAAGGAGTTGCCGAACGATATCCCCATGTCGCAGTCGATGACCCGGTTCCGCTCCACGATCGTGCCCGACGATCCTTTCCAGCACAATATGGCCGCACCGGCCAGGTTCCCCCCCGGCCCCGCCTTGATATTCCTGATCGTGTTGTCCCGGATGATCCAGTTATGGGAGTTCAGAATATCGATCCCGTTGGTATAATCCCCCTGGGCCAGGGTGGTGGTGTACTCAAAGGTTGAGCACTCGATCACTCCATCGTTTTTGGGCCCGGTGTCGAGGCCGCCGCTGGACTTGAAGAGCTGCTCGCCGCAGTCAACCACCCGGATGTTATGAAAGAGAAAACCCGACGGCGACGAGGAAGGATCGATGAAGACCCCGTGGTACTGAACGTCCCGGACGGTGAGATCGGCCAGCGTGACCCCGCCGGCGTTGATGTAGACCCCGAAATAGCTCTCCCCCGAGGCCATCCCCTCCCCCCGGATCACCACGTCGTCCCGGTCGCCGGTGGCGGAACGGAGGGTGATATCCGGCCGGTCGATCACGATCCCGTTTCCGCTGATCGGGTAATCGCCGCTGTTCAGGTAGATGGTCGTCGGCCCGGACGCGCCGGCGACGGCGTCCTCCAGCCCCGCGGTCGTGCTGACGTACACCACGGCTTCTCCCAGGGGCGGCGGCGGTAGGGGCCCGCAGTCGCAGTCGTCTCCGGGCATGGCCGTGGGCGCGGACGCCGGTGTCGGCGTCCCGGAAATCGGAGGAGGCGTGGGGGTTCTCACCGGCACGGCGGCCGTCGCACTGGGCGTCGGCGCGCCGATGGGATTCCCGTTCCAGCCGGCCAGGCGGCCCAGCAGCCACCAGAGAGCGCGCCCCTTGAGGACGCAATTAATCCGGGCCTTGTTTCCGGGCCCCTCGCAGTGGGCGCAGCTGGAGCATCCGTCGTATCCGGCCACGGTGTTGCCGGTAGTGAGGCGTTCCAGCTCCGAACCGACGTTGGCGTCGATCCACTCCTCTCCCCAGTTGGCGGTCCGTCCCGGGTTGTAATCCAGGTTGTCCCACATCGGGCGATCGTAATAATAGGCGCCGTCGGGGTCGTAATTCTCGATGTCGGCGAAATCAAAGAGAATCCGGTTGCGGGTGAGGCAGTGCTGCCTGATCTGCTCGTTGGCGGTGTGGATGAATCCGCCTTCTCCCTGCCCTTCGGCATGGCCGGTCATGAAGACGAAATGGATACCCGGATATTCGGAGATCAGTATCTCCATGTTATCGAGATACCGCTGGATGTTGTGGCCGTTGATGCTGCACCAGGACCAGATGATCACGTTCAGGTGAGCGTTGGCGGGGTTGTTCAGCAGGTTGCGGGTCGCTGTCACCCAGGGGGTGACGCCGTTGCCGTCGATGTAGTCTCCCTCGCTCAGGTCGGCGCAGCCGGGAATGCCGTAGTCGTCGAAGTCGAGACCGGAGGAACCGTTGTCCGACCACGCGTATCTCGTCCCGAAGGGGGGATAGTTCTCCAGGGTGTTCAGCCCGGTTACCAGCTGGCTGCCGTGAGACGTATGCTGATAGGCCACGTGAAGACTATTTTTCGCCTCATCAATCCAGTTATCAGGGATCAGGGACGGATCGGTACAGTCGTGACCGACGATGATCGCCCCGGTCGGCGGTGGAGGAGGCGTCGCGACGGGTGTGGGCGGCACGGGAGAGGGCGTACTAACCGCCGGGGGAAGCGTGGGAGTGGGCGGAGGTGTCGATGCCCCGTCACCGCGCACCTTCCAGACGTGGACGATGGGCTTGTCGTCGTCGACCAGCGGCTCGAAGACATAGAGGAGTCCCCGCTCCCGATCGAAGGTGATTGCCTTCACATGATCGTACATCTGGGGGGAATAGATGTGATAGAGGACGCTGTCTATATTCATCACCGCGTACGGCTGCGGCTCGTACGGTTCCATCTCCCCCCGCGCCACCGCCGCCAGATCCGCCGGATCGAAAAAGACGATCTCCCCGTCGAAGTACGTCGACCACCATCCCCGGTTTTCGCATTCCAGGCAGGGACCGGCCGGGTTGCCGTACCAGCAGTCGCCCCGACCCTTCGTCCCCGCGAAGATAACCGCCGAGTTCCCCCCCGCCGTCAGCCAGGCCGCTCCCGGCCACATGTCGGAGTGCTGATACCGGTCCATTGTGTACGCCCCCCCGTGGGGATCGTCCCAGTAGGCGGTCGAGTACTGCAGGACGGGGATGGCGTTGAGCACCGCGTTCGCCGGGGGCGGGTTCCCCTGCTGCCAGGGAGCGATCAGGTAGATGCAGGGCCCCTGGCCCCCCTGGCCCCCGTCCCTCATCCTCCCCGTCGCCAGGCATCGGCCGCCGGTGTAGGTGTCCGCCCAGCCCTGAGGTACCGAGAAGAGGTAGTCGGTCGTGCTGTAGGTGTCGTACTGCCCGATGTACCAGGGACCCGCCGGGTTGGGCGCCGAGAGGTCCAGGCTGCACCACCCATGGGTGGGGTAATGGGGATCGATCTGGAGATGTTGATGCCAGCCGAAATACAGTCTCCCCCCCGTTCGGCCGCTCCCGGCGGGAAGGTACTCCAGACCGCAGTAGGGTATCTCGAACCCGGGGAAGAGACCTTGCCGGATGTCCGCGAACGGCTGCAGGGTGGAGGCGGTGTTCAGATCGGAGAGACTCTTGCCCGGCGAGATGACCGGGACCGGGATGCTGATCTCGGAGACGCGCTGATACCAGTCATGTCCGGTTCCGTAGAGCGAGCCGGGGTAACCGTCGGCGGGACCGCCCGGGTCTCCCCCCGGGTAATAGGCCAGCGCGTTGCCCCCCCAGGCCCAGCCCGTCTCGTCACCCGGGCCCGGGAGACGGAACGCGCCCCGGTACTCGAGATCAGAGGGGTAGATGCGGCCGGCCAAAGCGCCCCCGTCCGGGAAGAGGACGAAACAGAATGCAGCGACTACGAGGGAAAGAGGGGGGACCGCGCAGGGAACGGCCGACTGTTCGCCATCGCCTTCATCTGAACCTCCTCAAGCCAGCCAGGTCGCGTAATTACTATACCATATGAAGCCACCCCTGGCAATCCTGCTTGAGGAACGGTTCTTCATCCCCGTATCGAATGAGCTTAAAACTTGGCTGGGTAACCTAGCCGATTTTTCCGCATTAGACATTTTGTTTCGATCGAAACAAAATGCCTAATGCGTTTTCGAAACGATCTCCGGGAAAGCGGCGACGGGGAGAGACTGGTATCCGTCTGAGCCGGGAGCAGTCATCGCCGTTATGATCGATGTTTCGCCTCAGTGACGCCGGCCGCGGGTGGGCAAAAAGGGGTTGCTTCCCCCGGGCTCACGGGAATCCGGGACATATTTCCTGGCGGAGACCAGGACCGTCTCCCCGTCATCGAGGCCTGATACAACTTCGATATTGGTGCCGTCGGAAAGACCGGTCACGATCCTCCGCTTCTCCGGGCGTTCGTCCGTACCCCGGCCCACCAGGACAAAGCTTTCCCCCTGCCTTTTTTTGACCGCCGGCTCGGGGATCAGGAGAACGTTCTTTCTTTCCTCCTTGATAATCTCCACGTTGGCGCTCATCCCGGAACGAAAGTTTTCCGGAATTTTCTCGGGGAGGATCTCAACCTCGTAGATGGTGACGTTGTTCACCACTTTCGATTCATACGCGATATGGTCCACCACGCTTTTGATCCTGGTCTCCGGGTAGGCGTCCAGGCTGACGATGGCGGGCTGCCCCACCTTTATCCCACCGATATCGGTCTCGTCTACCTGGGCGGTGACGATCAGGCGGTCCGAAAGAACCAGGACCGGATCGGATGTAGTGACCGTCTGTCCGGGTTCGACGGCGCGAACGATCACTTCTCCGTCGATCGGGGCGATCAGAGGACTGGCTTTGTAGGCCTCCTCCCAGTACGCAACGGCTTCTTTTCCCTGCTTCCGCGCGGCATCGAGCAACGTCGCCCGATCGGTCGAGCTTAACAGGGCCAGTTCCTGTCCCGCCTTCACCCGATCGCCTTCCTTAACCATGATCTGCTCCACCCGGCCGCTGACCGTCGGTTTGATCTCCAGCCTGTTCTGGGGCTCGACCACACCCGTGGTGGAGATGGAGATCACGATATCGCCTCTGGTCACCGGGACTGCTTGGACCGTTTCTTCCGTAGCGGCATTAGAAAAGACATAGCGGTAGACAACGACCGCGATCACGCCTATCCCCACAAAGGCCAAAAGCATGAATATTTTCTTCTTTTTTTTCATCCGTCAACGGTCTCCTTTAACTCGATATATGCCTGTCTAATGGCAGACATCAATCGGGGTGGACTTGAACGACGCCGGAGCCGAGAGGTATACCTTGCGCGTTCAGCCACCGGGCCCGGGCTTCCAGGACGGCGGCCTGGGCTGCCAGATAGGTCCCCTTGGTCCGGACCAGGTTATCCTCGATGATAATCCAGTTATCGAAGGAGAGCAGCCCATTGCCATATTGGGCTTCGGCAATCCGGGCCCGCTCCTGGTCCGCGTCCAGGTACATCTTCTGGACCGTCAGACGCTCGACCGCGTCTTTGAGATCTTTCCAGCGTTCCCGGAGTGTATAGAGGACGGTGTCCAGCTCGCTCCGCTCCTTCTCGGCGGCCTCCCGCAGGGCGGCCGTGGCCCGGGTCTTCTCCTCGATCCGCTCCCCGCCCTGGAAGAGCGGCAGCGACAGTCCGATCCCCAGAGACCAGGATTCCGAGGAGGGCGGCCACTCGGAATCACTGCGTCCGATCCGGGCGGTTCCGAAAACCTCGGGAAAGAATTGGGACCAGGCTGATTTCACCGCGTACTCCGCTGCCTCTTTGCGGGCGGTCATCATCAGCACCGAGGGATGAATGGCGGCCATCTGGTTCAGATCCGGTTCCGGCGGAACGGCCACCGGCTCTCCCAGGTCGCCCTCCGCCCGATAGGGCAAAACATCGGTGAACCCCATCTCTTTTATCAGCTGCTGCCGGGCCAGAATGATGTCCCGTAAGGCCTGCTCGTTGTCAAACTTGGCCTGGGCGAAGTTGGCCTGGGCGGTCATCAACGACCCTTTGTGCTCCCGGCCGGCATCGTAACGAAGCCTGACTATCTCCAGCTGCTGGCCCCGGCGGCTGATAATGTCGCGGGAGATTATTAACGCCTCCTGGGATCTCAGCAACTCAATGAAGGCAGTGGCCAGATCCAGACCTATCGCCGAGGAGGTCACATCATAACTATACAACGACGAGATAAAGTCCCGGTCGGACTGATCAAGATTATACCAGCTTTTCAAACCGTCGAAAAGAAGCTGACGGGCGTTCAGGGAATACCCGTAGGAATCCCCCGGATCCTCGCCGGACGATTTGGAGCGGGAGGCGTTGAGATCGAAGCCGACGGAGGGAAGGAGATTGCCCCTTACTTTGAGCTTCGTCGCGTAAGCTTGTTCCACGGAGGCCGCCGCCGCCTTGAGATCGGGATTATGCTCCCGGGCGTTTGCCACGCAGTCCGCCCAGCTGAGTGGAACTTCCTCCTCCGCGATCAGGAGGGACGGAAAGGCGGCAATCAGGAGCAGCGGAAGCATCATCAGCGTTTCCCGTGCGGTCATCATATTATTCTCCGGGTACCGGACATACCTGATCTCCTTCCTCTCCGGTCCGGGTTCCGTTTTCTTCGCCTTGCCGGCAATCAGTCAGAGAGACATGATAATTATTCCATCCGTTCTTCCATTTCTCTGCTTAAGTCACATACCAACCGGAAATAATTACGAATAGAATATAAATAATACTTGACTTCAAGTAAATAATAAAATACTTATTTAAAATAATTATTTTAATTCCTCGTTTCATTCATGTCACCCGGAATATGCAGTAACCATGAAAACAAGCACCCGGAAAAGGATTCTCGAGGCTGCCTGCCGTCTTTTTGCCGCCAATGGATACCACGGCACCACGGTTGCCGGCATCTGCCGGACAGCAAAGACCAATATCGCGTCGGTTAATTACTACTTCGGCAGCAAAGCGGCTCTTTACGAAGCCGCCTGGGAGCACGCGGAAGCCGTCGCCAATGATAAATACGGGATCATCGATCCCGGGGTAAGCCCGGCACGGTACCTGCGGGAGCATATCCGCCGGCTGGTCCTGATGATCTTCGATGAAGGTCCCGCAGGCTTTTTACCCCGCCTGGTGAGACAAGACATCAACACGGAAGATGAGCGGATTGAAAGGTTGCTCACCCGGTTCATTCTTCCCCGGGTCCGGCGGTTGGAGGAGGCGGTGGGCTCCCTCCTCGGGCTGGATCCGGAATGTTTCGAGGTACGCGTGGCTTCCAACCACATTCAAAGCATGTGCGTGTTTCTCAATATCGGCACACGGGCACGGCGGCGAATCTTTGCCGGGAAAACTCCGGAGAGCGCGGAAGTGGAACTGCTGATCGGAAGCCTGCAGAAGTTCACGGAAGGAGGGATCAGGAGGATCGCGCATACCCTGAAGATAGCCGGCCGGGGGAAGAGGGCGAGGACCCCGGGTAAAGATGGATGAGAAGAAGTATCGACAGAGCCGGATCCTGCCGGACGCTCGTGCTGGTGCTGACGGCGGTCTTGCCGCTTTCCTGCTCCTTCCTCCCGGAACGGGAGGGGCCGCTGGAACCGGAGATCCCGGAGAAATGGGGAGAAGAGACCGGAATGCCGTCTCCCCATAAACTCTGGTGGGAAGACTTTGGAAGCACCGAACTTAACCGGCTGGTCATGGAAGCTTTTGGCGGAAGTTTCGATCTCCGCCAAGCCGAAGCCCGGCTGCGCCAGGCCCGTGCCTCCGCGGTTATTGCCGGAGGAAATCTTTACCCGGAAGTCAACCTGGAAGCGGCCGGCGGCGCTACCCGGGCCCGAACCGGAAATTCTGATAATCGGGTAACTTCCACCACGGAAAATTACTCCCTCGGATTGGCCGCCAGTTATGAGATCGATCTCTGGGGCAAGGTAAGATCAACCGCGAACGAGGCTGATACCCTGGTCCTGGCGTCCAGCGCGGATCTGGACACGGTCCGGATTACCCTGGCGGCGGAAGTGACGGACCGCTGGCTCTCCATCGTGGAATTAAAGTCCCAGCTGGAACTGGTTAGCGAGCAGCTGAAGTCCAACCGGACCTATCTTGAACTTCTGCTTTTACGGCAGCGCAAAGGTCTGGCTACGGCTCTGGCGGTCTTCCAGCAGCAACAGGTTGTGGCCGGTACCGAATCCCTGATTCCCCTCCTTGATTCCCGGCTGGCTACCACCCGTTATGAATTGGCGGTTCTCCTGGGCCGTACCCCCCGCTCAAATATCGGGCTTGCCGCTGATCGGCTCCCGGAAATCTCACCGCTCCCGGAGATCGGACTACCCGCCCGGCTCCTGGAAAATCGTCCGGATATCCGGTCCGCCTATTTCCGTCTGGAATCTTCCGACTGGGGAGTCTCCGCGGCCCGGGCCAACCGGCTCCCGGCCCTTGCGCTGACGGCCTCGGCCGGGTATAGATCGGCGGATTTTGCTGACCTCTTTGATAACTGGTTCGCCGGTTTCGCGGGTGCCTTACTCGCGCCTTTGATTGACGGCGGCCGCCGGTCGGCCGAAGCCGACCGCGCTCTCGCCGTCTCGGAAGAGAGACTGGCTTTTTACCGGGAAACGGTCCTCAACGCCTTCAGGGAAGTTGAAGACGCCCTGGTCCGGGAAAAGAAGCAGACCGATTACATCAGCTCGCTGGGAAAACAATTGACAGCCGCGAAGAACGCGCAGTCGGAAGCGCTGCTTCGTTACCGCAAGGGGGACATCGAGTACCTCGATGTCCTGGCATCCATCACTTCGGTCCAGTCCCTGGAGAGAGAGGTACTTTCCGCGCGTAGAGATCTTTTGCTCTACCGGGTCTCGCTCTACCGCGCGCTGGGGTCGAGGTGGAATGAGGAATAATTTAAAGATGAGGTGTTTATAATTTTGGTTCTTTTCCATTTTGTGTGGGTTGATGCTGATATGATAATTAATATTTCATGAAAAACTTATAGAATGACAGAGAACCAAAGATGATATTTTAGATGGAGATTAATATGGATAACATACCCCCCAAAAAAGCCGGCAATCCGTCGGCAATAAAAGTGCTGCTGCTCTCTCTGCTGGTGTTGATTATTGCCGCGGGGATAGCGGTCTGGTTGATTAAGACTACCCCCCATCCGGATGTTCGGCCGCGCCGGGAGCAGGCAGCCCTGATTGAGGTCAGCCAGCTGCAGGTCAGTGATGAAGCAGTTGTCATCGAATCCTCGGGTACGGTTATCCCGGCCAGCCAGGTTGATCTTCAGGCACAGGTCGCCGGTCAGGTGGTCATGATTAACCCCTCGTTCATCCCCGGGGGACGGCTCACAGCCGGGGAAGAGGTAATCAAGATCGAGCCGGAGGATTATGAACTGGCCCTAAAAAAGCAGCAAGCGGAAGTAACCCGAAAAGAGCAGGAATACCTGATGGAGTCGGGACGACAGGATATCGCCCGACATGAATGGTCGCTCTTAAATGACCAGACGGAAGCAACCGAATTGGACCGCGATCTCGCCCTCCGGCTGCCTCAGCTGAAGCAGGCCGAGGCAGATCTATCCTCGGCCCGCGCTTCCCTCCGCCAGGCTGAATTGGATCTGTCCCGGACATCAGTTACCGCGCCGTTCAACTCGGTAGTAATCAGCAAGGATGTTGAACTGGGAGATCAGATTACATCCTCGACTGTTATCGGCAGTCTGGCCGGGACCGATGAGTTCTGGGTCCGTCTGACCCTTCCGGTCTCGGATCTGACCTGGTTTTCCGCCGGACCGGATAAGGAGGGATCCCGGGTGATTTTGACACCGACCGGTTCGAATAAAGAAAAGATCAGCTGGGAAGGCCGGGTCATCAGAAAACAAGCCGATCTCGATGAGAAAGGGAGGCTGGCTCAGATCATCGTCTCGGTTCCCCGGCCCCTCGACAATCCCGATCAACCCCTGCTTCTGGGTATGTACGTTACCGCGAAAATCCAGGGCAAATCCGTTCCCGGGGTATTCTCCATCCCCCGAACCGCTCTTCGGGGATCGAATGAAGTCTGGCTGGTTAATCCGGATAACCGCCTGGAACTCCACCCGGTAGAGATAGTCTGGTCCGGACCGGACCGGGTTCTGGTCCGCGACGGCCTGGAGGCCGGGGGAAGCCTGGTCATCAGTGATCTGGCAACACCGGTGGAAGGAATGCTGCTTAAGGTAGTCTCCGGCGGCGGTGAGGATAGATAGTGAACGGTTCTCCACAGCCTGACGACCGCAAAGGGCCGATCGCCTGGATGGTCCGCCACCGGGTCGCTTCCAACCTGTTGATGCTCACCCTCCTGGGTGGCGGCCTGATCAGCGCTCTCTCGATCAAACAGGAGGTCTTCCCCGATTTCGATATGGACAGGGTGAACATCAGTGTCTCCTATCCGGGAGCCAGCCCCGAGGAGATCGAACAGGGGATCATCCTCTCGGTCGAAGAGGCCGTGCGGGGACTGGAAGGGGTGGAAGAGGTCAGCTCGACCGCCCGGGAAGGAAACGGGACGATCAGTGTCGAACTTTTAGCCGGGGCAAACCAGCAGAAGACCTACCAGGAAATTCAGCAGGAAGTGGCTCGGATTACCACCTTCCCGGAGGAGGCAGAAGAGCCGAGTGTGGTTTTGGTATCTCATAAACACGGTGTGATCGATCTGGTGCTCCAGGGCAATCTCCCCGAAACCACTCTCCGGGAATTGGCCGAGGCCACCCGAGACCGCCTCCTCCAGTCCCCGGATATCACCCAGGTTGAGCTGAGCGGAGTCAGGAATTATGAGATAGCGATCTCGGTTAGCCGCGACCGGCTCCGCGAGTATAACCTGACCATTCCCGAAATAGCCGCCAAGGTGAGAGCCTCCGCCCTGGATTTAGCCGGCGGCGGTCTTAAGACCGAGGGGGGCGAGATCCTGGTCCGGTTTCAGGATCGCCGGGATTATGGAAAAGAGTTCGCGGATATCCCGATCATCGCGAGCGAGGCGGGGGGACAGGTCCTGCTGGGAGATATCGCCGAGATCACCGACGGATTCGAGGATACCGACCGGTTCGCGACCTACAACGGGGAGCCCTGTATTCTTATCGATGTTTACCGGGTCGGCGATCAGACCCCGATCCAGGTGGCCGACGCGGCCCGACAGGCAATAACGGAACTGAATGAATCTTATCCCCCGGGGGTCGCGATCAGTGTTCTCAGGGATCGTTCCGATATCTACCGCCAGCGGGCCCGCCTCCTCCTTATAAACGGATTCACCGGACTGTCCCTGGTTCTGATCCTCCTCGGCCTCTTTCTCCAGCCCCGGTTAGCCTTCTGGGTGATGATGGGGATTCCGATATCTTTTCTCGGAGCCTTCCTCTTTCTCCCCCGGGTGGATGTTTCCATCAATATGATCTCGATGTTCGCCTTTATCATCGCCCTGGGGATTGTTGTCGATGACGCCATTGTGGTGGCGGAAAATATCCACGGGTATCTCAAGCGGGGCTTCACCCCGGTTCGGGCGGCCATCATCGGCACGAAGGAAATGACCACGCCGGTTATCTACAGCGTCCTGACCAATATCGTGGCCTTCTGCCCGCTTCTCTTTGTGCCCGGCGTGATCGGCAAGATCTGGAAAGTGATTCCGATAGTAGTCATCTCGGTATTCAGTATCTCCCTGATCGAATGCCTCCTGGTACTTCCCTCCCATCTCTCCCATAAGGGTCTGTTGGGAAAAATCCTGGCCCCGCTTACCCGGCGCCAGGAAGTCTTCAGTTCCTGGTTCTACCAGCTGATCCAAGCGCGCTACGCTCCCTTTCTGACCCGGGTCCTCAAGTTCCGTTATCTGGTTGTGGCGGGGGCGATCGCGATCCTGATCCTGGTAGTCGGTTACGTCGCCGGAAAAAGGATCGGAACCGAACTGATGCCCCGGGTCGAGTCGGATTATTCCATAGTAACCGCGGTCCTTCCCTACGGTTCACCGGTGGAGAGGACCATGAAGATCAGGGACCGGCTGGTTGCGGCAGGCCAGGCCGTAGCCCGGGAACACGGCGGGGATAAACTTCTTACCGGGATTTACGCTGAGGTGGGCCAGGACTATAACGGGATTTCGGGAGGGCATGTCGTCGAGGTCAGGTGCTATTTGACCGATGCCGATATTCGCCCGATCGGGACCCACGAATTCACCAGTCTCTGGCGAG
The DNA here is from genome assembly GCA_963822585.1 of uncultured bacterium. Taxonomy (GTDB): domain Bacteria; phylum Auribacterota; class Erginobacteria; order Erginobacterales; family Erginobacteraceae; genus CAWGIE01. The sequence goes on from CAWGIE010000019.1 coordinate 415,794, forward strand.
AGGCGGCGGGAAAGATGCCGGGACTTCAAGCGCTGGTCTTTGAATCCGACCGGGGCGGCCCGGGAGGTGGCCGGGGCATAACCCTGGAGCTCTCCCATGCCGACACCGGTATTTTAGATCGGGCCGGAACCGAACTGGCCGAAGCCCTGGCTCTCTTCCCGGCGGTCAGCGATATTGACGATGGTTTCGCCGATGGGAAAGTCCAGCTGGACTTCTCCCTCCTTCCCCAGGGGATCAACCTGGGGTTAACCTCTTCGGAGGTCGCCGCCCAGGTCCGGGGAGCGTATTATGGAACCGAAGCGCTCCGACAGCAGCGAGGACGCAATGAGGTCAAGGTCAAGGTCCGCCTCCCCAAAAACGAGAGGGAGTCCGAATACGATCTGGAACGGCTCCTGATCCGGACCCCGGATGGAATCGATGTCCCCCTGAACGAAGTGGCCCGGATCACCAGGGGACGCGCTTATACCACCATTGAACGGAAGGAAGGCCGCCGCACCGTTCTGGTCTCCGCCAATGTCTCCCCCGCTTCCGAGGCAGAGAGGATCGCCAATGAGGTAACCGTGAAGATCCTTCCCGATCTGATGAAAAAGTACCCGGGACTTTCCTGGAGTTACGAGGGGCGCCAGGCCGACTTCCGGGAAGGCAACGCTTCCCTGGGAATGGGTTTTGTCTTCGCGCTCCTGATGATCTACGTTCTGCTCGCCATCCCTTTCCGGAACTATACCCAGCCGCTGATCGTTATGGTCTCGATCCCCTTCGGTGTGATCGGGGCGGTGATCGGACATATTATCATGGGATACAACCTGAGCATCATGAGCCTGATGGGTATTGTCGCCCTCTCTGGTGTCGTGGTTAATGACGCCCTGATCCTGATCGACTTCATCAACACGAAAACCGCCGCCGGGATGGACGCTGTTGAAGCGATCCATGCCGCCGGGGTCCGCCGTTTCCGTCCGATTCTCCTCACCACCCTGACCACCTTCGGTGGATTGGCGCCGATGATCTTCGAGACCTCACGCCAGGCCCGGTTCATGATCCCGATGGCGATCTCGCTCGGCTACGGGATTCTCTTCTCCACCGCGATCACCCTGCTCCTGGTCCCGTCCCTCTGCCTGATCCGGGAAGATATCGGACGCCTGTTGTCGTGGCGTTTTTACTCTTCCCGGCGGGAAGCTCCGGAAGAGAGGAAGAGCATGGCCCCCGTTTCTTCCCCGGGAGAGACGGCCGAGCGCTGAAGACCGGGGCGGCAATAAAGTCAGAACCGGAAGCGGTCGGGTCGGCGGTGAGGACCGGTCACTCGTTCTCTTCCGAATCGGCGGCTACCTGCCGGAGCACCCCGATAAACTCCCCGGGGGTTTGAGCCTCCCGCAACCTTTCCCTGACCCGGTTGTTTCCGAGCACATGGGCGGCGACGGCGAGAAGCTGCAGATGCTCGGAGGGGTCGCGCGCGCAGGTAAGCATGAGGAGAAACAAATTACAGGGCAGGTAGTCCGTCGATCCGAATTCCACTCCTTCCGGATGCCGGCCGAAAACCAGTACCGGCCGGTCGAGACCCATCAAGCGGCAATGGGGAATTGCCACTCCGTGACCCATCCCGGTCGAGTTGAGGTGTTCCCTTTCGCCCAGTACCTGCAGGGCCTGGGCGAGATCGATGTGCTGATCGGTGGCGGCCCGGGCGTGAAAGACAAGCTCCTTGATCACATCCTGCTTGGTTTTTCCTTTCAGGTCGAGTTTCACGAAATCTTCGGAGAGATATTCGAGGAGACGAGCCGCGGACTGGGAGAGACCGGCCCGCGGGGTGGGACGCATCATCTCCTCTTCTTCCCCCGCCACCCAGCTCCGCCAGCGTCGGAGCCCCCGGTCCACCAGAAAAACCCCTACCACCTCGAAGAAGACAATGGCCGGAAGTATGACGGCAACGATCTCGGGGCGGCCCAGAACCGCCCCGGCATATACCGCCTCCACCGCCGCCACCCCGGCCTGCGGGAGCATCAGGCTCGGAAGGCAGGCGGTGATCTTCCTCTCCTCTTTCATGATCCGGCAGCCAAGCCAGGTTCCGAAGATCTTTCCCGTCATCCGGGTGACCACGTACATCCCCGCCATCCAGGCCAGTCCGCGACCGAGAAGAGAGAGGTCGATGCTGGACCCGATCAGGGCGAAAAAGCCGAGATTGAGAACCGGGGTAATGTTCTCGATCTTTAAGGAATCGAATATAGCGTGGGAGTGAAAGTTGGCGACCAGGAACCCGGCGAAGGCGGCGGTGATAAGGAAAGGCCAGTGGTTATAATAGACGATACCGGCGCCCAGGGAGACCGCCCCCATGACAATGAGAAAGATCTCGGCCGAGGGAGACGGGTGCTCGGCCAGGACGCGCTGCAGGAAACCCTCGTCCCGGTGGACGCGTTCCGATTCTACCTCCAGGCTGTTCGCCCGGCGGCGGACCAGCAGACGGAGAACGAAATAGATCGCCCCTCCCGCCAGGGCCGCGAGGGCCACTTCCTTCCCCACCTCCATGATAATGCTTATCCCCCCCCCCGGCAGCGGGGTGAAGCTTCCGGAGTGAAATCTGGAGCAGGAGGGAGAATACGATGACCTCGATCAGGTCGTCGAGGACGACGACACTCCCCAGAACATGGCGAAGACGACCTTCGATCCGGAGCTGATTCATCAGAACGAAAGTCACCGCCGGAGCGGTGGCGATCCCGATCGACCCGATCAGGAGGGCGTCCACGATTTTCAGCCCGGCCAGGATATAAAAGGCGGTGGAGATGGAGAGCCAGGTGATACCGGCCTGGATGAGGCAGATGACGAGAGCCGAGTGTCCGACCCTCCTGATCCGGCTGATATGGAGTTCCTCGCCGATACCGAAAGCCACCACGCTCAAAAAGACAAAGATGAAAAAATGAAAAGCGTGCAGGGCGTTGTCATAGAGACCGCCGGTGGCGCCGGGGAGAACACCCGCCAGGTGGAGGGCGTAAGGTCCGACCAGGGCCCCGCCGATGAGCTGTCCGGTGACTTCCGAAAGCCGCAGGCGGATGAAAAGTTTTCCCCCGAGATGGGCGGCCAGGATGACCAGTCCCAGGGCCATCATCTGGACGGCAACCTGAGCGCCGGGCAGGGAAGCGGCTGCGCTGGCAACGGTTTCGGGCACTGAAGGGGTTCCTCCTTCTCTTCGGTCTCCGCACGAAACTTCGGTGTGAGGGAATTATAATAACGGCAGGCGGAAACGGGAAGGAAAAACGTCGGGCGGGGAAAGAAGCATTCAGACCACGGGGAAGAATCCGCGCGAAAAGGAAAAGGCCCGCCGGATGCTCCCCGGCGGGCCTTTTCCGCACACGCGGCAGCTCAGTCTTCCGTGTCTCCGCCTCTTCTTTTTCTCTCTTTGCTCTTACTACGTCCTGATGAGTCCCAGGACGCTTTTATCTCATCCTCGGTAATGAATCCGTTACCATCGGCATCCAGTTCCGTGAACCGTTCGCTGTAATAAGCGGTCCACTCGTCTTTGGATACTTTCCCGTCCTTATCGGTATCCATCTTCTCCAGCCGGTTTGATCCCCTTTCCTCTTTGGCTTTGGCCGGTATGATGACAACAAAAAGCGCCGCCAGCGCCAGAGCCAACACCGTCCACATTTTCATCTTCACGCTTCCTCCTTTTTTGACCGGACATCGTTTTAGACGTCTATGATTGAAACGAACTGGGTTTTCAGTGTCTGGAAATCCACAGCTGATTTTTAACCCTGTCATAGATAATAATCACCGGGTGGTTATAAATAATTATGATTCTCTTCTATTTTATGTGGGTAAAAGCTCTATATGAGTCATTCAGACTGTGTCGCAATTACTATTCTAGCCGGTTTTACTGTCAATGACATATTTTGTCCAACCCACACAAAATAGAAGAGAACCATAATTATAAAAGAGAAGGGTGGAACAATTACCATCGACGACCGATGACAGCGGCTCTCAGATATGTTTTTTCGCCGCCCGGACGGCATTCTCGATCCCTTCGTACCCGGTGCAGCGGCAGAGGTTGCTCTCCAGCCAGGAACGAACCGTCTCCCGGTCCGGATCGGGATGGGCCCGGAGAAGAGCATAGGCGTTGACGATGAAACCCGGTGTGCAGAAGCCGCACTGGAACCCCGCTTCTGCCATAAAAGCTTTCTGGATCGCCGTCCCGGAGAGACCTTCGATAGTGGTGATCTCAGCCCCTTCCGTCTCCACCGCCAGGATCATGCATGACTTGACCGGCTTCCCGTCCAGCAGCACCGTACAGGCTCCGCAGTCCCCGTTTTCACAGGCCGCCTTGGCCCCCGTCAGACCCAAGTTGTCGCGCAGAACGTGGAGCAGCGTGTCGGCGGGGCGAACCGCGGCTTCCCGCTCCGTCCCATTCACGTTCAGATGGATGACAACGGTATCCCGATAAGTGATCATCCGGCGCCTCCCAGCGCATCCAGAGCCTCGCCGACGCATCTTTCCAGGAGCATCCGGCGATAGCGGGCCGAACTACGCATGTCGTTTATTATTTCGTGAGGAACCGCCTCGATGACAAGCCGGGGCCGATCCGCCGGCAAAATGGATGGATCGTTCAGGACCGTTTCCGCTTCCGCTGAACGGAGCGGAAAACCGAACGCCCCCGTTACCGCCATCCGGAGACCGCCGTTTGCCTTGAGAAAGCAGGCCGTCAGCAGGGGATAATCCACCCTGGTCTTTCTCACCCGGCGGCGGTAAAACCAGGGCTGGGCGGACGCCGCGGCCGGGACACGCAGGTCTACCAGCAGTTCTCCCTTTTCGAGCAGGAGGCGCCGGGAGAAGACATCGGCCAGCGGCACCAGCCGCTCTCCCCCGGCCCCAGCCAGCCGGGCCCGGGCCTCCGCCAGGAGAAGAGGAAGGACCGTTTCCCGATACGGCAGCCGGCCGGCGATGTTGCCGCCCAGGGTAAGGCGGTTGCGCACGGTGTGGTCGACGATCGAGGCGGCCCGGGCCAGGAACGGGAAGACGCCGCTCTCGATGACCTCGTTCAGCGTCAGCGCCGCGCCCAGGATGATCTCATCCCCCTCCCGGGAAAGGCGGCGGCATTCAGAGACGCGCTTGATGTCAATCAGGGCGCCCGGTTCGATCTTGCCGCGGCGGCAGAAAGTCGTGATCTCGGTCCCTCCGGCCAGATAAAGGGGTCGAAGATCCTCGTTCTCCGCCCGGGCGCCGGCCTCGACCGCCTCGGCCAGATTCTCCGGACGATAATAAATAAAATTGAAGGGTATCATTCTTCCCCTTCCTTCTGGAGTTTGGTCCATACCTTTTCGGGCGTGATCGGGAGAGAGTCGACCGGCCGGCCGATCGCCCGGGAAACCGCGTTGGCCAGCGCCCCGGGGATGCCGAGGACCCCTTGTTCCCCCAATCCCCGGGCCCCGCAGGGGCCGTCCATCTGCGGTGTCTCGACAAAGGAAACTTCATACTCGGGCTGTTCACCGAAGCGGGGGGTCTTGAAATCACGGAGCTGAAAATTAAGAGGGCGGCCTTTCCCGTCGAAGACAAACCCCTCCGTGGTGGAGAAGCCGAGGGCCATCCCCATGGCGCCGACCACGTTGCCCCGGGCCAGCAGGGGGTTGACGACTTTTCCCACGTCCATGGCGCAGACAGCCTTCAGCACCTCGTAGGAGCTGTCGGTCAGGTCCACTTCGACCTCAACCGCCTCGACACCCAGGGTCCATTCCAGCGCCGGGCTTCCCTCACCGGTCTCCGGGTCGAGGCCGGTCAATCCCCGCGAGATGTACCGGCCCCGGCCGATAACCTGGCCCCCGATGCTCCGGCCGTCGGGGTATTGATAGCCGAGAACAACCTCCCCCAACGGGAATCCGCGTTCCGGATCGTCCCGGAGGAAAACCCGTCCCCCGGCGACTTCCAGGTCTTCCTCCGGGCAACGGAGGGGTGCCGCGGCGATCTTCTTTATCTGCCGGATGGCGTCGCGGGCCGCCTGCTGGGCCGACCGGCCGGCCATGAAGAGCGACCGGCTGGCCGCTGTCGCCCAGTCATGCGGAGAGAGGCGCGTATTAATCTCGAAGTTGACGTGAACTTTATCCGGGGTATCCCGGAAGCAATCCGCCACGATCTGGGCTATGCCCGCGTAGGTCCCCTGTCCGATCTCGAGGATGCCGGAGCTGAGATTGATGCTGCCGTCGCCGTTGAAAGTGAGAATCACCCCGGCCCCGGCGTTGGTGGGCATCGCCGGCGCCTTCCAGAAACAGCTTATTCCTTTCGCCCGTATCCGGTTCCGGCCGAGCTCGATCCGGGAACCTTCCTCCCAGCGGATCATCTTCGCCGCCCGCCGGATGCACTCCGGCAGGTCGCCGGTGCTGGGATCCATCACCGACCGGGTCGGTGAGGTATCTCCGGGGCGAATGGCGTTCAGGATCCGCAATTCCACCGGATCCATCCCCAGCCTATCGGCCAGGGCGTCCATCGCTCGTTCGATGGGGATGATGACTTCGTGGCCGAAGCCGCGGTAAGCGGATGCGAAGGGACGATTGGTATACACGCAGAGGGAGTCGGCCTTCACGTTGGGTACCCGATACGGACCGGTGCAGGCGATGGCGCCGGCCCGGCTGACGTTAACCGCGTAATCGGCGTAGGCACCGGTGTCAAAAAGATAGAGGAGGTCCATGGCGACCAGCCGGCCGTCTTTCCGGGCGCCCAGCTTCACCTTCGCCTGCAGCCCGATGTGCCCCGGGGAGGAGAGGAGATCCTGTTCCCGGCTGTTCGCCACCCGGACCGGTCTCCCTCCCACTGACTTCGAAAGGAGGTAGGCGAGCGCCTCCAGCTGGATCCCCGCCTTTCCCCCGTATCCTCCTCCCACGGGAGGGGTGACAATCACGATCTTGCCCGGGGGGATAGCGAAGAAAGCGCTCAGTAGCGCGCGCACCACGAAAGGCGCCTGGGTCGATGAACGGATGACCACGGTTCCGTCGGCCAGGATTTCCGCGATCGATACCCTCGGTTCCATCGCCGCGTGGTCGCCCGGGGGGAAACTGAACTCCTGTTCGACGACGATAGCCGCCTCCGCGAAACCGGCCTCGATGTCCCCTTTCCGGATCTTCGTCCGGTTGGCGACGTTTGAACCGGGCTCGGGCTGCATGGCGGAAATGTGGGAGTAGGATTTCATATCCTCATGGATCAGGGGAGCACCGGGGGCGATGGCTTCTTCCGGGTGATGAATAACCGGCAACGGCCGGTACTCGACCCGGATCAGGCGGGCGGCCGCTTCCGCGCGGCAGGGGGTGTCGGCGACCACCGCCGCCACCGGCTCGCCGAAGTGACGGACCTTTCCCCGGGCTAGGGGTGATTTATCGCCGAGATAGAGGCCGAGCAGGATGTTGAAATCAGCTCCGGTCACCACCCTGATGACACCGGGAGCCTTCTCCGCCGAAGAGGTATCGATGGAGACGATAGCGGCATGGGCGTGGGGACTGGACACGAAGGCCGCGTGAAGGGTCCCCGGTGGATGGAGATCGTCCGTATACCGGGTCCGCCCGTGGACTTTATCCGGACCGTCCGGGCGGGGGTATGACTGCCCGACTGCGGGTTTATCTTCCCTCATTATCCTGCCCCCGGCATCATCCTTCATGGTACCACCTGTCCAGCCAATCGGCTTTTTCATCGAAGGGGTTGGTCCGCATGGCGAAGAGGAAAAAATAGGGAAAATTGGCGCTGATATATTCCATGTAGGAGAGCCACTGGAAAATCAGAAGATTGTAGGCCCTTTTGATATCTTCCCGGGTGTGCTCGATGTCCTCCCGGCAGAGATTGCCCAGGTCCCGGGCGGCCAACTCTTCGGTGATGTGAAATATCGCCATCAGGCACTCGGTAAAAGACTCGTGTTCGAGCAGGTTGGGGTTCTGAAGCAGGCCGACCAGGAACCCTCTCTTCCCGACCAGGAACTTCTCCAGCTTGGTGAGATCGATGGCATCAACGTCGATATCCGGCTGGTAGCCTTTTATTTTCCTGAAGGCAGCCTTGAAATCGAAGTCTCCGCACTCGCAGTCAGCGATGATCGAACCGCGGATCGTGTCCAGGTTCCGGTCGAATTGGGCCAGGTAGGAGATCAGGTGCTTGCCGAACTCGCTGAAGAAAACTTCGATCACCATGTTCATTTTCTTGAGCGCGCTCTGTTTCTCCCACTGGTTCAGAAGTTGATCGATGACAACCGTCACCAGCAAGACCTCAAAAAAGACAAAGGCCACATCGCCGACCAGATAAATAAAAATGTGATGCGCGTCCCGGAAAATCAGGTAATGGATGAAATAGACGCCGATACCCAGAACGATCAGAACGATCGCCAGTATGATCCGCCGCTGAAATAATCTGCTAACCGCGCTCACTGTTCCCAACCTCGCTCCTTCTCGTCCCTGATACTCCTTTAACCCCTGTTGATCCGGGCATTCCCGAATTTGACCCTGATTCGAATTTCGTCATTAGAGTTTCGTCATTTATTTACTCTTTCTTCATCTTCTCGATCTCTTCCTCGACCTCGCCGGCGCCCTCCGCGTAAAACTTCTCCTCGTCGGGGGCCAGCTCTTTCAGCAGGCGGAGAAATTCCCCGGCGTGGACCCGCTCTTCGTCGGCGATGTCCTTGAGGACGTCAATCGCGAGCTCGTTATCGGTTGATTCGGCCAGCTGCATGTAGAGCTGAACGGCTTCATACTCGGCCGCGACCATGAAACGAATGGCGCGGATCAGTTCCTGCTCGGTGAGCTTCCGCTCATTGGCGAGCCCGGAAAACGGCGATCCGAATTCAGGCATGGTATACCTCCTTTTTAAAATTTTTCCTTGAAAAATTTTATCGGGTACACTTTGGGGATGACACTGATCGGTTTAACCGATCAGTGTCATCCTCAAAGTATTAAAAAACACCCCTATGAAAGCAGTTGTTCTCCTTTATGTATGTTAATAAGGACTTGCCATTATGTATTGAGCAGTCGGACGATACATCAGTGACAAAGCCGCTAAATTATAATTATATTTTTCCAAGCCCTATCTATACAAGGATATTTAATCATCTTTTTTCACCCGGGGGATCCAAACCGGACCCCCCGGATGATAAAAGATTACCTCAGGAACTTGGAGACGAAGGGCGAGGTTTCTCCTCTCCGCAGAAAGTGACCGGACGGTCCCTCTCCCAGGAACTCCGAGAACCACGACTCGTGCTCGATTTCCTCATTAAGGATCGCGAGGACCAGGTCATAGGTCCGGTGATCCTTGCCGGCGGTCATATCGCAGAGCGCAGTATAGCCCATGACCGCGCAGCGTTCCGCTCCCACCAGAACCTTCAGGATCCCCATGACGTCATTCGAGTCCTCCGGCAGATTCGCCGGCGGACAAGCGGACATGTCATGGAACTCCTTCATGTCGTCCGGGAGTCTGCCGCCCAACTCGTAAATCCGGGGCACCAGGGCTTCAAAGTGGTTGCGGTCCTCAATCCGCGCGGTCTCCGCGATCTCTTTGACGCCCTCGCCCTGCAATCCGATCAGGTTCGCCCGCAGGATCGTGTAATAATAAAAGGTCGTGAGTTCCGCGGACGCGTTCTTAACCAGAAGCTTGAGCAGCTTCTCGACGTCTATTCCCGCTTTTTCCACCATCTGACGCGCTACTTTAGCCATAATAGGCCTCCTTTTTTTAGCCCGGACGCCTTTCCGTATCCGTTTATTCAGAGGGAATCCGGGATGGTTCAATAGTTAATATGTCTTACTATATCATAATTATTCCTATCAACAATAGAAAATTTTTTACCCCTTAAATACCGCTTTTCTTCAGCCCGCCTGTTTCTTGAGGCAATCGCGACAGATCCCCCTCAGCTCCAGATGACTGCTGAGCACCTTTCCCCACTTCTTCGCCTGGGGCGGTGCCGGCATCGAGTCCACGCCCGGGGAGGAAAAATCATCGACCCTCCTGCACACGGTACAGACCAGGTGATGATGCGGCGCGCGGTTGGGATCAAAGCGGCTGCGGTCGTCCAACACCTCTACCTTCGCCACCACCCCCATCCGTACGAACATCTCCAGGGTGCGATAAACGGTATCCAGCGAGACGGTGGGAATACGGGGACGAACCCTGCGGTATATCTCTTCCGCCGAAGGGTGGTCTGCGGCCCTCGTCATCTCCCGGAAAATTTCCAGGCGCTGATGGGTAAGCTTGAGCCCTTCCTTTTTGAAAAGGGCCTGGACACCCTCCGCGTTATTGACATCGAATCTTTTTGAATCATCCATTATTCATACTACCCTGGTTTTTCTCAAATCGTGGTATTACGATTAGTTATCAAATAGGAACTTATACTACCATATCCTCTCTGTCAACCTTTCCTCATTAATTTATCCGAAGGCTCTTAGTAAGGATTAAAGCTGGTTATCGTTTTCCACCGGCGCTTAACTTTGCCAGGTTTTTCGCGGCTCTTTCCGATCCGGGCACCAGCTGGAAGAGAAAAAAATTGTGGGGGCCGACAGTGATAAAATAGGGAAGCTGCCCGATCGGAGGAAATTCAGTCCGACCGAGAAGTTCTACCGGGATAAAGCCATCAAACTCCTTCAGTTCGAGCTCCACGGGCTGGGTAAATCGCGAAAGATTGTTGACGACCAGGATGATACGGTCCCGATAGCGCCGCACATAGGAGAGCGTTTTCATATTCTTGGAGGGGATGAAGCGGAGATGGCCCCGGCCGAAAACAGAGGCGTATTTCTTTCGGGTCCGGATCATCTTCTTCATCCAGCTCAGCAGGGAGGTCGAAGTCCGGCTTTGAGCTTCGACGTTGATGCTCTGGTAGCCGTAGACCGGATCCATATTGACCGGACTGTAGAGCATCGCCGGGTCCGCCCGGGAAAAGCCCGCGTTCCGGTATCCTGTCCACTGCATCGGGGTACGAACTCCATTCCTGTCACCGAGGTAAATATTGTCCCCCATCCCGATCTCGTCCCCGTAATAAATAATCGGGCTGCCCGGGAGAGTGAAAAGAAGGTTGTTGAGCAATTCGATCTGTCTCCGGCCATTATCGAGAAGCGGCGCCAGTCGCCGGCGGATGCCGAGGTTGCATCTCATTTTCAGATCCCGGGCATATTCCCGGTACATGTAATCGCGCTCCTCGTGGGTGACCATTTCCAGGGTAAGCTCGTCATGGTTTCGGAGAAAAAGGCCCCACTGACAGGAAGCGGGGATAGCCGGCATCTCGTTCATGATGTTCTCGATGGGGGCGCGGTTCTCTTCCCTGAGGGCCATGAAAATACGAGGCATCAGGGGAAAATTAAAAGCCATGTGGAACTCGTCGCCTTTTCCGAAATAGGGACGCACATCGAGCGGCCACTGGTTTGCCTCGGCGATCAGTATTTTATCTCCGAACTCCGAATCTATTTTGCTCCGCAACTCCTTGAAAAATTCATGAGTCTCCGGCAGGTTTTCGCAGTTCGTCCCCTCTCTCTCGAAAAGATAGGGCACGGCATCGCACCGGAATCCGTCAAGTCCCGTTCTCAGCCAGTGATTGATGACTCTGAGCATGGCGGTTCTGACCCGGGGATTGTCATAGTTCAGATCGGGCTGGTGACTGAAAAACCGGTGCCAGTAATACTGTTCCGTGTGTTTATCCCAGGTCCAGTTCGATTCCTCCGTATCTACAAAGATAACCCGGGCATCCTTGTATTTTTGGTCGGTGTTATTCCAGACGTAGTAATCCCTTTTGGCAGATCGCCGGGAACTTCGGGACGCAAGAAACCAGGGATGCTGATCCGAGGTATGGTTCATTACCAGGTCGGCCAGGATTTTGATATCCCGCTTGTGGGCGGCGCGAACGAGCGTCTTAAAATCCCGGAACGTCCCGTATTCCGGCTGGATCTTATAGAAATCCTGGATATCGTAGCCGTCGTCCTTCTGCGGAGATAGATAAAAAGGGAGAAGCCAGATACAGTCGATACCCAGGTCCTGCAGATAATCCAGTTTTTCTTCGATCCCCCGTAGATCGCCGACGCCGTCGGCGTTACTGTCATAGAACCCTTTTACATGCAGTTCGTAAAATATCGCGTCCTTATACCATAAAGAATTTTTCGTCATGGTTTATCCCCGATTAGATTACGGTATCATTCATTACCCACGTATAAGCTTTGCATTAACTTGCCGTCCCCGCTTGCATCAATCACGGGCTAAATTAGCGGCGAAGCCCCTCATTCATTTCGAAGAAAATCGGCACCCGGCGGCGGACAACGTGATAGGCGTAGATATACATTCCCGCCGACCAGGCCTGAGAAGCCATCCCCATCGGTTGCCCGCTTCGGCCTTCGAGCCACTCGTTAAACCCCCAGGGTTTTTTGCACCCGGCGTGATTCAAACGGGCGAGGTCTTCCAGGGATTTCTCTGCCTCATCATGCCTCTTCATCGCCGTCAGTACGGCGACGTAAAAGCCGCCGAGAAACGGCCAGACGCCTCCATTATGATAAGAATAAGGGCGGTTCAGATCTTCGAAAAGATAATAATACCTCCAATCCGGGTCTCCGGGAAAGACGGGAGGGGTGATGGATTTAAGGGGGCCGGGGCGATCGAGACTGGTGGCCTGTATCAGGTCGAGAATGGCGACCGCTCTTTCCTCCCCCGCGACCCCGGAGAGCACGGCCAGAAGGTTTCCCAGGGAATCAAACCACTCCCCGAAGTTCCGGAATGTGAGATAGGGGAGATAATAGGATTTTTCCGTCAATATCATCTTTTCCGGGATCGCGTGTTGCCTTCCGAGTCTGTCTCGGCCTTCGGGGGTGAAAACGTCGTTTCCCAAACTGGGCTCGAGATGAGGCAGGAGGACAGCCGGATCGCCCCCATACCAGAAATGCCGATTGATCCGCTTCTTCAGCGCTTCCGCCTGACCGGCGTACTTCTTCTGCCCGGCTATATCTGACAGTTCCTGGGCCAGGCCGGCCGTTTTACTCAGCGCGATATAATGCAGGATATTGACAGAGAGCCCCTTTCCCCGGATGGCGAAAAGATCCTCCCAATCGGAACCTTCGGCCATGGTAATGAGTCCGGTCTGATCGACATCCTGGTATTCATACCAGCTCAGGGTCTTAAGGACCACGGGATAGTATCGTTCTAGAAATCCGGCGGCGGCGGTCGCACGAAAATAATTCGCTACACCGATCACGAACCACAGACCGCTATCGGCATATGCCTGAAAATTCGGACGCGAAGTGGTGAACCGGACGTTGTTCGGTATCTGACCCAACGGAGTCTGATAAGAAGCCAAAAGCTGAAAGCTCTCTTCCAGGGATCGACTGATAACCAGATCCCCGGCCAAGACCGCCCCCAAGAGGGTGATCATACAGTCCCGGCTCCAGACCTCCTGATAGCCGGGTTCACCCGCGGACGCTTTCATTCCCTGGGGGAGGCAGCAAGCGCGTACCACTCGGAGAGCTTCCCGGTAGGCCTCCTCGATGATGGTATTTTTTTCATTCATGTTTATCAGGGCAGTTCCAGCAACCTGTTCATAAAAAGCATCACTCCGGAGACATCTTCAAGATAATAGCGGGCATCGGAACGGCGGACCGCCCCGCCGACCCGGATCGTGATTCCCGCCCTGCCGACTGCTCGAAAAGCGTCTTCATCGGTACGATCGTCGCCGGTATACACCGTCAAGACCGTCTCCCCGGGATGGCGCCGGCCGATCACACGGGTGAGCCAGTTGACGATGCTGCCCTTATTCCAGTCGACCGGGGGCCTGATTTCGATAACTTTTTTCCCCGAAGAAATCTTTATCTCTCCTCTGCCGACCGATCCGCGGGTGATTTTCCTGATAATCCGCACGGTTCGGCCAAGCTCCTTCCGGGCCACCTGTCGGAAATGAACACTCAAGGAAAGACCCTTGTCCTCCACCCGGGCGCCGGCGATCTCCGCCAGTTCCCGGCTAAGGGATTCCGCCGTCATCCTGATAACGGGGCGGGCGGTTCGGGCAGCAGGATGCAGAAACCGGAGAGAATTCCCCTCCAGTTCCAGCCCGTGATTACCCGCGTAGATCAGTTCATCCAGGCCGACCAGGTCCCTGACCTCGCCCAGGGAACGGCCGCTGATGACAGCCGGGTAATAGCGCGGGTGCCGGGAGAGTGATCGCAGAAGATCCCTGACCTCATCCGGCAGCACTGCCAGCTCCGGACTCTCGACTATCGGGGTCAAGGTGCCGTCGTAATCGAAGCAGAGCAGAACCACCCTGCTCAGAGTGAGACGGTTGGACACCGCTCCCCAGCTCCTCAAAAGAGATCTCACCCCTCCTCATCCCTCGCGTGCTTGGCCGCTATCAGAAATTTCCGGACCCAGCGATGTACATCCCTCCGCCTCACCTGATAGCGGAGCTTTCTCATCCGGGATTCCTTCTCTTCGTCGCTCATGGTGTACGCCTGCCGGATCGCGGCGGCCGTCTGTTCGGTATCATAGGGATTGACCAGGAGGGCGCCTTTCTTGAGTTGAACGGCGGCACCGGCGAACTCGCTCAGTATCAGGATACCGCGGTTGTCAATGCAGGACGCACAGTATTCCTTGGCCACCAGGTTCATGCCGTCGTTCAGGGGTGTGATCAGGGCGATCTCACAAGAACGGTAATATGCCACCAGTTCCACCGGGGTCAATGTGCCGAAGACATAATGAATGGGGATCCAGCCCAGGGTAGTGAACCGGCCGTTGATCCGGCCCACCATCTCGTCAAGTTCCCTCTTCATCGCCTGGTATTCAGGCACCTCTGTCCGACTGGGAACCACCACCTGGAGAAGGGAAACGTTCTCATGCAGGTCAGGATAATTCTCCAGTGCCAGCTCGAAGGCTTCAAAACGGTTGGGGATGCCCTTGGTATAATCGAGACGATCCACCCCGATCAGGAGTTTATGCTCGGGGAATTTCTCGTGGAGAAACCAAGCCGCCTGCTCCACCTCCTGTGTTTTCGCCAATTCGTTATAGCGGTTGAAATCGATCCCGATCGGAAACGCTCCTGCCAGGACGCTCTCTGCTTCATAGCTGATCTCCGAATACGGCGCCCGATAGCTCACCCGAATGCCGGGGAGGAGGCTTTTCACGCACTGGATGAAGTTCCGCAGGTCCTTCCTGGTCTGGAAACCGATCAGGTCATACGAGAGAAGCGCCCGGATGATGGGCAGACGCCAGGGCAGACGATAAAATATGTCCGGGGAAGGAAAAGGGATATGCAGGAAGAACCCGACCGGCGTCTTCGGCCGATGTTTTTTCAAATACTCACCGGTCATGATGAGCTGGTAATCCTGCACCCAGATAAAATCCTCCTCTCCGGCAGTCGCGGCGGCGAGAACGGCGAATTTTTCGTTGACCCGGCAATAGGTCTGCCAGTGTTCCCGATTGAATACGGCCCGGCCCAGCATACTATGAAAAAGAGGCCAGAGAGTTTCATTGGAAAAACCATAGTAATAATCATCAACCTCATTGGCATCCAGGGGGACCGGGACAATGTCATAGCCGACTTTTTCCCTGGCTTCTTTAAAGATCTCCCGCAAAGGAGCATCTTCCGAAGTCCCCGGCCAGCCGATCCAGGTACCCCCTCTTTCTTTGAGCACGGGTCCCAGAGCGGCGACCAGCCCGCCGCTCCCCGGTTCCATCTTCCAGTCGCCGTTCTTCTTCTGCAGCACTACCGGCAACCGATTCGATACGATGCATAATTTACCACTGATAATTCACCTCCTCCATTCGATAGTATTTTCCGTATGCCTGATTTTGGCACGGGCCGGTGCTTGTTTCAAGGAAAATACTGATGGAGTTTCGCCGGATGATCCAGCCGACTGACACGTTATCGAGGATATTTCTGCGACAGAAAGGGCGGCTTCCCTTCAGGGAAGCCGCCCTTCCTTTGTCATCCGGAACCGGTATATTACCGCGTCACCGGGGTGTCGGCGCTGGAACCGAAGTACACCCGGGTCACTCCCCGGACTGCCCAGAGGCCGGATGAGTTCCGGAATATCCCGATGTCGTCTATAGAGTCTCCGTTATAGTCGGCGGGAACTGAAAAATCGCTACTCCCCCCGAAGTAGCTCCTGGTTATTCCCCGGACCGCCCAAAGACCGGAGGAAGTACGGAATATCCCCGCTTCCCAGGTTTGGTCCCCGTTATAATCCCCGGGGACCGTCGTATCCGCCGAAGAACCGAAATAGAACCGGGTCAGAGCCCGGATCGCCCAGAGGCCGGAGGATCCCCGGAAGATGCCGATGTCCTTGCGTCCGCTCCCTTCATAGTAGCCGGGGGCGGGTGAATCGGCCGCGCCTCCGAAATAGGCCCGGGTTACTCCCCGGATCGCCCAGAGTCCGGATGTCTGACGGAAGATGCCCGCGGCCACGGTACCGTCCCCGTCATAATCCCCCGGTTCCGGGAAGTCGGCGGACCCTCCAAAATAGGTTCTGGTCACACCCCGGATCGCCCAGAGGCCGGATGTCTGACGGAAAATCCCGATATCGGTGGTTCCATTGCCGTCGTAATCCCCGGGGACGGCCTCGTCGGCTGCTCCCCCGAAGTAAACCCTGGTTACTCCCCGGACGGCCCAGAGCCCGGAACCCGATCTGAAGATGGCGATATCGGAGGTGCCGTCGCCGTTATAATCATGGATCCAGGGCGGAGAGGCGGAACGGAATCCGCCGCCGCCGTAGTGGAGGATCGCGCCGTCTTCCCCGACCGCGAAGACATCGGTCCCGAAAGCGCCCCAGACGCCCCGGAGTCCGCTTTCACAGGGGATTCCGGTATCGGTCCAGGAGTTCCCGTTGAAGTGATGAACGCGTCCCCAGACCTTGTCGCCGGGCCCGACGGCGCCGCTGACCACGAATATATCGTTGGCGGCTGTTCCCCAGATGCCGCGGTAGTTATCGTACTGAATTCCGGGGTTGAGTTCCGACCAAAAATTCCCGTCATAGTGAAGCATCCGGTCGCCCCCCACGGCGTAGACGTTGCTTCCCGAGCTGCCCCAGATACCGGAAAAACCGCCCAAGGCTGCCGACGTCATAATGGTCCAGTCCGACCCGTCATAGTGAGCGATTGTCCCGCTGCCGCCGCCGGCGAAGATATCGCTTCCCGATGTTCCCCAGATACTTCGAAATGTTGATACCCCCGCGATCGCCGTCATTACCGACCAGTTAGATCCGTCGCACTCGAGAATCTGTCCATCGGAAAATCCCCCGCCGACCGCGTAGACGTTGCTTGGCGAACTTCCCCAGATCCCATAAATTCCGCCGTAGATGTGGGTCATTTGAGACCAGGCGGAACCGTTATATCTGATGATATCTCCGTCATCCCCTCCGGCAAAAACATTATTCCCGTCGCTTCCCCAGACCGCGGCAAAACTTCCCCAGGGTTCAGGGGTAGTCATCAGGGACCAGGCATTGCCGTTATAATGGAGTATCCGGTTGCCTTCCTCCCAGGAATTATTGTAGCTCCCCACGGCAAAGACATCGTTGCCGCTGCTGCCCCAGATCCCGGCCAATCCATCATCGTTCCAGTTGGTGATCCGGTCCCAGTCCGATCCGTTATAGTTAAGAATGATCCCGGTAGAGCCGACCGTATAGACATCGTTTCCGGCGCTTCCGGAGATCCCGTAGAGATACTGCTGGGTCGGCACGGTCAGGTCGTTCCAGGAGCTTCCGTTATAGTGAAAAACCAGACCCGGATAATCTCCTCCCGAGGCGTAGACATCATTGTTAGCGGTTCCCCAGACGCTGTAGAGGTTATATTGAGAACCGCTGCCGACCGTGGTTTCGGTCCAGGATCCGCCGTTATAGTGAAGGATCACGCCGCTGTCGCCGACCGCGAAGATATCGCTCGCGTCTGACCCCCAGATGGAGTTGAGAGATCCGGAGGCTGTGGCCGCGTCCGACCAGGTGCTCCCGTTGTAATAGCGCACCCTGGTTCCGCCTACAGCATAAAGATTGCTGGCCGATGTTCCCCAGAACCCATCGAGAGCATAGTAAAATCCTGTTCCGGAGATATCGGCCCAGGAATTGCCGTCATAGTAGAGCACCTTTCCTCCCTCACCTCCGGCAAAGATACTGGAGGAGGAAAGTCCCCAGATGGAAGAGAGTTCGGAACTGTCAACAGTCTCGATTTGAGACCAGGAACTCCCGTTATAATGATAGATCGCCCCGTCGCTGTACTGCCCGGAATCGTTGCCGACCGCGTAGATATTATTGGCCGCGGTTCCCCAGACACCGCGCAGTATCTCCTGATTCGGGAAGGTCATATTAGACCAGGTGCTGCCATTGTAGCGGACGACCGCGCCGACATTTCCCACGGCGATGATCTCCGAGGCGTTCAGCGCCCAGATAGCGTTGAGATTATTTCCCTGCGGCAGAGGATTCTGCCACTCCCATCCGCTTCCGAACGCGCCGGAAAAGATGGTGAGACTTAATACTACAACCGCGATTGCCGAAAAACTTCGGATTCTATACATACTACCTCCTCCCTAAGCTAGGCTTCGCGCTAATTTAGTGTAAGTACACTGGAATTAACGCGGTATGCTGATTTTTAAGCTATAATACCATTTTTGTGAACATGCCATAACCATAATAAAGGGGAAGGGGGATAATTTATCAATTTAAAGGGATCACCCCTCATGGCACGGCGCTGGTGCAGAGCGTAACAACCGCGGGCCGGCAAAAGAGCTCGAGCAGGCGCTTCGGGCGGAGATTCGATTGACGCCATCCGGGGCGGATAGTATCCTCTCATCGCTGAAAGGGCGAAACAAAGTATGATTACCATCTACGAGTTCACCGAAGGGGCCGTCACCCAAGGTTTTCCCCTGGTCATGGCCTGCGGCTTTTTTGACGGCGTTCACCGGGGCCACCAGGCTCTTCTGCGGGCGGCCGCTGAGGAGGCGCGAAATCGGAGCGGGAAAGCGGTGGCGCTCAGCTTCTCTCCCCATCCCCAATCGATAATCCAACCCGGAAAAAAGGTGCGTCTCCTGACTTCCCGGGAGCAGAAAATCCGCCTCTTCGAAGAGTATGGTCTGGACGGGTGCATCCTGCTGGATTTTTCCGAGAGCATCCGGGGTATGAAACCGGATGACTTTATCCGCTTTTTACGGGGGGAGTTCCCCAACCTGGCCCATCTCGTCGTCGGCCGGAACTGGAGATTCGGCGCCGGAAACCGCGGAGACGCGGAGCTGCTGGGCCGGATAGCGAAGTCAAACGGCCTGGGGATAACAGCGGCCGACGCGGTGACCTGGGAAGGCGAGCCGATCTCCAGTTCGCGCATTCGACAGGCGGTGGAGAAGGGGGATCTTGACTCCGTCCAGGCCATGCTCGGACGCCCCTTTCAAGTGATCGGCAGGGTCAGGCACGGCCACCAGATCGGACGGCGGCTGGGCTTTCCCACCGCCAATATCCAGCCGGATGAAGTACTGCTGCTCCCGGCCGGGATCTATGCCACCCTCACCCTGACCGAGAGCAGGGAATATCCATCCGTGACCTATATCGGCCGCCGGCCGACCTTCCAGAATACCGGGGGCGACCAGTTCATCGAGATCTTCATCATGGACCAGGAACTCGATCTCTACGGCAGGGAGCTCGAAGTCTCCTTCATAAAGAAAATCCGGGAGGATAAAAAGTTCGATTCCCCGGAATCTTTGAGCCGGCAGATCGCGAAGGACGTGGAAGAAGCCCGGAGCATCCTTTCCGAACCCGTCTCCGATCGGGAGGCATGAGAGACTGCCCGGGCTTTTACCGTATTACCCGGACGAATTCAGCCCCTCCGCCCTGACAAAACGGACTCAGCCCTTCACCAGACGCCTGCCCGTTATACCACCTCAAAGAACTTCGCCCGGGGGGCGCCGCAGATGGGACAGGTCTCCGGGGGATTGCCCGGCACGGTATTGCCACAGACCGAGCAGACGAAGATTTTCTCTTCCGGGAGATCTTTCTCATTATTCACGGCATCCGCCGCCAGGCTGTAGAGCCCGTGATGAATCTTTTCCACGGCGAGCGCGTTCTTGATGGCGATGACCGCCGGGCGGTTCCCCTCCGCTTCGGCCTCCACCAGGAACTTGGGGTACATCTGCTGGAACTCGAACCCTTCGCCGGCGATGGCTTCCTGCAAATTTTCCGCCGTGCTTTTGATGCCGCCCAGAACCCGGAGATGGGCGTGGGCATGCACGGTCTCGGCCGCGGCCGCCGCCCGGAAGAGCCTCGCGACCTGGGGATATCCGTCTTTCTCCGCTTTTTGGGCGAATGCCAGATATTTACGGTTCGCTTGGCTCTCGCCGGCAAACGCTTCCTGAAGATTATCTCTGGTTGTCATAGCCGCTGCCTCCTTTGTTTTTTTCATCTTATGTCATTAGGACTTAGCGCGTTCGGCGCAACTTCGTAGTGCAGGACTTCAGTCCTGCCCATGTTAAGCAGGGCTTCAGCCTGAGGCTGATCCGCCTTGGGCGGAAAAGCCCTGCACTACGAAATTATTGTGCGCCAGAGGCGCATCAACTATAAAAAAACTTCGTGATCTTCGTGTCCTTCGTGGTTTTATTTTTTTCAATGTGACATCTGGGCGCGGCGTGATTAGCCGGGCATTCTCTTTTCGGCCTCCTTGAAACAGAACGGGTCTCTATCCGTGAAGATATCGAGACCGAAGCCGCGGGTGATGGCCATGCAGCCGCCGCAGACGGTCCGCAGAGAGCAGTCCCGGCAGGCCGCCGGCCCCTGGCGATACCGCCGGGCCGGCGCCGAATCGTAAACCCCGGCAATACCGTCTTTCAAAACATTCCCGATCGGAGACGGAAACTTGCGACAGGCATGGGCCTCGCCGTCGGGAAGAATGGTGATGAAATTGAAGGCGGCACCGCAGCCGTATCCGGAGCAGCCGTCGAAGAGTTTCAGGCCCCTTCTATTCAGGACAATGTTGATCAGGTTGTCCTTGTAACCGAGGGGGGCGATCGCCCGGCATGCATCCACGTATTTCTCCAGGAAATCGATATATTCCTGTTTTGACGGAAGCGGGAGATCCGCCCCCTCGCCCACCGGGGAGAGGCGGTTAAAGGTAAAGTGGTCGGTCTTCTTCTCCAGCATCTTCGCCAGGGGGAGGACCTGGCCGATATTGTCCTTCGTCAGGGTGAGCATGACCGCCGAAGAAATCCCCAGTTCCCTCAGGAGTTTCAGGAATTCGATCACCCTCCCAAAGTGGCCGGCTTCGCGCATCACGTCGTTGTGTTCCCGCAGGCCCTCCAGACTCACCTGGAAATATCCCGGGGGCTGGATAGCGATCAGCTTCTCCATTTGCTCCCGGGGAGTGGGGTTCCCCAGGATGGAAGTTGAAAACCCCCTATCCGCGGCCCCCTGGTAGAGTTCGAAAAAGCGGGGATACAGGAACGGATTTCCCCCGGTGAAACAAACGTGGCCCCTGACGTTGCGATCCCGGCAAAAACCGCCCAGAGCATCGAGAATCTCAAGACCCTGTTTCAGTGTTAGGGGAGACCGCCGACTCCGGTCATAACAGTGCCGGCAGTGGAGATCGCAGGCATTGGTGATGTGCCACTGAACGGTAAACGTCTTAACCGCCTGGCGCCGTCCCTGGTCGGGCGACCCGGGAAATTGCCGGCGGAGCCGGGTGGGGGGGGCAAGGAGTATCCCTTGATCCGCGGCCTGGTAGAGGGACCGCTCTATCCTTCCGGCGGGGACGCCGCCGGCGGCGGCGGCTTCTTCACGGGTAATATCTTCGGCAAGCATCTTGACGGCAAGCAACTCCGCCTTTGAGGCGGCCTTGACATTCGTCTTGCCGGATCCGAACGGGCGCCAGACCAGGACCCATTCTTCGCCTGGGACGGGCGTCGGGGATGTTTGATCTTCCACCCGGTTCAGGAGGGGAGTGAGCTTCCAGTTGAGATGGATTACCTCCAGTGTCGGGTTGAGCTCCAGCCGTTTCACTTCCCGGGCGAAGACGACCCCGGCTGCCGACACTTCATGGCGGGTCCATTCCAGGAGGGCAAGATCGGGAAGAAAATCGGGAAACCCGGTGGAGCCGGCCCGCTCCGCGATTAGACGGGGAAGATCTGCCGGCCGAATTTTCGATCCGGCATCCGAAAGAAGGCTCCTCCAGGCCGTCCCGCTCAGAAAGGACCGGCAGAGAGGATATATCTTCTCCAGGATTTTCATATTGCTCCCCGCCATCCGAAGCTCCTATTCCCGTGTTTCATTATACACCACGTTATACACCATACACCACGTTATACACCTGACGGCATTATTTGTATAAAACCAAAAAAACAGCCCCGCACGCAAACTGCGTGCGGGGCTGTCTCTGGATAAACTGCTTTTTCGGGACTCCGTGAGTGAGCGTTACTTGCTGCAGGAACCTTTTCCGCATGAAGTCTGGGTTGTTTCATCGCCTTTCGAATTGCAGGAACTTTTCCCGCAGCTCGAGCTCTTGCAGCCGGAACTCATGAGGCCCGCGCCCACTACCAACCCGGCCAGGCTGACACCGGTCAGAGTTCTCTTAATCTTCTTTTTATCCATTGACTTACCTCCTTTGTCCGGACTTTCTATTACCTTTTTTCCTAAAAACCATATTGATCTTATAGCAGCGGTTACGCCTTGTAAATCCCCCTCTGAGGGGGATTTTCAGGCCCCGGGATTCTCACTCAAAATAATGAAAAACGGACCGGGATCGGCTACGTGAAAGAAGGGCGCCGCGCTCAGGTTACCAGCTGCCCGGTTCCGTCGACCACGAATTTATAGCTGCACAGCTCCCGGATCCCGATCGGACCCCGGGCGTGAAGCTTCTGGGTGGAAATTCCCATCTCGGCCCCCATCCCGAAGCGGGCGCCGTCGGTAAAACGGGTGCTGGCATTCCAGAAGACGGCGGCGGCGTCCACCCCCGCCTGGAAAACGCGGGCCGCGGCCTCATCTCCAGTGACGATGGCCTCACTGTGGCCGCTCCCGTGACGGTTGATGTGCTCAATGGCGGCCGGGAGCGAGTCGACAACCGCCGCGGCCATAATCAGGGCCAGAAACTCGGTATCCCAGTCGGCGGGGACGGCGGCCCGGGGCGGAGGATCAAGGTCGGGAGGCGCCAGGGCCAGGGACCGCTCATCCAGGCGGAGCTCGACCCCCCGGGCGGCAAGAGCCCGCAGCAGCCGGGGCAGCAGGGCCGGCGCGACCGAGGTATGGATCAAAAGCGTCTCGGCGGCATTGCAGACGGCGGGGTACTGGGTCTTGGCGTTGACAACGATAGCCTCCGCCATGTCGGGGTCGGCGGCCGCGTCCACGTAGACATGACAGTTCCCGGCAGCGGCGAAAAGGAGCGGGACGGTGGCGACTTTCAGGAGGGCTTCTTTCAGCCCCTCGCCGCCCCGGGGTATCAGGAGATCGATATACCGGTCCTGCGAGGCGAGATCGGCCAGGGCCTCATGCCCCCCTCCCGACGCCAGTAGGAGAGCCCCTTCCGGCAGGCCGGAACGCTTCAGAGCAGCCGATGCGGTGGTGGTGATCGCCTCGTCGGAACGACGGGCAATCGACGAGCCGCGCAGGATGACGGCGTTCCCGGCCTTGAGGGCCAGGCAGGAGGCGTCCGCCCCCACTTCCGGCCGGGCTTCATATACAATCGCCACCACCCCCAGGGGCACTCGAACCCGGCGAATCAGAAGTCCGTTCGGCCGGACTGTCCGCTCGATCTCCTCCCCGACCGGATCGGGGAGTCCGGCCACGTCGCGAATACCCCGGACTGTTCGCGCCAGTTTCGCCTCATCGAACCGGAGCCGGTCAATCAGCTGGGGGGCGATCTTCTTCTTCCCGGCGTCGGCCACGTCGGCGGTATTGGCCTCCAGGATCCTGGGCGCGGCGGCGGCCAGGGCATCCGCCATCGCCCGAAGGGCGGCATTTTTGGTCTCCGTGTCAAGAATCGCCATCCGGTGGGAGGCCTGCTTCGCGGACCGGCAGATCACCTCCATCCATGATATATTCTCCATCTTTTCCGACTTTTGACTCATGCCTGAAAAACCTTTTAGCATCGTCCGAGATATGTCCTTTTAAAGATGGATTATAACTCTCCGCCCCTCTCGTTCAAGAGAATAAGATCGATTTATCCCTTTTTAAAAAGAGTGAGCCCGTCCCTGGACGGACGGGCTCCGGTTGAGATCACTTGTTCGACTGATTATTCTTCCGGCACCCATTCCGACCACGCCGTGAGCAGAAGGGTACCATCACCTTTTTTACCCGGTCGCAGACCGGGAAGTTGGCCTTGAGGTCATCGTCTCTAATCGACAATCTTCTCTGAGTAAATATTTTAGTTTCAAACCGGGACCGGTGGTGATCCAGGCACTGATTAACGATCACTGATTACTTCTTCCCCCTTACCTCGTCACCGGCATATCCCCGCTGGAACCGTAATAAGCGCGCGTTAAACTCTTGACAGCCCAGAGACCGGAGGAGTTTCGGAAGATGCCGATCCCGTCGGCGCCGGACCCATCGTAATCGGCGGGGACCGGCTTGTCCCCGGAGCCGCCGAAGTACGTCCGGGAGACGCTCCGTATAGCCCAGAGTCCGGAAGACGACCGGAAAATACCCGGCGCCCAGAACCCGAAACCGTCATAGTCGCCGGGCGTCGCTTCATCGCCGTCGGCCCCGAAATAGAGGCGGCTGACGCGCCGCAGCGCCCAGAGACCGGAACTCCCCCGGAAAATCCCGATCTCCCTGGTCCCGTCCCCGTCATAGTCCCCGTGAACAGGTTGATCGCCCGATACCCCGAAGTAGACCCTGGTCTCCCCCTGGATTGCCCAGAGGCCCGTGGCCGGGCGGAAGATACCGGGGACGCAGGAACCGTCGCCGGTGAAGTCGCCGGGAACGGGCACGTCATGGATAGTGCCGAAATAGTCACGGGTCATCCCCCGAACCGCCCAGAGTCCGGTGAGGGGACGGAAGATCCCGATCTCGGTGGTGCCGTTACCGCCGTAATCGCCGGGAGCCGGCACATCCCCGGCCCTTCCGAAGTATGCCCGGGTGAGACCCCGGATTGCCCAGAGGCCCGCGTCGTCCCGGAAGATCGCGACGTCGTCGGTCCCGTCGCCGTCGTAGTCGCCGGAATCGATGACCGGAGGCGCGGGCGAGGTAGGCGATGGAGCAGGGGTCGCGGTTGACGACGGTATCGACGCCGGGGTGACTGAAGGTGACGGCGACGGAGGAGGAATCACGGATGGAGTGGCTGTTGCCGTCGGAATAGGGGTAGGGGATACGGAGGGTGTCGGGGTCGCCGTCGGGCCGGTGAAATAATACTGCCAGTTGAAAGAACTGACGAAAGAGGCGGTACTCGCTCCGCCGGAGCTGGACTGGTAGGGATTTCTGGTGGGGAAATCGGAAGAAGCGGTTTTCCCGGCCAGATAGATCCGGGAGCCGGGGTCAAGGGTGACCGAATTGGCGGCATCGTTCTCGCTCCCGCCCCAATATGTCGAATAGATCAATGAACCGTCCGCGGCGTCAAATCCGGTCAAATACGCGTCCAGACCTTCGCCGTTCCGGGTCGACTGGTATGGATGACGGGTGGGAAAGTTATCGGATACGGTGTAACCGGTGACACAGACAACGTCTCCCGAACCGACGGCAATGCCGTACGCCACATCCTGATCGTCACCGCCGAGATAGGTAGAAAAGACAACAGCGGAACCGGTGGAGGAAAATTTTGCGACGAAGGCGTCCACGTCGCCGCCGCCGAAGCTCGGCTGATAAGCGGCGGTGGTGGGGAAGGCTTCGGAGGCCGTGTAGCCATCGACGAAAATACACCCGTCGGAGGCGACGGCGAGCCGGTTGCAGCCGTCCCCATATTCCCCGCCCAGATAGGTGGAGAAGACGAGCGAGGAGCCGGTGGAGGAGAGCGCGCAGACGAAGGCGTCCGAACTGCCGCCGCCAAACTCATCCTGAAAAGAACCCGCGACCGGGAAATCATAGGAATCGGTCACACCCCCGAGGCAGATGGTCCCGGACGGATTGAGGGCGATACCGAGGGCATAGTCGTCGTTGGCGCCGCCCAGGAAGGTCGAAAAGAGAAGGAAAGAGCCGGTCGATGAAAAACGGGTCACGAAGATGTCGTCGGCGGAGCCGGCTTTGCCCGCCTGGTAAGGATTCACGGTGGGAAAATTATAGGAATCCACGTCGCCCGTGACGTAAAGGCACCCGCCGCTGTCGATGGCGAGCGCGTACGCCGCGTCATTGTAGGTGCCGCCCAGATAAGTCGAGTAGATCAGTGACGAACCGGAGGAGTCAAGTTTAGCCACAAACCCGTCGTAGTTATAGGCGAGCGACGCCTGGTACGGATTCGCGGTCGGAAAATCCTCCGATTTCGTCTTCCCGCTGACATGGGCGCATCCGTTTCCGTCCACCGCGATACCGTATCCATAATCATAAGTCGATCCTCCGAGATAGGTTGAAAAGATGAGCGACGAGCCGAGGGATGACAACTTGGCAATAAAAATGTCGTAACTGCCGGCGCGCGCCGGCTGATAGGGGTTCACGGTCGGAAAATTGTTCGCCAGGCTGTAACCGATAACATAGGCGGACCCGGAATCGTCGGCGACGATCCCCATGGCAATACCCGTGGAACTACCTCCCAGGTACGTCGAGTATTCGAGGTCCAGGGCACAGATCAGAAAATTCGGTGTGGGCGTGGGGGTGAGATAACCGTTGGGCGTCGCGGTGGGAGTGGGCGTCACGGTGGGAGTGGGCGTCGCCCCGCAAAAAACACAAACGTCATCGAGGCAAACGCCGTACCCCTGATTGCCCCGGGCCTGGAAACAGACATAATAATCGCTGCCCGGGTCGGGAAGATCCAGAACACGTTTCGTCCATGTGCTGACGGATGTGTCGTAGGTTGTCAATTCATTCCACGAACCGCCGGACGAGGTCCGGTAGAGGACCGTCAGGGCGTCGATATCCCCTGCCCACTCCGCCTGGGCGTACCAGAACGAGATTCTCGGTGTTTCGACACAGCTTCCGAGATCGAGCGGGGGAGAAATAAGACGCGTCTCCCCGCCGTAGCGCTCGAAAAAGAAGGCGAGATAGCTTCCCCCATGGGCGGCGGGAGGATGGCCGTTGGCCCCGGAAACGCTCGGGACCCATTCCTGGAGCCCGGAGACGTATTCGCTCCTCCATCCCATGGGCGCCCCGTTCAGCCAGACCCCATCGAAATCCTCGGAAAAGGGAAGTGATTCCGGCGGGGGTGACGGCGTGGATGCCGCCGTCGGGGCCGGGGCGGGCGTGGGTACGCCTTCCCGGTAACATACTTCCAGGCTGACATCGTCAACATACCAGAAGGTATCGTCCCGGCTGTCGCCGTCGGCCCGGAACTGAACCCGGATCGTTGTTCCCGCATAGTCATCGGGGAGCCAGAAACTTGAATCCGTCCAGACGCTTTCGTAGTCGGCGTCAGTATTGCAGAGAGACTGCAGCGTGGTCAGGATGCCGCCGCTCCCGTCGCGGATTTCGAGGTCGAAGAAATCATGGCGGTAGGTCTCGTCGGTTTCCATCCTCACCGCGTAGCTGAGCCGCGCGGCCAGCGCCTCCTCCGGGATAGTGATTGCCTGGTAGAAATAGCCGTCTTCGGTTCCTCCGAGCCGGGCTGCGTGGTCGCCCGAATAGGCGTAATCCGTGCTCACCGCGAATGATCCGTAGGTCTCCCAGGCGCTATCGCCGCTTTCAAAATCTCCGTTGGCAAGCAGTTCAAAACAGTGTCCCGGCGTCGGCGTCGGCGGGGGAGACGCCGCCGGCGCCGGCGTCGGCGTCATCGCCACGGCGCCGGCACCCGGGAAAACGAGTGAATAGGTCTGGGGGGCTTCGGGGAGGGTGGAGGCGATGACCCGAACTGTCCAGTCCCCGGCGGCGGGATTCTCGACCAGGACCTGCTCCTGGTTGTTAAGGCTGTCGACGCCGGTCGCGGCAACGTTTTCCGGTGCCCCGGGGTCGAGAACCCAGGGATAATAGACGGTGGCGTCAGGGGCGATAAGCTCGATGTCCAGATCATTGACCAGTTTAGTGAGCGCGGCGAGGCTCCCCGGCGGGTCGTCCCAGGCGAGGCTGGCCTTGAGCTCGGCGGTTCCCTCCCCGACCGTGACCGTATAGTCATGGACCTCGCTCTGGGCGGTGAAGCAGAATTCTCCCAGCTCCCCGGCGATGATCGCGTCCACCGCCGCCTGGCCGTCAATCCGTCCATAGCCAAATTGAAAGTCGGGGCCGCTGTTTCCGAGGTCTTCAGCGGTGTGGATAAGAAGGGCCTTTGCCGACGAGGGAAGAAACTCGACGTCGGTCGAGCCGGCAAAATAAGTGTCGCGATACTGCTGGAGCATGAGGGCGATGACGCCGGCGGTGGTGGGGGACGCCATCGAGGTTCCACTCATCTCGACGTAGCTGTTGTAAGCGTTGCAGGAGGTGACTGCGACACCGGGAGCGCAGACCACCGGTTTCAGGCGTCCGTCATCGGTCGGCCCCCAGCTGGAGAATGACGACATCGAGTCATCGACGGCGTCGGTCGCCCCGGACTGGATGGGGTTCTTGGCGCCGGCCGGGGGCGCGGTGGTACAATATGAACTCCCGCAGGGACCGCCACGCTCGTTACCGGCGGCCCAGGCGGCGATGAAGGGCTTTCCCGAATCGCCCCGGACGATCGCGTCGAGCAAAAGCGAGGTAAGGCCGTAGTTCCCCTCGTAAGAGCAGGGAAAGCCGTTCGAGGCGGTGTTGGTGCCGATGGACGCGTTGAAGAGATCGGCATGCGGCTCCCACTCCACCCGGGCGTAGTAGAGGTCGTCCTCGATGTCGCCGGGATTGGTGTAGAGGAAGACGCCGGTGTCATCGTCTTCGAAACTCATGGAGAGAAGGTTGGCGGCAGGGGCCATCCCCCGGTACCGGTAGTCGACGGTGCCGGAGCCGCAGATGGTGCCGGCGACGTGAGTGGCGTGAGTGGAGGGATATGAACTGTCCCCCCAGACACGGCGGGAATCGAGGTCATCGTGAGGAAAGACGATACCGCCATCGTAGACCAGGACATCGACGCCGCTCCCGTCGAGGTCGTACGGCGGATTCTGAAGCGTGTCGGCTCCCACCCGAGCCCGGTTCTCCGCGTTCACCCCCTTCAGCGGCGGCAGGGGCTGCTCGACCCATTCCACGATATCCTTATTCGCTAGATCACCGATACGGTCAACGGGGAGCTTTACCACCAGCGTGTTGATGATCTCCGCCCGGTCGATAATCTCGCCGCCGACGGCGGTAACGACGCCCTCCTCGTCTTCTAACTCCACGTCGCCAAAAAAACGGACAAGAATGACAGCCTGCCCGCTCGCGGAATCATACGACCAGTGGCCCAGTCTGTTCTCCCGAATTCCCGCGGAGAGCTTGTCGGCTGCTTGCAGATTTCCCAGCCAGCGTACGTTTTGGTCAGCGGAGACTTCATTCGTCCGGGCCGCGGGGATCGAGGCCAGCCAGGCCCGGTCGGGGATATAGGTCAGGAGCCTTATTCCCCGGCGTTCCAGACGTTGACGTTCTTCCCGCGTGGGTATCTGGTTAAGTTGAATCAGGGCGTGAAGACGGCTCTGGCCGGCCTTGGCCAGCTTCCGGCTCTGTTCGGAGAATGCCTCGGCGGCAGAACGGCTCAGACCCGGCGCGGGCGTGAAGCGGCGGGAATGGAGGCCGATTTCATAGGGAACCGCCGCCCGTGGACCGGCTGACTGCGCCGGATTGGGCGTGGTTGAGACGAGAATGAATAAAGCGACAGACCCGATCAAATTAACACGATTCATTTCGCTTCTCCTCCCTGTTTGAAGACCCCGATCCGGGGAGGGATCCATGATATCCCCCTCTTTTCACGGAGGCGTCCGATATCTTTTCCACAAATATCCGTCAGCCGGGAAGAAATCGTGTCAGCGAAATGTCACCAGAAAGTAAAAACTTTTCTCCTTCTTTCCCTCACCTTGTCACTGGGACATCGAGGGACATTCCGAAATAAACCCGGCTCACCCCCTTGATCGACCACCGGCCCGTCGAACCGCGAAAGATACCGATATCATCCATCCCATCTACGTTGCAATCGGCCGGAACCGTATAATAAGACCGGGATTTAACATTGTCTCCTCGAAATGAAACATTGTAACGTTTTTACCCCCGATTGCTCATAGAAATTCAATATTCTCATCAACAATCGGAGATAATCAATGCAGTCACATCGATGAAATATTACACTATCGCTGTTTTGTGGGGCCGCGAAATCTCCAAACAGTAGTGTAGCATACGAAGCAGAGGGGAAAATTTCCCTTACACATTACGCTTCTCACTTTACACTACAAGTTGCGCCACAGGCGCCAACTTGTTCTAATGAACTTCGCCACCATAGATTTCGGCGTTTTTTTCGCGATCGTACTGACGGTCTACTTCCTCCTTAACCACCGCTGGCAGAATCGCTTCCTCCTGGTCGCCAGCTACGTCTTCTACGGCTGGTGGGACTGGCGTTTTCTGGGCCTGTTACTTTTGTCGAGCGTGGTGGACTATATCTGCGGACTCCTGGTCGACCGGGACCGGCATCCTGATTATTCCGCCCGTAAACGCAGGCTGGCTCTCGCCGCCAGCATCGTCACCAACCTGACGATCCTGGGTTTCTTCAAATATTTCGATTTCTTCGCCCAATCGCTGGTTGCCCTGGCCGCCGAGGTGGGAATCGACCTGCATCTACCCCTATTGCGGATCATCCTTCCAGTGGGTATCTCCTTCTACACCTTCCAGACCATGAGCTACACCATCGACGTCTACCGGGGACGCCTGCGGGCCACCACCAGCCTCCCCGATCTGATGCTTTACGTGAGCCTCTTCACCCAGCTCGTCGCCGGGCCGATCGAACGAGGCGCCCATCTTCTGCCCCAGATCCTCAAACCGCGACACCCCACACTGGACGGTTTCTACAGCGGGGCGCAGCTCGCCTGCGTGGGCCTGTTCAAGAAACTGGTGATCGCCGACAACATGGCCGTCCTGGTCAACAGCGTTTACGGGCCGGGAGAGCCCTGCGGAGCGGCCGTGCTCCTGGGGACGTACGCCTTCGCCCTCCAGATCTACTGCGACTTCTCCGCCTATACGGACATCGCCCGGGGCACCGCCCGCATGCTCGGTTTCGACATCTGCGTGAATTTCCGCCTCCCCTACCTGGCCACCAACCCGAGCGATTTCTGGCAGCGCTGGCACATCAGCCTCTCGTCCTGGCTGCGCGACTATCTTTACATCCCGCTGGGGGGCAGCCGGCAGGGACGGCTGAAGACCCTGCGCAACCTGGCGATCACCATGCTGCTGGGCGGCCTCTGGCACGGCGCAGCCTGGCACTTCGTCGCCTGGGGCGCTTTCCACGGGATACTCCTGATCGTCTATCGACTGGGGGAGACCCCGCGGCAGGCCCGGGAGCGGACATTCGAAGTCCGAACAGGCGTTCGTTTCTGGCTGGCGGTCCTGGTCTTCTTCCACCTGGTCTGTTTCGGATGGGTTCTCTTCCGGGCCGTCGACATGACGCACGCGGTCCGGCTGCTGGCGGCAATCGGCGCGGGGACGTTCTGGGAACCGGTCTGCGGCCCCATGCTGCTGATGGTTGCGGCGGCCGGGATTCCCCTGGCCGGGTTCCAGATTTATCAGTATTACCGCCGGTCACCCGAGCCGTGGACAGGATGGCCGTGGCTGGTCCGGACCGGTTTTTACGCGGCACTCTTCTACGGCATCGTTCTCTTCGGAGCACCGGGAAACAATGACTTTATTTATTTTCAATTTTAAAGCTGTCTTTAAGAACCTCGGCCGGCGGCGCTGGCCCGGCGCCATGTTGGCGGCAGCCGGAATAATCCTGGTCGTTGAACTGGTCGTGGGCTTCCTCCCGCATCCCGCTCACAAGGACCTGGTGCGCCACCGGCTCTACCATCCCAATGTGACGCCCGACATCGCCGAGAGCATCGTCCAATGGCAGGTGGCGCACGCGACCCTGGTGGGGGAACAGCAGGATCTTATCTTATTGGGCGACAGTGCCTGCCTGGTCGGCCTGGAGTCTAACCTGATCATGGAGAAGACCGGGCTTACCACCTGGAACCTGGGGACTTTTGGGTTCATCTACACCACCGGACAGGCGGATATCCTGGGACTCTTCATCAAGCGCAACGGCCCCCCCCGGTTCCTGATCTACCACACCTCCCACTATTCCTTCACGGCCGGCAGCGACAAGAAGGCCGTCCGGACCTGGGTCGGGCGTTTGCGGGAATGGCTGACCCCGCACGAAACCGCCCGCTACCTGCTCCCCAGCCTCCGTTACCGGCAACAGATCAGAAACTCCATCCTGGCGATGGGAAAAAAGACCGTCTCCTACACGGGTCTGGATGTGCCCCGGGGAAGGTTCGCGTCGGATAACGAGATCCGGCAGCAGCTCTGGGAGAATCGGGGAGCACTGCCTGATCCCAAGGAGGTCGATCTGGTGGAGGAGCTGGGGGAGAACCTGGTCTGGGAACCCCGGTTCAACCCGGACTGCGTGGAGGGGCTAAAGCGGATATTTGAGATGGGCCGGGAGTACGGCTTCCCGATCCTGATCCTTTTCAACCCGCTGCCCGAACAGGGGAGGACTCCGGCGGTGATGGCGGCAATGGACAAGCTGGAGGCGGACCTGAAAGCGGCGGTCAAGCCCTACCCGTGGGTGAGGGTCTATGAGCCCTTCACGCGCTTCTACCCCAACGACCATTGCATTGACATGCGCCACGTCAATGTCTATGGCGCCCACCGCAACACCGAGGAGATCATAGAATGGATCCGGGCCAATTGGCTCGGGAGTGTCAACTGATCGGATGATGCTGTCATAAAAGAACCTTCATCTCCCCGCATAGCATATAACCGGACAAATTATGGACGATCGTCCATAATATGTCCGGTTATGCGGGGAGAAGCTTGATTCACCCGATTCTCCAATCCCTATTCCCTACCTGGTTACCGGTATATCCCCGCTGCTGCCGTAATAAACCCGGC
Organism: uncultured bacterium; assembly: GCA_963822585.1. Classification (GTDB taxonomy): domain Bacteria; phylum Auribacterota; class Erginobacteria; order Erginobacterales; family Erginobacteraceae; genus CAWGIE01. Next base: position 448,781 of record CAWGIE010000019.1, read on the forward strand.
TCACTCCCTTGACCGCCCAGAGGCCGGTGGGACCGCGGAAGATGCCAACGTCATCGGTGCCGTCGCCATCGTAGTCGGCCGGGGCCGGGAGGTCTGCTGAACCGCCGAAATAAAAGCGGCTCACACCCCGAAGCGCCCATAACCCGGAGGCGGACCGGAAGATACCGACTTCCCGGAAGCCGTTCCCGTCATAGTCTCCCGGTACCGGGTCGTCTTGGGAGGAACCGAAGTAGAAGCGGCTGATCCCCCGGAGTGCCCACACGCCTGAGCTTTCCCGAAAAATGCCCGGTACAGCCGTGCCGTCTCCATTATAATCTCCGGGGACCGGACGGTCGCCGGGGGAACCGAAATAAACGCGTGTCACCCCCCTGATCGCCCAGTGGCCGTTGCTTTCACGAAATACGCCCATGTCACAGGAACCGTCACCGTCATAGTCGCCGGGGACCGGCGTGTCGAGAGAGGAGCCGAAGTAAGCCCGGGTGACGTCCTTTACCGCCCAGAGGCCCAAACTCCCCCGGTAGAGAGAGATATCGGTGGTTCCGTCGCCGTCGTAATCACCGGAGACCGGAACGTCCCCGGAGTCTCCCCCCATGTAGGTCCGGGTCACGCCCCGAACCGCCCAGAAGCCGGAAACCGCCCGGAAGATCGCGATATCGTCCGTCCCGTCCCCGTTGTAGTCGGCCGCCGCCAGGACCGGGGGAGCAGGGGTCGGGGTCGGTTCGGCGCTTTCCCCGCCGGACCGTACGCAGCGGACATAGTTGAAGACCCGCTGTAAGTCCCCCTGAGGGCCATGCCCCCAGGACGGGTAATCGGCCGGATCGCCATCCTTGGGATCGCCGCGCTGACATCCGGCACCATGCACATCGATGACATTAACCCCATCCATCGATCCCAGTCCCCGCCCGAAGGCGATGTAGACTCCGGCGCCCCCAGTGCCGCCCTGGCGGATGTGGGTGGTGCCGGTCCAGTAAAACGGATAGTCGATATCCCCGGCTACGTTGATGATCGCCGTCGATGAAAAAAGCGGGTCAATGGCGGCGCTTCCCGTCGTATCCGGCGATCGGGAATAATCGACAATGCTCTGAAGTTCCTTGGCGTTAGGGAGCCGCCAGTCGTCATACCCGGCGTATTCCAGGTCTTCCGCCCAGGCCAGGGCATCCTCCCAGTTCATCCTCCCGTCTCCGAACGGGCCGGCGCCGAAAGCGCCGCTGTCCGTCTGCATCCATATTAAGCCGGTGGCCTTGTCGGTAATTGTCCCGTCGCCGTTATCGATGAAATCGTTCACCCCGTAGTCGGAGTTCCCGCGGCAGAAGCGGGCGTAAAAGGTCTTGCAACTTCCGTCCGGATTTCTGTCCGCGGGGTAGCCCTTGATCCGGCCGTCGGCGAAGTTCACGCCGAACATGGCCGTTCTGTTGCCAAACACGGTACCGACGTACAGGGTGTTGGTCACCCACTGCGAATCGATAATGCGTTCTCCGGCAGCCGTATCTCCATAGGTGAATTTGAAGTAGTCAGTATCTATATAAGGGGTGAGCAGGGAAGGGTCATTCCCGCTCACGTTGGGGTCCGTACCCCTGAAATCCATCAGCGAATACAGTTCCTTGATGGTGGGTGCCCGCCAGTCGCTGTAGCCGCCGTAGTTTTGGGAGTTGAGCGTGGCGGGGTAGTCCTGGGCTTCGGAGTAGGTCAGCTTGTCGTCAACGTCGATCTTCCCGTCGCCGTTCAAATCCGGGTCCCGTACCCAGGTCAGGCCGGTGTTGTTGTCATGGACGGTCAGGCCGTCCCCGCTGAGCGTGTAGCTGGGCTGGGTGCCGTGATATTGGGCATCCTGCCCGTAATAACTCTCGCCGGGATCGGGACAGCTGATGGCCGCGAAATCGTCGAAGCAGGTTGCCTGGCTGGTGTCCACCACGATGTAGGCCCCCGGGGCCCCGGGCGCCGCCCGGAGCCCCGCCAATCCGATGATCACGACCGCGATCCGTTTGATCCTTCCGGCATTCATGATTAGTTCCCCCAATTCCCTCCTTGGCCTCCACCAGACCTCTGGCCTCCACCACGAGGGCCCTGCTGCATCATCATCCGGTGATGCGTCTCCATCTCTTCCTCGGAGACATACCCATCCCCGTTGGTGTCAATCTCCGAGAACCGTTCGGTCTGGTGGACGATCCACTCCTGCTCGGAGATCTGCCCGTCACCGTCAGTGTCTATCATTGTGAAGGGTCCTTTACCCCCGGGACCGCGGCCGGATCCTCCAGGCCCCTGCTGGGCGCGAAGAGGTGCGGCCGCGATTATGAGCGCCGCCAGTCCCGTCATCGTTATTGTCAGTACTTTCATTCTGTCTCCTCCTTTTTCTTTCGAGCGGCCGGGCCGCTCCGGTTTGCATCGTCCGGTCTGCGCCGGTGATCTTCACTCCATTCGGCTTCGGAAACGTATCCGTCACCGTCAAGGTCGATCTCCGTCCGGAACATTTCCCGGTGATGTTCGACCCACTCGTCTACTGAAATTTTCCCGTCACCGTCGGCATCCTGCCGAATCGCCGGGCTTCTCCCCGGTATTCTTTCTTGCGGAGGCGGGCGCCGGGCCTCCCGGCGATTCTCGATGGAAGGGTCATGAGGATCCGGCGGTTTCAAGATATGCAGAAGCTCTCGCATCAATCCGTCAAACCGCTCAGCCTGCTGGGGGGTGCAGAGGGCCTTGATCTTTTTCAAGTGAGAATAAGTCAACCGCGACCGGGACGCCTCGATCTCCCCGATTTTCCCGGCCAGCGCATCCACCGAACCCCCATCAGGGGACGTTTTCAAAAGCTCGTCCATCATCCGCCGTTTCAGGTCGTCGATCTGGTCCTGGAGCGCGCTCATCTGATTCATGTGGCGCGACTGGAGGCTTTCCAGCTTCTTCTTTCGCACGCCGTCGAAGCCCATCTCCCGTTCCAGGAAATCGCGGGCTCGGGCCGGAGGTCCTCCGCCGGGGGGACGGTTCCCTCCCGGACGACCGAGATGGTTCATCCAGAGTGTCGCCAGCGTTCCCAGGTTGAGAACAATTAGAATAACGACCGACCAGGCGAGCACCCGCTGTTTCGCAAAGAAGTCCATGTGATTATCCGATGATGGTGCCGGTTCCATTGGTTTCCTGAATCAGGTGGTATTCCCGGGCCAGGGCAGACAATCTTTCCTCCCGGGTCTCCGACTCCGGCGAGTTACCCCTGGAGAGGAGGGCCGCCGCGCAGAGGTTAAAAACAAGAAGACAGGCCAGCAGTGCCGGCAAGGGAACGCCCAGGGTGAAGATACGAGCCGCGAACGATCTTCCGGCGGGAGGGAAGCGTTCAAACCGCGCTTCCAGGCGTGTGTAAAAGTAAGGGGAGGGTTCGATGGTCTCAAGGCGCTGGAAACATCCGAGCGTCTCTGCGATTTCCTCTTCGATTCTGTCTTTTTCGGCGGTCATCCCATCTCCTCGCGATTATGTTCGTCACTATTTCTGACGACATCCCCGGGAAAATCCTGCGGTAAAATATTATTTTTTTACCGGGAGCGCGGGGAATAATACCGGCGGCGATAAATGAGGGCCTTGGTATGAGGATGGGAAGAAAAGAAGATAACCGCCGGCGCGAGCTTCGTCGGGAATATCGCCGGCGCAACGCAGGCGAGAAAAACAAGGGGCTACATGTCCGAGATGCCAACCTTACAGAGAATAGTACTGCTTCATCGCGGTCGGCTTGCTGCCGGGGTTTATAATGCCCCCGATCCCGGTCGAGACGGCCTGTTGCCGCCGGGCGGCGGGAAACGGCCGTCGGGCCGATCTCCCGGATGACCGGAAGGATTCGGCGGTTTCATGATCCTTAAAAGTTCACGGACCAGCCCGGCGAACCGTTCACGTTGTTCGGGTGTACAGAGGTCTTTAATCTCTCCCAGGTGCGTATAGACCAGACGGGCCTTTCGCGCCTCGATCTCACCGACCTCGCCGGCCAGGTGCTCGATCCGTCTTGAATCGGAGGATGAATTCAGCAGCTGGTCCATCATCCCCCGTTTCAGAGCGTCGATTTTTCCCTGAAGGGCGTCCATCTGCGACACCTGCCGGGCCTGGAGATCGGCCAGCTCCTTTTTCTGATCTTCGCTGAACCCCAGTTCCCGGCTGAGGAAATCACGCGCCCGGGCGGGTGGGCCGAGTTCCGGACGGGAAATCGGGGACGGCTGCTGAAGTTGCCGGATCCACAGTGTTGCCAGGGTGCCGAGGTTGAGGACGATGAGAATAACGATGGCCCAGGCGATGAACCGTTGTTTCGAGAAGAAGTCCATGGGATTATCCTCTGTTCTTTGTTATTTCAGTATCGGTTTGAATCAGCCCGTATTCCCGGGCCAGGGCAGCCAGGTTCTCTTCCCTGTCTGCCGTTCCCGACGAACCGCTCCGGAAGAGGAAAATCGCGGCGCAAACATTCACGATGATGAGGCACGTTATCAATGCCGGCTGGAGCAGCCCCCTGCTGAACACCCGGGCGGGGACGGCCTGTCCGTCACGAGCCGCATTCTCGAGACGCCGTTCCAGGCGGTCATAAAAGAAGGGTGAAGGACCGATGGTTTCAAGTTCATCGAAACACGCGAGCGTCCGATCGACCGCGCGCCCGATTCTGTCTTTTATCTCGTTCATCTTTTTCTCTCCTTGTGGCTTAAGAGTCTCGCCGTCAGACATGATTTTTCTCGTAGTGCCGGGTGAGTCTTTTTCGCAGGTTCCGCTTGGCCCGATGAATCAGGGACTCGACCGCGGACACGGATGTTCCCAGTATCCCGGCGATCTCCTGTTGGCTCAAGCCGTCGTATTTACTCAGGGTGACGGCGATCCGCTGGTTTTCGGGCAGCGTATCCAGAGCCTGCCGGAGGACCTGGAGGCGATCCTTTTTTTCAGCCTCGGCATCGGGATACGTCGACGCCGGCGCGGGGATGTCCAGCGGGGGGTCTCCGGAACCGATGAGATTTTTCAGGACACCGAACCGTTTCTTCCGGCTCTGTTTCCGAATAAAGTCCAACGACTTGGAAACGGCGATCCGGTAGATCCAGGTGGAGAGCTGAGCCTGTCCCCGGAAATGGGAAATAGAACGGTGGACCTCAATAAAGACCTCCTGGGCCAGATCTTCGGCGTCCTGGCGATTGGTGACGAGCCGGTAGCAGATGTTCAGAACCCTTTCCTGCTGGAGCGCCACCAGTTCTTTAAACGCGGACGGATGACCTGCTTTCAATTCGCGCAGTAATGAGTTATCTCCGGCGGCGGTCATGCTGATCTGTCATCTTTCGAAATAAGACGATCTTGTTATCTCCCCGATTTTCAGCCAACTCCCCCGTCCTTGATCCCGACTGTCATTGGACTTTACTTTATTTATCAAAGTAATTACAGTCCCTGTTTCGGAATTTCGCTGGCCGGATTTATCCGGCCCGCGAAATTCCGAAACAGACGAAAAAGAAACCAAAACAATATACCCGATAACCGTCGGAGGGCGGTGCTTGGCCGGGCGCACTCATTTCGTTCGCTCCTCTCATGACTTGCAAAACCGGCTGCGTTTTGAAGGCAGCTTTTTTTGAATACCGGGGCGGGAAAAAGATATTCATTTAACTTCAAAATGAGCGTAAAGTTTATTCAAGTGTTCTTTGCCTTTATATAGGGGGGGCTGAGATCGTCCTCCATCGAAACAGGAGAAAAACAATGAAAATATCAGATTTTCTCAGGGAGAAAAGAATTTTGCTCAATTTAGAAGCATCAAACAAAGAAGAGGCGATTAAGGAGCTGGGGGAACTTTTACGAGACGCGGACGAAATATCTGATTTTGATTTGTTTCTCAAGCATGTTTTCGAACGAGAGAACTTAAATACTACCGGTATCGGTAATAATGTGGCCATTCCTCACGCGCGGACGGACACGGTAAAAAAGTTTGTCGTCGCATTTGGAAGGTCTCCTCAGGGGATAGAATTCAATTCCGTTGATAACAAGCCCGCAAAGTTCATCTTTTTAATGGGAACGCCCATGGCAAAAGGATTAAACAAATATTTAAAAATACTGGCATACCTGACTCGGCTGTTGAATAAAAAAGCTTTTCAGGAAGGCCTTTTGAAAGCTTCCAGTCCGCAAGAGATCATAGAGAATTTTAAAATCATCGAGCATTAAAATATGGGTATTTTATTTTTCGTTGGAATAGCCATTATCTGCGGTTTTATGGGGGGGAAATTGGGCAATCGCCTGAAGTTCCCTGCCGTTGTGGGTTATCTTGTCGCCGGCCTGATTTTAGGCCCTTCTTTCCTTAATATCTTCAGCCTGAAGCTCCTGGATAACCTGGGAATATTTAATGACTTAGCTCTATCATTGGTGGCATTTATCATTGGCAGCGAGATGCGCTGGGGTATCTTGCGGAAAATGGGCAAGGGCATTGTCACGATTATTTTCGCGGAATCATTTGGAGCTTTCTTACTGGTGTTTGCCGGTGTCTTTCTCTTAACACACAAACTGTATATGGCCTTAATTTTTGGCGCGATGGCCCCGGCCAGCGCGCCGGCGGGGACGGCGATTGTATTACAGGAGTACAAAGCAAAGGGACCGTTGACCAACGCTCTCTATGCCGTGGTCGGCCTGGACGACGGTTTGGCGATTATAATTTACGCGTTCGCGGCCGCCCTGGCCAAGCTGTCCATAACCGGCTCTACGGATTCTTTTCTGCATATTGTAGAGGGGCCCCTGCTCGAGATAGCGGGAGCGATCGTGCTGGGCGGGGTAATGGGGGTCGTTCTGGGCTATTTTATACGCAGGATACAGAATAAAAATGAAGTGTTAGCCATCTCTTTTGCGGCGGTGATGATCTGCACGGGCGTGGCGAACTATCTTAACTTATCCCTTATTCTAGCCAATTTAAGTTTGGGGATGGCTTTTGCCAATCTGTATTTACTCGGTAACCGCAGGTCAATGAACGCCATAAATTTTATTGCTTTGCCGGTCTATATAATCTTTTTCGTCATCGCCGGCGCTCATCTGCAAATCAGCCTCCTGCCGGCCATGGGTGTATTAGGTATCGTATACATAGCATGCAGAAGTTCCGGATTGATGGGCGGAGCCTTTTTCGGGGCAACGATTTCGAGATCGGATCCCATTATTCGGAAATATCTGGGTTTTGGGATATTATCCCAAGCCGGCGTCGCTATCGGGCTGGCCATTATGGCGACAAGAGAATTTGCTCCTCTGGGTCAGTCCGGTCGGGATCTGGCTCTCCTGGTAATCAATACAATCGCCGCCAGTACGATCATCTTTGAATTAATCGGACCGATAGCGACAAAATACGCTATCACGAAAGCAGGTGAAGTGAATAAAGCCGAATATTGATGGAGGATACCATGGAACTTTTAATGATTATCCTTAACAAGGAAGAATACCTCGAAAAGATATTGTCTATCCTGGTAGAAATAGAAGTTCCCGGGGCAACTATTCTGGAGAGTGAAGGATTAGGACATTTTTTAGCTTACGAAGTTCCCATATTCGCCGGGCTGAAACAACTGATCGGCGAGAAGAAAACCGCGAGCAGGACCATAGTGGCATTGATCGATGAGGAGAACTTCCTTTCCAAATTCAAGCGGCTGCTTGCCGAAGAAGATATTGATTTTACCCAGCCGGATATGGGAATTATCGTTACCCTGCCTGTAAACAACGCGATTAAACCGGAATGAGTAATTTCTGTAATACTGCCCCCGCCGAGCAATTCTACGCCATTATAGGGGATCCGCAATATCCTTACCACCCTCCCCGCATTTTGTAGCAAACGGTAGCATCGTCTTCGGAACGAGATATTCTTCATGAACACACGAAGAAAATTGCACATACTGATTCTTCCCTTCTGGTACTGGTATCCCGACCCCGACCACCCGGCACAGGGTGCTTCCGTACAGGAACAGGCGCGGGCGGTGACCGGGCGGCATCAGGTCACGGTATTTTATGCCGCACCGCAGGGGAATTTCCGCATCCTGCGCGAAACCATGTCGGACAGGGAAGAAGCGGGGGTTCGAGTCATCCGCATCAGGCATCGTTACATACCGCTGCCGGCGTGCACCTACGCGGCTTACCTGAGATGCCTGAGTAAGAACTTCGATCGCCTGTGGCAACAGGGTCTGCGTCCGGACATTATTCATGCCCATGAATATGCCGCGGGGGTGGCGGCGGTGAGACTGGGAAGAAAATACGGGCTGCCGGTCGTAATCAGCGAACACTGCAGTGATTTTATCCGAGGGCGGCTGCGGAAAACCGATATTCTTAAAGCCCGGTTCGCCATGAACCGGGCCGACGTTGTTCTTCCCGTCGGCGTGGAAGTCCTGCAGACCCTGCGGGCACTCGGGATCAGAACCCGTCTCGAAGTCATGCCGAATACGATCGACACGGCACTCTTTCATCCGTCCGTCCGCCGGGAAACAGGGCCGAAGGCCGCGAAAACGATTCTGCTGATAGCACTCCTCCGCAATGGGAAGGGGGTGCCGTATCTCCTTCGCGCACTGGCTTCCCTGCGGGATCGGCGCCGGGATTTCCGCCTTGAAATAGCCGGCGATGGGCCGGAAAAAGAGGCATATCGGCGAATGGCGGAGGATCGGGGACTGGAGAACGTGGTAAAATTTTCCGGGATGAAAAACCGTGGGGAGATCGCGGACTTGATCCGGCAATCCGATTTCATCGTGCAGCCGAGCGAATGCGAAACCTTCGGGATGACGGTCATCGAAAGCATGGCCTGCGGCAAACCGGTAGTGGCGACGAGGTTGCCCACGTTCGAGCGGCTGATATCGGCGGAGAGGGGCATTTTAGTCTCCGCCCGGGGACGAACGGGCGTTGGCCCGAGCGATCGACTATATGCTTGACCATCACCACAAGTACCGGGAGGACATAATCAGGCGTTATATCGAAGAGAACTTCAGCCATAAAACAATCGGAGAACGCCTCAATGCGGTTTACTGTTCAGTACTGGCCGGCCGAGGCGGGAAGATGTAACTTTTTAGTTCTCTTCCCCATTTTAAAATGAACTCTCGACTGTTTGACGAATTTCATTCTCTGGCCGAGTTCCTGGCCTCGAAAGGGATGATTCAAAACGCGGCCGATTACCGTACAAACCTATCCGCCCTGACTTCGTTCGCCCGCCGTCTTAAAACATATTTTCTTCTCGCTCCACGGCGTGAGGGGAAAAGGGTGCTTGATATAGGGTGCGCGCTCGGGCACGGCGCCCGGATTCTCGCGGACCATGCCCGTTCAGTCACGGCTCTCGACTCCGATCAAAAGGTGCTGGAGACCGCCCGGCGGTTATGCTCGGGGGAGAAGATCCGTTTCGTCCGTGCGGGGGCCCAGCATCTCCCTTGCCCGGACCGGACCTTCGGCGTAGTCACCGCATGTCACCTGATCGAGCATCTGCCGCCGCTGGAAGTGGTGCCGTTTCTCCAGGAGACGCGGCGGGTCACGGAGAGCGGGGGGATCATTTTCATTACCACCCCGAACCGCCGCTTTCGGCTCCGGCCGCTGCAGCGGCCCTTCAATCCGGACCATCGGCAGGAGTTCACGGCCCGGAGGTTGCGGAGAATCCTCTGCACTGTTTTCGACGAGGTGGAAATAATGGGGATGCGGGCATCGGCGCGTATTGAGTCCATCGAGCGGGACCGCGTTCGCCTTTCTCCCCTGCGGGTTTACCTGCGGGATCCTCTGGCCGCCGTCTCAGCCCGCGTCTTCCCGGCCTTTCACCGGCGATTCCAGGCAGCTTTGGAGAAATCAAGGAAATCTCATAAAAAAAGAAACACCCCGGCCGCGGGGGACTTCCGGCCGGAGGAACTCAGCCTTGACGAATACTACCTGGACGGGCAATACCCGGACCAGGGGATCGATCTCCTGGCTATCTGCCATTGACCGGGGCAGCAGAGATTTGTCAATTGCCAAGGTTTGATCCCATATATATTATCAGACAAGTAGATATGATTATGAAATTGCCGGCAGCAGGGCTCTTAACTGGCTGACCTTTGGCATGATCGAGATTATCACCAAATAATCCGAATCTTCGAGGAGTAATTCAAGATGCGGCTTAGTTACCGATTCGGTTTATATATCAGCTTCAGTATCATCGTCATCATCCCCATTTTGCTGGCTTTCATCCTTTTTAAGGCTTTGCTTCGGCAGACCGCCGAAAATGAATTTTATGCTCAGGCCGATAGAGTCGGCCTCGGCATACGCGAGGAAATATCGAACCGCTCGGCCAATCTTCTCCGTCAGGCGGGAAAATATGCTCGTGATGAAACAATTATTTCGCGTCTGCTCGCACCCGATCGCTCCCATCTGGAAACACGGCTGATCGAACTCTTCAACTATTCCAATCTCGACCTGCTGGAAATTGGCGATACATCAGGCTTCGTTCTCGCCCGCGGCCATCGACCCGGTGATTTTGGCGAGGGAAAGGCTACTCAAAAAATCATAGGAAACGCCCTGAGAGGGATCCCTGATGCGGATATAGAATACGGTGTCTCGGGTATCGCCCTTCGGGCGGTTTCACCGATCCGGTCAACAACGGGAGAAATCCGGGGGACTCTGATGACCGGCGTTCTTTTGAACAAAGACTTTTTCGACATCTATAAGGATATCACCGGCTTCAATATCGCTTTATTCCAGGACAGCTCATTGATTGCCAGTACCTCCGGAACGTCACTACCCTGGAGTCCCCCGAATGACGGGGCGAGTAATTCATCCGAGGAAAACTCCGTATCGCTAAAAGTCACTTTTACAATGGGAGATAACGAGATGTGGGGAATCTATCTCCCCCTTTATCATTCTTCCGGAGAAATGTTCGGAGGGTTATTGCTCTGGCAGAATAGCAAGACCGTCATGCGCTCATTGCGGATTAATCAGCTCACCCTGACCTACACGTTCATTGTTGCTATCATCCTTTCAGTCGTCCTGGCGGTATTCTTGAGCAAAAATTTTTCTTCACCTCTCAAGAAAATGCTCCCCGTCATGGATAGAGTTTCCCGGGGCAATTTAAATACGGATATCCCCCCCTTAAAATGGGCGGAATTCAGAGAACTCGGCGCTCACTTCCGGAATATGATCGCCGAGCTGCAAAAATCCCGGCAGAAAATTGAAAAAGCTCAGCGGCAACTGTTGGTGGCCGGCAAACTGGCGACTCTCGGACAGGTCACCGCCGAACTGGCGCATGAGATACGGAATCCTCTGAATTCCATGGAAATTACTCTCCGGTTATTGAAAGAAGAAGTGAAGGAACGTATCAAAAACGATCCCGAAATCGAAGATAATATCGAAACCATCCGATCTGAAATACGAAGATTGAATCAAACGATCAAGGACTTCGTGGAAGCCGGGGGAAAAATAACCCTTCACACAAAAGCGGTGAATATTGCCAATGAACTAAAGGAAATTATTAAGCTGGCGCTGCCTCAGATCGAACTATTGGGAATCAATATCAATCTTAACATCGAGAATTGCGCGCCCATCCCGGTTGATCGAAACCGCTTGCATCAGGTGATCCTCAATATAATATTAAATGCATGTCAATCGATGAAACCGGGGGGGAAACTCACAATCCGGGGAGAGGAAATGAAGGATACCTATACTATTATCATCAGGGATACCGGCGTGGGTATGACTCTCGAAGAAAAGGACAGGATTTTCGACTTCCCCTTTTCCACTAAACCGGAAGGAATGGGATGCGGCCTTTCTTACGTCCTCCGGGTCATGCAGGCACATGCCGGGGAATTCGATATTGAATCGCAACCCGGGGTAGGCACCACGGTCAGATTGACCTTTCCCCGGAAAATACCGAAGAAAAGTCATGAGTAAAGTATTGATCATTGAAGATGAGCGGGTCGCCGGCAACAACTTACGGCGGCTCCTCACCCACGAAGGCCATGAAGCCGAATGCGCCTATACCTTCGGGGAAGCCGTCACCGCTCTCGATGCGAAAAGTTTTGACATCTATTTGATCGATGTCCGTCTCCCCGACGGGAACGGTCTCGAACTGATCCCGATCATCAGGACCAAATATCCCGATGCGATCATTATTATCCTCACGGCTTATGGGACCATCGGCGATGCCGTCAGCGCGCTCAAAGCCGGAGCCGATCATTATCTCATCAAACCGATAGAAACGGACGAATTGCTGATAACGCTCCAGCGGGAAATGGACCACCGGGAGGTGAGAGTCGAAAACATCGCTCTGAAAACCTATCTCTCATCAATGTCCGGTTTCGAAAACATCATCGGGAAAAGCGCGGGCATGGTCCCGGTCTTTGAACGCGTCAGAAAACTTTGTGATTCCAATGCCACGGTCCTGATCAGCGGAGAAAGCGGAACCGGCAAGGAGTTAGTCGCCCGCACACTCCATTATCGCGGACGCCGACGGGATAACCGCTTCGTAGCCGTGCATTGCGCGGCTATTCCTGAGTCGCTTCTCGAAAGCGAACTATTCGGGCATGTTAAAGGAGCTTTTACCGGCGCCCTCAGGGATCATGCGGGGCGGTTTGAATATGCCGACAAGGGAACGATTTTTTTGGACGAAATCGGTGAATTAAGCCAGAAACTTCAGGTAAAACTCCTCCGGGTGCTTCAGGAAAAAAAATTCGAGAAAGTGGGCTCCAATCGACAAATCGAGGCGGACGTACGGATACTCGCGTCAACAAACAGGGACTTAAACGAGATGATGACATCCGGAGATTTCCGGGAAGACCTTTATTGGCGCCTCAATGTCGTCGAGATTCATCTCCCTCCCCTGCGGAAAAGGACGGAGGACATCGAGCTTCTCGCCAAACATTTTTTACATAAATACGCCGCCAGTCTCAATAAACCCGTTCCGGAAATTTCGTCGGCAGTGATGACTATTTTCAAAGACTACTCCTGGCCGGGCAATGTTCGTGAACTGGAAAACGTGCTGGAACGCGCGCTCAATCTCATGGAAGGAGAGATAATTACCCCGGAAACGCTTCCTTCCCGACTGCGAACACCCCATTCTCATTTTTCCCGTCATCCGGACGAGGGCGATTTTTTTCTTAAAGATAAAATAAAGGACTTTGAAAAAATCATGATCGGTAAGGTACTGCGCGAAGAAAATGGCAACCGGTGTAAGACCGCGGAACATTTGGGCATCAGCTTAAGAACTCTCCAATATAAATTGAGAGAATATGATATCCGATAATACCGGGGATATTTTTGTGCCCCTTTAGTGCAATATATTGCGCTAGAGCGCAAAATATTGCACCTACCTGGTTATTTTTAGTCCCTCCCCTGCTGGAATTCCCCGTATTTTTACCTGGCATGGATTTTGCTTATTAAAGTTTCCGTCACAATCATGTGAATTCTACTTTCGTAAAATATTTTTAGAAAAAAATGGAAGGTGATGGAAATGCCCTCTACCACTTTGTTGGAATCCATCGGGGATCAGTTCACTGGAATATTGAAGATAATCCAGAGCGCGGTTCCTCAGGAAAAATCGCCCGCTCCGGCGCTTCGGGAGAATAGTAGACAACTCGCCCATCGGGTCTTCGACCTGTTATCCCAGGGAGAATCACTGCCTTTTTTCAGGCAAAACTATATGGAGCTATCGGGGTACATCTCTCTGCTCGCGGATGACGTAATAGATATTCTTGATTTAAGGAAGAACCTCCCGGAGGCGGAATCGAAATCATTATCACCCCTTTTCGAAACGATTAAAGAAACCATCAGCATTTTTTATAGCGCCCTGAGCAAACTGGAGCGAAACATTCCTGAAAGCGCCAGGGAAATCAAGCTGGCGAGGAGCCCCCTGGGCAAAGCGAAAGAGATAGTCCGGGGCTTAAAGCAACTGGCATTGTCCGCCGGCGGCCACACCCTTTTTACCCTTCTGGCCGAACTCGCAAATGGCGCCGTTAAGTCCCTGGAGACGATCGACCTCGCCCTCAAGAAATTGATAGTGATCAGAACCTTATAGAAACCGTGAAACTTGATCAAATGTGCCTGTTCGGCTTCTCAATTATGTGACCCCGGCAGGGTATATCGTATTCACCTGAGCATGTATTCTCTCCTGATAATCTCCATCATTCTTGTTCTGGTCTTCGCCGTCACTAATGGCATGAAAGACGGCTCCAACGTTAGCGCTACCGCTATCGCTTCTCATTCCCTGTCCCGGCTCCAGGTCACGCTGATTGTAGCGGCGGCCGAGCTGGGAGGGCCGTTCCTGCTGGGAACAAAAGTAGCCTCGACCGTGGCCCGCAACATCATCAACCCCCAGGTGCTCCCCGGCGGTGGGGAAGGACTGCTCCTGATTCTCAGCGGCGTGGCCGGCGCCCTGATCTGGAATGGTTTGACCTGGTTCTTCGAGTTGCCCACCAGCTCATCCCTGACCATGGTGGGCGGCCTGATCGGTCCGGTTTTTTATACATACGGCTGGACCGCGATTCCCTGGGCGGTTTTTCTCTTCAAGGTGGTCCTGGCTATGTTCCTCTCCCCGATAGTCGGCTTCTTTTTCGGCTACGCCGTACACAAGCTGGTTAACCGCCTTTTAATCAAATCAACGCTCGGCATGAATGTCCTTATCAAGAAAGTCCAGGTTTTCACCCTGATTATCCTGGGAGCCAATCACGGCACCAATGACAGTCAGAAGGCGATGGGAATAATCGCCTTGCTCCTCTTCGTCGCGGAGCGGAACGCCGACATCGCCATCCCGTTCTGGGTCAAACTTGCCAGCATTCTGGCCATCACCGTGGGGGTGACCATGGGGGGAACCAAAATCGTCAAAACAGTCGGGTACGGCATTTTTAAGATCCATCCCTATCACTCGCTGGAATCACAGCTCGCTGCCGCCGGTCTCCTTTTCGCCTGCAACATCGTTGGCGCCCCCGTCAGTTCCACGCAGATTATCAGTTCATCCGTGATCGGGGTGGGGAGCGGCTTTCGGAAGAGCAGCGTCCGCTGGAATATCATCCGGGGCATTCTCTGGAGCTGGCTGGTGACCATCCCCCTGGCGGCGGCCATCAGCATTCTTGTCTACCTGGGCCTAAAAATCGTTCTTCCCTATTAGGAGGCGGAATTAATGAAACTATTTAAAAAAAATCAGACCAATTTTTTTGAAATGCTGGAAAATCATACCCGGCTTCTGCATGAGACTTACCAGGACTTGGTGCAGTACTTTGACCACCCCGAGGAGAGAGAAACCCTGGCCGAGCGAATTCGCCTCCGTGAACGCGAGGCGGATGATATCCGGCTGGTCCTTATCGACCAGCTGCATCAGACCTTGATCACCCCCTTTGACCGGGAAGATATCTTCAGTCTCTCCCGTGATATTGATGACGTGCTCGACGCGGCCAAGAACACGGTGGAAGAAATACAGATCTTTAACGTGGAGCCGTCACCGGAGTTGATCTTGATGGCCAAGATTTTAGAGCGGGGCACCCTGGAAATTTACGAAGCCATGACTAATCTCAAGCAACATCCCCGCGTGGCCAAAGACCATGCCGTCAACGCCAAGCGCACGGAGAATCACATTCATCATGTCTATCTGGAGGCACTGGCGAAGCTATTTGACGATTCCGCTAATAACGTCGGACTCGTATTCAAAATGCGCGAGATTTATCGGCACCTCAACCGTTCCGCTGACCGCTGCGATGAAGCCGCCAATCGCATCCTGGATATTATCGTTAAGATCGAATAAATGACATTCATTGTATATCAATAGTCGGAAGCTCTTTTTATGATCAGCCCCAAAGATCTTTTCTTTTTGCTCTCCGGTCTCTTCGGCGGCCTCGCTCTCTTCATCTGGGGCATGGGCCTGATGAGCGATGCCCTGCGGCGGTTTGCCGGCAACCGGCTGCAGATCGTGGTTTCGGGCGTGACCAAAAACCGCTTCTTCGGCCTGCTGATCGGGACGGTCCTCGGGATATCCATTCAGAGTTCGGCGGCCACCGTGATGCTGGTGGGGTTCATCAACGCGGGCCTGATGACACTGGTTCAGTCCATACCCCTGATGCTGGGGGCGAACCTCGGAACCACCTTAGCCATGCAGCTCATCTCGCTGCGGATCAGCGAATACTGCTTTGTCGCCGTCGCCATCGGTTTCCTCCTGCAGATGATCGCCCCCAGCTACAAAATGAAACAGATCGGGACGACCCTGCTCGGTTTCGGCGTGCTACTGCTGGGGATGAGCATCATGTCCGATTCCATCCGGCCGCATCGCGAACTATTCCGGCCCATCCTGGCGGCCGCGGACGGCAGCACCTTCAAGGGCCTGGTGGTGGGAACGCTTCTGGCGACGGCGATCACGGCCATTATCCAGAGCAGCGGCGCGACGATCGCGATGGGGTTCGCCCTCATCTCCGCCGGCGTCTGCACCAACCTGGAGCAGGTGTATCCCATCATGCTCGGAGCCAATATCGGGACCTGTGCCACCGCGATGCTGGGAAGTATCGGGACCAATATCACCGCCCGGCGTTCCGCGATCGCACATCTGGTCTTCAACATCATCGGGGGCATCGTGGGTATCGCGGCCGCACCCCTCTTTTATTACTTCATCCCCATGACCACCGACGACGTCATCCGCCAGCTGGCCAACGCCAATACCATCAAGATGATTATCATGGCGTTTATCTTCCTGCCCTTCCCGCGGCAGTACGCCCGTCTCATCGAATGGCTGGTTCCCTCCCGCAAGCCCCTGCCCCAACCGAGTTTTCTCGACGACAACCTGCTGGCCAAACCCGAGCAAGCCATTTCCGCGGCCCTCAAGGAATTAAAACGCGTGGCTCAAATGTGCGCGAAAAGTTATCGCCTCGCGTTTGAACTGATCCTGCAAGCCGATTCCAGGAAGGTCGGGCAGATCAAACGCAACGAACAGATCGTGGACGAGATCAAAGTGGCCTCGCGAGAGTTTCTTTTCCGCGTGGCCCGGCGCAAACTCTCCCGACGACAGGCGATCATCATCCAACACCTCCAACTCTGCATGGCCGATATCGAACGCATCGGTGACCACATTGACTCCATCTGCGACACGACCGTGCAGCAGCGTAAAGGCCTCTATCGTTTCGACCACGAGACCCTCGAACTGGTGACGAACCTTTACAAGGACGCCGCCCAGACGTTCAAACTGGTGATAGAATCCCTCAGCCCGGAGCGGGATGATTTCCGGGAGATCACGGAAAAAATTCTGGATGTCCGCGACGAATACGCCGAGCATAGCTATGAGGCAAAGAATATTTTCCTCGACCGCGTGGCCAAGCACGAAATTCCGCCCCTGACCGGCATGTTCTTCAGTCAATACATCGCCGATTTCGACCGTATCGTCAAGCATTCCAAACGCATAGCCCTGGCGGAAAGAACCCCCTATTTCTGGCTGAAACGCGACAAGTTCGATCGCGAAAGCCCCGAGGAACCCCTGATAACACCTCCACCTCCGAGCGATCCTCACGATTTTTTAAATAAGCTCGCGGACGAAGATTACTTCTGATGCGATATTTACTCTCTCATTCATGAGCTCAGTCAGATAACGCCGACTATCGCGCGGATTTTGATTTTTCCGGCCAGGAAGAAGCCATGAAGACGGCAGGCTACAGTTTCTATCAGTGTTCCAGCACCTGTGCCATTAGAAATGAATTCGAGGCGTGGAGCGAGTGGTACGATTCCGAACCGCTGCCCTTTTACTTGAGTACCGGGAGGGTCAGATATCTCTCCGTTAAATGGAAAGAGCATCACGTGGCCGGCAAGGGTGTGATCACGAAGCTGATCGAATACAGCCGCGACGGGGGAAGTACCTGGCGGGCACCGGTCAGCGATGCTTACTCTTCGGGATTGGGAACATCAGCCTGGCAGGAGTCTGTCACCGCCCTCCCCCTCCTTTTGCCCTTCAGCCATAATCCCTCGACCTGAGCGGACTGGTGGTCCGGGCGGGGATCAGCGTCGAGGAGTGCTGCCCGGGAAGTATCGGTTCTTACGGGGGCGGCCTCTACATCACGGAGATCAAGGTCACTACCACGCGACCTTAATCCGCTTTACCGGCAAACCGGGTTAGTATCATATTCCGGACCTGCGCCAGGCGATTCTGTGTCAGGGCGGCTCTTACCCAATCGAATGACACCGTTAATCTCCGCCAGGTGCCGGGGGTCGTAATGCGCTCAAAGCGGTTTTTGCCTCGCCCGAGGATGAAAAAAGACTGAACGCCTGCCAGATATCCGTGGCATACCACTCCGGGCTCCAGTAAAAAGCTCCGGCAATATCTGCATTACTGTAGCACATGTCTAAAAACTCCGCCAGCCAGTGCCCCTGGCCCTCTGGATTAAGGGGATAACCGGGCACAGGTTCCGTCCAGGAGGAAAACTGACCCGGGATGGCGGCAGAGCCGGGGTAAGCATATTCCGCCACTATCATGGGCCGCCCCAGAGCCGAGGTCAGCCGGCGAACGGTATCACCGAACTGATCCTGCGTATTATCGCGCCCCATGCCGGATGTCGGGAAGTAGGACAGTCCCGGGTAATCGATCCGGACACCCGCTTCGCTCAGTGTCTGAAAACAGGCGATGCAGAATTCCTGGTCCCACCAGTGGGCCAGATGAATGATGAACCGGGCCCCGGGATCGACATCCCTGATACCGTCCTGGCAGGCTTTAATAATCGCGGCCTCGTCTTTCCAGACGGCTTCCTTCATCCAATCCGGATTTTCCCGATCCGTATCCTCACCGGCAAAGACGCCGCAGATGCCGTAATCAACCTCGTTTCCGATCTCGTAGAGATGCGTTTTCACCCCGATGCTCCTGAAGTAACGGGCCGTGTCACGCGAATAGCCGCGAACCGCCGCGGCCCGCTCAGCAAGAGACATGTTTCTCCATGCCGCGGGAGCGGGCTGCTTGAAAAGATCGGCCCAGGTATCGCTGAGGAAGAAGACAAGATAGGGGTTCACGCCGTTTTCCTGGCCCCAAAGGGCGAGCTGCCCGGCGTATTGTGAGCCACTGGGGCCACTGATCCCGGTCCAGACCCGGACTCGAAGCCAGCCGATTCCCTGCTCGGAATATAGTCGGAACAGGTCGACTGTCCTCTCACCGATTTTCCATTTGAACCCTTCCCGCCGCATGGATAACGCGTAGTTGGAATCGACTCCCAGCATGAAATCCTTTTTTGATTCCCGGAGAATGGCGGATTCATCCCCGGCCGGGAAGAATGAAGCATGATCTCCCCTCTCGACAGAACATGCCGGAAGTACGGCAATAATTACAGCCACCATCAAAAGGATAAAGTCACAGCAACAACAATTTTTCATGAAACGAATATACCACGAAAAAAGAGAATCCCGCGTAAATCCAGTGTGGTTACATCAGGATTTACGCGGGATTTTTGCTTGCTAAAACTTTCGGCCCAGGTGGAACGAAGCCGTCCGAACCGCCGAGATGAGGCTCAAGCCAATTCCAGGGACACTCATTCCGGGGACACGATACTAAATAGACTATTTATGTGCCTTCAAACCTTCTATTTAGTATCGTGTCCCCGGAATTCACTACTACCGTGTTGCCGGAAGATCCCCGGCAGTTCCAAAGTACACCCGGGATATTCCCTTTACCGCCCACAAACCCGCGGCGTCCCGGAAGATCCCGATGTCGTCCCGGGAATCGCCGTCATAGTCGGCGGGGACCGGCTGGTCGCTAACGCTCCCGAAGTAACTCCGTGTCACCCCCTTCACCGCCCAGAGGCCGGCAGATGACCGGAAGATCCCGATATCCCAGCTCCCATCGCCGTCATAGTCTCCGGGGACGATCGTATCCGCCGAGTTGCCGAAGTAGGACCGGGTCACCCCCCGGATCGCCCACATCCCCGAGCCGCCGCGGAATATACCGATGTTCTTCACCACCCCCCCGGCGTAATATCCCGGGACCGGCGTGTCGGCCGAGGAGCCGAAGTAAACCCTCGTCACCCCCTTGACCGCCCACATTCCCGTGGAGGGCCGGAAAAGACCGACGTCCCAGGTCCCGTCCCCGTTGTAGTCCCCCGGCTCGGGCCGGTCGCTCCCGCTCCCGAAATACGTCCGCGCCCCTCCCCGGACCGCCCAGAGGCCGGCTGTCGGCCGGAAGATAGCGATCTCGGTGGTGCCGTCCCCGTTGTAGTCGCCGGGCACGATCTCGTCGCTGGAGGAGCCGAAGTAGGCCCGGGTGACTCCCCTGACCGCCCAGACGCCGCTCCCTCCCCGGAAGACGGCGATGTCCGAGGTCCCGTCACCGTTGTAGTCGTAGATCCAGGGCGGTCCCTGCGCCCCGGAAGGCGGGGTAGGCGTGGAAGAAGGTGTGGGGGTTGCGGTTGGAGGCGCGGTGAAAGTGGGGCTTGGTTGTGGAGAGGGAGTCGGGGCCGGGGTCGGAGTAGTCGTCGGAGGCGGGGTAGTGGTGGGACTCGGCGGCGGAGTGGGTGTGACGGAGGGCGTGGAGCTGGGTGTGGCGGTCGGCGTAACCGAAGGAGTAGCCGTAGCTGTCGGCGTGACGGAAGGAGTCGGCGTGCTGCTGGGGGTGGGAGTGGGTGAAGGGGTTATGTATCTTTGCAGTTTGCTGATAAAGACGTTCTGACTCAGGACTCCTGCCGCCTGATACGGGTTCACGGTGGGAAAATCGCCGGATGCGGTACGGCCGGTCAGATAAGCCTGGCCGCTTTGGGCAATGATCCCATAGCCCTCATCGTCACCGCCCGCTCCTCCCAGGTAAGTCGAGTAGACAAGGGTGCCGCCGGATGACGCGAGCTGGCTGGCAAAGACGTCTTTGTTGGACGCCGCCCGGGAGGCCTGGTAGGGATTTTTAGTGGGAAAATCATCCGATTGGGTATGGCCGGTAACAAAAGCCGCCCCCCCCGTGACTGAGATACCGAGACCGGTGTCGGCACCGGATCCTCCCAGATAAGTCGAGAAGAGAAGAACGGAACCGGAAGAAGAGAGGCGGCTGACAAGAGCGTCATATCCCCCGTTCAGATTAGCCTGATACGGATTCACGGTAGGAAAATTGGAAGAGTTAGTTTCCCCGGTAATGGAAGCCTCACCGTCTTCAACTGAGATGGACCAACCCCGATCATAACCCGTTCCGCCTCCCAGGTAAGTGGAGTAAACAAGAGTAGAACCGGAGGAGGAGACGCAGCTGATAAAAGCATTCTCGTAATTTCCAACTTTGGCGGACTGATACGGGTTCACGGTGGGAAAATCACGCGCCCCGGTGCGGCCGGTTATATAAGCGTCGCCACTCTCCATGCAGATGCCCAGCCCCTCGGTGGAACCGTCACTTCCGGAGAGATATGTCGAATAAATGAGGGCGGAACCGGAAGAGGAGAGACAGCCGATAAAAGCGGAGCGAAAAACTCCGCCCTTGGACGCCTGGTACGGATCAAGAGTGGGGAAATCGGTTGAATCGGTATAACCGGTGACATAAGCATTGCTCCCCGTTCCCGAGATACCGATGCCGTAATCGTCAGCCGCTCCCCCCAGATACGTTGAAAAGAGAAGAGCTGAACCGGTGGAGGAAAGGCGGCTGACGAAAGCATCCCGGGTCCCCCCGCCGTGACTGGCTTGAAAAGGATTCTCAGTGGGAAAGTCGTCCGAGTAGGTCAGTCCGATGATGGTGGCCTCATCCCCTGCAACCATGATCCCGTGACCTTCGTCAGTGCTCCCTCCCCCCAGGTAGGTGGTGTAAATCAGAGATGAACCGGAGGAGGAGAGCCGGCTGATGAAGGCGTCGTTGCCGCTGACCCGGCCGGGCTGATACGGATTGACGGTGGGAAAATCGGAAGATGTGGTCCGGCCGGTGACATAGGCGCTGTCAGCGGAGTCGAGGGCTATGCCGAAACCGTAATCGGAACCGCTGCCCCCCAGATAGGTGGAATATTCCAGTTCTACATTCTGCGACCGAAGCAAACCGGCAGGAAAGCCGGCAAACAAAACCAAAATTGAAAAAACCAGAATTCTTTTCATGGGAACCCCCTTTGCAGCCTCTATCTTCGTCTGGCCTCCGAATTATTTTAATTGTATGTTCTTTGGGTCTTGTACGGTTCTTATGATATCCGCGAGAACATGATAAAATCATCACTGGACCAAGCGCCCTCCCTTCACGTTTCTCCAGGGAGGCAAGCATCGATCCGGAGAAAATTACCGCTCAATCCAAAGAGAATCGAAAGCGGATTCTTTAGTTTATCTTATAATCTTTAGTTGTATTTTATCTATAAATAGCAATATAATATTAAAAGTCAATCCTGTTTTTAGATTAAACGTGAAATAAGCCGGGGAGCACGGAGGGGAAATTCAGATCAACGGAGAAAGGAGGCAGGAGAATTCTCGCCGATAAACGGCACACTGCCCTATCTCACGGGTGAGATTGATTCTGTCTCTCTACCGGAGGGGGAGGCGTGAGATCGGCAGCAGCCTGGTTACGAAGAAGAAGCTGCTCCCTGGCTCGGGTGAGTTTTCTTGCAAACCCCCCTTTGCCGAGTTCTGACGTCCACTTGCGCAGGATGACCCAGCCGGCGACACGAAGGAGTTCATTTCTCCATGAACGGTACCACTTACGCCAGCCCCATTTAATATTGAAAAGAGAGAACACCATCGCCGGAAAAATCAGGATATTCGCGGCGATCAGGAATACGTGCCGGAAGCGATAAAATCGTCCCGAAATTTTCCGGGCGGCGGCCTGCATATCTTCCGGGGTAAGCGGCGGATCCGGTTGGAAGAGGGGAAAGTTACCGTCGTAATATTCCCAGCCCACGCAATCTCTCGGGAAGATCCGGCCCTGCTCGGCCAGGCGAAGTGTCAGTTCCGTCCCGGGAAGGGGGACGGGCAACATTATCTGGACGGTATCGATCCGTGCTTTCTTGATAAATGCCCGAAAGTACGAGACGCGTTTTTCTACCGGTATGGACAACTGTATTTGAGAAGGCAGGGGATAGCCGAAAATGAACATTCCGTGAACAAGAAACCCGGCCTTATGAAACAGCCGGGTCAGGGCGAGCATCTCCTCGGGATTAACCTTCTTATTCATTGCCTCGAGTTCTTCGGGAATGGGCGACTCGAAACCGACGGCGATGGTATTGATCCCGGCCCGATGCATGGCCTGAAGCAATTCCTCGTCACGGGCCTTGTCCAGCCGCATCTGGATGGTTATATCAAGCCGGGCTCCCACCGCCTTCTGGTATTTTTCCAGAAGATCACAAAGATGCAGAGCGGCACTCCGGAATTGGCCGAAAAGGTCGTCAACCAGGAAGAAATGCCGCGCGTCATGCCGTTCCAGAAGCGCGGCTACCTGCTCCAGGACGTATTCGGGGGCCGGAGCGCGGGCTTTACCCTTGACGGTGCAGAATTCGCAGTTCATTCCGCATCCCCGGACCCAGCTTAAAGGATAGAGCTTGAGCCGGGCGTATCTTAAGAGAGAAAAGTCCGGGACCGGGAGTTTATCGAAATCGGTCAGGGGCGGCCGTTCCACGGTTTTGACCACGCGACCCTCCCTGAGAAACGCCAGGCCGGGGATGGTCTCGGGGTCGCGGGCCCCCCTGAGAGCATCGAGAAGCTCCACGATGGTTTCTTCCCCCTCCCCGATGACGATGAAATCAAGTCCGTGATCAAGTCCATCCTTAATGTTTTCCCCGACGAAGTGCTGTCCTCCCCCGATAGTGGCTACGCCCTGGCTCTTGTAAAAGGAAGCCAGTTCATACAGTCTCGGCACCGTGCTCGTGAGGCCCCCGTAGAAACCAACAACATCCGTAGGCCGTATCTGCTGCAACATGCCGTGGTCAGGTCGGCCGGAACGATCCTTGGGACCGAACCGGCGGTAATTATTCTCGTCGATGACCTCAACCGTCCAGCCGGTCATCCTGTTGGCCACAGTGGCGACATAGATCGGACCCAGAGCCGTGGTTTTTCCGGCGATGCCGGAATAGATATTGAAGGCGGGATAGGCCGGGATAACAATCCGGAGCCGGCGGAGATTCCCTCCGCTGCCGCGGGAGGCCCGGGAACCTTCACTGACGTTATGTCCTTTGTTTTCCATAGTCATATCCCGTATCACCGCCATACCGAGGAAATGCCGATGATATTTTCCGTCGGGAGCCGCGGGGCTCCTCGGTTGTCATTGATCATGGCGGCCGGCCATTTGATGCTGGAATTTCGTGAAGGTTGCAATGTCAAGGCGGAAGTTTCTCCGGTAGGAGAGATTGGCCACCAAACTGAGCAGCGGCGTGCGGCGCTGCCAGAAGTTGGCGCACACCCTTTTCAGAATACGCGGCAGGGAATAGAATCTCCGGTTGCAGGTGAGCATTTCTTTGATAATCTCGTCCAGGGAGAGATGCTTGTACCGGGCCACCGGAAAGGTCAGCGTGTAGTATTCCCAATCCTCGGGGAAGTTATCGAGGGGGACGCGTTCTTCCGATTTCATCTGGTCCCACAGGCGCGTGCCGGGCAGCGGCGTCAGGAACCCCACGTTGATGGTGTCCATCCCGTACCGGCTGGCGGCATCGGCAATGCTTCTGCCGATACCTGGTTTGTCTATGTCGAGTCCCATGATAAAGGAACCCGCGACCATCATACCGTGATGCTGTATGCGCCGCACGGAGGCGCGCAAGTCCCGGTCCTTCAGAAGGTCGAACTTCCTGCCCAGTCCCCGAAGCACTTCGGGGGTGGGAGACTCAAAGCCGATGAAAACGCCCCGGCAGCCGGCCTGCGCCGCCAGAGTCAGAAGTTCCTCGTCGTCGGCGAAATTGATGGCAGCCTGGGCCACCCATTCCTTTTTCAGTTTCGCCTCGATCATGGCGCGGAACAGATCCTTGGCGCGGGCGATGTGCTCGGGGCGCGTGCCGATGAGGTTATCGTCCACCACCAGGACCCGCTTCTCCCGGATCGACCTGAATTCCCGCACGACATCCGCAATCGGCCGCTGCCGGTAGTGAGCTCCATTGAACGCCGTCACGCTGCAAAAGCTGCAATTCAACGGGCAGCCGCGAGTGGTCTGGATCGCTCCGAAGGCATAGCGGGGAGGCAGGAGATCATGGCGGGCGGAGGCAATAGCGCTTGTCTCCGCGTGGCCGCCGTCATACCGGCGCCGCAGGCGATGGTGCCGGGCGTCTTCCAGGACGTGCGTCCAGACACTCTCCGCCTCCCCCGTGACAACGGAGTCCACCTGCTTCATGGCCTCGTCCAGGTACATGGTGGCATGAATGCCGCCCATGACAACGGGGACGCCAAGCTTCCGATAGTGCGCGGCCACCTCATAGGCGCGGTTCACCTGAGAGGTGAACGCGGTAATGCCCACCAGATCCGGGCGGGGCAGGGCCGGATAGTCCGGAGCGCCAAGGTTCTCGTCCACGATCGTTATTTCCCACTCCGGCGGGGTCAGGCCCGCGAGAACCATCAGGCTGAGCGGTTTCCAGACGCGGTACCGGTTCCAGTGGCTTTCCTTAACCTGGACGCTGCTGACCAGCGGATTAGAGGGATTGATCAGATACAGTCTCATGGCGATCGATTGCTCCACGAAGCGTAAAATAGTAGCAATTGAATCGATCACAATCAAATATTTTTTGCAGGCTTTCCCGATTGATCAATCCCATGCAGGCAAAGGTGTCAATCATAGTATCAGTCAGTCCCTACTTATAGGGACTTGCGGGGAGTCCCGATAAAGGAGAACACATCCATTGGAGGATTTCCAGGAGGCATGTACGGTGCCACGAACATCAGAACGCGGGCGTGCTTATTGGGAAAAGATCAGCACGCTATAGGGGCCGATGGAAAGCGCCGCCTGAAAGGGAAGCCCGTCACGGGCGCCCGACTGGGCGACAATGTCAGTGCTCTGATGGTTTTTAAAGTCGTCATTGTAACCCTGCCAATCGCTGTTGAAACGGAGCTTCCAGGTTCCCGCGGCCGGGAAGCCGATTATGTATCCATCCTGGGCGTCACGGAAGAAGTTGGCGACGACCACGACGTCATCCCCCGGCCCCCCCCGCTCCCAGCGCTGAAAGGCGAGGACCTTGCGTTCTTCGTTCTGATGATAGACCCGGGTGTACTGCCCGCAGAGGCCGCGGGTGAAACCGTCGCGATTGAGACGCAACCGGATGAGGTCGCGGTACATCCGGACGATGCCGTGAAACTCGTCGCTTTTGTCCCAATCAACGGGGACCGCGGCGCGGAAGCATCCGCCTTCGAGGAATTCCTGCCCCTGGAAAAGCATGGGAATGCCCGGGGCCGTGAAGACCATCGCGGCGGCCAGCGTGGAACGTTTTCGGGCGTACCAACCTTTGGGGTCGTTCGGGCTGATCTCCTGCGGCACCCGCACCCGTCCGTTCGACACCTCGTCATGGGACTCGCTGAAGATGACCCGCGCGAAGGCGTTGTCGTTGTAGCGGAAGCAGATGGCATCGCGGACGGCTCCCAGTGAGCGGTGCTGGTCCTGTAAAGCGGCCACCGCCCGGCGGATGGGGTGGACGAACATGCCGTCCCACTGCGCGCCGAACCCGGCACCGCCGTCCGCCACGGCCCGGTTGAGCCGCTGGTTGTTTTGAAAATCCTCGGCGATCGTGATCCGGCCGGGGAACTTCCGCGCGACCCGGCCGTTGATCCACTGGAGCAGGCTCCAGCCATCGGGCAGCTCCCGATCTTCGGTACCGTGGACGGTGCGGATATATTGAGTGCTGTCGAAGCGAAACCCGTCAATGTGGTATTCCTCGAGCCACATCAAGACGTTGTCGAGGATGTATTGACGGACCTCGCCGCGGCCGTAATCGGGCCGGGTCTCGCCCCACGGCGTGACGGCGCGGTCGTCGTTATAGAAGTAGATCCCGCCGCGATTGTTCTCGGACCAGCCGTCGAACTGCCAGAGATCGTTGTCGTCGGGGCCGAGGTGGTTGTAAACAACGTCCAGGATCACCGCGATACCCTCCCGGTGGGCGCGCCGGACGAACTGTTTGAACGCCAGCGGGCCGCCGTAGGTGTTCTCCACCGAGAAGATATGGGCGACGTTGTAACCCCACGACCGGTCTCCTCCGAAGACCCCCACCGGCATGATCTGGATCGCGTTGATGCCCAGATTTTTCAAATAACCCAGGCGCGCCGACACCGAGGAGAATGTGCCCGGGCGGCTGACGTCCTCCCGGTCGTTGAAGGTGCCGACATGAAGTTCGTAGATGACCAGCTCGTTCCACGGCGCGATCTGGAAGTTGTCCCCCTGCCAGTCGAAGCCCGGATCGTAAACGACGGCGTTTCCCACCGAGCCGGTCACCAGGCGGGCATACGGGTCGATGCGCTGGAACTCCCCCGTCGGCGTGGAGAGGAGGAACCGATACTGATCGCCGGTATGAGCCTCGGCCACGTCGGCGTACCAGTAGCCGTTTTCCTCAGATTGCAGGGGATGCCGGGAGCCGTCCCAATCGTTGAACGATCCGATGACGGATACCCGCCGGGCATGGGGCGCCCACACGCGGAAAGCGACTCCCCGGGCGTGCGGGATCGACCCCATGCCTTGGATCCTGGTTTTATCGCTCATGATTGGTTTCTCCAGATGAAAAAAATGATATCGGGACAACCCGGGTAGAGTCAAATCTTTTCACAACCGCGAGATTTATCCGGATTGCATGTCAGGACAACAAAAAGGCCCGTCTCTTATATTGAAACGGGCCTTTTATCAACTCCCGGGGCAGGACTTCTCTCGACCCTGATATACTTTTTCAGGAAATCCCGATTAACATATCATGTCGAAGGCGATTTTCCGCCGGAGGCCCGGTGTTCTCCGGCGAGATGAGAACTCGCCGGATCAGCCTTTTGCGCCTCCACCCGCGCCAACCGTGTTCTCAATTCAGCGTTCTCAAGCTCCAGATCGGCCACGTGCCCTATCCGAAGCGCCATCGCGTCCACCATATGTCTTAATGCCACTGTCCGTTTCTCAACCATCTCTTCAAGATAGTTTTGATACTGGAGCAGCCTTTCCTCCAACCGGCGGCGATGCGCGGCGTAGCGGATGAGGAAGGAAACCGTGATCGCGCCGATCGCCGCTATCAACACGCTCTCCGCCATGATTTCGTTCCAGTTCACGGAAGCCTTTCCACCCCCAAAAATATACCGATAGAGGTCGAAAAGCTCGTTAAGCCAGGAGAGACTGATAAGGAGAATAAACAAGATCCCAACCGGAATCCATATTTTGCCATGCGGAGGTGCGCCCTTCTCTTTCCGGACCGGGTCACCGGGGGGGGGCCACCCGTTCAACGAGGGGGATGCTTTCTCCCCTTCACCAGGCATCGCGGTTTGGGATTCGGGCGCATTCTTCATAAGCTTGGTCTGCACATTTTCATTAGACTGCCGTCAAATACAGGCGTTCAATATATCGAGTCAGTGGAAATAATCCCGGATAAAGCTTCAGTGCTTCTTGAGTAGCTTTTTTAGCCTGAGCCGTCATCTGGCACCCTCTGCAGGGAGAGCAGCCGGTTTATCTTCGAGTAGTCCAGTGCGGGAAAAACCATAAACTCTTTTAATTTGAATCATTCTATCTCCTTTCTATTCCGATCCCATTATATATCGAATTCTTACAGGATCCATTTCCGCCTGATGTTTCGGAGGCTGGCGATGAAGAGTCCCAGACAGAAAAGAGCCAGGAGGGTGAAATCCACGGGGATAGGCAGGCGGGAGGCGTGGTTCAGGGCGCCGTGCAGAATGTCCGCGCCGTAGGTCAGGGGCAGGACATATGACAATGGCCGGAGCCAGAAGGGCAGTTTAGCAATGGGGAAAAAGAGGCCGCAGAGAAAAATCATGGGGAAACGGAAAAAATTGGAAAAAGTTTGGGCCTCGAAAACTTCGCTCACCGCGACGGCGATGAAGAGGCCGAGGAACGTGGAGCTGACGGCGATCAGGACCACGGCCGGAACCAGGATCATCCAGTCAACACCTGACAGATCGGTCAGGAAGGCGGCGATCGCCACCGGCACAAACGCGTTGACGGTTCCGAAGAGGATGGCCCCCGAGGTCTTCGCCAGCATCAGCGCTTCCAGAGGAATGGGCGCAAGCAAAAGACGTTCGAATGATCTCCCTTTCTTTTCAAACGTCACGGTGACGGCGAGCATGCTGGTGGTGCCGAAGAGGACCGAGATCCCCATCACGCCAGGAAGGAAGGCCGGTATGCTCTCGAAACCCTGTCCGGAGCGAATGAAGAACATCGCGGTCCAGGCCAGGGGAAAGATCAACCCCCAGCTGATGTTGGGCGGTTTGAGATAGTAAGACCGCATATCCTTGAGGAGAATGTTCCAGAAAGCGATCCATCCCTTCATCGTCCGCCTCCTTTTTTCTCCTTCTCCCCGCGCATGGCTGCCGCCGCGATCCCCGTAATCCGCACGAAGACATCCTCCAGGGAAAGGCGCATCCTCTTCGCTTCAGTCACCTCGGCCCCCCGCTCTTCCAGAAAGCGGACCAGCGGACCGACGGGAAGGGGACTTTCCGCCTCAACCCGGATCACTCCCCCGGAAAGGTCCTGAAAATCGATACCGGGGAAGCTGTCAGCGAGGTCACGCAGGATACCTTCCGGCACTGCGGCACCGGATATCTGCAGGACATGCTTATCCCGCACCGGCTGGACAAAGCGATCGACCGCGTCTATCCCGACGACCCTCCCGGCCACGATGAAGGCGACCCGATCACAGAGCCGTTCCGCTTCCTCGATGTAATGGGTGGTCAGGAAGATGGTCGTCCCGGATTCGTGAAGATCGGCGATCAGTCTCCGAATCCGCCGGGCCCCGGTGACGTCGATGCCCGTGGTCGGCTCGTCCAGAAACAGTATCGGCGGCTGATGGATGATCCCGGCGGCGAGGGCGAGCCTTCGCTTCATGCCCCGCGAATAGCCGGCGAATTTCCGGTCCGACGCTTCCGCCAGGCCGAAAATACCGAGGAGATCCTCCGCCCGCGCCCGGCGCTGCTCCTTCCGCATTCCGTAGAGCGCCCCGCAGAAACAGAGGTTTTCAAATCCGGTCAGCTCGGGATAAAGATTGCTCTCGTCCGGAACGACACCGATCAAGTGTTGGGCGGCTTTGGGGTTATTCGCGCAATCGACGCCGGCTATTCTGATAGCTCCCCCGTCCGGTTTCGCGAGGCCCGTGAGGAGGTTGATCGTAGTCGTTTTCCCCGCCCCGTTGGGGCCGAGGAAGCCGAAGAGCTCGCCCCGTCGCACCGTGAAGGAAATGCCGGCAACCGCCCTGACATCTCCAAACCGCTTGACCAGGTCCCGGACCTCGATCGCCGGATCATCTCTGTTCATTCTTCCTTCTCTTTCCTGTCGTTGCGACCCTTCTCCAACAGGCGGGCGGACATTTCTTTCCATCGCCGCAGCGTCTTATCATTCAACCGGTAATGCACGTAGTAGCCTCGTTTCCCCGCGATGACTACATCGGCATCCCGGAGAACGCGCAGATGCTGGGAGACGGCCGCCGGTGTAACACCGAGATGGTGGGACAGGGCATTAACGCATAAGGAGTGTACTTTCAGCAACTGCACGATCTTTACACGCGTGTCGACCGAGAGCACCTTAAACACTCTGGCCAATTTTTCCGCCTCGTTCATCCGAACCGCCTCATTTATTTAAGTATTAATGCAGATACTATATGGTTGCTGTCGAATGTCAATGTCTCATTGCACCGGTCCTGATTATGGCGATATTTTCATATCCCATCCGTGTAATACCGGAATTCATCACCCGGATAGAGATCAGGGCGAGTAACGACAGCCCCGGTTTCCGGCAGATTGCCTACCGGGTAGCTCCTCCAGCTGGGTATGGGCGGTGTCGCGATGGCCGGGATGACTTATTTCCTTACCCCTTCCTGCTTTCTGGATTTCAGTTATGCCCACGCGAGGACGGAAAACCATACCTATAACTTTTCCGGCCTCTTGACCAACCCCCATGGCGCCGACGGGACGGCAATCACCGGCACGCTGGATGGTTCCTTCTCCGGGAAGGTGATTACACAAGGGCTTACACTCACAGTCAATCTGGCGTTCTGCATTGAACGGCGGTTTGTAAACAGACCAGAAAAAAGGAGGGGGCCATCCGGCCCCCTCCTTTTTACTGAATATTATCTTCGCCCTTGCTTTCTCCGTATTCTTCATGGACAATTCCAACCCAGGAATCGGTCCTTCTGCATCAGTTATTTAACTATTTAACGCCGTCCCTTACTTTAAATGCAGATTGTCGATAATATTGAGCCGTTGGTGACGGCGCTGATCTTCGCCGGCATTTTCTACTTTGGAGGAATGCTTCGTCTCCCCCAACGGGGACACCACCGGGCTCTACTCTCCTTCGGAGCAGGGGTCTCGGTTGCCTATGTCTTCGTCAATCTACTGCCTGAGTTGGAGACGGCCCGGGGCGTCTTTTTCCGTTCGACCGCTCTCATCTCCCTCCCTTTCCGCGATCTCAGCGTGAACCTTGCCGCTATGATCGGGTTTATGGTATTTTACGCCCTGGAAAACGTTGTGGCCTGGTCGAAAAAGACCGCCGGGAAGAGAAAGGAGTCCGGGACCGCTGGTGATTCTATCTTCTGGCTCCACATCGGAGGATTCGCCGTCAGTGTCTGGCTGGTCAGTTACCTCCGGATCCGAAATATCGACGAAGGAACCGTCCCCCTCGCCCTTTACACGGTGGCTATGGGGTTCCATTTTCTGGCGACAGACTATGCTCTCAGCTGCGAACACGGAGAACTGTATCAGCGGCTGGGACGCAAAGTTCTGGCGGCCGCGGCACTTCTCGGGTGGGCGGTCGGGGCGGTGGCCGAGTTGCCGCAACCGGTGGTGGTTGTCCTCTTCGGGTTTGTGGCCGGGGCGGTGATTATGAACAGCATGATTATGGAGCTCCCCCGGGAGAAAGAGGGAAAGTTCGGTGCTTTCCTCCTGGGTGGTATTATCGATACCGCCCTCCTCCTCCTGCTCAGGTGATAGCCCCGGTGATTGCGATTTTTCAACAACTCAGGGAGAAGATAACACATGAAAGACAGCGTCTTTAACAGGTATGAAATATTTGCAAGATGGGATGAGTCATTCTTTCACTTCCTGCCAAGAATTGTTCTGGCCGTGGTGGTCTTGGCGGCATTCTATTTTCTCGCGAAAATTGTCCGGCACTACTCATTGAAGCTCTATATCAGAATACTAAAAAAGCAGACCAGCCTGGCGAAAGTAATATCCCTGGTACTTTATATTGCAGTAATCACCTCGGGAGGAATCTTTGCATTAGAGATCATAGGCCTGGAAAGCTACGTGACCAAGGTGCTGGCCGGTGCCGGCATCATCGGTATCGTTGCGGGTTTTGCCTTTAAAGATATCGCCGCAAATATGTTTGCCGGATTACTGGTGAATCTTCAGAAACCCTTCAAGAAAAATGACTGGGTCAGAATAGACAGCAAGTTCGGCACCGTGAACGAGATGGGGTGGATCACAACTTCGATAAAGAATATCAGCGGCCAGGAAGTCTTTGTTCCCAACCAGCTGATCTACAAAAACACCTTTACCAACTATTCCGCGTATAAAAAGCGACGTGTCATCGTGCGGGGCGGCGTGACGCGTGGTGATGATCTGGAGAAGGTGAGGAGCGCTACCCTTGACGAAGTCGGCAAGATAAAAGCTGTCATGAAGACGGAGGCGACAGATTTCTATTTTACGGACATCGGCAGTTATGCGTATAATTTTGAAGTCCGTTTTTGGATTGAATTTTTAAAGCAAACAGACTATTTGAATGCCATGAGCGAGGCAATTATGCGGATTAAAAAGCGTTTTGAACAAGAAAAGATCACCATTGCGTATCCTGTTCAATCGTTAGACTTCGGCGTAAAGGGCGGTGTGAGTATATTTGACAATCCTTTGGAGATTAAGAAATGACAAACTCGGGACTCTCATTGATAGTCGTGCACCGGAAGACTCTCACGGGAATGGAACGAAGGAGTGGCAATGAACTATAGTTTTAAGTTTAGGAATACCTATCTCCCCCTGGCATTCGCAATAATACTCTCTTTCAACGGACTGTTAGCTGTTTTCTCAGCGCTCCTCCCCATTATTAAAGGGGTGTTTATTCCTGAAATATCAGAGGTA
The DNA here is from genome assembly GCA_963822585.1 of uncultured bacterium. Lineage (GTDB taxonomy): Bacteria > Auribacterota > Erginobacteria > Erginobacterales > Erginobacteraceae > CAWGIE01. The sequence continues at coordinate 481,823 of CAWGIE010000019.1, forward strand.
ACGCAGCATTATACCCTGCGGCCCGGAGATCATATCAACTGCGGGCTGCAGATACTGCTGGGGTACGCCTTGATAATTCTGGGGAAAGGGCTGTATTACAGGAAGAGAAAGACATGGTATTTCAGCGTTATCCTATTAGTTTTGATGATAGCAAGCAACATATGGATAAGCAGCCATTTTAATAAAATAACAATAGCTTACATCGTTGTGGTTTTATCCTTACTGGCGTCGTATAGGATCTTTAACGTTAAAAGCCAACCGAATCGTTTCAGTTATTATCAGATCCTGGTGTTTATTTCAGTCGTGCTTTCTTTTTTATACGGAATCGTGGGAAGTTATCTTATTAAAGATCAGTTTAACGGCCTGAAAACCTGGGGCGATTCAGTTTATTTTACCTTGATTACCTACAGCACTATCGGTTACGGAGATATCACCCCGGTAACTCAAACTGCCCGGATTTTCGTAACCACGATGGTATTAATCGGACTGGGGACATTCGCGACTGCTCTGACCGTTGTTGTTTTACCGGTTATAGAAGATAAAATGCAAAAAGTTTTGAAAATAGTGAAGGGAGTGAGAAAAATGAATAATCATGTAGTCTTGTGCGGTTATACGACACTGACGAAAGTTTTAATCCAAAAATTAGCAGCCAGGAAAATTCCTTTTATCATCATTGACGATGCTAACCGCAGTCATCCCGTGGCGGAAAAACTCGGATATAATGTGGTCGTCGGGAACGGAACTGATTCAGACATACTTAAGGATGCCAGTATTTCCGATGCAGACGCTATAATATCCCTTTATGAAAGTGATGCCGATAATATCTTAACGGGTATCACGGTAAACGAGGTATTGAAAGGGGGAAAGAAGCCGAAAAGTATCATACTGAGAATTGAAAATGAAGACAACATAGCCAAGGCTTTAAGTATCGGGGCTACACAGGTCATATCTCCATCTTTGTTGGCGGCCAACGGGATCCTTGAGAAAAGTTTTCAATGAAATCAGGAATGACTGAGGAGTTTAAGATGAAATACAGTAAGGTTAATTATTTTCTCTATGCTGCATTGGCAGCCACGGCCGTGATGATCACTTCCCTTCAGCAGGCCGAAGCCTGTACCCGTGCGGTCTATATCGGAGAGAATGGGACCGTCATTACCGGGCGATCGATGGACTGGGCCGAGGAGATGCAGACCAATCTCTGGGTTTTTCCGCGCGGCATGAAGCGCGACGGCGCCGCCGGGTCGGATTCACCGACATGGACTTCCCGGTACGGGAGCGTGATCGCCTCCGGATATGAAATAGGCACGGCGGACGGCATGAACGAGGCGGGATTGGTCGCCAATCTGCTCTATCTGGCCGAATCGGATTACGGCAAGCCCGACGGTAAGGCTCCTCTTTCGATCTCCCTCTGGGCCCAATACGTGCTGGACAACTTTGCCACCGTTGCCGAAGCCGTGGATGCTCTGCGGGAGGAACCCTTTCGTCTGATCGCTCCGGAGTTGCCTAACGGACGGCCCGCCCAGTTACACCTGGCAATCTCTGATGCTGCCGGCGACTCGGCAATATTCGAATACATCGCGGGCAAGCTTGTTATCCACCACGGCAAGCAGTACCAGGTGATGACGAACTCCCCGTCTTACGACCAGCAACTCGCGTTGAATGACTATTGGGCCATGATAGGCGGTCTAACCTTTCTTCCGGGGACGAACCGGGCGGCCGATCGGTTCGCCCGGGCTTCTTTCCTTATCAACGCGATCCCGAAGACCGTCGATGAAAACTACATCAAAGCAGTGCCGGGCGGCACCTATGAGAATCAGGCCGCGCTCAGCGTTCTCAGCGTGATTCGCAGCGTCGGTGTGCCGCTCGGCATTACGACACCAGGCCAGCCCAACATCTCGTCGACGATATGGCGCACTGTTGCGGACCATAAGAACAAAGTCTATTTCTTCGATTCGGCCACCAGCCCAAACGTATTCTGGGTGCCGTTTTCCGAGCTTGATCTGACGAAAGGCGCCGGAGTGAAGAAACTCACGGTGGCCGGAGGCAGGATATATGCCGGAAACGCGGCCGGAAAGTTCGAACCGGCCAAGCCTTTTACCTTTCTCCCGGCGAATCCCGAAGCGCCCGAAGAATAACTTCAGCGGACGGCGGGAATGGTTCCACCTTATTAAACCATTCTATTGCGTATCGTGTCCCCGGAATTCATATAAGCGGAAACAAGATCTCCGTTTCAAGGTTTTCCGGGGTCGTGGTCCGGGGATCGTTCAGGTAGATTTCGTAGGTCACCCCTGGAACCGTATGCCCGTTTGCAGCCAGCCACTGTTCCAGCGCGGCATGGACCTCCGGCAACCGCTCATAGGGGCCCAGGTGGCGATAGGCGGCGTATGTGCCCCCGGGTATCCCGCTTACCGTGATAGTGTCCCTTCCCTCTATGCCGGGCCCGAAGGGAAGACCGATCTCGATATCCCGTCCCAATCCGTCAGAACCGTGATGGGCCAGAAAGGGCGACCCGCTGGGGATGTATCCTTTTTCCCCGGCGTATCGGCCAATAGCAAAAATAGACGCGCCGAGGGTTTGGGCCAGCGACGGCAGCGGCACCCGGGACCGGATGGTCAGAGCGGGCTGGGCGGAACGTTCGATAATGTCACACCGGAATTCTGATTCCGCGGCTGCTGTTTTCCCGGTGTCCTGTTTTGGTTTGTATTGCCTGCCGATGCTCCAGCCCGGCCCCCTATCTTCGCCCAGGGTGCGGTACCGGTTCTCGATACCGGAGTAGTAAATGGGATTGGCCTTCAGTATATCCACTTTCCGGTCCTTGCCCACCATCTCCTCGTTTACGTATACCTGTATAACCTCGCCAAAGTAGACGACATCCATGGCGAATTCCACTTTCTGCCCGGTATACCGGCACTCGCAGGTGATGGGGAATTCCTCGATCATGGGGGCGGTCTTCAATTCGCCGTAAAAGGTGGTGAAGACGGCGGATTTATCGACATTCCTGCCGCTGACCAGCCCGCAGTAGTCGGTTTCCGTGACGTAATCGGCGGAGGGGACGTTAATGCTGAAGGTGCCGGTCTCGATGATTCCCTTCGGTGTGTGGTGTTTCCTGTTCAGACTGACATAGACGATCGGCGGCTTGATATTCACGCCGTTCACCAGGCCCACGGCCATATAATTAGGTTTTCCGTTCACGTTGGTCCCGACCAGAACAATCGGCACCACCGGGAGGGGAATATACGCGCCTGTCTTCACCTTTCCCATATTGTCGTCTCCTTCTCGCATGATGTGGATCCGGAAGAAAAGGGCGACCCCGTTTACGGGACCGCCCTTTTTTGCCGGAGGAGGACGACTGCTCTCCGCCCCCCCTCTGCCAGTGCTTACAGGCCGCTGCGGACCGCGCGAACTTTATGGGGCGTCACGGTCTTACTCTGATATTCCACGGAGCCATTGCCGAAGTGGACGCACCAGGCGTAGGTGGAATCATCCTTTAAGGTAGTTCCGGACCAATAGTCACTATAATCTGTGTTCGGAAAATAAGTGGAGTTGACGGCGGGATAGCTTTTTCCCGCATTGATTAGCGATTCCAGTTCCCGGCGGTTCGGCAATCTCCAATCGTTATATCCGGCAAAGACTAGAAAATTCGCCCAGCCAATTGCCGTTTGCCAGTTTACTTCGGCACCATAATCACATCCGGCATCGATCCCATCCTTGGCCCACATAAGACCGGTGACGTTATCGGTGACCGTCCCATCCCCGTTGTCGGTATAGCTGAAGGGCTGGCCGGCCCGGTAAATCCCGTCGTCACCGCTGGTGTATGCGGTAAACTGGCCCGTCTTGAGCAGCCTTCCCCTGGCCCCTCCCGCTTTCCCCGGGTTGATCGCGAAGTCTCCGGAAGAACCAAAATACACTCGGGTGACGCCCCGGGCGGCCCAGAGGCCCGAAGTGGGCCGGAAGATGCCCAGGTCTTCCGTCCCGTCTCCATCGTAATCTCCCGTTCTTGATTCGTCGCCGCTTTGCCCGAAGTAAACCCGGGTAAGACCATGGATGGCCCAGAGACCGCTGGTCGCCCGGAAAATGGTCACGCGGTCAGTCCCGCTTCCGTCATAATCGCCGGGGACCGGAGCGTCGCCCGATTGCCCGAAATATACCCGGGTTACCCCCCTCACCGCCCAGAGACCTGAACCCGATCGGAAAACGGCGATGTCAGCTGTCCCGTCCCCGTTGAAGTCGCCGCCCAGGGAAATCAGGCCGAAACCCGTGCCCAACAGCATCAGTAAAACCATCGCCCATTTCTTCATCTTCTCTCCTCCTTTTATTTTTACCCCCGTAGTCTATTGAAAACCAAAACCCGGCAGGATAGAACTATCCGTACCGGGTCAGGTTTTCCCAACTTTATTTCCCCAGTTTATATCCATTGCATCTCCCAGGGATAAGGTGAACTTCTGGAACTTATTATTCTCCTCTCGAGCGGGGTGGTCAAGGAGTTTTGACTGAAAAGAAGAATCGCGCACGAACCTGGGTGTTAACCACCCTGAATTCATAGGGGATAAGGTGGCCCCACTATCAGGAGCGGCTCAATAACAAGATTTTCCGCCGGGGTCCCTGACAACACGGAAACCGCCGCCGTTGGTTGCCTCAAAGTCCCGGTGCGAGTCCCGGCCGGCTGAGCTCAGGCCGGAGATTCCAAAGTACCACGATCCGCCCTTGAGCACCCTTCTTCCCGCTATACCGCCATCCTGCCAGGCCCGCTGATCGGCGGGGGCGCCGGTGAAGTTTTTATGCCATGTGTCCGCGCACCATTCCCAGGCGTTCCCGGCCATATCGTAGAATCCCCACCGGTTGGGACGGTAGTTTCCGACCGGCGACGTCCAGGGATATCCATCATCGCAAGAAGCCGTCTCCCATCCCCGGAAAATTTTTCCTGCCGAGGCGTCGGCGCCGTTGGCGTAGATGCAGGCTTCCTCCTGTTCGGTTCCCCAGTAAAAGACGGCATCGCTCCCGGCCCGGCACGCGAACTCCCATTCGGCCTCGGAAGGGAGGCGGTAGCCCTCCCCCAGCCAGAGGCAAAAAGCCCGGGCATCATTGAAGCTGACGCAGACCACCGGGTGGCCGCTCTCCTGCCTGAAACCGGGAGTTTTCCAGTTGACCCCCCGCTTCTTCCCCCACTTTCTGCCGTCCCAGCCGGAAGCCTTCCCCCTTTTTTCGGCGTCCGTGACGTAACCGGTGGCCGCAACGAACGCCCTGAACTGCCCGAGGGTTACCTCTTTTTCTCCCAGGTAATAAGGCCGGCCGATCACAACCCGGTGCCGGGGCAGTTCGCTGGCGGGGCCGTCTTCCTCCGGTGCCTTCCCCATCATGAACTCTCCCGGCTTGACCAGGAGCAGTACCAACCCCGTCTTCTCCTCCCGCACCCGCTCCGGCAGGGAAGGGCCCCGGCAGGCAGCTGCCGACGACAAGATCGTTATGGCAAGAATAACCCGCATCATTTTTTCTTCTCAACAAGGAGTCATTGTACCACGGCGGGATAAAAAGCAGAATCCCCTGAGCATCACCCTTCGATAAACGAATTTATCCTGAGCGTAGCCAAAGGAGGGCAAACAACCCGAACAATTTTCTTCGCGGTGTAGTTTCCGATTTTTTCCTACCGGAAATACCGTGGAGAACATCGCATCTCGGTGATTCCCCTTGAGAAAACCCCAAAGCCCTACATCAATACTATCCTCGTCACCCTGGAATACAGTGAAGATATGGGCAGCGGAAAATTTTATCAATCGGCGAAGAATTGCGCCGTGGTCGGAGCGTTCAAGAGCATGACCTGTGCCCCCTTGAACTGCTTGCGAAACTCATCGATTACCGCCTGCACCGCTTTGTCGATGGCCGGGTCTTCAGGGTGCACCAAGATGACCACCCATGTAGACTGTTTGTCAATCCGGCCGTTTTCGCGCTGCATCTGGCCATAAGCATCATAAACGGTCAGCCCCTTCGGGAATCGGGGAGTGATCACCCTGTTCAGAAACTCTCCCCATGCCCCTCGTGAAATCTCCTGGGCGCCCGGGATATCGCGGCCGAAATATATCTCGGTTTTAATCCACTTTGTGACTGTATCCGACCCGGCGCGGGCTTTCTCCGCCGACCAGACCGATTCCACCATGCCCATCATTCCGGCCACGAGTCCCACAATGACGAACAAAATAACCAATCGTTTCATGGATTCCTCCTTAATCAAAGTTGTGTCTCTCAGCGTATCTTACCACACTATATGTTTGACGACATAGGCGGATAATCCAGCGGTCGATGTTGGATTAATTCTGTCGACTCGTCATAATGCTCGGCTCATGTCGAGTATCCAGGACGTTTTCGACTGCATCTTCGCTGCGGATCGATGGCGGACGCTGGCACTGAGCTGGTGTCGCCGGGCGATTGAGGCGGTGAGGGAACTTCCCGTTACCGGTTTAACAAGATATCTTCGTGACACGACACAAGAAAAAGTGCTTTAATGCCGGTATTATATCTCTACCATAATTCAGTATCTAAAAAATAAAATCGGAGAATGTCAAAATACCGTGCTTGGATAATATGAGAAAAAGAGCATTAATAACGGGCGGAGCCGGGTTTATAGGCTCACATCTTTGCGGAAAACTCCTCGAAAGGGGGTGGAAGGTAAGGGCTATCGACAATTTGTCGACTTCCCGCCTCCGTAATATTAAACAATACTTCAAAGACCCAAAATTCAAATTTTATGAAGACACAATAGTCAACAAGTCTCTGCTGAGGAGGCTGATAAAACAGTCGGATTTGATCTTTCATCTGGCCGCGGCGGTGGGTGTGAAATATATACTTGAGCATCCGCTTACTTCCATAGTCACCAATGTCAAAGGTACGGAGAATGTCCTGGAGATGGCTTCCCAATACGGGGTAAAAGTCATAGTCGCTTCCACATCTGAAGTTTACGGCAAACACCCTTTGGCATGCCAGCCCTTCAAGGAAGACGATGACCGGGTGATGGGACCCACCAGCGTAAGCCGCTGGGGATATGCCGAAGCTAAATCTATAGATGAATTTCTTGCGCTTGCCTATTTTAAAGAAAAAAAACTTCCGGTTGTAATAGTAAGGTTTTTTAATGTCGTGGGGCCGGTCCAGCTGGGAGTGTACGGGATGGTTCTGCCGCGGCTCATACAGCAGGCCCTGAACAACAAGCCATTGACGGTGTATGGTGATGGGCAGCAGCTGAGATCATTCACCTATATAGATGATGCTGTCGACGCATTGATAGCTCTGGCGGAGGAGAAAAGAGCCGAAGGGGAAATATTCAATATCGGCAGCTATCAGACCATATCGATAAAGGACCTGGCAGCGAAGATAAAGAGAAAAACGCATCTAAAAAAACCCATAAAATATATTTCGTTCCGGAAAGCGTTCGGGAAACACGCTCGTGATTTTGAAGATATGTCCTGCCGTATTCCGGACCTTTCCAAGATAGAGAAAATGATCAAATATCGCCCGGCACATGATATCGACGATATTATAGACAGGACTTTGTTATACGCAAAAAAGGAGAAGCAATGGTCGGTAAAAAAAACGTGATCGGGAAAATATCGGCACTATTGATTTTCTTGATTATATGCGGGACCTCTTTTGATGTGAAGGCCCAGAACACTCAGGTCGGAGAGGATATAACGGCCGATAGGGCTCCGGCAATGCGCGTTATCAAAGCGCCTCCGGAAGAAGAACCTGTATATGCGGAAAAGGTGTATCTGCATTCGTTTTATGAGATTGACCGGGTGAAACAGGGATCCAAAAAAGGATACTGGCAGACCTGGACGAGCCGGATCGCGTATCTCAACCATAACCTACAGCAGCCGTATATCGATTTCACGGAATATAAAAGGTTTTCCGAAGAAAATTACAACCTTGAAGCGGGAACCTATTTTAAATTGAAGAACGGATATATCCACGGGGGCGTCGGATTCGGAGATTTCGTTGAAACGAATTTCACCTATCAATGGAAGGGGTTTCTGGAAGTCGAATACAATCTCTTCAGTACTTTGTATATGAACGTAGAAGGCAAGTACCTTCAGAAGAATCCGGATAATGTCTACGTTCTTACTCCGGGACTGGTTTATTATTTCGGGGATCATTATATAACCGCAGTTTACGGGGCGACTTTTATCGAGAGCCGCGGAGAAGGGAATTTCGGTACGTTCAAGGGGAGTTTTATGGTAACCGGGCATATCAATGTTTACGGAGGGACGGCAATTGGAGAATGGCTGTACGACATATACGGATTAAAGGCCTCAAAAGAGTTCGGGTATATCTTTTTTGCCGGAATTAACGTTAACATTATGAAAAATAGTAAGCTGATGTTGTCGGGATCCTGGGCTCACGAAAACCCGGAATTCGATAGCTGCGGGATAAATGTTGGTCTTTTAGGAAAATTTTAATCCACATCTTTAAATAAATTTTTAAGAAGGCAGCTGATAGCATGGAAAATTATTACGTCGAATACGTAAAAGCTCTCGATACGGTTCTTCTCGCTCTTGCCGTATGTCTGAGCGTTCTTGTGGTCGGTTATGCCTTTGCCTGGCGGATCCAGTTGACCAGGCGGCGCCGCAAATTGAAAGGCATATTGGAAAACCTGCAAAAAATGGCTCTTCCGGGAAAAGAACTCAGCGCGGAGCAATGCAGTGTTTTTATGCGAAACGTGGGCCTGGCACGGGTTATGGATGTTTATAAGGGAACGACCGGGGCACTTCCCCAGGAGTTGGTTGCCGCTATCCCGGGATGCGTTCGGCTTCCGGAGGAGGCCGCCAAGATCGAGAAAACAGCGCGCGGGATCCTGAATAAATGGAAACGGATCGAGGCCCTGATCATGCTGGGGCATATAAACAGCCCCAATGCCGTGGAGATACTCAAGGAAGGCGCAGACAGTAAAGACGAAGATATAAGTTATTTTTCTATAATATCCCTGGGGCATATCAAGAACGGAAAAACAGCCGCTCTCCTGCTGGACGTGATAAAGAAGAGAAAGATCAGCGGATATAGGGTTATGGATATGTTCCGGGATTTTCCGGAAGACGCTTCAACCGAAATAATTCCGTATGTCGGCGATGAGGATCCAGCCACGCGGTTCTGGGCGGTTAAGATGTTATCGCGGCTCAAACCGGACAACCGGGAATTTATCGAAAAAGTAGCCGGGCTGACAGCGGATGCGTTGGCCGATGTCAGGGCGGCTGCCTGTGAATTCCTGGGAGAACTGAGGGATAAGGTTCATGCGCCGTCCCTGGAAAAATGTCTGGACGATCGCGCCTGGATCGTGAGAAGCAGTGCGGTAAACGCCCTGGGAAAAATATCCGGAGAGGAATACATATCAAAAATCTTCCCTCTGCTGGGGGACAGTGTTTCGACCGTGAGAAATTCGGTCAAGGCAGCGATTTCCCCTCACCTGGAAAAGGCGCTGGACAAGATGGAGGTGTCACTTAGAACGGGAAGCGTAACCATGCAAAAAGCTTCGGTAGAGCTGCTGGAAGAATCGGGATACGATAAAAAAGTGCTCACCGATGTTCTTTCCCCGGATACCGAGATCAAAAAGAGGGCGGTAGGGCTTTTGGACGCGATGATAAAAGCGGGGGCTCATTTCGGACTGGAAAGCGTCCTGAAAGATCAGCCCGAAGGGGATCGTGATGAGATATTGAACGTAATCTCTTCCATAGATAAGGAACTGGCGGAACATATTAAATTGATAATAACCGATAAGTTAGTGGATATATAATACCATGACGTTTCCAAATTTACTTTATGGGGCTTTTATCGTTTTAATCGCATATTTTTTGGTGCAGCTGCTTTATTTTGTGCTGCTGGCAATCATCGGGTTTTTCCAGCAGCACAAACGCATTTCCGAATCCGAGGCAGAGGAATACGCTCTGCTGTCCTCTTCCACTTCGGCCATACCCGTCAGCATAATATTTCCGGCAAGAAACGAAGAACTATGGATCGAGGATTCTCTTCAGTCCATATTGAACATCGACTATCCCGAATATGAGGTTATTGTCGTGAATGACGGGTCCACCGACGATACTTTCGCGATTCTTGATCGAATGCTTGATTTGAAATCGGTTGATCGGGTCTATCCCAACAGGTTCAGCCACGGACAGATCCATGAAGTATACCGATCGGAATTACATCCCCATGTTACCGTGATCAGTGAATCGTCGGGATTCAAGAAAGCCGGGGCGGTTAACGCCGGTTTGAATTTTGCGCGTTATGATTATGTTTGTTCCATGGATTCGGATGTCATATTGGAGCCTGATAGTTTTTTAAAAAGCATGACTTACATTGAAAAGGATCCGGACCGGGTTGTCGGTGTGAGCAGTTATTTCGGTTTGGTAAACGGTTTCAAGATCGAAAAGGGGAAGATAGTCGACAGGAGCTTCTCTTATAATCCTCTTATAGCGTATCAAAATCTCGAATACCTCCGGAATTTCATAGGTAACCGTATTTCCTGGAGTGCTGTAAATGCCGTCCCCAATGTGAGCGGAGGATTCGGTATCTGGCGTAAGGACCTGGTGATGGACTTAGGGGGATATGAAACAGGTTTCAGCAGCGAGGACATCGAACTGACGTTCCACGCCCAGGATCTTATCGTTAAGCAGAAAAAGAATTATCAGATCCTGGCTTTGCCTTATAACATCGGCTGGACAGAAGGACCGTCAACCATACCGCGACTAATATCCCAGAGAAGAAGGTGGCAGCGGGTTATCGACGAGACGATATGGCGTTATAAGCACATGATCCTGAATCCTAAATATAAATGGTTCGCTTTTTTGACGCTGCCTTATTACGTGGTATATGAATCACTGGGGGTATTCTTTGAAACACTGAGCATCGGCCTCCTTATCGCCGCCTGGGCGACGGGGATATTGAAGCTGAACATCTTTCTCGCTTATTTGGCGTTCATGGTCTTGTCACAAGCGGCAATATCACTGCTTGTATTGGTAGAGTTCATGCGGGACCAGAAACTCTTCCGGCCGGGATATGCTTTCTATCTGGCTATTCTGAGCATATTCGAGATATTCCTTTACCGGTGGATAATTCTTATCGCGAAGATCGAAGGAACAATCGGATTTTTCAGGGGTGAAGCGAAATATGAGACTTACGAGCGAAGCAAAAGGATATGATTAAATCGGATATATTTCCCGATTTTATAATTTAATTCATGGTTCTCCTTCGACTCACCTTGAGATCCGCTCTAAATCGGATCTCAAAGTTCGCTCAGGATGAAACAAGCCCATCTTGTTGAACAAGATGGGCTTGTTTCACTCCCCGGTCCGATGGCGGAGCGAACCCTCGTCTGGGACGTATTCGACTACATCTTTAAGGCGGTCCGGCGGCGGATGGGACGGATAAAGCCGGTCCGGACCTACCGGAGCCCGATCTTCCTGGCCCGTGAGTGGGCGAAGTCGATGGAGGGAGGAAATTTCCGGTCTCAAAGAGCTTTTGCCAGGGCGATCGGGCTATCCCACGCTCGGGTTTCCCAGGTCCTGGGCTTCCTTCGGCTTTGTTCTGGAGCTCAGGAAGATCTGGAAGCCCTCGGTGATCCGCTTTATTCCCGGATGATCACCGAACGGAAGCTCCGGCCGCTCGTTAATCTGCCGAGAGCTGAGCAAAGAAAGAGAATCCGGGGGCTCTTGCGGAAATATGCTCAATTATCGTTTCGGCTGCCCGAATTGTCGAGAAAACAAACCTTGACCGGCGCGGGAACGGGTGGTTAAGCTTTTCGCTTTAACAAAAGAAGGCGTTCATGAACAATAACAATTTAAATCATGCATCAGGCCCTTCGATACATTTCCCAAAATCCCCGGGGCGATCCGCCTCAAAACGATTCCCGGTCGATTAAGCAGCCCCGGCAGCTCTTCATCCTCTGTCTGACCGAGATGTGGGAGAGGTACGGATTTTATACCATGCGTAGAAATTCCCCCGTATCGCGATAACTGAAATATGCAGTCTTTTCAAAACCAAATTGGCCCCGCCAACGCTAATTTACTGCTTCGGAATTTTCTCCCCCGAAATACTTCGGGATCCCGGTTTGTTTAATTGATATTATCGGGACCGATATCCCTCGGGATCCCGATTGGTTTAATATTATGGATCGAGACAATAGCACTCGTAGCGGCCCCGCCTCGGCGCGGCCACTAGTGGCGACCTGAAGGTCGCCGCTACGAGGTAGCGCCGGAGGCGCTAACTTGCTGTCTCGGAATTTCTCCGATAGTCATCGGGGTGCGCCTCTGGCGCACAATAAATTCGCGTAATTCGTGTAATTCGTAGTTTTATTTCTTTTTAATTGGCGAAGATTCGCGAGATTCGCGGTTTAATTAGTTGCGAAGCTAAGTTCGAAAGAAATTGAACGAATGGAAAAAGATACCGTTAATCAAACCGGGATAGCCGCCGGAAAGACATTTACAGTACCGGAGCGGGATTGGGTCTTCGGGCTGGCTTTTGCCCTTATCCTTATCAGCTGGGCATCGATCAAAATGGTCCTGCCGGCGCTGCCGAAATTGCCGAATATACTCCAGTGCACACCCGGCGGTGTGAAATTATCGGTTTCCCTTTATTTAATATTTTTTGCCTGTTCCCAACCGATATGGGGAGGGATCGTCCAAAACTCAGGCTGCCGCCGGACGCTATTTTTCAGTCTTTTCATCACCACGACTGGAACGTTAACGGTGTTGTTTTCTTTTAATCTTCCCCTGTATATCATCGGCCGGTCATTGGAGGGCCTGGGAATGGGAGCCGCTTCGACTCTGTGCCGGACGATGATTGCCGATGTATTTGACCGGAAAGAACTGGTGGGAAAGCTCGGTTTGTTGATCTCCTGCGCCGCGGCGATGCCCGCGATAGCTCCCATCTTCGGCGGCTATTTGATGCTCTGGATAAGCTGGCGGGCGATCTTCGGCTCTTTCCTGCTTTTTATCGGCGTCTTTTTTTATTTGGCCTTCCGGAAACTGCCGGAGACTCACCTCAATCCGGCCGATAAGACCGGAACTTCACTCCCCCGGCTGCTTAAAATATATCTTTCTATTCTAAAGAACTCCCGTTTCTGGGGATTCGCACTCCCCTATGCCTTTCTGACCGGCGGATTGATCGGCTATTACTCCGCGATGCCCTTCTGGTACCATTCTCAACTGGGGATAAAAACGCATCTATTTTCCTACCTCGCTCTGCCTACCGTGGGGATGTACATTAGCGGAATTAATTGTGCCCGGTTTATGGTAAAAAAGAAGGAATTGGAAGAAGTCTTTATCCGGGGAATACTGCTGGCGGCCGCCACGACCGGTGCCGCCGGCCTCCTATCGCTCCTGAAAGTATCGGGTGCGGCAAGCATCGCGGTGATACTGAGCGGTTACGCTTTCGCCGGTGGCATGGTCTCTCCGACTGCGAACGCCGGCGTCCTGAGTAAGTTTAAAAACGTGGCCGGTCCTGCCGCCGCCCTGGTGGCGTTGGTAGTGTTCGGTTCCGCCTCGATCACCTCGGGTATAACCATGAATTTATATATTAAAAACACATTATGGCCGGTCACGGGATATATCGGAATCCTGTCCTTGATCGGTCTGGCCGCCGGGTATCTCTTTGTGTGGGTCCCTTATACTGCCGGGAGATGTTTAAGATAATGCGCGGATGACTTTTTCCAGCCGCGGGCGAGGACCGTTCAGTTGGAATAGAAAAGGCAGCCCCTTCTGGGAGTCTCCCTCTCCCTTCTCATAGGACCCGACAGCCTACCGAGTCACCGGAATGTCCCCGGTGGTACCGAAGTAAACCCTGGTCATCCCTCGAACCGCCCAGAGGCCGGACGAGGGGCGGAAGACTCCGTTTTCGGCCAGGACGCTTCCGCTGAACGCAGCCGGGAGCGCGGTGTCTCCGGACGTCCCGTAATAGGACCGGGTGGTCCCCCGGATCGCCCAGAGACCGGTGGCGGGCCGGAAGATCGCCGGGATCATCGGGAAGGGGGTGGAACCTCCGTACCAGGCATAAACCGCCGGGATCGGCCGGTCGCCGGACCGGCCGTAGTACATCCGGCTGAGGCCGCGCACCGCCCAGAGTCCGCTGGAATCTCGGAAAACGGCGATCTCCGTCCCCGGGTAGCCGTCGTAGTCCCCGGGCGACGGGAGGTCGCCGGGATTACCGTAATAAACGCGGGTGATGCCCCTGATTGCCCAGAGACCGGAAGAACCCCGGAAGACGCCGACGTCGCAGCATCCGTCCCCGTCGTAGTCGGAAGGAACCGGGAGGTCGGAAGCGGCACCGAAATAGAAGCGGGTCAGCTCCTTGACCGCCCACATCCCCGAGGAGGGGCGGTAAACGGCCACATCGGCGAACCCGTCCCCGTTATAGTCCCCGGGAGCGGGGAGATCGTAAGGCCGGCCGAAATAGGTCCGGCCCAGCCCCCTGACCGCCCAGAGGCCGCTATCCTGTCGGAAGATGGCAATATCGGAGATCCCGTCTCCGGTGTAATCACCCGCGCCGATCACCAGATATTCCGGGGTGGGAAACGGTGTCGGGGTGGCTGATGGGGTGACGGTCGGCGACGCCGTCGGTATGACGGTCGAGGTCGGCGTCACGGAAGAGGTCGGAGTAGTGCTCGGCGTCGGCGTTACTGACGAGGTCGGCATCACCGACGGGGTAGGCGTCACCGAGGGAGTCGGCGTCGGGGAAGGAGTTGGAGTAATGCTCGGAGTCGGCGTCATCGATGGTGTCGGCGTCACCGAGGAAGTCGGCGTCGGGGAAGGCGTCGGAGTAATGCTCGGAGTCGGCGTTACCGATGGTGTCGGCGTCACCGAGGGAGTGGGAGTAACGCTTGGTGTTGGGGTGATCGTGGGCGTGACGGACGGTGTCACGCTTGAAGTCGGTGTTACCGAAGGTGTCGGAGTAGGGGTGGGCGGAGTGACGAAGTTGGCCACCAGTGCGCGGTCGGAGAAGGTCATAAAGAAATAGGACGCATTTGTTGACACCACCGTACCGCCCTCCGTCCAGTTTAGAAAATTCCACCCTGAGGAAGGGAGCGCAGACACCGTTGCCGGATGCCCATACTCGGGGTTGTCTCCCAAAGCTGTGCCCCCGGAAACCGGGTTCGCCGTTGCCGTCACTTGATAATTGAAGCTCGCGTAGAGCGCGCGGTCCACGGTCGCCGTGAACGTGTAGTCGGCGTCGTAAGACACCGTTCCTACTGCGGGATCCCACCAGGCGCTGAAGTGCGTGCCGTGCAGGCACGTCCCGTGCACGGTCACGGAGGTGCCCTCGACGAAGGTCCCTCCTCCCGAGACGGTGCCTCCCCCGTCACTGGCGTAAACCGTGATCTGGATTTCGGAGTCGGTCACCAGATCCCGGTTCGCCGCCGCCGAGGCCGCATAGTGGGTGTTCGTCGAGACGCCGCTCCCTCCCCCGGTCCGGTTTATAAAGTGGTCGCCCGGGTTGTTCCCGACGGTGACGACGCTCTCCACGCCGTTGGTCGCCCCGTTGATGACAGACAGATTGTTCGCGGCAACGCCGGCATGGGTCGCGAATATCCTGTTGTTGTTCGGGTTGACCGCTGCACCGGCCCGGTTCCCGTTCGTAACGATATTCGTGACAAAAGTCGGGGTGGCGTTCGCCGCCGGGCACGTCAAGGCCGACACTGCGGTAATCAGGATGGCCGTGGTGATAGTGATTCTGCTCATTGGAAAAGTCCTCCGGGAATCGGACTCAGTTCTAACGAAGTAGGCCCCCGACCGTGATATCCCCGCTTGGACCGAATTATTTGCGGTTCCCGCCTTCGTGGAAAGCTCCCTTGATTCTCCATAGTCTCTGGCTCGGTCGAAAGATTACCGGATCAACATTATCAGTCCCCGCTTATTGCCGTTACGCCCCCCAAAGACAAACCCGGCCCGGAAATTTCTTCCGGAACGGGTCGGAATTCCCCAATGAATACCTCGAAGGACATTCACGGACACCGCTTGCTCCTATTTTGGCGTCAGCATACTCCTCCAGTACCATGGGTCAACAGAATTTGCCGTACAATTTCTCTGGATGAATTATCCGGAAAAGAAAATCCCAGCTGAAGAGAATCTTATCTTCTTCCAGATAGGTCACCATGGTTTCAGGCCAATGAACCCAGGGTTCATGTATAAACTTCAAGGTCTTGTCACCGAGGGAAATAGTCTCACCGTCTTTCACGGTTACAAAGCGTTCCTCGGGTATTCTCAAAAGATCGATAAGCATTCCCTTTGCTTTCGGCGTCGATACCAGTTTGGCGGCGGGGTATTTCGCAAGAACGTTCGGGATTACCCCCGAGTGGTCTTGTTCCGCGTGGTGCGAGATGATATAATTGAGTTTGGAGGTACCTTCGAGCTGCGACATGAGTTCGCCGGCCATGGGAGGATCAACCGAATCCAATAAAGCGGTCTTCTCGCCTCCTTCTACAAGATAGGCGTTATAGCTGGTGCCGTCCGGAAGGGGGACAAGAGAGTCGAATAGACGCCTGTCCCAATCCACGGATCCCATCCAATGAATGCGTTCCTTTATTTTTCTTGCTTTCATGTCACTTCTCCTCTCTCGGCTTCCACGACTCCTGTTCCATTCCAGACTTCTCCTTTGATATCGCTAATCCAGATAAATCTTCTTGAGATCGCCAATAAGAGCGTGAAATCTCTCATGAGTCTCCGCACCTATCCTCTCGCTCTCTATCCTTTCAAACTCCGCAAAAAGGTTCTCCTGTTCCTCTTCCGGAATCAGCTCGTCGGCCATCACGTACAATACATTGTTCTCTTTATCGATGTGCTGATCCAAGAGCGCCTCATAATTCCGAGCGGTATCAGCGAACTCGGACAGGGCTTCCCGGTTTCCCTTCTCATGATTCAAGAGAGATTCGGCCATCGACCTGACATAACCTCGGCCCATCTCATGCTCGCCCAGCAACACGCCGATCGGACCGCCTTCCCTGGAAACACCCGCTTTCTCCAGTGCGGGAAACAATACATCTTCCTCTTTGGAATGATGGCATTTGTCCACAAAAACCTTGAGAAATTCGATTATCTGACCGAGGTGTTCAGGATTCGCGTTTCTTTTCGATTTTATGTCATCACAAATCTTATCCAAAATACCCAACATTATCTTGATGCCCTCATGCTCCGCTTTCAACTGCTCGGTGGCTTTCATCTTCTCATCTCCTTTTATCTAAATACTCCTTCAGAGCGACGGCATTGTTGAACTTCTGCTCTTTTGTCCCGTAAAGCAAGGTTACTTGCATTTCACCGGCTTTCGCGATGACCTGATTGAGCAGTTCACTTTTATCCCTCAACTCTTGAAAGTATCTACGCTTGAACTGACTCCACTTTCCGGGATCATGCGAAAACCATCTCCTGAGTTCAGTGCTCGGGGCTATGTCTTTCAGCCACAGATCCACCCCGGCTTTTTTCTTGCTTAATCCCCTCGGCCAGAGCCTGTCAACAAGTATCCTGAAACCATCATTCTTGTTGGTATCATCATAAACCCTTTTAACTTTTATCATAATAATATCTCCTTTTCACTCAGGTCTTCTTATTAGGTCAGTGGCACCATAGTAAACGTGAATGTAGCTGCCTATGATGAGCTTAATATCTATAACACTCTTTATTCCAGCTAATTCCCTTGAAAAGAAATGGCGCAAAGCAGGGAATGCTCTGCGCCATCTGAAGGCTCCCTGGGCAAGATTCCTTTCACTGCGTGAA
This sequence comes from uncultured bacterium, assembly GCA_963822585.1. Lineage (GTDB taxonomy): Bacteria > Auribacterota > Erginobacteria > Erginobacterales > Erginobacteraceae > CAWGIE01. The sequence goes on from CAWGIE010000019.1 coordinate 499,558, forward strand.
TTTATCCTGAGAGGCAGCGAAGGAGGGTAAACTCACTTCGGGCGTGACTCGTTGATCAATTTTTCCTTTTTCCTCTTTGACCAGCCTTTGATCTGGGCCTCGCGCTTCATAGTGGAACTCCGGTCGGGAAAAGGCTCGGAATAGACCAGTTTCACCGGACAGCGATAGGCGGTGTATTTGCAACCTTTGCCTCGATTGTGGTCTTTGATTCGCTGATCGAGATTCGTCGTGATTCCGGTATAAAGCTTGCCGTCGCGACAGCGGATAACGTAGACGTGCCAGGGAGATGCGGGTTTTTGATTCATCATAGATACACCATACACTTCGACCCACCTTAAATCTAACGCACTAATCCTTCGACTCGCCTTGATCCTTCGACAAGCTCAGGACCAAGGCTCGCTCAGGATGACAAAAGGCCCGCCTCAGAATGAGGCGGGCCTTTTGTCACTCCCCGGGCAAGATTCGAACTTGCAGCCTAGTGGTTACAAGAGCCCCGAAGTTTCCTTCGGGCTTGGACTATCTCATCTTCCACAGACAATGGAAGTCGGGCGCTTATAAGGCTTATCGGTAGGGTATCCTCATCCTCTAGTCTCTGCACGTTCCTGCTTAATGCCAGGGCTAAAGCCCTGCACGACGAACTCTCCCTTTCAGCAGGCTTCGCTCAGGATTGCCATATCCTTCGACTTCGCTCAGGACTTAGGTTCCCCTGAATTCACCCGATTTTTCAACCACGGTCTCCCGTGGAAGCTGCCAGAAAAGATCTCTCACCGAACTTCGGCAGGGCTGAAGCCCCGCATTACGAACTGTGGTTCGAGACCAATTCTCGCTTCGCGAAAATGACAGCCACCCGCTCTACCGTTGAGCTACCGGGGATAATAATCAGTAATCAGTGATCGGTAATCAGTGACCAGTGCTGGCTGAAGCCTGCGGCTACCGACTTTCTAAACCGATCTACGATTATTTATTTCAAAGAACAAGAAGATGGTATGCGCCATCTTGACAACCTAAAGCAGTCTACTGGAAAAGGACCGGATTTCAATAAAAAAAGCCGGGACGGCCGTCACAATGAGGTAAGGTGCTCCGGAAATCCGGATCTTGTCCTGACACCTCAGGCTGTTTCAACCTCAAACCTGATTCGCGGACTCGTGCTCGACCGCCCGGCTATTTCACAACGCACCCTGCCCCGGTCCCGGTGGACTTCCCTTCGGCGGGGTCCCTACCGGGAAAGGGTGCGGCTACCGGCATTGGTGATATATAGCTTTGTTCTCTTTTTACACTATTTTTTGCGCAGCAAAAAATAAAACGCTGGACGGCCGCTAATGGTGGTAGCGCTTCGGCTTCCCGAATGGGCGACGCTTTCGCGTTCTGTCCCGTCCCGACGCTTTCAGAAGTTTCACCCGATCTTCTGATATTTCGGACGTAATTATGGCCGTCCAGCAATTGTAATATACATCGGGCGAATGAGAATGGCAAGAAGAAAAACAAAAAAAACAACAAAAAAATAGTCCCGCCGGTGGCGGGACTATTTTAGACGATCATTTTTGTTCGGAGCGAAGCCGTTTCAAACGACAACTTTCTGGACCGTGTCTCCGGTCTTTTTCAGAAGGGCGGCCCACTCTTTGTCCACGTGGGCCTGGAACTCATCGAGCAGGGGCTTGTTCTTTTCTTCCAGCAGGTGTTTGAACCGGCCCTGGACCTTGATCCATTCTTCGACCGGGAGTTTCTCTTTCGGCTTGTAGTTCAGCTTCCATTCCCCGTTCTCCACCTCGTACAGCGGCCAGAAGCAGGTCTCCACCGCCGCCTTTACGATGTCGATCGAGGTGACGGGCTGGGTGCGCCAACCGCGGAAGCAGGAGGAAAGAACGTTGATGAAGGTGGGACCCTTGATGGCGAGAGCCTTCTTGACCTTGCCGATGTAGTCCCGCCAGTTATAGGGAGATGCCTGAGCCGCGTAAGGGATGTGATGGGCAGCCACGATCGCGGTCAGATCCTTGGGGAACTGGCTTTTGCCGGGGATAACGTCCCCCGCCGGGCTGGTGGTGGTGGAGGCGCAGAAGGGCGTCGCGCTCGAACGCTGGATACCGGTATTCATGTACGCCTCATTGTTGTAACAGATATAGAGGAAGTCATGCCCCCGCTCCAGGGCTCCGGAGAGGGACTGGAGACCGATGTCATAGGTTCCGCCGTCGCCACCGAAGGCGATGAACTTGATGTCCCCTTTGATCTTTCCCTGTTTCTTCAAGGCCCGGTAGGCGGTTTCGACCCCGCTGATGGTGGCTGCGGCATTTTCAAAGGCATCGTGAATATAGGGAATCCGCCAGGAGGTATAGGGGTAGATGGTGGTTGAGACCTCCATGCAGCCGGTGGCAAAAGCGACCACGACCGGTCCTTCAACCGCCATCAGGGCCTGCCGGATGGCGATGACACTGCCGCACCCGGCGCAGGCACGGTGTCCCGGGCTCAACAGCTCGGGCTTTTTGGATAGTTCTTTCAGATTGAGGGTCATATTGTCTTCCTTTGTACTTAGCTTCTCCCGGCGGGGAGGGCGCACAGACAGGAATGTCTGTGCTACTCTGAACTCACAGACAGGAATGTCTGTGCTACTCTGAACTCACAGACAGGAATGTCTGTGTTACTTTGAACTCACAGACAGGAATGTCTGTGTTACTTTGAACTCACAGACAAGAATGTCTGTGTTACTCTCGGACACCGAGATGCCAGGCGGCCTCATCGTAGATTCGGCCGGCCTTCAGATCGCCAAAGACGCCGGCAATCATCTCGGGGGTAATATCCCTTCCGCCCAGTCCATACACATAACCGGAGACCGGGATTTCGGCTTTTCGATAAAGCGCCGACCTGATCTCGGGAAAAACGGGCCCGGCGATGCTGTTGAATCCTTCGGCGCGATCAAGAACGGCGACCGCACGGGCGCTACCGATAGCTCTCGCTATCTCATCGGCCGGGAAGGGCCGGAATACCCGCAGCTTAAGAACGCCGACTTTCTCACCTCGTTCCCTGAGGTCATCCACGGCCGCCTTGGCCGTGCCGGCGGTGGAACCGAGGGCCACCACTATATATTCCGCGTCTTCAGTGTAATATTCATCGAAAAATCCGTAGTGCCGCCCGGAGAGCTTTCCGAACTCCTCTCCCACTTCGAGGATCACCTTCTTAGAGTTCTTCATCGCCATTGCCTGCTGCATCTTGTGCTCGAAATAGTAATCCTGGAGATCAAGGGGCCCATAGGTCACGGGATGGCCAGTGTCGAGGAGGGAATAACGGGGCTTGTAGTCGCCGATGAATTTTTTGATCTCTTCATCTTCCAGGACATCCACCCGTTCCACGGTATGACTGATAATAAAGCCGTCGTAGGTTGTCATGACCGGCAGGAGGACATCCTTATTCTCGGCGATCTTCACGGCCTGGATAATGTTGTCATACACTTCCTGGGAATTCTCGCTATAAAGCTGAATCCATCCCGAGTCCCGGCAGCCCATGGAATCACTGTGGTCGCAGTGGATATTGATCGGACCGGAAAGGGCGCGGTTGACCACCGCCATCACGATCGGGAGACGGGTGGAGGCGGCGATGTAAACTATCTCCCACATCAAAGCCAGCCCGTTGGCGGAGGTCGCCGACATCACCCGGGCGCCACCGGCGGAAGCGCCGACCGCGGCGCTCATGGCCGAATGCTCGGATTCCACCAGGATCATCTCGGTCTGGACTTTCCCGTCGGCGACGTACTGAGCGAAGGTCTGCATCAGTTCCGTCTGGGGAGTAATCGGATACGCCGGCACTACATCCGGGTCGATCTGCTTCATGGCATAGGCACCGGCTTCGTTTCCGGTAAGTGCTAACATCTCACTCATGCAATTTTCCTCTGGAAAATAATTGTTTATCGTTCACAGATACCGGCTAATCAAATCCCGTCACTGCCGGGGGGTGATTTCCTGATCCCCCATTCATCTATCTTAACATCCGATATCTTTTCTTCCGCTATCATTTCTATTGCTTGCACCGGGCAGGTATGGGCACAGATACCGCAGCCCTTGCAGTGCTTATAATCAAAACCCGCCATCTTCTCGTTTTCCACCATGACCGAGCCGTCGGGACAAAAGATCCAGCACTGCAGACAGTCGATGCATTTTTCCTTGTCAAGGACAGGGCGGGACGCCCGCCAATCTCCGGTTTCGTACTCGAAAGAATTGCCGGCGTGGACAATCAACCCGCCAATCGGGATTTCCTTCCATCCGGGGGCTTTTTCACTCATGTCTTCACTTCCTTAAATGCTCGTTCAACGGCTTTGATATTTCCTTCCAGGATTTTGGGGGCGAACTTCTTGGCAAACTGCCGCCGGATATCGGAAGTGACCGATTCCAGTTTCACCACCCCGGTGGCTTTAACCAGGGCCCCGAGAAGCGGCATGTTGGGCATCGCCCGGCCGATTTCGTCTTTGGAAATCTGATCGGCATCCACGATCCAGACCTTTTTTCCCTGCAGAAAGGGGAACTGTTTTTTGAGTTCATCGGGCGTCAGGGTGCTGTTAATAATAACCGACCCGCCCTCTTTCAAACCTTCACAGACGTTGATCGACTCCAGCAAACTGGGATCAAGAACGAGAACAATATCCGGATTATAGACGGCGGAGTGCATCTTGATCTGACCTTCGCTGATCCGAGTATACCCCTTAATGGGGGCGCCCGAACGTTCCGGACCGTACTCCGGAAATCCCTGGCTGTATTTTCCTTCATTAAGGGCCACCAGGGCCAGGAACTCCGCCACGGTTTTGGCTCCCTGGCCGCCCCGGCCATGCCACCGTATTTCAATTATTTTCTTCATAAGATCAACTCACTTCATTCGTTATTTGATCCGCTTCCCGATTGAATCAACCGGGGATCTGCTGGTTGACTGAAATACAATCCGCTATCGCACTATCAGCCGGGCGAGATAATGATTTCGCCAATTTGGTCGTACAGTAGCAAAATGGGAAGAAATCCGCAAATTTATTTTCAGAATAGGCGGGGATTACTTCATTCCCCGTTTATCTAAACACGCGTATACTAATACTCGCGACGGCCTTCAATGGCCTTCATCAACGTTGACGGATCCATGAAATCAAGGGAGCTCCCCACCGGTATTCCGGCCGCGATGCGGGTGACCCGGACCCTCAGCGTTTTAAGAACCCGGGCAAGGTAAAGAGCGGTCGTCTCTCCGTCGATATCCGAACCGGTGGCAATAATTATCTCATGGGGCGAGGCTTTTTTAACCCGGGCCAGCAATTCCTTGATCTTGAGATCTTCGGGACCAAAACCATCCAGGGGGATGATTTTTCCCATCAGCACGTGATAAACCCCTTGATAATTCCCGGCCTGTTCGAGGGCGATCACATCCTTGGGATCCTCGACCACGCAGATCAGACGATGATCGCGTTGATTGTCGCTGCAGATCCGGCAGACATCATGTGAGGTGAGATTCCCGCAGACCGGGCAGAAGCGTATTCTGGCCTTTACTTCCGCGATCGCCTGAAGGAGCTCGCCGGTTGCGGCATCGCTTTTCTGCAAAAGATGGAAGAGAATTCTCTGGGCGCTCCGGGGGCCGATGCCGGGCAACGCGGTCAGAGCATCAAGCGCTTTCTGCATTATGGTGGGGTAGCGAGCCATGGTGAAATATTATTGAAATGTGGAGTGTGAGGAGTTGGGGAAAAATATTATTAAATCTTATTCCTGAAAAGTAATCAGTAATCAGTGATCAGTAATCGGTATGCCCCGGCCAGGGGATAAACTGATTACCGATCACTGATAACCGATCACCGGTTCTTCATATTCCCAGTCCCGGCAGATTCATGCCGCCGGTAATCGCCGACATCTGTTCCTGTGCGGCGGCTTCTACTTTCTCCGTTGCCTGCCTGATGGCGGACAAAATCAGATCCTCCAGCATCTGAACATCGTCCCGGTCCACCACATCAGGATTGATGGAAATGGAAACAAGTTCTTTCTTCCCATTGACCACCGCCTTGACCATTCCTCCTCCCGAGCTGCCTTCCGCCTCTTGTCTCGCCAGCTCTTCCTGCATGCGGAGCAACCTGGCCTGCATCTGCTGTGCCTGTTTGAGCATCTTTCCCATACCAGCCACTGTAAACACCTCCCCAAATAGAACTTAGCCCTCGCTTCGCTCGGGCAACTAAAAAAACTACGAATTTCGCGAATTACACGAATTTATTTTAAAATATTCCTGCAATGTCGATTCAATGCTTGCACATTCTTATTTTTCCGGAGGAAATCAAAACATATATCAGCGAGCGCAGCTCGCTGATATATAATTACTCCTTCACGTCCAGTATACTCCCGTCAAACATCTCGAGCGTGGATTCAATGACCGGATTCTCCCGGATGATTGTTTTTTTCTTCTCCCGGGAAGAACCGGGCGCTTCCGGAGGCTTCTTCCGCGCGGAGGTGCTGCCGCGGACCGCGAAAGCGAGCCGGACAGGGAATCCGAGTTTGTTTTTAAGCAGGGTTTCCATATAAGACCGTTTCGGTGGGGACTCCAGCGCTTCCCGGTGAAAATCGAAATCCTCCTTGAAGTAAATCGTTAAGGTGCCATCCTCGAGCTGCCCTGGTTCCGCGTCCGTCAGATACGCTTTCAGCATCGGACGGTTGGCTCCCAGGGTCTCCAGAAAATCCGGCCATATCTCACTGATCGTCCCGGGGGGTGAGGACTCAGCCTCCTTTTCCAGATAATCCCCGGAAGCGGCAGGTTCATCCCGGCCGGGCGGTGGGGGGGAGATCCCCGTCTCCAGTTCTTCCAGACGATCAATCAGTTCATCGAGGAATAAACGGCCGCGCGACTGGGCGACTTTCATCAGAACCATTTCCAGCGCAACTTGCTCTGAAATGGCGTATCTGATCGTCGACTCCGCCTGAATCAGTTCATTGAGAATAAAGAGCAGGCGGGAATTACTGAAAGCTTCGCTTAATTGCCCCATATCCCGCATTTCTTCGGCGGGGACATCGGTCAATATATCAGCCGAATTACCCGTCGAAATAACCAGAAGATCGCGGAAGTGTTTGATCAGCGACGAGAGAAAGTAAGAGACGTTCCAACCCTGGTCAATAACTTCCCCCACCAGAGTGATGATCCGTGAAAGATCCCCGGCCAGAATCGCGCGAGAAAACCCAATCACCACCGTACGGGGGACAAGCCCGAGCAGGGCCGTGACATCCTGCTGACGGATGGTGCCCTCACAATATACCAGCAGCTGATCAAGAATGGATTCGGCATCCCTCATTCCACCCTCGGCAGCGGAAGCGACCGTGGTCAAGGCTTCTTCTTCATAGGGGATATTTTCATCCGATAGAATTCGCTTGAGCCGTTCAAGAATCTTATGTCGGGGAATCTTCCGGAGGTCGAAACGCTGACAGCGCGAAATGATGGTGTCCGGGATCTTTTGCGGTTCGGTAGTGGCAAAAAAGAATTTAACGTGGGCGGGCGGTTCTTCCAGCGTCTTCAACAGGGCGTTGAAGGCACTGGTGGAAAGCATGTGCACTTCATCGATGATGTAGATCTTATTCTTCCCTCGGGAAGACGCATACTTTACGTTCTCTTTCAGCTGCCTGATGTCATCGACACTGGTATTAGAGGCTCCGTCGATCTCCATCACATCCAGACTGTTTCCGGCCATAATTTCCAGACAGGATTCGCAACGATCGCAGGGGGTCGGAGTCGGTGAATCGGCGGACAGGCAATTCAAGCTCTTGGCGAATATCCGGGCCAGCGTAGTTTTGCCGATACCGCGTGGTCCGGTAAAAAGATAGGCATGGCCGAGACGTTGCTGCTTGATGGCGTTCAACAGCGTAGTAGTGATATGCTGCTGCCCCACAACTTCTTCGAACTGCTGCGGCCGCCACTTTCTCGCCAATGCCGTGTACATTTTAATTTTTTCCTCCGGAAAAAATTAGGCTAACCCGATCAAAATCGGGTTATTTTTGATCAATGACAGAATCACTGCGGATAATAATAAGATAGGACAGCTCTGGAATTATAATCTTCCACTAAAGATAACTATATCATCATTACCTTATCGCGGTATTACATACAATCGCCCGGGCAATTTTTACTCCTATCTATTTTATTTTCAGTCTCCTTTTTCAGGAGACTGAAAATAAAATACCACGCACCCTCTGTTGGGGCCCCTGATCACGGAATCCCCGCCGATCGGCTCCGCCCAGGCAGGCCTGCACCCCGCAAGAGACTCGCTTACCGCTGCTTCCTTCCGGACCTGACGGGGTTTGCGAGCATTGCGTGCACAGGACCTGGGTTTCAACGCTCCTCTAAACGGTTCAGCCGGTACCAGGTAACCTCTCGATCGGGAATTCGGCCCTGCTGAAGCGGCTTGCAGGTCACCCTTCGACAAGCTCAGGGATCGGGGCACCGCTGGCTCCCCGCTTAGCGTGGTATTTTATTTCTTCGAAATAAAATAGCGTTTAATTTTTATCTGCGATAAAAATTGAATTGCATTTATACAACGCTTTTTCTTCTTTTATTACATCTTTGATTTTCTTTGCTTTTCCCTTTCCGATTCCCTTTATCTTCATTAATTCTTGTTCTGAAGCATTAAATATTTTTTCCAGTGAACCGAATTTATCCAGTAAACCATTAGCCAGATGAGGACCAATGGTGGGCATTGATTCAAGTATTTTTTTCTTTTGTATCGGGTGGTACCGGGATTTCTTCTTTAAATAAATTTTTCGAGACTTTAAATCCGAACGCTTGATGATTTGCTTCCGGATCCTGTTAAGAATCTCGGCCGTCTCAGCCGGACATTCAGAATATAGAACCGGAAGTTGCCATGAAACAGCAATGGCGATTAATGCTCCATCGATTGCTTGGTAAGATGCTCCCCGAATTAGTTTCAACGGCAATCCTTCAATAATAAGTAATTGCTGTCGCCCTTGTTTTTTAAGTTCTTTGATTTGTTTGAATAATCGCCCCGTTTTTAGTGATACGATGAAATCTGGAGACGTTTTTCTCTCAATATATGTTCCACTAACGATGTAATCACCAACCTGCAGTGACTTTACTTCATATTCATAACCCTTTTTCTTTAGAGATTCAATTACTCCAGAGCAACGTTCCCGGTAATCCACCCAGATCATATTTTTATTTTCCTCCGGAAAATAAAAATGTTTAACTTGTTTTGTTTCGAAGAAACAAAACAACGGAGAGGCAGGGATTCGAACCCTGGGTACCCTTTTGGGGTACACTCGCTCTCCAGGCGAGCCGATTCAACCGCTCTCGCACCTCTCCAGTTACATTTTTCTCCGAAAAATGTAAGTTAAAATATTTCTTAATATATTCAATGTTTTTGAGCCTGATTAACTATATTACATATCTGTTTGTGTGTCAGTTTCTTTTTGAGATAGGTATAATTCTATAACTTCCCGGGCTTTCGTATGATCACTTTCCAGAATCATCAAATCGCCCCAGTATCCGCGGGCCGCTTTCATGATTCCGTCCATCCAGGGTATCTGCTCTGATTTCAATTCGGATATAATCCCCTCTTCCTTTAAAACCTTTTGCAGAAGAATACCCTGAGCCTCATCTTCCAGCTTCCAGATGCTAATGATTCGATCATTGTTCATGCTGTTAAATGAATGAGTCTTCTCTATTCAACTCTGCACGTAAACTTAATGTTCAAGGCTATTATTTTTGCGCAGCAAAAATAATATAACGGAGAGGGTGGGATTCTCCGCCGGAGGCGGATGCGCCTCCGGCGCAGAACCCACGCAATACTTTTCTTATCATTATTCTATGGTTCTTTTATGATTACGGAGAGGGTGGGATTCTCCGCCGGAGGCGGATGCGCCTCCGGCGCAGAACCCACGCAATACTTTTCTTATCATTATTCTATGGTTCTTTTATGATTACGGAGAGGGTGGGATTCGAACCCACGGTACCTTTCGGTACACACGATTTCGAGTCGTGCGCATTCAACCGGACTCTGCCACCTCTCCTCACTCACCTAACAAATTATCCAAGAATTTCCTTCCTTGGCCAGTTTTCAAAAATATTTCCCTCTTTCTCGCCAGTGAATAATTTGGAAATACTTCCTGGTAGACTAATTTCCAGGATATTCCTCCTTTCGTAAATCTCTGCTTTCCTTTGTTATGTTCTGTTATGCGCTTTTGAATATCATGACATGACCCGACATACCGTTTTTTAAGACGATTACTCCATATAACATAAGCATACGCTGTCATAACCTATTAAATGAGGTGGGATTCTCAGCCGGAGGCTGATGCGCCTCCGGCGCAGAACCCACGGTACCTTTCGGTACACACGATTTCGAGTCGTGCGCATTCAACCGGACTCTGCCACCTCTCCTTTATCATTTTTCCTGTGGAAAAATGATAATTTAAAACCAGGATCAACGTTAAAAGATCAGAAAAACCGAAAATTATGGTCTAATTAAATTCTCCTAGCTCTAACCTTCGTAAAAAAATTCTGAAGCAGTGCGCGGCACTCTTCTGCCCGAACACCTCCGACACAGATGACATCACTTCCCAGGGCTTGATTATTGAGTATATCAATCGCCGAGCCGGCGGCGCCATCACGGGGAGCAGGGACCCCGTAAACAACCCGTCCGATCCGACTTTGAAGTATCGCCCCGGCGCACATGGGGCACGGCTCCTTCGTTACATAAAGCGTGGCCTGATTCAGCCGCCAGTCCCCTATGGATTCTTCAGCCTGGGTTATGGCGATCATCTCGGCATGGGCGGTGGCGTCTTTTAAAAGTTCTATCTGATTATGCGCTCTTCCAATTATCTTATTATCATGTACGATAATACATCCAACCGGAATATCATCGCTCTCCACCGCTTTTTCTGCCTCCTTTATGGCCTGTCCCATATATTTATCGTATTTTATACTATTGTTAACTATCGTATTCATAATATAAAAAAGGTCCTCGCCGGAAGGGTACATAACCGGTCGAGAACCCTCATTCTTGATACTGAATCTACTTTTCGCTGCCTCTCTCCCACGTGCCTGGAGGGACTCGAACCCCCAATCCCCTGGTCCGTAGCCAGGTGCGATATCCAATTTCGCCACAGGCACATCATTTCCCCCGGAGTTTCTTTGCTTAACCAATAAACACCGGGTGAAAAAGAATATTCAAATATAATAACATACCATGGTTGGTCTTACGGCACAATTGCACGAATGAACAAACCAATCAAACCTGTCAATAATACACCTGAAAGAACAATAACGGAAATCGGCCAGATTTCACGACCTATTCTGATGATAAATATTCTTATACCTGCGATGAAAGACACCGTCAATACACAAAATCCCAAGATCAAACCCAAACCGGCAGCTATCGCAGGCAATGATGTCTCGGGGTATTGACCCTTATAACTAAAATAGCAGAGATAGACGGAAAAAATCGCCAAAACTGCTCCGATAACGGCGATACCGAGCCAGACAATGGTTTTCTTTTCCGGCCTCATTCGCAACCCCCGCATCTCTGCATCCATCATAAAATTTTCCTCCGGAAAATTTTAGTCTTGAACCGAGAGCAATATCTAATTATTGACCACACTTCATCCATTCTTCACCATTCAATATCGACAGAATGTTCAGAACTATTATTTTTGCGCAGCAAAAATAATATAATGGAGAGGGAGGGATTACTCACTTTGTTCGCCCTTCGGGCTGTCCCCTGCAGGGAACAGTATCCCTTCCCTCATTTCCCTACGGGAAATGTTTTGCTTCGCAAAATCCGTTTAATCTCACGAAGCTCGATTAAACGGAGAGGGAGGGATTCGAACCCTCGGTACCGGTTATCACCAGTACAACGGATTAGCAATCCGCCGCATTCAACCAGCTCTGCCACCTCTCCAATATTATTTTGTGCTTCCCGATTTATCGGGAAGCACAAAATAATAATGTAACAAATGCTTCATACATTTACAAGAGGGAGCCCACAAGATAATTGCCGTTGTCAGGATAGATAATCCCTGTACAACGCGATGGCTTCCTCTTCTAAAATCCCGCCTATAATATCGATTCTGTTTCGGCTCCGGCTGAAAACTTTGGCAGAAGGCATACTGATGCCCCGATCATCCTCCTGAGAAAAAACATCGCTTGTACTTCCCTCCAGCAAACTAAATAGCTGTTCAACGGATATGCCATAGACCATCCGGCCCAGCTTTGACCAGATCATGCAGCCGGCGCACATGACACAGGGTTCGCAAGAGGTATACATGGTGTATCCCGAAAGGTCTGTCACGCCCGACTCGTGGCAGAAGTCCCGGATAAGCCCGGTCTCGGCATGGTAAGTAGGGTCATTCTCCGAGTTTATCTTATTCCGGCCGGTGGCGACTACTTCACCATCTTTAACCAGGACAGCGCCGAAGGGTTCATTGCCTTCCCGCACCGCTCGGCGGGCCTGCTCAAACGCCATGCGCATGAATTTCTCATCGAGAGAAATCTGCTCTTTAGACATCATTTTCATTTAACTTAACTGGTTCTCTTCCATTTTGTGTGGGTAAATTATGGTTCTTATGGAGTGCAGCGACCATGTCGCTGCATGCATTGACACGGTCAATGCACTCCAAAATAGTTCCAGAATGTGATTAGCCGCACCTTTTGAATATAATAACCGCCCACACAAAATGGAAGAGAACCACTTGACTATTATTATTCGGCAGAATGTTCAGAACTATTTTTTGCGGCGCAAAAAATATTACGGAGGGGGTGGGATTTGAACCCACGGTACCCGAAAAGGTACACTGGTTTTCAAGACCAGCGCTTTCAGCCGCTCAGCCACCCCTCCTCGAACAACATACGGTTTTTCCCGATAATCGTTGTTATCGGGATCTAAGGGCTTCATCGGTTTAAGCTCCCTTCGGTCGCTTAAGCCCGTGAGGCCCTAAGACAAGACCAGCGCTTTCAGCCGCTCAGCCACCCCTCCAAAAAATTTCTCCAAAATTATTTGGACCTCGAACACCCGAAGGGATGAGAGATCTTTCTTAACTCTGCATTGAGGCAAGCTTCTTTGTCATCCCAATTTTTTCAGTCCCCTCATGTATGGATGGAGCACTTCCGGGATAATCACGCTCCCGTCAGCCTCCTGATAGTTCTCGAGAAGCGCCACAATAAGCCTCGGGAGGGCCAGGCCGGATCCGTTCAGCGTATGCACGAAATTAATCTTCCCCTCCTTATCTCGATAACGGATATTGGCCCGGCGCGCCTGGAAATCTTCGAAATTAGAGACTGACGAGACCTCCAGCCACTCTCCCTGCCCAGGGGCCCAGACTTCTATATCGTAACATTTAGCGGAAGCGAAGCTCAACTCTCCGGTCGGAAGAAGCAGTATCCGGTAGTGAAGATCCAATCTCCGAAGAATATCTTCCGCGTTCTCCAGAAGCAATTCGTGCTCCCGGTAAGAATCTTCGGGCCGTACCAGTTTAACCAGTTCGACCTTGTCGAACTGATGGATCCTGAGCAGTCCCCGCGTTTCCTTGCCGTATGAACCCGCCTCTCTCCGGAAGCAGGGTGTATAGCCGACATACTTTACCGGAAGACCGGATTCTTCCAGTATCTCGTGCCGATGGAGATTGGTGAGCGGGACCTCTCCAGTGGGAATAAGAAAATAGTCATCACGGCGCAGGTGGTACATGTCATCTTCCAGAAGGGGGAGTTGGCCGGTACCTTCCATGCATTCACGGCTACTGAGGAAGGGTGGTGACATCTCGATATACCCGTTTTCACGGGTATGGATATCCAACATGAAATTGATCAGGGCACGTTCCAAGAGGGCCCCCACGCCTGTAAAAAGGGCGAAATGAGCTCCAGCGAGCCGGGCGCTCCGCTTAAAATCAATCACGCCCAGCATCTCTCCCAGGTCCATATGATTTCGGGGGATAAAGTCGAAGTTCTTCTTTTCTCCTGCCTCGCGGACAAGCCGGCAGGCCCGCATGTCGGGACCGATCGGGACGTCTTCCTGGGGAAGATTGGGAACACGGGCCAGGAGCCGGTCCAACTCTTCGGTGAGTTTGCGGATCATTCCATCGAAGAGTCGAACCTTCTCCGAAACCATCTTCATCTCTCCCACCGCGCCTGAGACATCCTCCCCGGCTTGCTTCAGGCGGCCGATCTCCCGGGAAGAGAAATTACGCTTTTGCTTCAGCTCCTCAACTTCCTGGAGCAGGCTTCTTTTCTCCCGGTCCAGGGCGACGATCCGGTCAACATCCAGCTCCATCAGTCGCTGGAGGAGGACTTTCTTGATCAGCCCCGGGTTTTCCCTGATGATTTTGATGTCCAGCATAAAAGTATTCTCCAATAAATTAATATTTTCGGTTCCGTTTAATCCGATATTTATTTTTCACTGCCGGCAGGCTGACAGAAATCAAGATAAAATCAACCTTTAACCACTCCGATAGGTTTTAATTTCGCCACCTTGCGCGAGATCCCGGCCCGGTGAACGACCTCGACCACCGCCGAAACGTCCTTGTAGGCCAGGGAAGCCTCCTCGCCCAGCGTCCGCAGGCTTTTGGCCATTACCGCGATCCCCCGGCTCTTGAGGTCCCGGATCAAATCCCGCCCCCGGGTTGCTTGCAGGGCGGCGTGGCGGCTCATCACCCTTCCCGCCCCGTGGCAGGTACTCCCCCAAGTCTCCTTCAACGCCCCCTCCGTTCCAACAAGAACATAGGAGCAGGTCCCCATGTCCCCGGGGATGATAACCGGCTGTCCGGTTTCCCTGTATTTCTCCGGGAGCTTAAGATGTCCCGCGGGGAATGCTCGGGTTGCCCCTTTGCGATGTACGCAGACACGGCGTGCCGCCGAGCCGATTCGATGTTCCTCGAACTTGGCGATATTGTGAGCGACATCGTAGACCAGGTCCATTTTCAGGGCCTCTTCGCCCCGGCGAAAGACCTGCTGGAATACTTCCCTCACCCAGTGCATGATGATCTGACGGTTCGCCCAGGCGTAGTTCGCGGCACAGGCCATCGCCGTGAAGTACTTTTTCCCTTCTTCCGATTCAACGGGGGCGCAGGCAAGCTGACGGTCGGGAAGGGCAATTCCGTACTTTCGGACCGCGCGGCCCATAACTTTGAGGTAATCGTCGCATACCTGATGTCCCAGGCCCCGGGACCCGCAATGAATCATGACGGTTACCCGGCCCTTCTCCAGCCCGAAGGTCCGGGCCGCCACCTCGTCATAAATTTCATCCACGTATTGAACTTCCAGAAAGTGATTGCCCGATCCCAGCGTTCCCAGCTGATCGCTGCCGCGCTCGAGCGCCCGGGCACTGATTTGTCCCGCGTCCGCGCCGGCCAGGCACCCCTCTTCCTCGGTTGAACGCAAGTCATCGGGCCGCCCGTATCCGTGGCGGACAGCCCAGCGGCTCCCTTCCTCCAGAAGGGCCGTTGCATCCTTGCCTTTTAGATGCAGCTTGCTCGTCGAACCTACCCCGCTCGGTATCGCCTGGAAGAGGGCCGGGAGAAGCGTATCGATCTCCCGGCGAGCTTCCTCCTGGTCCATGTCGGTGCGGACCAGACGCACCCCGCAGTTGATGTCATACCCGACCCCGCCGGGAGAGATAACCCCTCCCCGATCCGGATCGGTTGCCGCCACCCCCCCGATCGGGAAACCGTATCCCCAATGGATATCCGGCATGGCCAGGGAATAACCCACGATGCCGGGAAGAGAGGCGACATCAGCCACCTGGCTGAAGGCCTGGTCCTTTTCAACCTGGGCCAGCAGCTCCCGATCGGCGTAGATCAGCCCCGGGACCCTCATCCCCTCCCGGAAGGTGATCGGTATCTCCCACCGCCAGGGATCTATTTGCAGGAATCGGCTTTCTTTGTGCGTATTTGCATTCACACTGAAGATTATGGAGCACAGACAGGAATGTCTGTGCTACCTTCGCCGGACGTTTCAGAGATCGAGGATGACATGAGATTCCCACCCAGAGGCTATCTTCCGGACGGCAAGCTGATAATATGTCGCCGCCTTGACTTCGGTACCCCGGGGAGGGTCACCCGGCGCGAATTTCGCTCCCCGCAGGGTCGCCCGTAATTCCCGATCGGAGATATGGGTGATCGTGAGGGAGGGGAGGCCGATTTCTTCGGTCTCCAGCAGAAAGATAAGCTCATTCAGCCAGAGGACGAGAAGTTCTTCCCGGTCCGCCGCGGTAAGGTGAATGTCCCGGAAGACCGGCGCCCCGGTTCCCGCACCAGGCGTCGTATAATCCAACACCCCGCGGGCGGTGTTGATGAAGAGTTCCTTCAGATCCTGTCCGCGGGCGGTAATCTCCAGATCGGCCGGATGATCGCCGATGCTATACCCGGTACCGGCCATGCCGAATCCTTTGTTTTCGGCTGAGAAGTGCGATTGGCTTTGAATAGGGCTGAGATTGAGATTACGGGTCACGGAGACAGGTGCCTGAGTAATCTCCGCAGACACGAATGCCTTCACTAATCTGCACAGACAGGAATGTCTGTGTTACTCTCCAACCTGCACAGACAGAAATGTCTGTGTTACTCTTCCTCTTCCCCGACATCCTCCATCTCCTCCGCCTCTTCTGCTCCCCCATTCTCCACTTCCTCCCCCCCCTCCGCCTCTCCCTCTCCCACATCCTCCAGTTCCTCTACTCCCTCTTCTGCCGCCTCCGGCGCATCTTCGCGATCATCCTCGACCACCCGGGCCATTCCGACCAACGTATCGCCTTCGCCCAGATCGATCAACCGGACACCCCTGGTGGCCCGGCCGATGACGCGAATTTCATCTACCGCCATCCGTATCATCTTGCCCGCGGCCGAGATCAGCATCAGTTCATCCCCGTCCCGGATCGAGGCCGCCCCGACCAGGGAACCGATCTTCTTCCCGACACGGAGGGTGATGACACCTCCGCCGCCTCTATGCTGGACGTTATACTGATCGAAGGCGGTGCGCTTGCCATAGCCATTCTCGGATATAACCAACAGGGTATGGTCCAGCTCCACCTTCTCCATCGTCACCACGGCGTCACTGGTCCCCAGCCGGATTCCTTTTACCCCCCGGGCGGAACGTCCCATCGGGCGGGCATCTTTCTCTTTGAAGCGGATCGACTTCCCGTTTCTGGTCACCAGGAGCAATTCGTCCTTCCCTTCGGTAAGAACCGCTCCGATGATTCGGTCTCCCGTATCGACGGTGGCGGCGATAATGCCGGCAGCCCGGGGATTGCCGAACTGCTCGAGCGGGGTCTTCTTGATGATCCCCTTTTCGGAGGCAAGCATGATACACCTCCCGGGGTTGAAATCACGGACCCGGATCAAGGCGGCGATCTTCTCCTCGTTGGAGATCTCGAGCAGGTTGGCGATCGCCCGGCCCCGCGAGATTCGGGAGGCCTGCGGTATCTGGTAGACCTTGAGCCAGTGGACCCGTCCCGATTCGGTGAAGAAGAGAATATATTCATGGGTGGAAGCGGTGAAGAGGTGCTCGACAAAGTCCTCGTCCCTGGTTTCCATCCCCGCGATCCCTTTGCCTCCGCGGCGCTGTGACCGGTAGGTGGTGACCGGAACCCGTTTAATGTACCCCCGGTGGCTGATGGTGATGAGGGCGGTTTCATCGGCGATCAGGTCCTCGATCTCCAATTCGCCTTCGGCAGGGACGATCTCGGTACGGCGATTATCCCCGTATTTCTCCTTGAGTTCGTCCAGATCCGTTTTAATCAGCCCGAGGACTTTCTTCTCACTGGCCAGGATGGACTCCAGATAGGCGATCAGCTTGATCAGTTCCTTATACTCGTCCTCGATTTTCTTGCTCTCCAGACCGGTGAGCCGGTACAGCCTCAGATCGAGAATGGCATCGGCCTGAACCTCGGAAAACTTGAACCGCTTGATCAATTTCACCTTGGCGGCGTCCCGGTCAGGGGAAGCTTTGATTATCTTGATGATCTCATCGATATGTTTGAGGGCGATCTTGAATCCTTCCAGAATATGAGCCCTCTTCTCGGCTACATCAAGATCAAACCGGGTACGCCGGACGATCACTTCCTTGCGGTGTTCGATGAAACAGCGGATGGCGGACTTCAGGTCCATCACCCGGGGGCGCCCTTCATCCAGGGCCAGAATGATGATCCCGAACGTGACTTGAAGCTGGGTCTTTTTATAGAGTTGATTGATGATGACCCGGGCCACCTCACCGCGTTTCAATTCGGCAACGATCCGCATCCCCTCCCGATCCGACTCATCCCTGAGGTCGGAGATACCGGTTATCTTCTTACTGTTGACAAGTCCGGCGATATCCTCCAGGAGCTTGGACTTGTTGACGTTATACGGTATCTCGGTGATGATGATGGATTCCCGTCCCCCCTTCAGAGGTTCGACCCCCAGACGTCCCCGCAGCCTGATCTTTCCCCGGCCGGTAGTATAGGCACTGCGTATTTCTTCTATCCCGGTGATGATCCCGCCGGTGGGAAAGTCCGGGCCCGGGATAACTTTCAGCAATTCATCAACGCCGGCATCGGGATTATCGATACAGAGCTTGATCGCTTCGGCTACCTCGCCCAGGTTATGAGGCGGGATGTTGGTCGCCATCCCAACGGCAATTCCGGAACCTCCATTGCAGAGCAGGTTCGGGAACTTGCCGGGAAGGACAACCGGTTCGCGGAGGGTTTCATCATAGTTGGGGACGAAGTCGACGGTGTCTTTCTTCAGATCCTGGAGCATCTCCATCGCCAGGGGGGTGAGACGGGCTTCGGTATAACGCATCGCCGCCGGCGGATCGCCGTCAATCGAACCGAAGTTCCCCTGGCCGTCCACCAGGGGATAGCGAAGATTAAAATCCTGGGCCATCCGGACCAGGGTCGGGTAGACAATGGCCTCGCCGTGGGGATGGTAATTACCGGAGGTGTCGCCGGCAATCTTGGCGCATTTACGGTACCGGCTCCGGGGGGTCAGCCCCAGGTCGTTCATGGCGACCAGGATTCTTCTCTGGGATGGCTTGAGCCCATCCCGGGCATCGGGCAGAGCCCGGGAAACGATAACGCTCATCGCGTAGTTCAGATAGGATTCCCGCATCTCATCTTTGATGTCGCAGGAGATTAACTTTTCATTTCGTGCGTACATTAAAATTTTTCCTCCGGAAAAATTTTATACATCCAGATTCTTGACGAAGAGGGCGTTTTCGAAGATGAAGTTACGGCGGGGTTCAACGACATCCCCCATCAGGATAGTGAAAATTTCATCCGCCGCGACCGCGTCATCGAGCTTGATCTGAACCAGGGTCCGTTTCTCAGGATCCATGGTAGTTTCCCAGAGCTGTTCCGGGTTCATTTCTCCCAGACCTTTATAGCGCTGGATGGTCAGCCCCTGCTTGCCGATGGCCCGGACCTGATGCAGAATATCGAGCAGTTTAAAAAGCGGGATTCTCGCCTCATCGGAAACCAGCTCATAGACGGGCTTTTCCTCGGCGTCATCCTTGGCACCCTTTTTCTTCTTCTCCTCCGGAAGCACTCCCAATTTGGTGAGGCTGGAGAGGCATTTGGAAATCTCACGCGATTCGTAGATCTCCATCACCTCAAAATCTTCCCCATTCTGCTCTTCATCGGGCGCCTCCTCTTTCTCTTTTTCCGGCGCCGGGTGGGCCCGCTCCCAGGCCTCCGAGAATTCGGAGAGATCCTCATCATCGAAGAGGAACTGCTCTTCATGGTTAAAGCTGACTCGGTAACGCGGCAGCTGCAGCGTCTTGCCGTCCATGAGCCTGATATATTCGTCCCATTCAATCGCCCGTTTCCGGAGTTGATTAATAAGATGATCCAGGCGGGTGAGGATGACGAGCAGTTTCTGGAACTGGATGCGCGTAAACTCCTTTTTATCCGAAAGGCGGGACAGTTTGAGATCTTCCGATCCCAGATCAAGGAGAATCCGATTCATCTCATCATCGCTTTCAACATAGCGTTCGGCAGTCTTTCTTTTGACCTTATAAAGGGGCGGCCGCGCCAGGTAAATGTACCCATTCCCGATCAGTTCCGGCATCTGCCGGTAGAAAAACGTCAAGAGCAGAGTCCGGATGTGCGAACCGTCCACGTCGGCATCGGTCATGATCACGATCTTGTGATAGCGGGTCTTGGAGATATCAAAGTCCTCGGGGCCGAACCCGGCGCCGATCGCGGTGATCATGGTCTGGATTTCTTTGTTGCTTAACATCTTGACCGGGGCGGCCTTTTCCACGTTCAGTATCTTCCCTTTGAGCGGAAGAATCGCCTGGAATCGCCGGTCCCGGCCCTGCTTGGCCGAACCGCCGGCGCTGTCTCCCTCCACCAGATAGATTTCGCAGAGTTCCGGGTCTTTCTCCGAGCAGTCAGCCAGTTTTCCGGGCAGGCCCCCGCTTTCCAGCGCGCCTTTTCTTCGTGCCAGGTCGCGTGCTTTCCGGGCGGCGTTGCGGGCCCGTGAGGCACCGATGCATTTATTGATGATCGCCCGGGCCGGGGTGGGGTTTTCTTCCAGGAAAGCGCCCAGCCCCTCATTAAGAATTGACTCGACGATACCCCCGACCTCGGAATTGCCGAGTTTGGTCTTGGTCTGTCCCTCGAACTGGGGCTCTCTTACCCGGACACTGATCACCGCGGTCAATCCTTCACGAACATCGTCCCCCGACATGGGTTGATCTTTCTCTTTCAGGAGCTTCCGGTTACGGGCATAACTGTTGAGGGTCCGGGTCAAGGCCGATTTGAATCCGCTGAGATGGGTGCCGCCCTCGATAGTATTGATGTTGTTGGCGTAGGAATAGATACTATCGGTATAGGCATCGTGATACTGCAGCGCCACTTCGACCTCGATATCGTCCTTGGCCTTATCCAGATAAAGAACTTTCCGGTGAAGTATGTTCTTATTCTGGTTAAGATACTGGACAAAGCTGACGATGCCTCCTTTATAGCGGAATTCATCGCTGCGCTCGGTCCTTTCATCAGACAACGTGATCCGGACATCCCTGGACAGAAAAGCCAGCTCCCGGAGTCTTTTGGCCAGAATGTCATAAGAGAATTCGGTTACCTCGAAAATTTCACCGTCCGGCCGGAAAGTCACCTTGGTGCCCGTGGATTTGGTGCGCCCGACGATTTTCAGAGCTTTCTCCCGCCCGCCGCGGACAAAAGACATGTGATATATTTTACCGTCCCGCTTCACCTCCACTTCCATCCATTCGGAGAGAGCATTGACAGCCGACACGCCGACACCGTGAAGGCCGCCGGAAACCCGGTAAACTTTTCTATCAAACTTCCCCCCGGCATGAAGAGTGGTCATAACCACTTCGACTGCCGGCTTTTTCTCTGTTTTATGGCGGTCGACCGGGATCCCCCGCCCATCGTCGATGACCGAAACACTTCCGTCGGCGTGAACGATTACATCGATCTTCCGGCAATAACCGGCCATTGCTTCATCAATCGAGTTATCGACGACCTCATACACCAGGTGGTGGAGACCACGGGTCGAGGTATCCCCGATATACATGGCGGGGCGTTTCCGGACCGCTTCAATTCCCTTCAGGACCTTGATCGTGGTGGCATCGTACTTCTTGGTGCCGTCGTCGGTGGAAGATGCGCCGGCGGCGGTTTTCGCTTTTTTATTTCCAGCCATTGTTATCTTATCTCGCTTCTTGGACCTCGCCGCTCCGGAAAACGATCCTTTTGACCGCCGGAGAAAGGAGGCACCTGTTCAACTTTTCTTTAATTTGATTCTTTCGAAAGCGGTCAAGCTGTGCCAACCAGACGGAACTGTCCACGTGAACAATAAGCGTACCATTGAGGAAAGAGTGAGGCCGGGTGTGACCGGCAATAGCGGGGCCTACTACAGACCGCCAGATCTCGAAGACCTTGCTGGAAGCTGCCAGTTCCTCAAGCCCTAAACTGGATATGATATCCCTGACAATCGGTCCGATCGCCTCTGGGCCGCCCCTCTCTCTTTTCTTTCCCATCACAGTTTCATCGGCATAATGACACAGAGAAACCGCCCATTCGTCTTCAATATCCCCGGGCTGTTGGAATCAATCAGTTGAAGATTTATTTCGTCTTCTCCTTCCAGGGCTTTCAGTACATCAATGATAAAATGAGGATTAAAAGCTATTTCCAATCCCGGACCATCATAATCAATCGACATTTCTTCCCGGGCCTCGCCGACATCCGGGGTAATGGCACTGACGGTAACCTGGCCCTTGTTGAAAGAAAAACGTACCGAGTTCGATTTTTCATCCGTAATCAGGGAAGCTCGTTTAACCATCTGCATGAGATCCTGCCGGGGAAGGGCAAGGGTAGTTCCCGGATCCTGTGGGATGACCTGCTGGTAACTGGGGAAACGACCTTCGATCAAACGGGAAATTATCAGGGTACCGGAGAACTGAAATGCGATTTGACGTTCGCCAAGCTTAATCACGCATTCTCCATCATCTTCCAGAATCCGGCTCAGTTCCTGTACGGTTTTATGGGGGAGAATGACTTCTCTTTTCACGTCGGCCGGAAGTGCGCATTCGGTCTTGGCCAGAGCCAGACGGCGGCCATCCGTCGCTACCGCGGTCAGTTCTCCTTTCTCAAAAAGAAGATATAGACCATTCAGAACATAGCGGGTCTCATCGAGGGAGATGGCATAGCTGGTTTTTTTTATCAGATCCTTAATCTCTGACTGTCTGATCGGTATCTCCACCGTTTCTCCCATTTCGGGGGGGGGGGGAACTCTTCCCGGGGAAGTCCTTTCATCTGGAAAAAAGAACGAGAACAAGTCAACCGGACAGCGTTATCATTGCCGCCTTCCAGTACAATGGAGGATCCGGGTAATTCTTTTATGATATTAAACAATCTTCGCCCGGGGATGCTGTTCGCGCCGTCCTCTTCCACTTCAGCCGGCAATGTGCATGATATCCACATTTCCAGATCGCTTGCTATCATCGTAGCAGTGCCCGCTGCTGTTTCCAAAATGACATGGGATAAAATGGGAAGCATGCTTTTAGAGCCGATAACCCCTTGAAGAGGCTGCATTATTCGAAGGGCATCATCTTTTTGAAAAGTCAGTTTCATGGTACCTCCTTATATGAATAACCGGATCACAGGTTCTGTTTGGAAAAATTCGGATTTTTATATTGCCGCTATCGCCATGTTATGTTTTCAACAGGTATTATATTAAAGAATTCCATTAATTGTAAATATAATAATAATAATAATGCCTGTTGATATGTGGACAGCGGTCAGAACCCCGCCGTCAGAATCTCTGAACAAGCCTGTGCATAACCCGTGTACAGGAGTGGATAAACCGGGTCAAAAACGAATCCGCCCGGCGTTCCCCGTATTATCCACCGGTAAATCACCGGTATATCCAGTACCTTTTTCAATGTATCTCCGTAACTATTTTGCACCCGATTAATTTATTATTCCGCCCATACCCTGATCCCTATTATCAGCACCTGATTTCTCTGATTACTTTGTTCTCAGGTCAATCAGAAAAATCAGGTGCTAAAATATTTTTCAGGTTGATCGGGAGCCTGAATATTAAAATCCCAAAGCAGTAAACGAGCATGCCGCAGATTCTCACATTGGGAAATACATACTGAAGAACACGCCGAATTATTCGTATGTATGATTGACGATTACCCGGGCTTATCCATGCACTTGCCGGATCTCTTTCTCCAGGTAGGAAAGGGTATTGGAAAGGTGTTTATCGACAGAGAGCTGTTCACCGATTTTATGACAGGCGTGAAGAACGGTGGTATGATCCCGTCCTCCGAATGCTTCGCCAATCTCACTGAGAGACCGTCCGGTCATACAGCGTGACAGATACATAGCCAGCTGACGCGGGTAAGCGATCGCCTTGGGGCGGCGGGAACTTTTCATATCCGCCAGGCGGATATCATAGTAGTCGCTTAACTTCCTCTGAATCTGGTCGATCGTAATAATGTGCTCCATCTCATCTTCCACGATACCCGCCAACACCAACTCGGTTGTTTTAAGATTGAGCTCGGTTCCAGTCAAAGAAGCGTAGGAGACAACCTGGATCAAGGCCCCTTCCAGTTTCCGGATATTGGACTTGATACGGTCGGCTATGTAAAAGATGATCTCATCAGGGACGATTATCTTCGAATATTCCGCCTCCTTTCGCAGAATGGCCATTCTGGTCTCGCGATCGGGGGGCTGGATATCGACTACCAGTCCCCACTCGAACCGTGAGATCAAACGTTCTTCCACATCCGGAATGTCCTGGGGAGAACGATCGCTGGAGAAGATAAGCTGTTTATGGAGATCGAAGAGATGATTAAACGTGTGGAAAAATTGTTCCTGTGTCTTGACCTGGCCGCCGAGAAAATGGATATCGTCAATCAGAAGAACATCCACGTCCCGATATTTCTTACGAAACTTCTCGGTGGTGCGGTTGGCAATGGCGTTGATGAAATCATTGGTGAAGCTTTCACTCGATAAATAAAGCACCTGATAACGCTCTTTATGCTGAAGGACCGCATTCGCGGCCGCCTGCATCAAATGAGTCTTTCCCAATCCGACGCCTCCATAAATGAAAAGAGGGTTGTATGCTTTACCGGGTGCGTTGGACACGGCCATGGTAGCAGCATGCGCGAACTGATTGCAGGCGCCGACCACAAACCGGTCGAATGAGTATTTGAGGTTGAGATTAGAAAACTGAGAAGCCGCCGGTTTCCTCTGGACCGAAGAAACTCCCGGTTCGATTTCCGGCTGATAGGGATGACGACTGATGGCGAAAGTCACCTGGAGCTGGCGACCGATCAGGCCGCTCCCTGTCGCTTCCATTATTTCCAGATAATGATCCTTCAACCAGTCCCGGAAGAAATTGTTGGGAACCTCAAGAACAAGCCGTTCCCCTTCAAGGGAGATCAGCTGGGTTGGTTTTATCCAAGTCTGGAAATTTTGTTCTCCCAGTCTATCTTTAAGCTGGGCAAAGAATTCTGTCGCGAACGCATTCATAAATGATAAATGAATCGCCGTGCCCTGTTTTATCCACAAGGTACTATAAAATAACCGAATAAAGCAGGGCAAGTCCCTATTGTGAGCGTTTTGTAATGAGATGGCCAGGTGTCGGGAGATTAATTATTATTCAAATTGCTGAATTTATAAGATGTTGATACGCAGTTAGATATAAATCAGATAAAACCGTACAGGGATTTATGGATCAACAGAGCGGGAATTACCGGTGAACCGTAAATATTATTCTATCTCTTTTAACAGGTTACAAACATCATTTCCCATACGATTTTTGTTATCAACAAGTTATCCACATGCCGATGTTCTCCGGCTGGAAAAGAAGCACCCGAATTATAATAGTGAAATACGGATAAATCAAGAAAATAATTTTAAAAAGTGAAAATAAACCATTTATCAACCCTGGCCGAATACCCGGGATGTTCTTCTATCTGTTGACAGGGGTGATCGAGTATATAATAATGCGGTCATCGTGGTACCGAAGACGAAACCCCGGATTACCGGATTTCTAATGACAGACGAATCGGAGCATTAAGAATGAAAAGAACATATCAGCCTTCAAGAAGGAAACGAAAAAAGAAACATGGTTTTTTCGCCCGCCAAGCAACACCGGGCGGGCGAAACATTATTAAAAGGCGCCGGCAAAAAGGCCGGAAGCGCTTAGTGGTCAGTTAAGCCGGTGAAGGACCCCTCTTTATCCTTCCCCCGAGAATGGATACTGAAAAAAGCCAATGATTTCAAGAAGCTTTTTCACGAAGGAACCTGGTTGCGGGGGAAGACGATAACAGTACTATATCGCTCTGCTGCAACGGACTCTTACCGGGTTGGTTTTTCCACCAAAAAAAACCTTGGAAACGCGGTCCAGCGTAACCGAGCCCGCCGCCTTATGCGAGAGGTTTTCCGTCTCCACCAGCATGAGATCAAGGGAGGTTTTCAATATCTTTTTCTCTGGACCGGTCCGGTAGACGAATTCGGTTATAAAG
Organism: uncultured bacterium; assembly: GCA_963822585.1. Classification (GTDB taxonomy): domain Bacteria; phylum Auribacterota; class Erginobacteria; order Erginobacterales; family Erginobacteraceae; genus CAWGIE01. The sequence goes on from CAWGIE010000019.1 coordinate 525,517, forward strand.
ACACGGAAGGAGAGATGCTGGATTTGCTCAACAAGGGAAGCCTGATAAGGAGAAATTCCAAATCTCAAATCCCCAGTAACAAATGAATTCCAAACGAATTGACTGAAGCATGAAAAGACTCATCATCAAAGGAATAATTATCATTATCCGGGTGTACCAGCGGTGCATATCGGTTTTACTCCCGCCCCGGTGCCGGTTTTATCCGACCTGTTCGGAATATCTTTGCCAGAGTCTGGAAAAATGGGGTCCCTGTAAGGGACTCTGGAAAAGTGCGGTAAGGCTGAGCAAGTGCCACCCCTTTCATCCCGGCGGTTATGACCCGGTATAAATAAGTGCCTTCCGCCTTCGTTAAAACTATGGCGGATAAAAAAGTAGTTTTTGAATGTTTATTAACGTTCAAAACTAAAATTTTCCGGAGGAAAATTTTAATGGATAAAGTGAGCAAAATAGGCCTGGCAGCGTGCGTGCTTTTGCTGATCGGGTGGTTTTATTGGCAGAGCACTCAAAAAAAAGATATCCCACCGCCCTCAACCGATAAAGACCTTGGGGAGATATCGGCGAAAGCGTCTGCGAAGTCTGCCCCGTCGCCGCGCCCGGCCGCAACCCTACCGGCTATTCCCGCAGGCCCGGCGGTCGTTGCCCCTGCTCCGGAGTTGCCGGTACCCTTTCCCATCGAAGCGAAATCGGTAACTATTGATACCGGACTCTTCAACGCTGAGATGAACGCCTTTGGCGGGGTTATTAAACAACTGGTGCTGAAAGAAAATCCTGCCGCCGGGATCAGGAAATTGCCGGATGAAAAAAGCGGTACCGTCACGCTGATCAACGCTGAGGATATCAAACAGGCCCCCGGCCGCTTCCTGAACTTTGAAGCGGTGATGATGGAAACATCGGGTATACCCGGAGGGGTGGAGTTCACCCATACTTACGAAGACAAGATTTCGGTCACGAAGAAATATGTATTCGACAAGGACGCCTATACGGGAACTCTCACCATCAGAATCCGGAATGATTCGGACGTTGAGCTCACCTGGGAAGACGGCCCGAACTTCAACTGTGGGGCGATCCATCCCGTCGACAAAGACGATCTTCTGGGTGTTGATGTCCTGGATGGTACGGACATGCTGCGGAAGACCGCCCCGGAAGCCAGGATCCCGGCCAGGATCAACTGGCTCGGTTTGAAGACCAAGTATTTCACCACCATCTTCCAGCCCGTAGAACATCCGGCCTCTTTTTTCACGATTGAGGGGAAAAATAAATCAACGCCGGCACCGGCGAAAGCGGCCCTCGGCTGTGCCCGCGGCCCCGGGGCCTCTCCCTATGAGTACCTCCAGGCGTCGATGACATTTCCTTCTATGACGCTTCAGCCGGGAGAGAGCACGGAATACGTGTTTAACCTCTATTTCGGCCCCGCCAACTACGAGGTTCTGCAAAAAGCCGGCAATCAGTTTGAAAAGATCGTCGATTTCGGCTTTTTCGGGACATTTTATCTCCCCCAGGTGCTGATCTGGCTGCTCAATCGCATCTACGACCTGATCGGAAGTTACGGTTGGGCTATAATTCTCCTGACCGTCATCATCAAGATCGTTCTCTGGCCTCTGACTCATAAGAGCTACGTCTCAATGGGGAAGATGCAGAAACTGCAGCCCCAGCTGGCAGTGCTCAAGGAGAAGTACAAGGGGGATGCCAAAAAGATCCAGGCGGAGACGATGAAGCTTTATAAGGCAAACGGGGTCAACCCGATGGGCGGCTGTCTGCCCATGCTTCTTCAGATGCCGATTCTCTTTGCCCTCTATACGACGCTGCGCAATACCATCCTGCTCAGGAAGGCCTCCTTCTGGATCATACCCGGGAAGTGGATCCAGGACCTCTCCGGACCCGATGTTCTGGCGACGTTGGACAAGTCCTATCCGATCATCGGCAACCAGATCAACATCCTTCCTCTTCTGATGGGTTTGAGCTTTTTCCTCCAGCAGAAGTTTACCCCCACCTCCGGCGGCGGCAGTGCTCAATCCGAGCAGCAGCAGAAGATGATGGCGACGCTGATGCCGGTCATGTTCACCTTCCTCTTTTACAGCCTACCGTCGGGTTTGAACCTTTACTTCATGCTCAGCACCTTCATTACGATCGGCCAGCAGCTGATGACGACGAAGATGAGGAAGGAGAAGGCGTAAGTCCTATAGAAGCAGTATGCTTTATCTCCCGGTCAGTATCGTGGAGTAACGGAATAATAGGAGTAATGGAGTAATGGAAACCCCGCGGGCCCGGAACTTCAATACTCCAACACTCCAGTACTCCATCACTCCTTCGCTCTCTTGCTTTTTTCAGGACTGTACTACTTTTACTGCTCAAGATCATGACTCATGTCAACCATGATACCATCGCCGCCCTGGCGACCCCCGAAGGAGAAGGAGCGCTCGCCGTTATCAGGATCTCCGGGCCCGATACTTTTACCGTTCTGGAGGATATTTTTCTTCCCCATAAAATCCCCCCGTCCGCCATGGAACCATTCCGTTTATATGGTGGCTGGCTGCGTGACGGGGAAGAGAAGATCGACGAGGTGATGGCGGTGGTGATGAAGAAACCGCGGAGCTATACCGGGGAAGAGATGGCCGAGATCTATACTCACGGCGGGCGCGCGATTTCGTCCCTGGTCCTTGATCTTATCATCTCCCGGGGCGCGCGGCCGGCTCAACCGGGTGAGTTTACCCGGCGGGCGTTTTTGAACGGGAAGATGGACCTGACCCGGGCTGAATCGGTTGCCTGGCTGATCTCGGCCCGGTCGGAAGCGGAACTGAAAGCGGCCGCCGGGCAGCTGGGCGGGGAACTGCGCGAGCGGCTGACGGCGATTAAGGGAGATCTGATTCGGGTGCTTTCCCTGGTAGAGGTACCGCTTGATTTCGATGAGTACGAAAATCGGCCGGTCCCCTACCGTGAGATCGCGGGACTGATCACCACCGCCCGGGACGCGCTGCGGTCGCTGTGGGGGGAAGCCCGGGCCGGGAGATGTCTGCATGAAGGAATCCGGGTGGTGATCGTCGGCAAGCCGAACGTGGGCAAGTCCAGCCTCCTTAATACTTTCCTCTCCCGGAAACGCGCCATCGTTTCCACCGAGCCCGGGACCACCCGGGATACCATTGAAGAGGTGATCAGGCTGGACGGTATTCCGCTTCGCTTAATCGACACCGCCGGAATCCACTCACCGTCTGGAGAAATCGAACGGGAAGGGGTTGAACGTGCCCGCGAGAAAGCCCGGGAAGCCGAGCTGGTCCTGATCGTCCTGGACAGCGGCACCCGGATAAACGCCGACGACCTGAAGATACTGGAACTGGTCCGGGACAAACCGGCGCTCCTGGTCATCAACAAGACCGATCTTCCGGAGAAAGTTGACCTCGACCAGATCCGTCATGAGCTTCACCGAAAGAAGATCATCAAGATATCCCTGGCGAAAAATTGGGGCTTTGAACGTCTGCGCCAGGAGATCGTGACGCTGGTCCGGGAGGAATTCATGGGCGGTAATACCTCAGGGGTGATGATCAGTCAGAAGCGGCGGGGAACATTGCAGGAAGCGGCCGAGGCTCTGGACCGGACCCTGGAGAGCGCCGAGAAAAAGCTTTCCGGCGAATTGATCGCCGAGGATCTCAACCATGCCCTGTCCGGGGTGAAAACAATTCTGGGCGAGGAGTGCGCCGATGAGGTCCTTGACGAGATCTTCTCCCGTTTCTGCGTCGGCAAGTGATTACGAAACCGCGGATTGAGCGGATGATGCCGATTCAATTGCACGGGGTATAATTCAAATAACCTGGTTACGGGTACCGATCCTTCCCGGTATGACTGACAGAATTCTTCTTATTGACGATGAGCAGCACATCGTAGACGTGGTGGTCTACGTCCTGGGGGAGCATGGTTTTGCGACCGATACTGCCCTTGACGGAGATAGCGGCCTCGATCTATTCCGCCGCCGCCGTCCCGACCTGGTTCTCCTCGACCTCACCCTGCCGGGAATGGGCGGCCTTGACCTCTTCCGGGAGATGAAGCATCTTGATCCCGCGGTCCCGGTCATCATGCTCACCTCCCGGGGCGAGGAGGTTGACCGGGTCCTGGGGCTGGAGATCGGGGCGGACGATTATGTCACCAAGCCCTTCAGTCCCCGGGAACTGGCCGCCCGGGTGCGGGCGGTTTTACGCCGCGCCCGCGGCGGTGCTGGCGGCCCGGCCGGGGAGCGTATTCGACACGGACCCTTCGAGATCGATCCCCGAGGATATGTGCTCGCCTATTACGGCTCTCGCATCCTGCTTACCCGGCAGGAATTTCGCCTGCTGGCGGCACTGGTTCGCTTTCCGGCCCGGGTTTTCACCCGGGATAACCTGATGGACAGGATCTATGATGGAGAAAACTGCGTGACCGATCGATCAATCGATGCCTGCGTGAAGCGAATCCGGCGCAAACTGCAGAAAATCCGGCCCGGTCTCGACCCGATACTGACCGTTTACGGGATCGGATATAAGCTCAATGAGGCGATATCGGTGGATGATGCTGAGTAACAAAGCATCCGACGGAGGAGAGTGTTGGTGAAATGGAGTGATGGAGTGTTGGAGTAATGTAATGGGTCGGCCGGATTTCCATCACTCCACCACTCCAATACTCCTTTACTCCACGTTAAACAACCTGAGAGCCCACCCGCCCTTATGCGATATAGAACCCTTTACATGGCAGAACTGAAATGCGCTCGATCCGCTGGAAACTGATTGCCGCCTTTCTGCTGGTCGTCTTTGTTCCTCTTTACCTGGTCAACCGCTATGGGCTGGACTTCTTCGACCGCTATACCCGCGCCGCTCTCGAAAACGAGATGGTCGCTTACGCGCTCATTGCCGGGGAGCAATACAGAACGATGGTTTTTTGCGCCGCTGAGGAAGAAAAATCCGGAGTGGAGCTGATCTACGCGGACCTCCTTTCCAGCTACGGTCCGGAGATACAGTCCCGGATCAGGATCATCTCCCCGGAAGGAATAGTCCTCTTCGATTCCCATGACGACTCGACGGTGGGAAGCGACTTCTCCAACCGGCCCGAGGTTGTCAGGAGCCTGTCGGGAAAGTACGGCGCCCGATCGGCGCTGACCGATGACGGGAAGTTCCTATACTATTACGTGGCGCTCCCCATTACCGATGCCGATGGAAAGGTGCTCGCCGTCGCCTATGTTTCCCGTCATACCGGGCCGATTATCCGGGCGCTCAAGGAGATGAAGTCACAGCAGCGGCGGGCACTCTTCCTGGCTGTGGCGGCGGCTTTCCTGACGGCGGTTGTTCTGGCCCTGACGATCACCCGGCGGCTGCGCCGGCTGACCCGCGCCACCCGGGATTTCGCGGAGGGAACCGCCCCGATGGAAGTCCGGATCGGGGGGAAGGACGAGATCGGCGAGCTGGCCCGCTCGGTCAAGCGGATGGCGGAAGAGATCGACCGGAGAAACCGGTACAACCGGGATTTTCTCTCCGAGACCACCCACGAGCTGAAAGCTCCCCTGACGGCGATCAAGGGCGCGGTGGAAATCCTGGAACAGGGCGCGGCCGAGAAGCCCGCTTCCCGGGATAAGTTCATTTCCAATATACGGCATGATGTCGAGCGGATGATCCGGCTGGTAGGAGAACTCACCCGCCTGACGCAGCTCGACGTGGATGTCCTGAGTGAGAAAAAAGAGCCGGTTGAATATTGTACTTTTCTCCGGCAGCTGGTTGAGCGGGTCCGGGCGGCCCGGGCCGGACAAAACCCCCCGCTCACGGTCTCGGTTCCCGACGGTGCTTATACCGTGTCCATGATCCCCCATCGGATCGAGCAAGTGATCAACAACCTGCTGGAAAACGCCTTCCGGTACACACCGCCGGCCGGCACGGTCGAACTGGGCCTCCGGGAGGGACCGGACCAGACGGTCGTCACGAGCGTCCGGGACACCGGTCCGGGGATTGCCCCCGCCAATGTGGAGAAAATTTTTGACCGTTTCTTTACCACCGAACCCAAGGACCGGGAGAAGGCTTACGGAAGCGGTCTCGGTCTCGCCATCGCCCGGTCCATCATCGAGAACCACGGCGGCCGGATTTGGGTGGAGAGCACGTCGAACCGTGGAGCAACATTCTTTTTCTCACTTTCCATCAGCTAATGCCGCACCAAACCGATCAAAAGGGGTCAAACCAAAAGGGGTCAAGTCTACTCTTGGCTCATGTTTCTATTTTTCAATACACAACATATCTGAAGGATAAATGAAATGAGCCAAGAGTAGACTTGACCCCTTTATGACCCCTTTATATATGGTTGACCCCTTAAGTCATAATTAATCACAGCGCTGTCATAATTCTGCCGTACTTCCCTGATACATCCTTTCCCGACACTGGGGGCCTTTCCGATTAACGGCTCCCGCGACTCTTCCCATGCCGGGAGGACACGAAAAGGAGGAAAGGATGAGAAATATCAGGGAGTGGATCGGGCGGGAACGCTGGTTCGTACTGGCCGTTCTCTTTTTGTTGTTAAATACCTATGGCATACTTCGTCTGACCGGCCGGCCCCTCGGCCACGGTGGTGAAATACGGATCACTGATGTCTCACCGGATCCCGACCGGCCCCTGACCGGGCGCGATCAGATCCGATGGACATTTAACGCCGGGATGACCGATGATGCCGGGATCGGGATCGGCCTGCCGGAGGATCCCTTCATCTTCACACCGCACGTCCCCGGGCGGTATCACTGGGAATCACCCCGAACCCTCGTCTTTGTTCCCGCTTCGGAATGGTCTCCTTGCCGCCGGTATCTCGCCGATCCAACAAAGGATCTCATTATCCCGGAGGGAAAAACGTTCCGATCCGGACCCGCCTTTGAATTCCGGACCGAACCGCTCCGGCTGATGGAAATGGGCCAGGCGGATATCTCCCCATCCCGGGAGCTCGCTTTACGCCTGGTATTCAACGCCCCGGTCAGCCGGGCTTCTTTTCAAGGAGCCTTTTCTCTTCTCGGTCCATCCGGAAAACCGGTTGACTGGCATTTCGACGGCCCCGCGGCCGGCCGTACCGTCCTGATCAGGAGCAGAGCGTTACCCCCGGACTGGGATCATCTCTCCCTGGAACTGAAGGAAGGCATGCAGAGCACGAACGGTCCCGTGGGGCTGGAGGAGGCAGTATCTCGGAGGGTGGAGATCAGAGACGACCTTGCCCTCCTCGGGCTGAAGCCCAGAATGAACTCCTTCGCCGGAGGAGAGATCGAGGCCTCTTTCACGACCGCTCTCGACCCGGGAGCGGCCAGAAATCACCTGTCCTTCGATCCGGAAATGAATTTCACCGTTGAAGAGATGTACCGTTATGGATACCGGTCTTCCCTCCGGATCAGGAGTGATTTTCAACCCGGACAGGTATACGCCCTGACTCTTCACCGGGGACTGCCGGCCCGCAGTGGAAGCCGTCTCGCCGGGGACGTGGTCAGGAACGTTTATTTCCCCGACCGGCCGCCGTCCATCATCTTCAAGGATCGCGGGCACTATCTTTCCCCGGCATCGTCCTGCCTGATCCCGATCCGGACGGTGAACCTGAACCGCTTCACCGCCACCGTCGAGCGGATTTTTCCCAATAACCTGGTCCAGTTCGCCATGAGGGATACCAACGGCTACCACAGTTACTATGGGGAAGCTCGTCAGGGGCTGACCGCGGTTTCGGGAGAGACGGAGATCGCGGTCTCGGCGGAGCCGAACAATCCGGTGGACACCCCGTTGCCCCTGCGGCCCCTGCTCGGGGAAGACCCGTCCGGTGCTTTCTGGGTAACGGTGAAGTCGGACGAAGCCGGCGAAGCCGGGCATCTGGTGGTGATTACCGACACCGGGATCTCGGTCAAGGTATCACCCCGGGGCATACTGGTCTGGGCCAACTCGCTCCGTACCCTGGAGCCGGTATCCGGGGCCCGGGTGCGGGTTTATTCCCGCTCAAATCAGGAGATCGGCAGCGGGCTTACCGGTGACGACGGGCTCGCCTCCCTCCGGCGCGAGGGACCGGAGGAGCCGTTCCTGGTCACGGTAACCCGGGGGGCCGACGTCTCTTTCATCACGCTCGGGGATACCCGGGTTGAAACGGTGGAGAACAATCAGGGGAGGTCCTATCTCCGGGACGGGTACGAGGCCTATCTCTTCACCGACCGCGGCGTCTACCGGCCCGGAGAAGAGATCCGGTGCGGTGCCGTTATCCGGGGCGTCGATCTGGCGTCTCCCCCGGTCTTCCCGCTTACCTTCCGGCTTCTCCGGCCGGACGGAAAAGAGGACCGGAGGTTTACCGAGATCCCCGGGAGAGCGGGGACGGCGGAGGTCAAAATCCCCCTGGCCGGGTACGCGATGACCGGCAGGTATCGGGTTGAATGCCTGGTGCCGGGAGAAGACGCCCCGATCGGTACGGTCGACTTCGCCGTGGAAGAGTTCGTTCCCCCCCGGATCGAGGTCACGGCTGTTCAGGAGGAAGGGCGCTGCCGGGTTGAGGACGAACTCCTTTTCCCGGTCCGGGCGCGTCATCTCTTCGGAGCCCCCGCGGCCGGGCTGCCGGTTGCCGGCTGGGTGGAGATCCGGCCGGAACCGTTCACCCCCGAGGGCTGGCCCGGTTACCTCTTCGGCGACCGGGAGAAAGAGGGCCGAACCGAAACTCTCACTCTGAACTCGACGGTACTCGATCAGGAAGGAGAGGCGGATTTTACGGTCCGTCTCGCAAACGATCGGAATCCACCCGCATCCTTCCGGGCGGTTTTCGGCTGCTCGGTGACCGAAACCGGCGGCCGGACGGTAACCGCTTATTCCGCCCGCGTAATCGACCCCTACCCGTTTTATATCGGTATCCGGACGGAAGAAAGCGGCGGTTATTTCCCGGCCGGCCGGCCGATCGAATTGCAGGTAGCCGCCGTCCGTCCATCGGGGGAAGCGGCTCCGGAAGCTCCCGATCTGGAGTTCACGGCCAGCCTGGTCACCTGGTCGACCGTCCTCAAGAAAAAGGAGGAAGGTTCCTATGGTTACGTCTCGGAACGGCAGCTTCAGCCGGCCGGCCGCCAGGTGATCCGGCTGGAAGAAGGCCGCGGCGCATTTTCGTATCTCCCCGACCTGCCCGGGCAGTATCTCTTCCTGCTCCGGGATCCCCTCACCGGTTCGTCCACCTCTCTCACTTTATATGCCGGGACACCCGACCAGGAATGGATCGCCTGGTCGATGGAGCGGCCGGAACGGGTTGAGCTCTCATTCGATCGGGAATGTTATTTACCGGGAGAAGAGGCGGTTCTCGCCATCCGGTCGCCTTTCCCCGGGAAGGCTCTCGTCACCGTGGAGTCGGATTCCGTTCTGGAAGAACGGATCATTAATCTGGAAAAAAACACGGCCGAGATATCAATCCCGGTCCGTGCCGGATACGCGCCCAATGTCTTCTGTACCGTGACCGTCATCCGGGCGGTTGCCCCGGGGGAGGTATGGGCCGCTCACCGTGCCGCCGGCGGTATCGCGCTTCCGATTGATGTTTCGGAGAATCGGCTTTCGCTGAGCATATCGGCCCCGGCGACGGCACGCCCGAAGACGAAGCTGGCCGTTGTCCTCAGGGTGACCGATGCTTCAGGCGCTCCCGCTGAATCCGAGGTGCTGGTGGCGGCGGTCGACGAAGGGATCTGCAGCCTGACGGACTTTCCCTCCCCCGATCCGTTCGCATTCTTCCTGGGTCCTCGCTGTCTGGGAGTGTCACTCTATGATATCTACGCTCTGCTCCTGCCCGAGATCAAAGAGACGGTACTGGGATCCCCCGCACAACCTGGCGGCGATGGGATCGCAGAGACGCTCAGCCGCCGCCTCAATCCGGTGACCGTTGGGAGGTTTCGGCCGGTCGCTCTCTGGTCCGGATGGACGAAAACGGGACCGGACGGCCGGGTGACGATCGAATTCGAAATCCCGGAATTTACCGGCGAGCTGCGCCTGATGGCTTCGGCCGTCTCGGAAGGGGCCTTCGGTTCGGCGGTCCAATCGGTAACGATAAAAAGAAACCTCGTTGTTCGGGATTCGCTTCCCCGCTTCCTGGCTCCCGATGACACCTGCCTGATGTCGGTTCGGGTTTTCAACCAAACCGGTCATGACGGGGAAGCCCGGATCGATCTGTCCTGCTCGGGCGGTCTCCTGACAGGAAAGCCCAGCAAGAAGTCGACGACCTCGAGCCGGGTCCTGTCGCTTCCGGAAGGATCGAGCGAGGAGACAATCTTCGCTATCGCCGCTCCCCCGAACCCCGGGTCGGGGACGGTCAGCCTGAGCGTGCGGATGAGAGATGAGGTCTTCCAAGAAACCACCGCACTGAGTATCCGGCCGCCCGCGGCCCTCCAGTCCCGCGCCGCCGCGGGCATGGTTCCTCCGGGAGAGACCGCACTGATCGCGGTCCCTGGTGAATGGCTGTCGGGAACGGTCCGGCAGGAACTATCTCTTTCGGGTCGTCCCGGCGTGCAGCTGGCCGGTAACCTCACCGATCTTCTCCGGTATCCGTACGGTTGCGTCGAACAGACAACATCGGGGGCGTTCCCTCTTCTTTACCTGGCGGACCTCGCCGAAGAGGAGATGCCGGGATCGATCGGTCCCGAGGAATGCCGCCGGCTGGTCAATGCCGGGATCCACCGGCTTCTTTCCATGCAGACGGTCACCGGGGGGTTCGGTTACTGGCCCGGGGACTCGGATCCTTATGAGTGGGGATCGGTTTACGCGACGCATTTTCTGGTGGAGGCGGCCAGGGCCGGTTACGAGGTGCCGGATGACCGGCTGAAATCGGCGACGGGATATCTCCTGGGCCTTCTCGAGCGCTCGGGGTCTTCATCGGAAAGGGATGATGACCGGGCCTGGCGGGACGATCGGTGCTTAAAATCGTACGCTTGCCTGGTCCTGGCCCAGGCCGGCATCCCCTCCCCGGGCTGGACCGCCCGTCTGGCGGAGCAGGAGGAACGTCTCGATCAATCCTCCCGGCTCAACGTGGCGGGGGCTTTGCTGGCGGAGGGGCGCCGCGAAGAGGCCCAACGCATCCTGGCCGCTGTTTCACCGTCAATGCCGCCGGAGAAGCCGGAGACGGGAGGCTGCCTCCGGTCAGGGATCCGATCCGCCGCGGCGGCCCTGTCACTCTGGATGGATCTCGATCCCGCGCACCCGGCGGTACCCGCCCTGATCAAGCGGCTGGAAGAGGCCTGCCGTGAAGGGAACTGGAGGACGACGCAGGAAAAGTCTCTGGCCCTGATGGCACTGGGAAGGTATTGCCGGTATCTCTCCCGGAGCGGAGAACCGGAAGGCTTCCGGGCCGTCGTAAACGGGATGCCGGACCGCAAGGAGATCGACTCGGATAAAACAAACGGACGTCTGGTGACATTCAGCGAAAACACGGACGGTCCGATCCGGGTGGAGAATGAGGGGCCGGGAACGGTTTATTATAGCTGGCGGATGGAGGGGGTCCCCGTTTCCGGGGAAGTGGCGGAGACGAATAGTGGGATCAGCATCCGCCGCCGCTTCCTTGACATGGAGGGTGGAGAGATCGAGGCCGTGGATCTTGAACAAGGGGGTCCGGTCGTAATCGAGATTACCGTTGATGGGGGCGGAGAGGAGATAGATAACCTGGTGATAACCGATCTCCTCCCCGCCGGCCTTGAGATTGAGAACCCGGCGTTCTCGACCTCGCGCGTATGGACGGGTAAGAAAAGCACGCTTCCCGTCCGGCATGCCGACCTCAGGGACGACCGCCTGCTCATCTTTACCGGGTCTTTTTCAGGGGAAAAGACGTATTACTATCTGGCCCGGGCCGTTACCCCCGGGAACTATACCTATCCCCTGATTACCGCCGAGTGTATGTACGATCCGGCTGTAAAAAGCGTTAACGGAGGGGGGAGAATTCGGGTTAAATAATTTTACACGCTTAGAATACAGAAATGAATTTTAAATACTATTTAAAGATAATATTTAAATAGTATTTTTAAAAAACCCCGGATATCCAAATTATTATTTAAGAGAGATATTTGAAATATAATATCATAATTATATTCCGAATATTCGTTTAAATATAAATGAAACTTCATAGATGTATTAAAATCTTTATATTTATCGTCATTATTCCCACAAGTCTCCTAATTCTCCTTTGGCATCTCCTTCCCTTCTCCGAAGAAAGACTTAATAGCATATCATCATCAACGATAATATACGATAGTACGGTATTTCCGTTAAGAATAACACTCGGAGAAGATGAAATTATTTGCCAGCCGATACACCTGGAAGAATGTGGAAAATGGGTCACGATGGCGGCGGTAGCGGGAGAGGACAAGCGCTTCTTTCATCACCACGGGGTGGATCCGATCGCTTTATTTCGGGCATCGGTCCAGAATATTTTATCCGGGAGGATCGTTTCCGGGGCCTCGACCATAAGCACTCTGGTAATAAAACTAACCGGGGAGCCCCGGCCGAGGAATCTTTTCACTAAATGTATCGAGGCATTCCGTGCCCTTCAGATGGAACAGATAAGAACAAAGAAGGAAATCATGGAGCAATATCTGAATCGGGCGCCGTTCGGTTCCAACCTGATAGGGATCGCGGCGGCCGCCCGGAGATACTTCGGAAAAAAGCCCCGGGATTTGACACTGGCGGAATCGGCGCTGCTGATGGGGGTGCCTCAGTCCCCTTCCCGTCTGCGCCCCGATCGTTACCCGGGCCGATCGCGGGAACGGATGTCACATATTCTGGAACGGATGGAGGAGGGGGGCCTTATCTCAGAAGAAGAAAAACAGGAGGCTCTTAAACAACCGATCATGGCCGGCTTTCATTCCCTCCCCGGTAGTGCACCCCATTTTTGCGATCTTATCGTATCAAAATATCAGGGAGAAAAGACCGTACGGACATTCCTGGAACGGGAGTTACAGAAAATGGTGGAGGAAACCCTAAAAAAAGATTCAGGATCACGTTCGGCCGCCGGCATTACGGGGGGAGCCGTGGTTATCATACACGTTCCTTCGGGAGAAGTCAGAGCCCTGACCGGTTCCCCGGATTATGAAAACCCGATCTCCGGGCAGGTCAACTGCGCCGTCTCCCCCCGCTCACCGGGTTCGACATTAAAGCCATTCATCTATGGCCTGGCATTTGATCGTGGTCTCGGCACACCGGAGACTATCCTTGCTGACGTTCCTACGGCGTGGAGCGATTACCGCCCGGAGAATTTTGATGGCTCTTTCCGGGGTCCGGTCACCGTGAGATCGGCCCTGACTGATTCGCTCAATGTCCCCGCCGTCGGGGTGACAAAAAGACTGGGCGTCCAGGAATTACTCCAGCTCCTCCGCCAGGCCGGACTTACGACGCTGGATAAGCCGGCCGGCCATTACGGGTTGGGGATCGCGATCGGAGACGGGGAGGTGACGCTTCTCGATCTGACCAATGCCTATGCCGGACTGGCCCGGGGCGGGGTATTTATTCCCTATCGTCTGATCGTTTCTGATGAGCCGTTAAATAGGAGGCGCCTTTTTTCCCCCGGGGCCGCCTGGCTGATTACGGATATTTTGCGGAACAAAAATCGCCGGGCATCACCGGATAATATCCCCATTGCCTCGACCTGTCCGGAATTTGCCTGGAAAACGGGTACATCGAACGGTTACCGGGATGCCTGGGCGATCGGATACACGCCGGAGTACGCGGTCGGGGTCTGGATCGGAAATCCGAACGGGGCACCGGTGCAAGACTTGATCGGTAGTACAATGGCAGGTCCGGTATTAAAAGATATATTCAGAAGATTGTACCCGAAGGGAAATGCACCCCCGTTCCCGCGGCCGGAAGCGGTCAAGACCAGGAAGGTTTGCGCCCTGACGGGACTTCTCCCAACACGGAACTGTCCGGCCACGATCGAGGGAGACTATATTCCCGGTATTTCACCAACGGGTTTCTGTGATGTTCACAAAAAAGTTAAAATCCTCGATGGATCGCCGGATGAGGAATATCGGGTAGTAGAAAAATGGCCCCCGGAGATAGCAATTTTTCTGGAAGAGCAGAAAAAGGGTGAACAGTCCCCGGGAACGAAGCATGAAAAATCGGCCGCTATCGCGTGTCACAGGCCGCCGCTCCGGATAACGGCGCCGCTCAGTGGGGAAACGTTTCGACGGATGGACACCGGCCTCACCGGTCAGAACCGGATCGCTCTTTCCGCCTCCGGCGGTACAGGAATGATATACTGGTTCGAGAACGGCATCTATCTCGGCACCTCGGGGTCCGGTGAAAGTTTATTCAGGGAAATAGATAAAAAAGGCGAGTTGCGGATCGCCTGCATTGATGATGAGGGGCACGGCGACCGGGTCAAGATAACCGTCGAATAAAAACGGCTAATAGCGCAAAAAACAAGCTCTGACCCCAAATCCTTTTAAAGTTTTGGCGGGCCAGATGATGATTAATCGTAAAAAATAACCCAATTTATTTCTAAATCGGGTTCAAGGGATGGATTCCAGGTATCCGTTTCATCCATTCCGAAGACGACTGCCAGCTTGGCCGACAGGTAAATAATAGGGATCCTATTTAAACGCGAATTTGCCTGAAGAATCCGGAAGAACTTTCTAAATAATTGTTCAAATTATATTATATGCTGGAAATCAGAGAGATACCGATTATTTAATTACATGACGAAATCACCAGTCTTACGGTAAGACGGGCGATTTCGTCAACTATTTTAGAAGCTGTCGCCTAATATGATCTATTGTGGAAGGGTTTTTAACACCGATTTCGTTGTTCTATTCTCCGCGGGTGAAGGCGTCTTTAAGGAGTTGGCTCTGACGTTCGAAGGCGTCGCGGGCGGAGAGGGGCTCTTTCATCATCGCCACTTCCTGGGTGATCAGCCGGGCGACGTACATCATGTGACGCTGGCGGGTCTCGGTCTCCCGCTTGTAGAGAGGATGGTCCCGGTTCAGGTAAATGACGCCGGCTTCCGTGAAGCACTCCGGACCTTCCAGCCCGTAGTGATCGATGCAGCAGGTGACGCCAAGCCGGCCCATCTTCACTTTTTTCACCACCGCCGAAGGGGTCAGTTTGCGGACATGAGGACGGGCTGTCTTCTTTTTCCGCGGTTTTTTCGGTTTTTCCTCTTCCTGCGTCTTGCCCACCGTCTCCGGTGTCTTCTTCTTCGGGGAATTGGTCTGGAGGGCCGGTTCCCCCGAAGGATCGGTTCCTTCGCCGATGGGCAGCATGCCTTCCGGGCAGAGGGCCAGGTTATATAAAAGTGCCTGTTCCACCCGCTCCAGGGCCTCCCGGAGAGCCCGGGATATCTTCCGGTTTTCCTTCTTGTCCTGGAGCTGGTCCAACTGCACCCGGATTTCCGTCTTGAGTTTCTCTACCGCTTCCAGGAACGCTTCATATTCCGGGCTGTCGATAACGAAACCGGTCCGGTCGCTGGTGACGGGGAGAAAGTCGGCATGGATCTCGCCCATGATCCGTTCGGACGCCCGGCCCCACTTCTCCATCCCGAAGAGGTCCCGGCGGACGGTCGCCCCCCGGACCTTGATCTCAATCCCGACATCCTCGATGGCGGGCCGGGGCAGGCTGGCCAGGATGATCTCACCGTGGACGAGGCCGTAACGGGTCCCTTCCAGGAATGGGAGCTTTCTCCCCGGGATACGGATGGAACGAACGCGGCTGTCATTTATGTAGACGGCGAAATGAGGCGCCTTGATGGGGACGCTCTCGATGACCTTTCGTTCCACCTTGTAAGGGTCGAGCTTTTTAGTGACCTGGCGGAGAGTGACCCGGGTGCCGTCCGACTGACCGGGCAATGGCTCCACGAACTCCAGGGGTAGTTCCCACTCACCTTCTCCCCCCTCCCAGACGTTGCGGTCGAAGATCACCCGGGCACAGAAATCACCCTTCTTTGTCAGAACTTCGAAACGGTCGGCGGCGGAGAGGCTGGCGAATTTGCCGATGCCGAACTGCCCGATTCTCTGTCTTTTGAACCGGGGGGATATATCGTTATAGAGCTTTTCCTGGGAGCCGATGTTGAAATACTGCGTGAGACCCTCCAGGTCCATGCCCAGGCCGTTGTCGGAGACCTCGATATCATCTTCCCGGATGGTGATCCGGACCTCGGTGGCATCGGCATCGTAGGCGTTGTTGACCAGTTCCCGGATTAGCTCGATGCTCTCTGAATAGAGCCTCCGGCCGATCGTAATAATATGGCTGCGATCGACACGGACGGGGATTGATTGAGATTGCTTCGTCACTTCGTTCTTCGCAATGACGTGTAACATATTTAAGACTTTTTTCAGTAATTATACGGATTATACCTTTTGTCACTCCTTTGGTAAAAGATAAATGTGGGAAAGAAAAAGAAGAGAACAGAAGAAACTAGAAGATGCCCAGGAACCCGGATTCTTTCTTTTCTTCTTGTGCCGGTGGATTTTTAAATTCTTGAACGGGTTCCGATGATGTTTCTTCGGGAGTGGAGGCGGGATTTTCAGTAGAATCGGAAGCCTGACGCAGTGTATTCATCTCTTTCTGCAAAAGAGTAATCTGGCGCCGGAGGGCGGATATCTCGGAAAGCGAGGATTCCCGCGTTGTTTTTCCGGCGTCGGATTCAGATAAAATGGTCCGCAAGGTAGAAGTGATGCCCTCGAGTATCTGACGATTCTGCTCGATACGGTTACCGGTCTCTTCCGCAAGCTTCAGCGCCGCCGCGGATTCATCAGATAGTTGCTTCATACGCAGTCCCGAGGTCTCCTGGTTGTGGACAATCATGGTGGACAGGACATTTTTGGTGTCCAGGACTCGATTTTCGGTTATTCGGCCTTGTTGGGATACTAAAAAAACGACGATGAGTGCCAGGAGAATCGCGGTAACACCCAGGCTGATAAATAGATATATCCGTAATCGGCGGGAGACGATGTCCATCTCCCGGGCCAGACCGGTGAGATGTGCCTTGAGGAGATCTCCCAGATGATGGTGGACACCCTCAAGGGCACCGGCGGCAATAGCATTCTCCAGTTGGCCGGGGAAACTCTTCTGTACAGCGGTCGTTTCTTTGAGGACATCCACGCGTGAAACCAGCCGGATTGCTTTCTGGCCCTGGTATTCGATGGTGCTTAGCCAGGCACCGGTCTTAATCCGCCGCCTGATCGTTTTCACGCTGCACCCAAGAAGACGGGCCGCATCTTTCAAGGGCATCCATTGACTATCTTCAACAATGTTTGTTTCGTCGATCATGTTAAGACTCTTTCACCAGGTCAGGGACAGACAGGGACAACAGAATAGACCATCATCGAGTTGAAATAGGTAATGTTATCGATTCTTGTCCCTGTGATCAAAAAGATATTTATAGATAATGTCATGGACAATGACCATCAGTATGTCCATTAAGACAGGGACAATGTACACCATATGTCCATATTGGACAAGAGAAATTAATCAAAAATTCTCTTCACCGGACCGGTTTGAGAACATAGAGTGAATCAAAAAATGTTCCACGTGGAACATGGAGGAAGAGAAATTTTTGGTTTCCCGCTGTTTCGTGTGGTAATTCTAAATTTTTTGGTGCCCCTTTGTATCTTGTCGGTTAACGGGCAATGTTAATGACGAAATCCGAATAACGAAGGCCGAATGAAATCCGAAAGGCAAATGATCAAATTACCCATTTTCTTTTGAATATACGGAGTAGATGGCCTGGCCAAATTCCGTCATCCGCCTTCGTGATCTATCCACACAAAATGGAAAATGACTTTTTATTGAATAGCGATAAACGATTTAAAAATATTGCTATGACATGATTTATCAGATAAGATGCCGGCTTATTTTCAAAAAGTGAAATATGCAGATGAATGAACGGAGAATTATCGCATTTGTTAATCAGAAAGGCGGGGTGGGCAAGACTACCACCTGCGTTAATCTCGCCGCCTGTTTGGGTGAAAAAGAATACCGGGTTCTCTTAATAGATCTCGACCCACAGGGGAATGCTACCAGCGGAGTGGGATGCGATAAAACCATAAAGGACCGTAACAGTTATCGTTTGCTGATCGGTCATGCGACCGTACAGGAATCAGTGGTTCAAACACCTTTCAGAAATCTTTCTATTATTCCTTCTCATTATGATTTAACGGGAGCAGAAGTGGAATTGATTAATATCATAAGCCGTGAATACCGTCTCCGTGACGCTTTAACGGAAATCAGTGATGATTTCTCCTATATCCTGATCGATTGTCCGCCATCCTTGAACCTCCTCGTCATTAATGCGTTATCCGCCGCCAAGGAAATAATAATCCCCATTCAGGCTGAATATTATGCTCTGGAAGGGATTTCTCAACTTCTGGGGACGATAAAATTGGTTCGGGAACGACTTAACCCGATATTGGAAATAAACGGGGTTCTATTAACAATGTGTGATAAAAGAATCCGCCTTTCCGGACAGGTTATAGAGGAAGTACGCAGATATTTTCAGGGAAAAGTTTTTCACACCGAGATACCTCGCAATGTGAAGCTGAGTGAAGCCCCTGGGTTTGGAAAACCCATTCTTTATTACGACCGGGAATCATCCGGTTCAACGTCTTATTTGAAACTGGCGGAAGAAATATTGATCAATCATGGAATGGTTACTGATCAGGAAATAAATAACCAGAAAATCTGAAGTAAGAGGCATATGGACATGGAAAAAGTAGTCTTGGGAAGAGGGCTGGAGGCGCTTATCGGCCAGGCTAAAAACGGACCGGAACGCGGAGAGGAAAGTATTTTTTATTTACCGGAAGAATCGATAAAAAAAAATGCCTATCAGCCGAGACACCGGTTTGATGAAAAGTCGCTTGATGAATTGAAAAGATCCATATCGGAAAAGGGAGTCATACAACCGATTATTGTTAAAAAACAGGGAGACGGGTACGAAGTTATTGCCGGAGAAAGAAGACTCATCGCCGCCAGAATGGCCGGGTTAAAAAAAGTTCCCGCCCTGGTCAGGGAGATCACGGACAAAAAAGATCTTCTGGAGATCGCGATTATTGAAAACATACAGAGAGAAGATCTCAATCCGGCGGACCGGGCGCGAAGTTATCGCCGGCTGATGGATGAATTCGGCGAGAATCAGGAAATGATCGCGGAGAGAGTCGGTAAAGACCGCTCCACGATTTCAAATACACTCCGGCTACTTGATTTGCCAGAAGAAGTAATACATATGCTGGAAGAAGGAAGACTGAATTTCGGCCAGGCCCGGGCAATACTCGCCGTTAATTCAAAAGAAGAGCAGAAACGGCTGGCTCGGATAGCTGTGCAAAGAGGACTTTCCGTTCATCGCATCGAAAAAATGGTATGTAGGAAAAAGATAAAAAAGCAATCGTTAAAAAAGGAAAAAGCCCCGCATGTAAAATATGCAGAAGATGTTCTGCGGGAAGCACTAAAGGCGAAAGTGTGCATTATGGAAAATGGGAAGGGGAGGGGAAAGATAGAGATTGAATTTTTTTCGGAGGAAGAATTAAACCGTTTGTGCGAAATGATCGGAAAACCGGAGCCTATTTCTCCGGCCGACAAAAGCGGAGAACAGCGGAAAGAAGATAACGATTTCACTAATTATTGACATCAACGGCAGCTGAAATTACACTATATAAATTTGGGGCTAAAGACACTGATTTATTTGGAGGAGAAAAAAATGGCGGAACAATTACAGGAATTGATTGAGAGAATTAATAAGGAAGGCGTTGAATCAGCCGAGAAGAAAGCCCATGATATTATCTCTCAAGCTGAAGAAAAGGCGAAGCAAACTATTGATGACGCGGAAAATAAAGCGAAAGAAATCTCTGAAAAAGCCGAGAGCGACGCGAAAAGAACCACGGAAAGCGCCGAGAAAGCGATACGGCAATCATTCAGAAACGTCATGCTTTCACTGAAGGAGGAGATCAGGAAATATTTCAACGGAATCCTGAGCGGCGAGATAAGAGACGCCTTGAGCGATAATAAATTGAGTGAAATAATTCTGGCGGTGGCTAAAAAATGTGCCGACCAGATCCGGGGAGAGACCGAGGTAAAAGTTCTGGTAAGTCCCGGTGACGCTAAAAAATTAAGTGAAGATCTCCTCTCCCGCTTCAAAAAGGAAGTGGGTGCCGGTTTGGTCATAAAGCCGATACCGACAATAGACGCGGGTTTTATGATCAGCTTCGACGGCGGGGAATCCAGTTATGACTTTACCGACCGGGGACTGCAGGAATTGCTCTCAACCTATATCAGCACGGAACTGAAAGAAATAATCTCCCGATCATGAGTCGAAACTATTATTATTTCTCGGCCACCCTGCCAATGCTTTCGTTCGGAATCCGACCGGCGATGTCCGATGAGGACTTCCTCAAAACCGCCGCCGAGTATCTTTCCAAAAAAGATTACCGGGTACTCAATAATGCCCGCCTGGTCCCCCCGAAGAAAGACGGAATCGGAGAAACCGCCCTGGAAGCGTGGATCGAATACGAGAATGCTCTTCGGAACGAACTGGTCACCGTGAGGGCAAAAAAATTAGGACGAGACCCGAGAGAATATTATCATGGCACCTATATACCTGACCCTTATATGGCAGCCATGGTCCAGGAAGCATCGTGCGCTGAAAACCCGCTCATGGTTGAAAGAAGAATCGACCTTGCCCGCTGGGAAAAGCTGAGCGAGATAGAGCTTCAGCACTATTTCGATCTTCGATTTCTGGTTGTCTATTTCCTCAAGCTTCAGATCCTGAACAAATGGAATTCGATCAGAGATGAAAAGGGCCTGGCCAAACTGGATGAACTATTGAAGCCCGGAAAGGAGTTTTCCAGATGAGTGTGAGAAAAGGACGAATATCAGGCATCAACGGGAATATGCTGGTGGTGGATTTCGATGATTTTGTGCGGCAAAACGAGGTCGCCTACGCGCTGACCGGAGACGAGCGTTTGAAGTCCGAGGTGATCCGGGTCAGGGGAAAATCGGCGGAGCTGCAAGTGTATGAAAATACGGAAGGCCTGAAAGTCGGCGACGAGGTTGAGTTCACCGGCGAACTGCTCGCCGTCGAACTGGGACCGGGACTTCTCACCCAGATTTTCGACGGTCTTCAGAACCCCCTGCCGGAACTGGCCGAAAAATGCGGTTTTTTTCTAAAGCGAGGTTTTTATCTCGATCCGTTATCGGATAAGAAGAAATGGGAATTCACTCCGAATGCGGAAATAAACGGAAAAGTAACGGCGGGAGATGTGCTGGGAACGGTTCCGGAAGGAATATTCAAACACTGTATTATGGTGCCGTTCGGCATGAAAGGGGAGTATGAAGTGGTTAAAATAGCTCCTCCCGGTTCCTACCCGATCAAAGAAACGATCGCCGAACTGAAAGACGCCCGGGGCCAGACACACCCGGTTACCATGGTCCAGATCTGGCCGGTTAAGATCCCGATTACCGCTTACCGGGAGAAGATGAAACCGGGAGAACCGATGGTAACCAGGGTCAGGATCATAGACACCATGGTACCGATCGCCCTGGGAGGGACTTACTGTATTCCGGGCCCGTTCGGCGCCGGGAAGACCGTGCTTCAGCAGATCACCAGCAGAAACGCAGAGGTTGACGTCGTCATCATCGCCGCCTGCGGTGAAAGAGCGGGGGAGGTAGTCGAAACACTCAAAGAGTTCCCCGAACTGATCGATCCCCGGACGGAAAAACCACTGATGGAACGGACCATTATTATCTGCAATACCAGCTCGATGCCGGTCGCGGCCAGGGAGTCGAGCGTCTATACGGCGGTCACCATGGCTGAATATTACCGGCAGATGGGGCTGAATGTTCTTCTCCTGGCCGATTCGACTTCCCGCTGGGCACAGGCCATGCGCGAGATGTCGGGCCGGCTGGAAGAGATCCCCGGCGAGGAAGCCTTCCCTGCCTATCTGGAATCCCGCATCGCCTCTTTCTATGAAAGAGCCGGGATCGTACGGCTCAACAACGGAGAGATGGGTTCGGTCACCATCGGCGGGGCGGTAAGCCCGGCAGGAGGAAATTTTGAGGAGCCGGTGACGCAGGCAACGCTGAAAGTGGTGGGGGCTTTCCTCGGCCTTTCCCGGGAGAGATCTGATGCCCGGAGGTATCCGTCCATTGACGTCCTCGATTCCTGGAGTAAATACAAAAGCTTTGTCGATCCCGAGCAGATCGCCTACGCCCGCTCGTTGCTGGTTAAGAGCGCGGAGGTCGACCAGATGATGAAGGTCGTCGGTGAAGAGGGCACTTCACTGGCCGATTTTATCGATTATCTGAAGGGGGAATACATCGACGAGGTCTATCTCCAGCAGAACGCCTATGACGAGGTCGATGACGCGACACCGGCGGAGAGACAGATTTACGTCTTTAACGCGCTCCATGAAATACTGATCGCGCCCCTCAAATTCAGGAACAAAGACACCGCCCGGAGTTTCTTCCATGAGATCCGGCAGATTTTCCGGAACTGGAACTCCGCGCCCTGGGAGAGCGAAGAATTTAAAAAACTGGAAGGGGAACTGAAACAAAAACTAGCCGAAGTGACGAAATAACAGGAGTTAATATTTTTACGGAGTAAAAAATTACAATGAGGAAAGTATACAACAGAATCTTGCAGATCTCCGGGGATGTCATCACCGTTGAAGCCAAGGGCGTCGGGAACCAGGAACTGGCGGTAATATCCACCGCCCGGGGTAAATCGCTGGCCCAGGTTATCCGGATCTCCGGAGATCGGGTTTTTCTTCAAGTCTTCGCCGGGAGCCGGGGTATCTCAACCGGCGATGAGGTCCGTTTCCTGGGGCATCGGATGCAGGTCTCCTTCTCGGACAATCTCCTGGGGAGGATCTTCAACGGCAGCGGCATTCCCCGGGATAAAGGCCCCTCCCTGGCCGAGAACCTGATCGAGATCGGAGGTCCTTCGGTTAATCCGGCAAAGAGGATTATTCCCCGGCGGATGGTCCGGACCGGGATCCCCATGATCGACGTCTTCAATTCCCTGGTTGTTTCACAGAAGCTCCCCATTTTCTCCGTTGCCGGTGAACCCTATAATGAACTGCTGGCCAGGATCGCCCTCCAGGCGGAAGTCGATATTATCATTCTGGGCGGGATGGGATTGAAGTACGACGACTACCTCTATTTCCGGGATATGCTGGAAAAGCACGGGGCGTTATCCCGCTCGATTTTCTTCGTGCACACCGCCTCCGATCCCACCGTCGAGTGCACGATGGTCCCGGATATGTGCCTGGCCGTGGCCGAGCAATTTGCCGTCAACGGAAAGGATGTCCTGGTTCTGCTGACCGATATGACCAACTTCGCCGATTCACTGAAAGAAATCGCCATCACCATGGAACAGGTTCCTTCCAACCGGGGGTACCCCGGCGATCTGTACAGCCAGCTCGCGGCCCGTTACGAGAAGGCGGTTGACTTCGAGGGCTCCGGATCCATCACCATCCTGGCCGTGACCACCATGCCCGGTGACGATGTGACCCACCCGGTCCCGGACAATACCGGATATATCACCGAAGGTCAGTTCTACCTGAAGAACGGCCGGATAGAACCGTTCGGGTCCTTGAGCCGTCTGAAGCAGCAGGTAAACGATAAAACCCGGGAAGATCACCGGACGATCATGAACGCCATGATCCAGCTCTACGCCGACTACAAGGAAACCAAGGAGAAACAGTCGATGGGTTTCCAGATGAGCAAGTGGGACCGGAAGCTCCTCAAGTACGGCGAGATGTTCGAGAAGAAGATGATGGATCTCTCGGTCAATATCCCTCTCGAAGCGGCCCTGGATCTGGGTTGGGAGATTATGGCCGATTGTTTTACGCCCCAGGAAACCGGCATCAAAACCGAGATGATAGAAAAGTTTTGGCCCGAAGGACACAATCAAGGACGCGACGTCGAGGAAGAGGATGAGGACGAAGACGCCGAAAAAGCCGGATCCGCGGCGGTGAAGGATGTTCTGGAAGCCGACTCCGGCGGTCCGGGCCTGGACCGGGAAGGAGACCGGGTCGTGGAGGAAGCTCTCTCGGCGGATGCCGTCCCGGGACCGGAAGAAGCCGCCGATATCGCCACCAGGGAAGTTAACTGATATTTATTTTTAATCTTAAATCACATAATTCAAAAGCTATTAAACCACGAAGAACACGAAGATCACGAAGTTTCAATATAGTATATATTTCCTATGAAATCTTCGTGTGCTTCGTGACCTTCGTGGTTTTATAAGAGACAATGGCTCGGAAGAAAGTCAAATTCACCAAGGGCGAGCTGAAGCGACAGCGGGACGCCCAGGAACGGTTCGAGCGTTATCTGCCCACTCTCCAGCTGAAACAACAGCAGCTGCAGATGGAAGTGCGCAGGATTGAGGCGCTTCTGTACCGGAAAAAAGTGGAGACCGAACGAACCCGGGAAGACATGACTTCCTGGATAGGCATCCTGGGTGATGCCGAGATCGATCTCTCCCTCTGGGTGCGGCCGAAGGAGGTCGTCACGGGGACCGCGAATATTGCCGGGGTTACCATTCCCATCCTGCGGCGGATAGACTTTCCGCCGCTTGATTATGATCTTTACTCAACACCACTGTGGGTGGACAGCGCGGTGGAAGAGATCCGAAAACTGACGTCCCTGATCGTGGAAAGCGGCATAATCGAGGAGCAGTTCAGGCTGTTAAGCCGGGAACTCCAGATCACGATGCAGAGGGTGAACCTCTTTGAGAAGGTAAAAATACCGGAATGCCGGGAAAGCATCAGGGCGATCCGGATCTATCTGGGGGATCAGGACACCAACGCCGTCTGCCGGAGCAAGATAGCCAAACGCAAGATCGAAAACGCCCAGGCCGCATAATCAATAACCACTAAGAGAACTTAGCCCTCGCTTCGCTCGGGCAACTAAAAAAACTACGAATTACGCGAATTACACGAATTTTTTGCGGAGGCAAAAAAAATAAAATGATCACCCGGATGAAGAAAGTCACGATCATTGTTCAGGAGAAAGACCGGGAAGAAGCACTCGCCCAGCTCTCTTCAATCGGGCTTGTCCATGTCGAGAACCTGCGGGAGCCTGCCGGCCGCTCCGTGGCAAGGATAGAGAACCGGATCTCCGGGATCAAGAAGGCGTTGACACAGATGCCGTCCGGGGAAAAAGATCAGGAGCAGGTGCCGATCGACAATCTGACGGCCCTCCTCGATCGCCTTTCCCATCTGACGGAGAAGCTCAATAAGCTCCGGGAAATATGGGAGAAACGGCGGCGGTTGATCGATGATTGGAAGGTCTGGGGTGATTTTGACGTGCGCCTTCTCCGTCACCTGAATGAAAAAGGGATCTGGGTCTATCTCACCGAGCTTCCGGAGAAGGAACTCGATCAGCTCCCCGATGATGTCGGCGTCCAGGTTTTCGCCCGGAAGGGAGGGGTTGCCTATTGTGGTATTATCTCCGATAAGCTGAAATATTTCTATTTCAAGACCCATATCCTGCCGCCCAAGCGCCTCTCGGAATTGATGAAAGACCAGGTCGGAACCGACCAAAACATTTCCGAAGTCCGGAACGAATTGGCCCAGACAACCAGATACCGGACCGGGCTGGAGGATGAAATAAAACGCCTCCAGAAAGAACTCGAGTTCGAACAGGCCCGCTCGGGGATGGCGGAGTCGGGAAAGCTGGCCTATCTCCGGGGCTATTGTCCCCTGCCGGAGGTCGCCGCCCTGGAGGAAGCGGGCCGGAAGAACCGCTGGGGACTTCTGGTGGAAGATCCGGGATACGAGGACGCCCCCCCCACCCTGATCACCAATCCGAAGTGGGTGAAGCTGATCGAGCCGGTCTTTTCCCTGATCGGAACGATACCCGGATACCGGGAGATCGATTCCAGCCTGGTTTTTCTTATCTTCTTCTCGCTCTTCTTCGCGATGCTGATCGGGGATGCCGCTTACGGGGCGATCTTTCTGATCGCCACCGGACTGGTTCAGTGGAAGCTGGGTTCCCGATTAAAGAATAAAACACCTCTCTTCCTTCTCTATCTGCTCAGTTTCGCGACCATTGTCTGGGGGGTTCTGACCGGGACATTCTTCGGCCAGCAGTGGCTGCCGTCGACCGTGCCGACGCTGGTCCCCTGGCTGCGCGATCAGGACCATGTCATCTGGCTCTGCTTTATTATCGGGGCCACCCAGCTCTCGATCGCGCATCTCTGGAAGGCCATCAGGAAAGCACCATCGGTCGTGGCCCTGGGCGACGTCGGCTGGATCTGCGTTATCTGGACAATGTTTTTTGCGGCCCGGATGTTTATCCTGAGGGTGCCGGAAAACTTCAGGGATTTTCCCGGCTGGGTCATGGGCCTGGGCGGTGTCGGGCTGATCTTGATAATTGTTTTCTCAACCCCCCCCCGTCAGTTTTTCAAGGATCTGGTCCCGAGAAACTTCGCCGTATTTTTAAGCGTGATCAGCAGTTTCGGCGACGTCGTCTCCTATATCCGTCTCTTCG
>CAWGIE010000020.1:0-33090 GCA_963822585.1 uncultured bacterium
ACGCAAGGTTAGAGCCAATCGGCCTTCGGCGGCCCGTCATCACGGCCCGTGACCAGGTCAAGTGAAGCGCATGAACAATCGAATGGAGAGCCCTGCCGCATCGGATCCGGCGGCCGGTGCTTGGACGGGCGCACTGGCGAAGAGGGCGAGCTTGATGGCATTCATGGCGCTTCTCAAAGTCGAGGCCGAAGCGCCGGACGTGATGCTCGCGGCGCTCCGGCCCGTCTTAGCGTTCGATCGAGCGCTCGTGCTGAACGAGAGCGAGGGCACACTTGTCTGCATCGGAGCGTCGGCCGCCGACGATGTCGGCCGCTGCTATCACGCACCCGGGTTCTTTGAGAGCGTCATCGACGGTCAGGTGCTGGCCATTCCCAGCGAACCTGGCTACGAGGGGCTGCAGTCCCGGCGGAGTCGCTGGCGGCAGCCACCTCTGCGCTCGTCTTTCCGATTGGCGTTCGCGATCAGCCATCCGCGTTGGTGCTCTGCGAGCGTGGCCAAACACCATATTGTGCCGAGGACATCGGCTTTGCCCGGCAATGCAGTATCGTGGCTTTGGCAGCCTTGGCCGCGTGGCAGGGGAGCGACGCGAAGCGGAGATCACCGGCTGACGCGCAAGTCGAAGACTTGGGCGACGCCGCGCGGAGCGCCGAACAAAACAAGGCCTGCTGGCGGAATCTCGGACCAGCTCCCGATCAGCCTCACGGTCCAGGACGAGAACGGCCGTTTTCTTCTGGTCAATCGCCGCGCCGCCGCCAATCTCGAGATTGCCGGCGGAAAAGCTGCTCGGCGCCTCGCCGGCCGATTTCCTGTCCGCCGAGGACGCGGTCGCAACGCCGCGAGTGGGAAGCCAGCTGCTGCAAAGCGGCAACGCAAGCCGGGTCGAGGAAATCGTGCCGGGACCGGACGGACATCATACCTGGCTGACGTCGCCATATCCCGCGTCCGCATCCTCGGGCGCCCGCTGCTTATCACCAGTTCGCACGACATCACCGAGCGCAAGCAGATCGAAACCGAACTTGCCCTGCGCGCGAATTTCGACGAGCTGACCGGACTGCCGAACCGCCTCCGCATTCAGCGGCACGTCGATCGGCTGCTGCAGGAGAATGACCGCTCTCACCGCTTCGCGCTCGCCTTCATCGACCTGGACAATTTCAAGCACATCAACGACTACTATAATCACGCGATCGGCGATGCGCTTCTGATCAAGCTCTGCCGAGCGAATTCAGCGACGGCTGCGCAACGGCGACATGCTCGCCCGCATCAGCGGCGACGAATTTCTGCTGCTGCTCGATCCGGTCGAGGGCGAAGAGCAGGTGCGCACGACCATTGCCGCCATTCTTGACGATCTCAAGCAGCCCTTCCACATCGAAGCGTTCGAGCTTCTGACCTCGGCTTCGATCGGCGTCACGATGTATCCCGAGCACGGCACGAGCTATGAAGCGCTGCGCCGCAATGCCGACAACGCCATGTATCGCGCCAAGAAGCGCACCAAAGGGGACGCCATCTATTTCAACGCCAACATGGGCACAGACGATCGCGACGCGGATGGAGCTCGAGCAGCGCCTGCGGCTGGCGATCCGCGACCGGCGATTCTGCTGCGCATTCCAGCCCAAGGTCGACATCCGCAGCAAAGAGGTGATCGGCTTCGAGACGCTCGTGCGCTGGCGGGACGCGCGACGGCGAAATACATCCGCCGGGCAGCTTCATCGATCTCGCCATCGAACTTGGCCTGATCGATCCGATCACGCATTTCGTGCTGCGCGACACGCTGCAGTCGATCGAATGACTTGACCAGGCCTTCGGCCCGACGACCAAGCTTCAGCATCAATGTCGCGGCCAAGCAGGCGAGCGACGTCGAATTCATGAACGCATTCGCCGAGACGCTGAAGCAGAGCCCGCATGTCGATCGCATCATGATCGAACTCACCGAGGATGCCTTCGTTGCCAAGAACCTGTTTCAGACCCAGATCTTGCCGATGCTGCGCGAACTCGGCGTTCGCGTTTCCATCGACGATTTCGGCACCGGCTATTCGTCGCTCAGCGTGCTGGCCGACATCACCGCCGACGAATTCAAGGTCGACCGCTCATTCATCGTCCGGCATTCACGAGCGTCCGCGCAGCCAAAGCGTGCTGCGCACGATCAAATCGCTCGGCTTGGGTCTCGGCATGACAATCATTGCCGAAGGCGTCGAAAGCTTCGAAGAGCTTGCCTATCTGCAAGCGGCGACGCGCATCCGCTATGCCCAGGGCTATTACTTCTCCAAACCGTTTTTCATCGAAGACATGAACGCCGCAAAGAACTGAATTTCGAGACGCGCAAATCCGCAGGTCGCGCGCGCAGCGGTCCGAACTGCGCGGCGTGCGAACCGTCCGGCAGCTCTAATAGAGAATCCGGCCGCCCGGTCTGCGGATCGATTTCCCACGTGTCGCGGACGCACGGCAGCGCCGCGTCCGAAGCAAGGGCGAAGTCGTCGCTTTTGAATTGGCGCGATTCAGGAAACGTCCGCACTGCGGCGCAGCGGGATGCACCCTGACCGCGCGTCCGCAGCGAGCCGAAGGGATCGGGCTGGCCGGCAGCGGCTTTTTAAGCAGGCTGAAGCGATTGCTTTCGGGAGCCGGCGCGCCGGATTTGGCGTCCGCGAGGCGCCGGCTGCCGGCGCGGCGAAGCCGCGGCCGCCTGCCGAGGAAGACGCGGCGGCTGAACATGTCGGGCGGAGGGCGACGACGCCGCCGGTTGCAACGGCGACGGCGTCGGTGACATGGCGGCGCGCGAGCCGTAAGTCGCGGACGACCTTCATCGCCGATTGTCGCAGGCTCAGCGTCGAACCGCGCCAGCGCTCGACCACGGCCGCAATATAGTCGAGCGAATTGACATCGGCCGGATGCGGAACGGATCGGCGTGCAAAGGCTTCGCTGCGCGGCAGCAGATCGCTGCGGCAGCGTCGAAAAGGTCAGCCGCGTCGGCAGCGGCACCCCGACGCCGAAGGCGAGCGCCTCGCGCGTCCCGAGCGACGGAACGAAGGCGAACAGGTTGGCCGCCGTATCGGACACCGCCGAGCGCAGCAGTGCCTGGTCGCGATCGTTCGACAGCCGCATGGCGAACAGCGTGCTGCATTGGGAGATGATGGTCGGGTCGAGTTCGGCCGGGCGCTGCGTCACCAGGCCGAGATAGACGCCGTATTTGCGGCCTTCCTTGGCGATCCGCGAGATCGCCCGCCGGGTCGGGCCGAAGCCGACCGTGCGGTCGGCCGATGCGTAGCGGTGCGCCTCCTCGCAGACGAACAGCATCGGCGACGCGCCGTCGCTCCACAGCCCGAAATCGAAGGCCATGCGGCAAAGCACCGAGACGACGGCGTCGACGACTTCGGCCGGGAAGCCGGCAAGCTGCATGACCGTGATCGGCTTGCCGTTCGGCGGCAGCCGGAACAGCTGGCTGATGGACTTCCGCCATCGTGTCGCCGCCGACATTGGCGTTCTCGAACATGAAGGCATAGCGCGGATCGTTGCTGACGGTCTCGATGCGCGTCAGCAGCTTGTGATAGCGCATGCGCGAGGAGCGGTTCTCCAGCTTGCCCATGCGCTCGTCGATCAGCATCAGCAAGTCCTGCAGCCGATACGGAACGGGCGTATCGACGGTGTAGCCGGCGCTCTTGGGATCGAGCCGCTTGATCGCCAGGCGCTCGGCCGTGAGCCGATATTGGGTGTAGGCCACCTTGGCGAGCGGAATGACTTCGGAGAGGATTTCGATCTCCTCGTCGGTCGCCGGGCCGGCCGCCGAAGAACACATCGACGATCTCCTCGAAATTGAACAGCCAAAACGGCAGCCGCAGATTGCTGCGGATTGACGACATTGGCGCGCTCGCCGAAGCAGCGGCCATATTCGTTGTGGACGTCGAGCAGCAGAATGCGCAGATTGCGGCCGAGCCTGCAGCGTCTGCTGAAGGATGACCGCAACCCCGCTCGATTTGCCGACGCCGGTGCGTGCCGAGCACCGCGAAATGCTTGTTGAGCATCTCGTCGACGTCAACGCAGACGCCGACCGTGTTGTCCTGCTGAAGCTGGCCGATTTTGATGGATTTCGAACCGGGACTGTCGAAGATCGTTTCCATTTCGCTAATTCGACAGGGTCGCAACGGCATCGCCGATCGTCGGGTACTCCGTCACGCCGCGGCGAAAACGGGCGCGGCGGGCCGCGGATCTCGCCCATCAGGTCGACTTGCGCCGTGCCGTGATAACCGCGCTCGCGGGCAAGCATCGAGGCCTGCGCGGAGATTTCCGTCACCACGCCGACAAGCAGGGCGCTGCGCCGCCTGTATTTTGACGAACCTGCCGACCGTCACCGTCGCTCCGGCCGCCATGATTGCGGTTCGCCGTCAACAGTCCGATGCTGACCTGCGAGCCATTGACGGAGTGCACATGGCCAAGCGGCTCGGCCGCTGGCGCGCTGTGAGAATGCTCCATGCGTGTCAGCGCCAAGCATGCTTGCCTCGTCCCTGCGTTTATTGGGCTTATCCGGGCACGAATAGCTGGCGAGCGATGTCGATTGGGTTAAGTGATAGTCGTCCGGCTGAGCGAGATAACGCCGTGCTCCGCCGCGCTTTTTGCGGTTTCCGGAGGCAGAGTTGACGCGGCGTTAAGCAGCGTGCGCAGGGCCCTGCGGCCACTGACGCGCCGCCCGCATGCCGGGAGGTCCGTCGCTGCAGCGGCGTCGGCCGGGAAGCCGTGCGCCTCTCGGCCGACGGTGGCAGCTTTTCTGTCATAGAAATCAAGGCGGTCGTAGAGTAGCGCGCAAGGCGGTGAGGCACAGTAGCGGTCGACAAGAGGCTGACGCCGACGGCAAAATTCCAAATTAAAAACGTTGCATTAAGGCCAAGCTGACAGCATCCGAATTCGACCGTTGTCGTACCAAGATTTTAGAGTGCCCATGCCTTCCCGGCGTCCGCATAAATCGCCCCGTCGATTTCCCTGGGCCAAGCTGCCTGACGACGAGCTGCTGAAGCTCCGGCTCAAGGACCTCAAGGTCAGGGTCGAGGGCACCTGGCTTGAGGACTGCCTCAAGGACCTGCACGAGGAACTCGAGCAAAAGGGCTGCGGGTGAGGCCGCATGCCTGGATTTCCAGCGAATGGTTCAGCTCCGACGACACGCCGGGCATCGCGATTCCCTTCTATCTGGCGCATCCGCGCCTGATGCGGCTCGAACGCAAGATGATCATCGACGTGGAGGGCGGAACCGTTCCCGAATGCATGCGCATTCTCCGCCACGAGGCCGGTCATGTGGTTCAGCACGCCTATCAGCTGCAGCGGCATCGGCGCTGGCAGCAGCTGTTCGGCCCCTCATCGACGCGTTATCCGCGCTATTACCGGCCCAATCCCGCCAGCAAGAATTACGTTCAGCATCTTCGGCTGTGGTATGCACAAAGCCATCCGGACGAGGATTTTGCCGAGACTTTCGCGGTCTGGCTGACGCCGCGCTCGAACTGGCGACGCCGCTATGAAGGATGGCCGGCGCTCAAAA
This sequence comes from uncultured bacterium, assembly GCA_963822585.1. Classification (GTDB taxonomy): domain Bacteria; phylum Auribacterota; class Erginobacteria; order Erginobacterales; family Erginobacteraceae; genus CAWGIE01. The sequence continues at coordinate 5,516 of CAWGIE010000020.1, forward strand.
AACTGCAATATGTCGACGAATTGATGGAGGAGATCGCCGGACAGCGGCCGCTGCTGAGAACGACGAATCAAGGTCGAGCCGCTGAGCGAACTCACCGATGACACTCGCGGAACATTACCAAAAGAAGCAGGCGCATTACGCGCTGGACATTCCGACGATCTACGATCGCGACCTCACCCGCATTTTTTCCGACGATCCGCGGCATCGCCGCTCGCCTGCCGCTTCCAGCTTTCTGCGGCGCAACCGCGGCAAGATCAGGCAAATCGTTTCCAAGTGGACGGGCGAATATCAGCTGACACTCGACGCCGTTTTTGATGATATGATTATGCGCTGCCGCGAGCTGAAGCTTCGCGCTGTCGGTTCGGAGCGGCAGTTGAAGATTGACTTTATCGTGCTGTTGACGGCAAAGACGGTGCACTCGCTGTACAGTCCATCGCGACGGCAGTGGCTTGCCTTATGAAGCATCTGCGCGTTCTGGTGCTGTTGCACCCGGACCTCGTGCCTCCCGCCTCGCTCAAAGGCTATAGCGAGCGCGAGGCGCACGCCTGGAAGACCGAATTTGACGTGGTGCAACGCTGCGTGCGAGCGGGCCATAAGGTGCATGCGCTCGGCGTGGAGAACGAACTCAAGCCGATTCGCGATGAAATCGACAGCTTCAAGCCGGATATCGTGTTCAATCTGCTGGAGCAGTTTCACGGCGAGGCGGTTTACGATCAGAATGTCGCCAGCTATCTCGAACTCTTGCGCATCCCCTATACCGGCTGCAATCCGCGCGGCCTGATGCTCGCGCGCGGCAAAGACCTGTCGAAAAAGCTGGTCCATTATCACCGCATTCCGGTGCCGGCTTTCGCCGTGTTTCCGATGCGGACGCAAGATCAGGCGCCCGGCGCGGCTTGCTTTGCCGCTCATCGTCAAGAGCCTGAGCGAGGACGCCTCGATGGGGATCGCGCAGGCTTCGGTCGTGGACACGGACGAGAAATTCGCGGAGCGCGTCAGCTTTCGTGCACGAGCGGATCGGCACCGCCGCCATCGCCGAGCAGTATATCGACGGCCGCGAGCTTTATGTCGGCGTATTGGGAAACGAGCGCCTGCGGGTGCTGCCGGTTTGGGAGTTGGAGTTCCAGAACTGGCCGGCGGGCGCGTGGCGCATCGCCACCGAGCGCGCCAAACACGACCCCAATTACCAGGAGCGGCGCGGAATTCTCCAGGGGCCGGCCGAGGACCTTGCACCGGAATTGCGGCAGCAGATCCATCGCAACGCCAAGCGGATCTACCGCACCCTCGAACTCGACGGCTATGCGCGGATCGATTTCCGGCTCGCGGAGGACGGAATTCCCTATTACATCGAAGCCAATCCAAATCCTGAGATCGCCCGCAGCGAAGAGTTCGCCAATGCCGCGCTGCACGACGGGCTCGCCTACCCCGATCTCCTTAATCGCATTCTCGCCTTGGGATTGAGCCGCGCCCAATCCCATGGCTTGTAGGTGCGATGCACCTAAGCTGGTGAATTCAATCCGTCGCCCTGAGGAGCAAGCCATACGCGCGTCGTTGACGCGAGCTTCGATGGGCGACGGGCCCGCATATGCAATTTTTCATCCTTCGAGGGCCGCTGCACAGCCGCCTCTGTCCTTTTCTCCTGGTACGCATCCAATTTCGCCAACTTCAACAAGACCTATGGTTCGCTCGGCACCGCCATCGGCTTCATGTTGTGGATCTGGGTGTCGACAATCGCCGTCCTGATCGGCGCCGAACTCGATGCCAAGATGGAGCACCAGACGACGCGAGATACGACGACCGGCTCCAAAACCAATGGGCAAGCGCGGGGCGACCGTCGCCGACACAATCGGCGCCGCGCAGATGTAGAGCAGTCCGGTACCTGGATAATAGACCGCGCTTACTTCGGGCGGCGCTGCAGGAAATGATCCGCGCCGATCAGCACAAACGGCACCCCCGCAAACAGCACGGCGGCAATGCCAGCCGCCGGCAGGCCGTACCATTGAACGACAGGGCCAGTGATCAGCGCTGTGGTGACGCTGGTTGCCCCGGCAAAACTGTCGTTCACGCCGATGGCGCGGCCGCGTTGGCCCGTTTCGGCGTTGTCGGCAATCAGCGCGGTCGCGGCGACATTGGCCGCCGCCCAGCCGATCCCGACCAGGAAAGTGCCCAACGTAATCGACCAGAACATGCCAGTGAAGGTGACCAGCACCGCGCCGATGAGCGCGACCGCGACCCCCGGATACATCACGCGCTCGCGGCCGATGACATCGGCGAGCTTGCCGAGCGGAATGGTGAACGCAAACATGCCGGCGGTGTGAAACATGTGTGAGAAGGAGATCGCCGCCAGCGAACTGCCATGATGGTGCAGCACCAGAGACGTAAGCACCATCACAATCGACATATTGCCTTGTGCCGCGCAATTGGACACGATTGCGCGCTTCGTCGGCCAGTGGCGGAGCATGCTGCGAATGCTGAAGGACGAAGCAGCAGCCTCCGAGGCCGGAAGCGACGCCGATACGCCGGGATAATAGCGCGGAAGATTCATCCCGATTTCCTTCGGATCGGGATTCATCAAGGTGACGATTGCCATGCCGAAAATGATCATCACCGGCAGCATCAGCCACGGCAGTGACAGCGGATCGCGGTGCAGCAGGGGTGCGATCGTCTGCGCGGTCGTCACCAGCGCCGGACTGATGATGATTCCGGCCACCGAACCAAGGGCGACATAGCCCAGCGCCTGCGCCCGCATCTGCACCGGAAACATGTCGGTGACCGCAACGCGCAACTGATAGGCCGCCGCCATGCCCATTCCAAATACCAGGAAGCCGCCCGTCAGCAGAAACATGCTGCGCTGGGTGATTGAAACACTGATCAGCAGCGTACCGACCAGCGCGATTGCCAGGCCGAGCAGGATGCCGGGCTTGCGGCCGAAGGCATCGGTAATCTTGCCGATGGGGTAGGACACCAGGAAGCGGCTCAGTCCGAACAGGCCGACGGAGAGGCCAGCGAGGCTGGCGGAACCGGTGACGGCGACGACCATCAGCGGCCCGATCCCATAGGCGAGCGGCATGCCCGCACCGGCAAATGACTGCGACAACGCCACCAGGATGGTGTTGCGCTTGATGACCGAAGGGACGCTGAAAGCGGCAGGTTCAATCTTGAGCATGCTTGTGCTTAGCAGGCACACGCCTCGCTGCGAAGACCTTTACCGCTCACGCGCGGCAGGCAAGATTCGCATCAACGAAACATGACACCGGAAAGACCGGCGCGAAAGCGGCCGCGTCAGAACAACCCGACGATCTTGCCGTCGGGACGACGTCGATCGCCTCTGCCGCCGGCACGCGCGGCAGGCCCGGCATGGTCATGATCTCCCCGCAGATCGCGACCACGAACTCGGCGCCGGCCGAGAGCCGCACCTCGCGCACCGGAATGGTGAAGCCGGTCGGCGCGCCTTTCAGGTCGGGATTGGTCGAGAACGAATACTGCGTCTTGGCGATGCAGACCGGCAGCTTGCCGTAGCCCATGGACTCGAAATTGGCGAGCTGGTCGCGCACCGGCTTGGCCGCCTCGATATCGTCGGCGCGATAGATTTCCGTGGCGATGGTGCGGATTTTCTCGATGCAGCGGCATGTCGTCGGGATAGAGCAGCTTGAGCTTGCTCTTGCCGCTCTCGACCACCTTGACGACCGCGCGGGCAACATCGGCAGCGCCCTCGCCGCCCATGGCCCAATGGTCGGCCATCAGCGCCTCGACGCCGAGCGCCTTGCATTTTTCCTTCACCAGCGCGATCTCGGCATCGGTATCGGCGGAGAAGCGGTTGATCGAGACCACCGGCACCAGCCCGAACTTCTGCATGTTCTCGACATGGCGCTGCAGATTGGCCATGCCGGCTCTCGAGCGCCTTCAGGTTCTCCTTCTTGAGGTCGTCCTTCTTGACGCCGCCGTGCATCTTCAGCGCGCGGATGGTGGCGACCAGCACCACGCAGTCGGGCTTGAGCCCGGCCTTGCGGCACTTGATGTCGAGGAATTTTTCCGCGCCGAGATCGGCGCCGAAGCCGGCTTCCGTCACCACATAGTCGGCGAGCTTGAGCGCGGTCGTGGTCGCGAGCACCGAATTGCAGCCATGCGCGATATTGGCGAAGGGGCCGCCATGGATGAAGGCGGGCGTGCCTTCCAGCGTCTGCACCAGATTCGGCGCCAGCGCATCCTTGAGCAGCGCCGTCATCGCGCCCTGCGCCTTGAGGTCGCCGGCGCGCACCGGCTTGCGGTCGCGGGTATAGCCGACAACGATTTTGCGACAGCCGTTCCTTGAGGTCCTCGAGATTCGCTGGCGAGGCAGAAGATCGCCATCACCTCGGAGGCGACGGTGATGTCGAAGCCGTCCTCGCGCGGGAAGCCGTTGGCGACGCCGCCGAGCGAGCAGACGATCGAACGCAGCGCCCGATCGTTCATGTCCATCGCGCGGCGCCAGGCGACGCGGCGGCCGTCGATGCCGAGCGCATTGCCCCAATAGATGTGATTGTCGATCAGCGCCGCAGAGCAGATTGTTGGCGGCGCCGATGGCGTGGAATATCGCCGGTGAAATGGAGATTGATGTCCTCCATCGGCACCACCTGCGCATAGCCGCCGCCAGCCGCGCCGCCTTTGACGCCGAAGCACGGCCCGAGCGAAGGCTCGCGCAGGCACAGCATCGCCTTCTTGCCGATGTGGTTGAGCGCGTCGGTTAGGCCGACCGTGGTGGTGGTCTTGCCTTCGCCTGCCGGCGTCGGCGTGATCGCGGAGACCAGGATCAGCTTGCCGTCCGGCTTGGACTGCAGCGACTTGATGAAGTCCATCGACACCTTGGCCTTGTAGTGGCCATAGGGCTGGAGGTTTTCCGGCGCGATGCCGAGCTTCTCGCGCGCGATGTCGATGATCGGCCGCATCGTAGCGGCCTGGGCAGATTTCGATGTCGGATTTGGGATTCTGATGCTGCGAGGCGGGCATGAGGTTGAGGTCCAGTTCAAGATGTTTGAGTTCGAAACCGATCCGCCGTCATGCCCGCGAATGCGGGCATCCAGTAAACACTGAGCAATCAGTGGTTACTGGGTTCCACGCTGCGCGGGGACGACAGCGTGGAGAATCTGGCGGAATTCATCACGTCAGCCTCGTGCCGGTGGCGAGGTTGGCGGATGCCGCCCATTCGCCGGCGGCGAGTTTCGGGCCGTCGGCCTGCACGCGCGTGACCTTGAAGCGGCCGTCGGCGCAGACCACGGTGAAGCCGTCGGCTTCGACCGCGACGACCTCGCCCATCTTGCCGGCGATGCCTTTCGGATTCTTCGCCGGCAGCGGCTTGGCATCGAAGATGCGCAGCCGCTTGCCGTTGCAGGTCGACCAGGCGCCGGGCGCCGGATTGCAGCCGCGGATCAAGCGGATCGATCTGGCGCCATGGCTGGCCCCAGTCGATATGCGCATTGTCGGGACCTGCAGCGGCCTTCATAGGTGGCCTTCGCTTCGTCCTGCTTGATGCGCGGCGCCTTGCCGGCCTTCACCAGGTCGACCGCTTCCAGCATCGCCTCGACGCCCATCGGAAACAGGCGGTCGAAATAGACCGAGCCGAGCGTGTCGGTCGTCGGAGATCGGCGTCTTCTTCTGCAGCAGCACGTCGCCGGTATCGAGCCCGTTGTCGGGCCAGAAGATCGACAGGCCGGTTTCCTTCTCGCCCAGGATGATCGGCCAGTTGATGGCGGAGGCGCCGCGATAGGCCGGCAACAGCGAGGGGTGATACTGGATCGAGCCGTGCGTCGGGATGTTGAGGAAATCCTCCGGCACGAACAGCGTGACGAAGGCCATCACCTGCAGGTCGGGCTTGAGCGCGTGGAATTCCTCCCAAACTTCCGGCTTGCGATAGGAGGCAGGCTGATAGACCGGGAGCTTGGCGGCGAGCGCGGCTTCCTTCAGCGGATCGGCTTTGGCGCCTTCCTTCTCGGGCGCGACATAGACGGCGACGACATCCTCGCCGCGCTTGAGCAGCGCTTCCAGCACCGCCTTGCCGAAGGCCTGCTGCCCGTGGACGACGATACGCATGGCACTCTCTCCCAACCTTTCCGCCGTCGTCCCCGCGAAGGCGGGGACCCATACTCCGCAGCCTATCGAGAGGTCTGTGGCTATGGGTCCCGGGTCTCCTTCCGGCTCGCTGCCGGGGTCAGTCGCCCGGGACGACAGTCGTTGTTTGTGGCACCGCTAGCGCGCTGCCCGCGTTCGGGACCATCCCGATTCAGGCTGCTTCTTTCTTCTCCGGCGGCGTCACCGCGCCGGACGGCTTGATCGCCGCGATCTCCTTGGCGGAGTAGCCAAGCACCTTGCCGAGGATCTCCTCGGTGTGCTCGCCGAGCAGCGGCGAGCGCTTCACCTCGGTGATCGAATCCGACAGCTTCACCGGATTGCCGACGGTCAGATACGGGCCGCGGGTCGGATGATCGACCTCGACCACCGTGCCGGTCTCGCGCAACGACTGGTCCTCGGCGATCTCCTTCATCGACAGGATCGGACCGACCGGAATGTCGAGCGGGTTGCAGATTTCCATGACCTCGAACTTGTCCTTGGTCATGGTCCAGTCTTCGATGGTGGCGAAGATGTGCTTCAGCCGCGGCAGCCGCGCCCGCGGCGTCGCGTAGTCGGGATCGGTCTTCCATTCCGGCTTGCCGATGATGTCGCAGATCTTCCCCCACACCGGCGCCTGGGTGATGAAATAGATGTAGGCGTTGGGATCGGTCTCCCAGCCCTTGCATTTGAGAATCCAGCCCGGCTGGCCGCCGCCGGAATCGTTGCCGGCGCGCGGGGTCGCTTCGCCGAACGGAATGCCCTCGCCGTATTGGCTGAATTCGGTGAGCGGCCCGTGCGCGAGCCGTTGCTGGTCGCGCAGCTTGACGCGGCAGAGATTGAGCACGCCGTCCTGCATGGCGGCGAGCACCTTCTGGCCGCGCCCGGTGCGGTGGCGCTGAATCAGCGCGCAGACGATGCCGAAGGCAAGATGCAGGCCGGTGCCGGAATCGCCGATCTGCGCGCCGGTGACCAGCGGCGGCCCGTCGCGGAAGCCGGTGGTCGAGGCGGAGCCGCCGGCGCATTGCGCAATGTTCTCGTAGACCTTGCATTCCTCATAGGGCCCGGGGCCGAAGCCCTTGACCGAGGCAAAGATCATGCGCGGGTTGAGCTTGTTGACGTGCTCCCAGGACAGGCCCATGCGGTCGAGCGCGCCGGGCGCGAAATTCTCCACCAGCACGTCGCAGTGCTTGATCAGCCGTTCGAGGATTTCCTTGCCCTTGGGATGCTTGGAGTTGATCGTGATCGAACGCTTGTTGCCGTTGAGCATGGTGAAGTAGAGCGAGTCCGCGCCCTTCACGTCGCGCAATTGGCCGCGCGTGATGTCGCCGACGCCGGGCCGCTCCACCTTGATGCAGTCGGCGCCCATATAGGCGAGAAGCTGCGTGCAGGTCGGGCCCGACTGCACATGCGTGAAGTCGAGAACCTTGACGCCGTCGAGCGCCTTGCCGGCTTGCCCCCAGGGCTTCGACGAGGGCCGCGGCAGACCGTTGCCGTTGCCGCGCTTGGCCGGCGCTCTTTTTGCAGCCGCGCGCGTGACCTTTTTCGCACCGCGCTTCTTCGCAGCGGCCTTCTTGGCGGCAGACTTCTTCGCTGCAGTCTTGTTCGCTGCAGTCTTGTTCGCCACAGTCTTGGCGACCTTCTTCCTGGCCGCGGCCTTCTTTACCGCCTTTTTGGCCTTCGCTTTCTTGCGTGTGGCCATTTTTCTCCCCCTATCTCTCGGCTGTCAGGCCCGCGAAGGCGGGCACGCAGGCACTACCGGATTTGCGATTTACTGTTGCCATTGAATTCTGCGGTTACTGCATCCAGCTTTCGCGAGGACGACCAGCAACGGATCTTTCTATTTCTTCCTCAGTGCGCTTTGCGGGTTGAGATTGCCGATGCGGCCGCTCTCGCTGCCGGCCGCCGGATCGATCACCGCGTTGATCAGGGTCGGCTTGCCGGAATCCATCGCCCTGTCGACGGCGCGGTTAAGCTCGTCGGGCGTGGTCACATTGACGCCGACGCCGCCGAAGGCCTCGATGATCTTGTCGTAGCGCGCGCCCTTGACGAACACCGTGGTCGCCGGGTCCGAGCCGCCGGCGGCATTGACGTCGGTGCCGCGATAGATGCCGTCATTGTTGAAGACGACGATGCAGACCGGCAGGTCGTAGCGGCAGATCGTCTCGACCTCCATGCCGGAGAAGCCGAAGCGCTGAATCGCCTTCGACCGCGAGCACCGGCTTGCCGGTCTCGATCGCGGCGGCGACGGCAAAGCCCATGCCGATGCCCATGACGCCCCAGGTGCCGACGTCGAGCCGCTTGCGCGGCTGATAGATGTCGATGACGCCGCGCGCGAGGTCGAGCGTATTGGCGCCTTCGTTGACCAGGATGGCGTCCGGCCGCTCCTTGATGACGGTGCGCAGCGCGCCGAGCGCGCCGTGGAAGTCCATCGGCGATTTGTTGTTCATCAGCCGCGGCGCCATCTTGGCGATGTTCTCTTCCTTCTTTGCCTGGACGGCGCCGGTCCAGTCGGCCGGCGGCGGCCGGCCACTTGCCGCCCATGCCCTCGAGCAGCGCCGAGACGCAGGAGCCGATATCGCCGACCACCGGCGCTGCGATCTCGACGTTGGAGTCCATCTCCTTCGGCTCGATGTCGATCTGGATGAATTTCTTCGGCAGCGTTGCCCCAGGTCTTGCCCTTGCCGTGCGACAAGAGCCAGTTGAGGCGGGCGCCGATCAGCATCACGACATCGGACTGCTGCAGCACCGTCGAGCGCGCCGCGCCGGCGCATTGCGGATGCGTGTCGGGCAGAATGCCCTTGGCCATGCTCATCGGCAGGAAGGGAACGCCGCTCTTCTCGACCAGCGCGCGGATCGCGTCGTCGGCCTGCGCATAGGCGGCGCCCTTGCCGAGGATGATCAGCGGGCGCTTGGCGCTCTTGAGCACGTCGAGCGCGCGCTTGACCGCGGCCGGCGCGGGAATCTGGGCCGGCGCCGGATCGATGACTTTGACCAGCGACTTCTGCCCGGCCTCGGCATCCATCACCTGCGAGAACAGCTTGGCCGGCAGATCGAGATAGACGCCGCCCGGACGGCCCGAAACCGCGGCGCGGATCGCGCGCGCCACGCCGATGCCGATGTCGGCGGCATGCAGCACGCGGAAGGCCGCCTTGCACAGCGGCTTGGCGATCGCGAGCTGGTCCATCTCCTCGTAGTCGCCCTGCTGCAGATCGACGATCTCGCGCTCGGACGAGCCGGAGATCAGGATCATCGGGAAGCAGTTGGTGGTGGCATTGGCGAGCGCGGTGAGGCCGTTGAGAAAGCCGGGCGCCGAAACCGTGAGGCAGATGCCGGGCTTCTTGGTCAGGAAGCCGGCGATGGCCGCGGCATTGCCGGCATTCTGCTCGTGCCGGAACGAGATCACGCGCATGCCTGCGGCCTGCGCCATGCGGCCGAGATCGGTGATCGGGATGCCGGGCACGCCGTAGATCGTGTTGATGCCGTTGAGCTTGAGCGCATCGATGACGAGGTGAAAGCCGTCCGTCAGCTCCGCGCTCCGCTTCGGCTGCATGGCGCGTGCTGTCAGCTTTTCCTTTGCACTGCTGCGTCAGCCATGCGAAATCCTCCCTGTCGTTACTCCCATCGCTCAATCCAGATAATCGGCGTATTTCGCAACGTGATCGGCAAGTCCGAGCGCGTGATCGCGCACCAGCGCCTCGGCGCGCGTCGGTGTCGCGCGCCTCCAGCGCCTGGATGATGTTCATGTGATCGCGGATCGAGCGGTCGGCGCGGTCCTGTTCGCCGATCGTCTTCATGCGGATCATGCGCATATGCGCGAACAGATTCTCGGCCAGCCGGATCAGCACGTCGTTGCGGCTCATGCGGATGATGGTCTGGTGAAACTCGATATTCACCTCGGAATATTCGTCGAGCTTGGCGTGCAGCGTGCCGTTCTCGAAGGTCGCGAACATCCGGCGCAAGCGTCGCGATCTCGTCGTCGGTCGCGCTTTGCGTGATCAGGCGCGCGGCCATGCTTTCCAGCGCCGCCCAGGCGGTGATCATCTCGATCACCTCGCGCTTGGTCTTGCGCACGATGTAGATGCCGCGGCGCGGCACCGAGCGCACAAAGCCCTCGCGCTCGAGCTGCGCCATGGCCTCGCGCACCGGCGTGCGGCTGATGCCGAATTCCTGCGCGAGCTGGCGCTCGTCGAGCCGCACATCGGAGCGGCTGCGGTAGATGTCCATCGAGACGATGGCACTCTTCAGCGTGGCATAGGCCTGATGCTTGAAGCTCGGCCCGGTATCGATGAGCCGCGATCACGGGGCGCAAGCGGCGGGCGCTGATCGGACCGGAGACATCACACGACCTGATCGACATCACGCAAACTCGACGAGACGACCGATTTGCCGGTTTCTGGCATACAATATTCCAGGGGGAAGAGGTCACTACAATGCATGCGAAAGCGGCTGCGGTGCGTTGCCGCGCCGTGTCGACGCAGAACCGTCGCGGCATGCCGATCGCACGGTCGGCAGCAGGTCGCGCAACGCACCGCGCACCGTGAGCGCCAAAGCGGAGCGCTCCGCAATAGTCTGCGTAAATTCGTTCCCGACGGCGGCACGGAGCAACAGTGCGGCGGGTATGCGCTTTCACCGTGTCATGACCGTCGGCAGTTCCGTCTTGTCGCCGCCGCGATGGAGCACGCGGTACAGACCATGCGAGATCAGCGGCCAGAACAGCATGACCATCGACAGCGCGGTGATGCTGCCGACCAGCCAGTTCGACCAGAACACCGAGAGGTCGCCCTGCGAGCCGATCAGCGCCTGGCGGAACGAGCTTTCGGCGCGCCCGCCGAGCACGATCGCCAGCACCATCGGCGCCAGCGGGTAGTCGAGCTTCTTGAACAGGTAGCCGATGACGCCGAACATCACCATGAAGATCAGGTCGGCCGGCGCATTCGACAGCGTGTAGGAACCGATGGCGCAGACCACGATGATGATCGGCGCGATGATCGAGAACGGAATCTTCATGATGCTCGCCCACATCGGCACCGTGGTGAGCACGATCGCCAGGCCGACCAGATTGGCAAGGTAGATCGAGGCGATCAGGCCCCAGACGAAGTCCTTCTGCTCGACGAACAGCAGCGGCCCCGGCTCGATGCCCCAGATCAAGAGGCCGCCGAGCAGCACCGCCGCGGTCGGCGAGCCGGGAATGCCGAGCGTGAGCATCGGCAGCAGCGCGCTGGTGCCGGCGGAATGCGCCGCCGTCTCCGGCGCGACCACGCCCTCCAACTTCGCCGGTGCCGAATTTCGCCCCGTTCTTGGAAAAGCGCTTGGCCAGCCCGTAGCTCATGAACGAGGCCGGCGTGGCGCCGCCCGGCGTGACCCCGAGCCAGATGCCGACCGCCGATGCCGCGGAGGATGGTGACCCAGTATTGCGGCAACTTCTTCCAGGTCTGCCAGACGACGAAAGGATTCATCCTGGCGCTGCGGCCCTCGAAGTGCAGCCCCTTCTCGATGGTCACCAGGATTTCGCCGATGCCGAACAGGCCGATGACGGCGATCAGGAAGTGGAACCCGGTCAGCAGCGTCTCGGTGCCGAAAGTCAGCCGCACCCCGCCGGTGATCTCGTCGGTGCCGACGCAGGCAAAGGCGAAGCCGAGCATCATGCTCGAAATCACCTTGAACGGCGACTGCCGGCCCATGCCGATGAAGCTGCAGAAGGTCAAAAGGTAGACCGAGAAGAACTCCGGCGGCCCGAAGGCCAAGCGCGAAATTGGCAACGATCGGCGCCAGAAAGGTCAGCACGATGGTCGCGACGAACGCGCCGATGAAGGACGACGACATCGAGGCCGTGAGCGCCTCGCCGGCGCGGCCCTGCTGCGCCAGCGGGTGGCCGTCGAAAGTGGTCGCCACCGACCACGGTTCGCCCGGAATATTGAACAGGATGGCGCTGATGCAGCCGCCGAACAGCGCGCCCCAATAAATTGCCGCCAGCATGATGATGGCGGTGGTGTGCTCCATCGAAAAGGTCAGCGGCAGCAGAATGGCGATGCCGTTGGCGCCGCCGACGCCGGGAAGGAATCCGAGCAGGATGCCGAACAGGAGGCCGACGACCATGTAGCCCAAATTCATGGGCGTCAGCAGCACATCGAAGCCGTGCAGCAGCGACAGAAACGAGTTCCAACTAAATCCTCCCGTTATCCGGTCCCGGGACCGCCAGGCTGTTTGTCGTTGCGCTCATCGCGACTTGTTCCGCCGCCCTGCACGGCCATCCTCAATAGCCGAGCCAGTGCTCCAACGGTCCCTTCGGCAGCGGCACAAGGAACCAGATTTCGAAAATGATGAAAAGCTGCGATCGGAACCAGAACCGCCACCGGAAGCGTCTTATAGAGCGGGTAGCGCCCGTGCCAGATCATGAAAAAGCCGATGAACAGGAAGGTCGAGATATAAATTCCGATGTAAATCGAAAGCACCACGAAGACGGTCATCGGAATGAGGACCTGGAGCACCATCTTCAATTGGCCGCGCTCGACGAAAGCTGCCGCCGTCGTCATCGCGCTGCAAGAGATTCTGCACCAGCGTCACCGCGCTGGCGCAGAACATGATCAGCGCCACATAGAACGGGAAATAGCCGGAATCCGGACCGACGTTTCTCTGCCCAGCCGGCGCCGAGCCGATAGCTTGAAACCATCACCACCGCGCCCACCGCCATCAGCGCCAGCGCAACAACGATATTCATGGTGCGGTTGGAAACGGCGCTCAAATCCGGGTCTCGATTGCCTGTAGTGCTCGCTCATCGTTAGAAGACGCCGTCGTTTTGGAGCTCGGTTCGCGAGAAAATACATGGCCGCACGGCCGGTGCAAGTCGCTGCAGCGGCCGCTGCACGGCGGGGACGCCGCAATGCGGCGCCCCAAGATCTTGCTGCACGCCGGCTCACGAGCCTTACTTTAGCGCGGACGACTCACGAGCCTCTAGTTACTAGTGACTACGGCAGGTGGCTCATGAGCCTTTATGGATGAGGCCGGCCTTTTGCATCAACTCATGATGGTGCGCCGCCGCCTTCTTCAGCCACTCGACGAATTCGGCGCCGGTCATGAAGCTCTGGTTGAAGGCGCCCTTCTGCATGTAAGCCTTCCATTCTCGGCGTCGCCCGAACCTTTTTGAACAGGTCGATATAGTAGTTGACCGCGTCCTGCTTGACGTGCGGCGCCGTGAAGAAGCCGCGCAGCATCGTGTATTCGATGTCGAGCCCTTGCGACTTGCAGGTCGGGATGTCCTGCCACGACATGTCCTTGGTGATCTTGGCAGGGTACGGCATCGGCTTCGAGTCGAACACGCAAAGCGGCCGCACATTGCCGGCGCGCCAATGCGCGACGCATTCGATCGGGTTGTTCACGCTCGAATTGATGTGGCCGCCGACAAGCTGCGTGCAGACCGTTCCGCCGCCACTGTAGGGCACGTAGGTGAATTTGGCCCCGGTGCCTTGCTCGATCGCCGCGGTGATGATCTGGTCTTCCTGCTTGGAGCCGGTGCCGCCCATCTTCATCTTGCCGCCGGCCTTCTTCACCGCGGCGATATATTCCTTTGCGGTCTTATAGGGCGTCTTGGCGTTCACCCAGAGCACGAACTCGTCGAGCGCCATCATCGCGATCGGGGTGTAGTCCGTCCAGGAGAAGGGCGACCCCGTCGCGAGCGGCGTGGTGAACAGGTTCGACAGCGTGATGATCAGCTTGTGCGGGTCGGCGTTGGCATGCTTGACGTAAAGGAAGCCCTCGGCGCCTGAGCCGCCCTTCTTGCTGATCACGACCATCGAAGTCGGCATCAGCTTGTGCTTCTGGATGATGCCCTGGATCAGCTGCGACATCTGGCCGGCGCCACCGCCCATGCCGGCCGGGACGATCAATTCGACAGTGCGGGTCGGCTTCCAGGCGGCCGGCGCCGGATCCGTGGTAGCGGTTGCGGCAAGGCAGAGCGCGGCTCCGGCTCCGACCGCCAATCGCGTTGTAAATCCGCTCATTTGCGTTCCTCCATTTGGCGCTTCATTGGGACAGTCCAAAGCCTGTGATTAAGTCTAACGCTACGTAAGTACATGCAATGGCGATAAAATTTCACCACCACCTGCGCCTCTGGTAAAATTTATGCGTTACCAAGAATGTCTGCGACACGTCCAGCGTTGTCACACGGACGAAGTGACGCATCCTTGTTTGCAACGCAGCATTAGCGCTGACGCCAACTCTGACAGCGCGCGGAATGTCAGTTCCGGTGCCGCGAACAGCGAAGCCGCACGCAATCTCTTGCGTGCGGCTGCCTGACGATCAAGGTGCCGTGGCTAGTGGCGCAGTCGCAAGGTGCCGTGGCTAGTGGCGCACAATGCCTGTGCCTTTGAGCACAACGATTTGCGTATGTTCCCCGGTGATGCCGAAATCATCGTCATTGACGATGAGGAGCGAATCGTCGCCCAGCAGCGCCAAACCTTCGGTCTTGCCGACGATATCGCGGAAGTCGGCGGTGTCGAGACGCAGCGTCTTTTCGACCGGCTTGATATTGGCGGCCGCCACTGCCGTCTGTTCGAGCGTTGGGCGGGTCGCAGCTTGATCCCACTTGCTCGCGAGAATATTGGTCGCGCCCACGAGCGTGATATCGTAGAGCTTGGTGGTGTGGTCCGTGCGCTCCAGGATCACCAGCCGGTCGAGGCCGATATTCAGCATTTCGCTCACGCGCGGCGCATTTTGCTTCTTTGACGGGTCGCGGCGAAACGTCATCGGATCGTCAAGCGTATAAATGTATTCGCCAACAATCTTCATTGTCGCGCGATCGAGCTTAAACAGCCGCGTGTTCTTGGCCGCCTTGTAGGCATCATTGTTCGGATTGGCCAGCGGGTTCTGCAGCATGAAATAGAGGAAACGCTCGTCGGGCGAAGCGGAGCAGGATTCGATCCCGCGATTGGTCGCCCGCGTGGTCAGGATCGCCGGCAGCGTTCCCTTGACATCGTAGTGAGCGCCGTTGAAGTCGCCCTCGGTCCCTTGCGGCACGTAACGCACAGTCATCCGACCGGAAGCATCAAAATGTGCGAGCGAGGGCCCGTTTTCTTCGCCGATGAAGAAGCTGCCGTCGGAGAGATGCACGATGCATTCGGCATCGATGCCATTGACAGTCTGCTCGAGCTTGCGGCCGTGGCCATCGAGCGGCGTCTCCGTGCTTGCGGTCTTGAGCGGATTGAGGAGACCGCTCAGGGGCCGCCCATCGCGATCTTTGAGCGTGATGACGTCGGTGACGCGGAAGGTCCCGTCGGCCATCAACATCACGCGGTAGATCGATGGCGTATAGGACGGCGTCGGATAGACACGGCCATGCTTGACTTCCTTGCAGGCGGCAAGGGTGACGCCGGCAACTTTCTTCATGTCGCTACAGGCAATATTGGGCCCGCGGTCGCCGATGGTAAAGACGACGTTGGGCGGGTCGCTGGGATTGCGGGTGGCGCCGCTGCCGATGCCGACGGACAGTTTGAGCGTCTTGCCGCCTTCGAAGGAAAACGTACCCAGGCGCAGCAAGGTATCGTCGCTGCGATAATAGCGCGCCTGAATGTCCGCCGCGGCGGCGGGACCTGCAAACGAAAGGGCGATGGAACCCACGGTCAGTCGGAACGCAGTGATGGTCATTGGAGAAAACCTCAGCGGCCAATGGAGTCTCGCTTTTAACTGGGCTGCGTCGATGACGATTGGATGACAAGCGGCGGTGGACAAGCGAGCGGACACCTCAGTAGCTTGCCTGCGCAACCACAAAGAGCTTGAGATCAATGACTTCGCCAGTCGACAATTCAGAACGGCAAGATGTACGGCTATCGGGCGCGGATCGGCTATACCTCGCCGCCGCTGACGACCGAGATATTCCCCTATGAGTTCTACAAGATCGTGCCCGACGGCGTCAGCCTGGTGGTAACCTCGCTCGCGATCGTGGTGCGCTCGAAGGACGAGGTCGATCAATCCTACGACATCAGCATGCGCGCGGCGCGCGAGATGGCAGCCGCCGGCTGCGACATCGTGGTGCTCGGGGGCGTGCCGATCAATCTCTCGCGCGGCACCCAGAACGCCGAGCAGATGATCCTCGATCTCGAAAAGGAGCTCGGCATCAAAGTGTCGTCGAGCGCGCAGGCGCAGGCCAAGGCGGCAAAGGCTTTGGGCTGCAAGAAGGTGGTGGTGGCGCAGCCCTATTCGCATGCCGATACCGACCGCATCGCCGGCTACGCGACACATTTCGGCTGCGAACTTCTCGGCGCCACCGGCTGGGGCAGCCCCTTCAACCGCATCGGCGCCATTCCCGCAGGACGCAGCGCTGCAAATGGGACGTAAGCTTATGCAGGAACATCCCGAGGCCGATACCATTCTCTTGCCGTCACCTCATTGGCCCACGGCCGGCGCCATCGACGTGCTGGAAAAGGAATTCGGCGTCAATGTAATGACCGCACATCAGGCAATCGTCTGGGATGCACTGCGCCGTTGCGGCGTCGACGACAAGATCGAAGGGTTCGGCAGGTTGTTCCGGGATTTCTGAATGTCACTTGCCGTTCCCGCGCAAGTAGCGATCCATACGGCGTGTGCCCCTGTTAGGACATGGTTTGTGGGTGTCGGCTCTCGCCGGCCCAATGCCGGGGCCGGTGACAACAATAAACTTGATCAACAGACAAGCGCACATGGGAGGGAAGGAAAATGAAGCGGAGATCGGTCGCACTCGCGATGTTAGGTGCACTACTGGCGTGTCAATCCGCCATCGGCCAGCAACTTACCCCGATAAAAGTCGGCATATCGGACACGGTCAACACCGTCCTGCCGGTATGGATGGCGCAGGAGGGCGGCTTCTATGCGGCCAACGGGCTCAAGGTCGAGATCATCAACATGCATGGCGGCAGCCGCGGCGCTAAGGAATTGCAGGCCGGACATATCGATTTGATGCGCGTCGGTATGTCGTCGGTGGTGCAGGTCAACCGGGCCGCCGGCGATCTGCGGCTGATCGCGTCGATGAGCAATGTCATCCGCTTCGTGATCGTCAGTGCGCCCGGCGTGAAAACGGGCGCCGATCTCAAGGGCGGTGTCGTTGGCGTAAGCTCGTTTGGTTCGGAGAGCGACTCGAGCATCACGCTTGCGCTCGAACGCTTCGGCCTCACCCGCGCCGACGTGACGGTGAAGCAATATGGCGGCGGATCGAAGCGCCTGGCGGCGGTGCGTTCCGGCGAAATCAAGGCGACCGCCATCAATGAGCCGACGACAAGCCGCGCCCGTGCCGAAGGCGTGCACGTGTTGCTTGATCTCGCGGCCGAAAAAATTCCATGGCTTTTCAGCGGCGTGGTGGTGCGCCGCGCCGACCTGAGACAACGCCGTGACCTGCTAACGCGGCTTCCTCAAGGCCGTGATCGAGGGCAACTACCTGGCGCTCGCCGACGCGGCGCGCGCAAAGAGGGTGCTGGCGCGGGAGGCAAAAATCAAAAATGCGAAAATCCTCGACATCAGCTATGCGGATTTCAAGGCGCAGTCGCCGCCGAACATGGACATCTCGCTGCCGGGCGCCATCAATGTGCTGAAGCTCAATGCCGGCAGCCGGCAGCGATAACGCGGCCGACTACATCGATGGCAGCGTGCTCGCAGACCTCAAGAAGACGAACTTCTTTCGCTGCACTCGAAAAGAAGTATGGAAAGCGGTAGCGTTCACTGTCGCTCCCGTGAATGCGGGACCCCGTCGTCCGGTTGCGACCGAGAGCACACGGCGCAGGAGTCCCTCGCCTGCGCGCGGACGACATCGATGGAGAGGCTGATGATTAAGATCACAAGATTATCATTGCTCAGTGTCGGCCTGCTGCTGGCTTCGCCGGCGAATTCAATCCGCCTCGGCCGATCCGGTGGCGGATTTCTACAAGGGAAAGCAGATCAATTTCATCATCGGCGGCGGCGCCGGCGGCGGCTATGACGTCTATTTCCGCGCGCTGGCCCGCCATATGGGCAAGCACATACCCGGCAATCCGACCTTCATTCCCCGCAATTTGCCGGCGGCCAGCGGACTTGCCGCCGCCGCGATGATCTACACCACCGCCGACCGCGACGGCGCGACGATCGGCGCGTTCCCGAACAACGTGACCATGGATCCGCTGTTCGGCAATCCGGGCGCCCGCTACGACTCGCTCAAGCTCAACTGGCTCGGCTCGATCGGCAAGCTGCAGAACGTCTGCGCCACCTGGCACACGAGCCCGATCAAGACCATCCAACAGGCGCAGAGCGCGAAGTGACGGTTGGCGCCGCTGGCGCGACCTCGAACACCGCGATCATGCCGAAGGTGCTGAACGCGCTGCTCGACACCAAGTTCAAGGTCATCGCCGGCTACGATCCGGGCTCCGGCCTCACCATGTCGATCGAGCGCGGCGAGGTCGAAGGCATCTGCGGCCTGTCGTGGTCGACGATGAAGGCATCGCGGCCGCATTGGATTTCGCAAGCATCTGCTCAACGTCATCGTGCAGATGGGCCTCGAAAAACTGCCCGAACTGCCCAACGTGCCCTCGGCACTCGAGATCGTGAAAGACCCGCAGAAGAAGAAGGTGCTCACGCTGATCCTGATGCGGCAGGAGCCCGGCCGCCCGGTCGCGGCGCCGCCCGGCGTGCCGGCGGATCGGGTGGCGGCGCTGCGCAAGGCTTTCGAGGAGACGATGAAGGACCCCGACTTCGTCAAGGAGGCCACCAAGCTCAACATGGAGATCGAGCCGATGACCGGCGCACAGATCGACAAGCTGCTGGCAGGAGGCCTACGCGACGCCAAAGCCGATCGTGCAGCAGGCCGCCAAATTGATCGCGCGCCCGAAGCGGAAAGGGAAGAAGTAGGAGGGGCGCCCTTCCACCGTCTTGGCCGGGTCTTGGCCGGGCCTCGTCCCGGCCATCCCGATCAGGGAGGCACTGCGTTCCTAAGCGAGATGCCCGCGACAAGCGCGGGCATGACGAGTTAAACTGAAATCATCGTGCTTTTAATCCGATTCAAATTTCTAAACGGATGACATTCACTCCCGATAGCTCGGGTCGATCCTGTCGAGCATTCGAAGCAGCGAGGGCCAGCCATTGGCGCGGCCGTCATAACGCTCGAACTGGCCGGCGGCATGCTCCATCAGATTGGGTGAGAGCTTGATGAGCTTGCCGCCGGTCGACATCGCGGCGATCTGCGTTTTGCAGCTCTTTTCGAGATTGCGCATGGTCAGGAAGGCGGCTGACACCGTCGGGCCGCAGGTGAGCAGGCCGTGATTGCGCAAAATGAGCGAATTGTAACTGCCAAGATCGCGCACCAGCCGTCGCGCTCGTCGAGGTTGTCGGCGACGCCTTCGTAATCGTGATAGCCGATGCGGTTGTAGAAGCGCATCGATTTCTGGGTGAGCGGCAGCAGCCCCTCTTCCAGGCTGCGACCGCCATGCCGGCAACGGTGTGGGTGTGAGCACGCATTTGGCGTCCGGCCGCGCCGCATGCACCGCGGAATGGATGACGAAGCCCGCCGGGTTGATGGTGTATTCGGTGTCCTGGACGATATTGCCGTCGAGATCGACCTTGACCAGGTTCGAGGCGGTGATCTGAGTGTACATCACACCATAGGGATTGAGCAGGAAGTGCTCCTCCGGGCCCCGGCACCCGCGCGGAAATGTGGGTCGCGAACAGGTCATCCATGTCGTAATGCGCGATCAGCCGGTAACAGGCGGCAAGATCGACGCGCATCTGCCGCTCCTCGGGACTTATCGCGCTCGCGGGCGCGGCGCGGCGGGAGATGACGACGGGTTTAGTGGCCATGGCGGATTTCCTCCCCTAGCGGTTTTGCGAGCTTTCGGCGCAGTCTACCCTATTGTCGTCCCCGCGAAAGCGGGAACCCATGCGCCGTGAACTCTCGATAGAAAAACAGCGGGTATGGGCCCGCTTGCGCGAGGGGACGGCCGTCACACGCCGTAAAATTCTTCCGGCTCGACCACGCGGTTGTTCGCAAGAGCCCGCGCAGCGCCGCGCGCACCAGGATGAGCCGCGTCTCCTCGGTCGAGGCGCCGATATGCGGGGTCGCCAGCATGTTGGGATGGCGCAAAGTCGATCGTTCTGCGCCGGCTCGGCGGCAAAAACATCGAAGCAGGCCGCGACCAGATCGCCGCTTTCGAGGCGCTCGAGCAGCGCGTCCTCGTCCACGATCTCGCCGCGGCAGGTATTGATCAGCACGCAATCCTTGCGCAGCTTCGACAGCGCCTCGCGCGAATAAAGCCCGCGCGTGAGATGCGTCTTCGGCAGATGCAGCGTCAGCACTTCGGAGCGCGCCAGCAGTTCGTCGAACGACACCGGCGTCACGTTCCACTCCTTGTAGAAGTCCGCATAATCCTTGATGTCGCAGGCAAGGATCGTGCAGTCGAACGGCTTGAGCAGCCGCACGACCTCCTTGCCGATATTGCCGCAGCCGTGGATGCCGACGGTGCGGCCGCTGAGAAAGCGGCCGTTGCGCAGCCGCGGCCGCTCGCCGGCGCGCATCGCGACATTGAGCGGCATCACCCAGCGCAGCGCCATCAGCATGAAGCCGAGCGCCAGTTCGGCGACCGCGAGCTTGTTGACGCCCCAGGTATAGCCGAAGCGCACGCCGTGGCGCTTCATCGCCGCGAAATCGAAGCTCTCGCAGCCGTTGCCGTATTTGCTGATGATCTTGAGATTGGGCAGCGCCGCGAGCACGCGCTCGGTCACCGGCTCGAAGCCGATAATGGCGGCATCGCAGTCGGACAGGAATTCGATCAGTTCGTCTTCGGTGAGGCGGCGGTTGCGATCGTGAAATTTGGCTGTCGGGTAGGCGTCGAGCACCTCCTGCCGCATTGCCGGATGCCGGTTGACGTGGTCGGCGACGACGCCGAGCTGACGGATGGTGGCTTCGGCAGACGCTGACGGCTTTCAACGGTCGTTGTTGTCATTGCACTTCACTCTGAACTCACTCTTGTCATGGGAAGCGATGGATTCACTCGGGGTCCTTGGCCCCCTGGATGCGCTCGGCATAGATCGGCGGCGTCAGCGCCGAACAGATTCCAGCGGTTCATGTGGCCGAGCAGGAACGGATGCGTGCCCCACTCGTAGAGCTACTTCATGTCGCCGTCGAGCAGCGCCTTGCGCTCCTCGTCGGTGAACGGCCAGTCGTTGATCGCCTCGGCGGGATCGCTCTTCACCGCCTCGCGCAACGCGGGCTGTCGTGATAGCAGCCGGTAGCACAGCTTGTTGACCTGATAGGCGCTCATGATTCGAAGTTCCACGCCAGGCCGCATAGGCGTGCCCGTCCTTTCGTTGTGGTCGGCGATATAGTCCGGCTTCTCTTGCCGACGTGCCGAGCATGACGATCCAGTTCAACAGTTCGCCGCCGATATTGCCGGCCTGCCACATCCGCTCGGGCGTCGCTTCGGCGACCAGAATTCGTCGACTCGCCATTCTTGATGCGGCGTGCAGGTGCCGTGACCATTCGATGTCGGGAACGCTGTCGCGTCCGCGCGTGATCGATCCGCGGGCCCGCGACCTCGAGCGAGAAGCTGCCGCTCGCCAGCACCACCACGCGCAGATCGCGCGGCAGCGCTGTCGATCGCGCCGCGCAGCATATTGCCGAGCGCATGGCAGCGGCGCGCGGTCGGCAGCGGCTTGACGAAGGTGTTGACCCAGATCGGCACCACCGGCGTCTGTTACGCCGTCGGTGAGATAATGCAGCGGCACCATCATCGCGTGGTCCATTCCGAATTCCTGCGACCACCGCGAAGTCGAAACCCGCTCGATACCGGCCTTGAGGATATGGCGCGGCGAGAGCGGATTGCACCTTGAAGTCGTAATCGGCATCTTGGTCTGATCGTTCGGACCGAACGTCTTCTCGCTGACGCCGATGGCGAAGGTCGGAAAATTGTTCAGGAAGAAAGTGTTGAAGTGGTCGTTGGCGATGATGACGATCGCGTCGGGCCGCGCAGCATCGAGCACAGCCTTGACCCCGCTGTAGAGCTCGCGGCGTTTCCTCGGGGCCATCTTTCGCAAACTGCGAGGGATAATGCGGCGAATGCGGGACGCCGACCCCGGCTACGAGTTGGGCCATTCCAATTCCCCGGTTGAGACCGGCCGTAGAATGGGCCGAAATCCTCCCCGGAGACAAGCGGCAGGAGGGCATGTAGTGTCACTATTTGGAAGGCGGTACGAGCGAAAATCGTGGCCAAGTTAGAGAGCCAGTCAATGAACGGTCTCGTGAAAACCGAAAAAAAGAGACGAAAGTCGGGCATCCCCACCGGCAATGCTGGCGAATACTTAGTCATGGGCGAGTTGTTGCGGCGTGGGTTTGATGCGCAGCTCGCAGATCGTAACACGAAGGGCTACGATTTGGTGGCCGGCTGGCCTGGTGCACAACTCAAAATAGTTCAAAGTGAAAACCGTTCGAACACAGCCTTGGTTCGTCAATCGAGTAAGCTTCAGTGGTGACCTGCTGAATCAGGCAACAGTCTATGTGCTTCTCGGCCCCCAGGAGAATGAAAATCCCGCTCGATTTTTCATTGCCAAGAATAGTGACGTAGCAGCGCATGCTCACTATCCTGAAGGCTGGTCAAAAAATGGATTTTTAAAGTTCAAGGCAATCGAGATGTACGAAAATCAGTGGGCTCTTTTGCGGGACTAAATTCAATTAGGACACCATCAAGCATTGGCTATGTTTGGAGTTGAGGATCAAGGGCATGCTCAAATCGCGTATTGACTGCGGAAGAAACCGCCGAGCGCGGCAGCGCGGCGCCGACCTCGTTGCACAGGCGCGCGCACTCGTCCCGACCATCGCCGCAGCGGCCGACCGGATCGAGCGCGAGCGGGTTATCCCGCAAGACGTGCTCGATGCCATGCATGCGGCGCGGCTGTTCCGCACGCTGATCCCGAAAAGTCTCGGCGGCGAGGAGGTCGAGCCCACAGTTTTCTGCCTGTGATCGAGACCGTCGCGATGGGAGACGCCGAGCGTCGCCTGGTGTCTATGCCAGAACTCGGGGGTGTCGATGGCAGCGGCCTACCTCGCTCCCGAAATCGCGCAGGAACTGTTCGGCGATCCGCACGCCGCGGTCGTCAACCGGACAGCCGTCCGCCGCCGCCAAGGCCGTTGCCGTCGAGGGCGGTTATCGGGTGACCGGACACTGGCGCTTCGCCAGCGGCAGCCGCCACTCGCAATGGCTTGGCGGCCACGCGACCGTCTACGAGCCGGATGGCAGCCGCCGCCTCGATCCGGACGGAAAGCCCGTTGAGCAGCGCACCATGCTGTTTGCGAAATCGCAGGCGAAGATCACCGACACCTGGCAGGTTGTCGGCCTCAAGGGCACCGGCAGCGACGATTATGAGGTCAACGACTTGTTCGTGCCGGAGGCCTACAGCTTCACCCGCGAATCGGATGCCGACCGGCGCGAGGCCGGGCCGCTGTATCGCTTCTCCATCTTCAACATGTTCGGCATCGGTTTCTGCGCCGTTGCGCTCGGTGTCGCCCGCACGCTGCTCGATGAATTCATCGCTCTCGCCAAGATGAAGAAGGCGCACTCCTCGGGCAGCCGCTGGCGCAAAACAATTTCGTCCAGACGCAGATCGGCCTTTGCGAGTTGCGCCTCGGTGCAGGGCGCAATCACGTGCTCGAAATCTATCGCCGCATGTACGAGCATGCGGCCCGCGGCCTTGCGACCAGCTCCGACCAGCGCGTCGCCGCTCGCGGCGCGACCTGCTTCGCGATCAGGCTGGCGCGCGAAGTCGTGGATTATGTCTATCAGGCGGCCGGCACCAATTCGATTTTCGAAAACAACCGCTACGAGCGCCGTTTCCGCGACTTCCATACCCTGACCCAGCAGAGCCAGGCGCATACGGAGAATTTCGAGGCGCTCGGGCAATCACTGCTCGGGATCAAGCCGGTGCGAAAGCTATAGCCGGCATGGAATTTGGTGTTTACTGCATCATCGCGGATGATGACGCAGTGAACGCGTATCTTGGAAAACCAAAGCAACGTAGAATGGGAAAATAGATGCTCCGTGTGGCCTTTGTGGTCGGCGACTATCCGCCGGCAGAAAAGAAATTGCGCGAGGACGTAGCCAAGAGCTATTCGAATGCCGAGGTCGAGGTCGGAATCATTCCGCAAAGCCGGCGCCCTTCGGCGGGCTTGGACCGGCCGAAATCCAGCTGGTCGCGCCCTATTACCACGACGCCTTCATCCGCGCGGAACAGGAAGGCTATGACGCTGTAGTACCGCTCGGCGACTCTCGATCTCGGCGTCGACGGCGGTCGCTCATTGGTAGACATCCCGGTGATCGGCCCGTGCGAGGCGATGTTTCACATCGCCGCCCAGCTTGGCGACCGTTTCGGCGTCATTTGCTACCACGATTTCGTCATTCCAAGGCAGATCACCCAAACCCGGTTCTACGGCATGGAGCCCTGGATCGCCGGCCGGCGCGCGTCCGGTTTCAAGCTCAAGGACATCGGCGCGAACAAGGATGACATGATGGACAACTTCATGGCCGCCGCCCGTTCCCTCATCGAGGAGGATGGTGCCGACGTCATACTCCCGCATGGGATCACCCAGTGCCCGGTGAACATCAAGCCCGACTGGCTCAGCAAAGAGTTGGGCGTGCCGGTGGTCGAAGGCATCGGGGCGCCGATCCGGATGGCAGCGATGCTCGCCGGCCTTGGCTACAAGCACAGCCGCAGGCGTTGGCCGAAGTCGAACGCGCGCCCGAACGTTTGAGGCCGGCGCGGCGGCGCTGATGCACAAGAGGTTCCCTCGCGATCCGTACTTCACGATCGCGATGTCCGCTCTTGATCGCATCTCGGACGAGATAAGGTGAATGCTTCCGAATTTGTGCAGGTTTTCGGCCGCCGCGATGACGGGGCTCTCCACGCGCTGTGGCGGCCGGCGGCCGAAAAGCGCCAAGGCACGAAATCGCGGTGGGTGGTGCGCGGAGAGTGCCGCGGGCGCATCTATGGGGATTTAGCCGGGCTGAGGGTTGCGTGTGATGAAGCGCAGCGGCAACGAGACCGGTTTTGCCTCGTTGGCAGAATGTGAGTTGAGGCGCGATCGAGCAGCGGGCGAATTGCGCGATGAGATTATGAATCTTTTGGTAGTGATCACGCATAAATCCGGTATGGCTAGGCAAGCGTCGGCGCTGCTGGGGAATGGCCAACATAGGCACTGAGCGTTGCTGCTTGTGTCGAGCGATGGGGTAGGCATCATGAGGTATCGATCCTGATCGTCATCGGAGCGGGTGTGGGGCGGTGTTTGGGTTCACAGCCGCGCGCGAAGGTCTCGATAATGATCATACGTCCACCGCAGCAGGGACATGGACGCGGCAGCACGCGGGCTTCGTCGTCCTCGTGCTTCGAGCGTGTCGGGTTCTTCTGGGCGAGACGGTACGGCGAGCAACTCGCGGGCGCGTGCGACGTTGGCTGCGCGGTTGCCATTGGCGAACAGTCCGTAGTGGCGGATGCGGTGCAAGCCCTTGGGCAGCACGTGCAACAGGAACCGCCGGATGAACTCGTGCGTGGCAGCGTCATTGTCTTGTAGCGAGCGGGCCCTTCGACCCGATAGTCCTTCCACTTGAAGGTGACGCTGTTCTGGTCGCGGCGATCAGCCGGCTGTTGGCGATGGCGACGCGGTGGGTGTAGCGCGACAGGTAGGCGAGCACCGCCTCGCGGCCCGCCGAACGGCTGCTTCGCGTAGAGTACCCACTCGGCCTTGCGCAGCGGCGCGAGGAAGCCGGTGAATGCTCTGGTGTCGGCGAGTGCGGCGTGGACGCCGAAGAACACGAGGCGGCCGGCCTCGTGCGCGGCTGCGAGCATCTAGGAAAGAGCCGGCGGAACAGGCGAGAGAGCACGCGCACGGGCAGGAGGAAGCTTGGCCGGCAAGACGATCCAGTACGCTCCGTCATCGGACAGAGCCGCCACCCGGCACGATCATGTGGACGTGCGGGTGGTGGGTGAGCGCCGAGCCCCAACTGTGCAGAACGGCGGTGATGCTGATGCGGGCGCCCAGGTGCTTGGGATCGGCCGCGATCGTGAGCGTGGTCTCGGCCGCCGCCTTGAACAGGAGATCGTAGATCACGGCCTTGTTCTGGTAGGCAATATCGGCGATCGGCCCCGGCAGCGTGAACACGACGTGGAAGTAGCCGACAGGCAACAGCTCGGCCTCACGCTCGGCAAGCCATTCCTTGGCGGCGGCGCCCTGGCACTTGGGACAATGCCGGTTGCGGCAGCTGTTATAGGCGATGACGGTGTGGGCGCAGTTCTCGCAGCGTGCAACATGGCCGCCGAGCGCTGCCGTGCGGCAGCGCTCGATGGCCGACATCACCTTCAACTGATCGAGGCTGACGTGCCCGGCATTGGCGTGACGCCACGCCGCCCCGTGGTCGCGAAAAATATCCGCGACCTCCAGCGCTGGACGGGACATGGCCGCTGGCGGCTACGCTGGCGGCGGGTCTTTCCTGCTCCTCCTGGGCTTGTTGCGGGGCTGCGACAGCAGGTCGAGCGGGCTCTCGATGCCGGCGATCATGCCGGTGGCGACGCGCGTGTAGCGCGCTGTCGTATCTAATTTGTCGTGACCCAGCAAGCGCCTGGATGATTCTGATATCGGTGCCGCGCTCGAGCAGGTGGGTCGCGAAGCTGTGGCGCAGCGCATGCAGCGTCACGGCCTTCTTGATCCCGGCCGCGTCGGCCGCCTCATGGAACAGGCGGCTCAGCTGGCGGGTCGTCATCGGCTTGCCGGGCTTGCGGCCAGGAAACACCCAGCGCTCCTCAGGGGCGTGTGGCGTCCTAACGTGCCGGGCGAGCCTTCCACCATTGGCGCAGCAGATCGAGGGTCTCGGGCGACAGCATCACGTTACGATCCTTGCGGCCCTTGGACTGCTCGATGCGAATGATCTTCTGCGCGCTGTCGATATGCTTGACCTTCAGCCGGACCACCTCGCCCGCACGCAATCCGCAGCCATAGCCGAGACTAAGCAGCACGCGGGCCTTGAGGCTCGTGGCGACGGCCAGCAGACGCCGCGTCTCGTCCTGGCTCATGACCAGCGGGATCTTCTGCGGCTCGCGGATGTGATAGATCTCGGCGGCGAGGTCCAGTCGCCGCAGCGTCACGCGGAACAGGAACCGCAGCCCGGTCATGATGCGGTTGCGATTGCAGATGCTGTGGCCGGACTCGATCAAATGCAATTGGAACAAGCGGACCTCGGCCGGTGTGGCCGTATCGGGCGAGCGCTTCAGGTAGGCGGCGAACCGCTTACAGCTATAGACGTGGCTGCGTTGCGACGCCGGGCCGAGTTGGCGCGCCTTCATGTCCTCGATCATGCGCTGGCGCAGCGGGCTGATGGCTTCCGTACTCATGGGTAACTCCTGTCTTAGATGAGGTTCACGACACCTCGATCTTCAAGACAGGGAGTTCCGCCCGCTATCGACGATCTCTCCTCTGGTTACCGTGCTCGCGGTCGGTCACCCCGCGCAGCGGGCTATCGCGCAGCGATTTT
>CAWGIE010000021.1:0-5963 GCA_963822585.1 uncultured bacterium
ACGTGAGCTGAAGCTCGGTTTCGGATCAAGAGTGTCTGTTGCTGGAGGTCAAGCGGCACTAGAAATGAAGCTACGCGCACCGCGTTAGGACTAGGTATAGTAAGTAAAGAGCCATGCTAGGAGCAAAGAAGGAAAAGGCACAAAATCCAAGAATGGGAATATGCATGTGAGTGATAAGTATGTTCCTCCACATAAACACTGGCTCAAGCATAAAAGCCGGAATCTCTCTTAATTGTCTCAGATAACCTTCTGAGCGTGCTTTAGAAAAAGCGAAAAAAACAGCGCTCCAGCGTAGACTGGAAATAACGAGATCAAATCAAACCCTTGCTCTGGCTCGATGGTCCTATCTGAACATTGGGTAACGTGTTTAATGAGTATAGCTGAGATAGATGCGGATGCCGCTATGACCCAGCAAGGAAGAGCGATCCAATAACCTATTTTTATAAGGCGCTCAAAATACACTGTACACCTTTCCGCCTGACTATGAGCACGTCGCGCTTTGCGCACACGGGTCGCCGATGGTCAACCAACCGAGCGCTGGTCAAGGCGGCTAGCCCTAATGGGATTTGAACCAGTGGTGTCTCTCAAAGGTCATAAGTGAGCCTGGGCGCAGTAGGAAAGCTGGCACGAGCCACAACTCTGAACATTTCCGCAACTGTGCAGGTTTTCGGATGCCCGCATGACGAAGCCATCCACGCGCGCTGACGGCGGGCGTCCGAAAAGCGCCAAGGCACGAAATCGCGGGGTGCAGGGCACTCGGGTGCCGCAACCTATCGGCGGGCTATGGGGATTTGAAGAGCACGCCGGTGGCCGCGCATGCCAGCAATGCCGGGGATGGTGATCGTTTTGACGGTGCTGGCGGTGCAGCAGGGGCGGTGCGGCGGCGAGAACCATCGCTTACTGGCGGGAAGATAGGCGGTTTTGAGCAGCTGTGGCGCTTGCCGGGGCGACGCCGGCGTGGCCGGGCCAAGCCCAGCAGCAATCGCGGTCAATATTGCGGTTTGGAAACGGCGATAACGGCGTCATGACGTATCGGCCCAAACGGGTGCCGTGTCTGGCGGCCGGTACCGGGGCATGGAGCCGCGGGCGAAGACCTCGATGACGATCATGCGTCCGCCACAGCACGGGCATGGCCGGGGCAAGACGCGGGGGCCATCTGGTTCAGCCTTCTCCGCGGTTCCGGCGGCATTGGCCTCAGTCACCGGCAAAACATCCAGCAGCGCCCGGGCCTTGGCGATGTTCTCCGCACGGCCGCCATTGGCCAGGAGCCCGTAATGGCGGATGCGGTGGAAGCCGCGTGGCAGCACATGCATCAGAAAGCGGCGGATGAACTCGTGCGGGGCGAGCGTCATGGTCTTGTAACGCTCCGGCCCCTCGATGCGGTAGTCCTTGTATTTGAAGGTGACGCCATCGGCATTGGCCGCGATCAGCCGGCTGTTGGAGATGGCCACGCGATGGGTGTAGCGGGCGAGATAGGCCAGGACTGCGCCGGGGCAGGCAAAAGGTTTTTTCGCGTAGACGATCCAATTGGAGCTCCAGAGCGGCCCCAGGAAGGCTTTGAACGCTTTCCCATCGGCGAGTGCGGCATGTTCCCCGAAGAACTTGAGGCGCCCTTCACCATGCGCTTCGAGCAGCATGGAAAGTACCAGGCCCCGGAACAGCTGCGATAGCACGGGGACCGGCAGGAGGTAGTCAGACCGTCCGGCGATCCAGCGCTGGCCATCGGCGGAAAGGCCGCCGCCCGGCACGATCATATGGACGTGCGGGTGGTGGGTCATGGCCGAACCCCAGGTGTGCAGCACCGAGGTGATACCGATGCGCGCGCCAAGATGCTTGGGATCGGCGGCGATCCGAAGGGTCGTCTCTGCCGAGGCCTTGAACAGGATGCCGTAGATCGCAGCCTTGTTTTGATAGGCGATGTCCGCGATAGGTGCGGGCAGCGTATAGACCACATGGAAGTAGGGCACGGGCAGAAGCTCGGCCTCGCGTTCGGCGAGCCACTCCCGCGCCGCACTCCCCTGACACTTCGGACAATGCCTATTGCGGCAGCTGTTGAAGGAGATGACCGTGCGTGCGCAGTCATCGTTCTCGCAGCGCGCAACATGGCCTCCGAGCGCTGCGGTGCGGCAGCGCTCGATGGCACTCATCACTTTGAGCTGTCCAAGGCTGACATGGCCGCGATTGGCTTCGCGCCAAGCGGCACCGTGTTCGCGGAAAATATCCGCGATCTCCAGCACTGGCCGGGGCATGGCGGCGGGCTATGCGGCCGCCTTGTCCTTCTTCTTCGCTGGCTGCCTCTGCTTGCCGCTGAGCGGGCTTTCGATGGCGGCAATGCGGCTGGTGGCAACGCGTGTGTAGCGCGCCGTCGTATCGAGCTTGTGGTGGCCCAGAACCGCTTGGATCAAACGAATATCTAAGCCTTGCTCGAAAAGATGGGTGGCGAAGGAGTGCCTGAGCGAATGCAGCGACCGCCTTCTTGATGCCCGCCGCTTCGGCTGCCTCATGGAACAGGCGCGATAGCTGACGGGTGGTAAGGGGCTCGCCACGCTTGCGGCCCGGGAAAAGCCAGCGCTCCTTCAGCGGCACGCCTCCGTCGTAACGCGCGGGCCGCGCCTTCCACCATTGCCGCAGCAAATCCAGCACTTCGGGCGGCAGCATGACATGGCGGTCCTTGCGGCCCTTGGCCTGTACGATGCGGATGATGTTGAGTTCGCGGTCGATGTTACCCGCCTTGAGGCGGCATGCTTCGCCCGCACGCAATCCGCAGCCGTAGCACAGCGTGAGCATCGCCCTGGCTTTAAGATTGCTTGCGGCAGCCAGCAGGCGCTGGGCCTCGTCTGGACTCAGGGTCAGCGGCAGTTTCTGCGGCTCTCTGACGTAGTAAATCTCAGACGCCAAATCGTGCCTGCGCAGCGTCACCCGGAACAGAAACTTCACTCCCGTCATGATGCGGTTGCGATTGCCAATACTGGGGCCGGTCTCCATCAAGTAAAGCTGGAAGGCGCGGACCTCGTCCGCGGTTGCCGCCGCTGGCGAGCGCTTCAAATAGGCTGCAAAACGCTTGCAACTGTAAATATGGCTCCGCTGCGTGCCTGGGCTTAGCTGGCGCGCCTTCATGTCCTCGATCATGCGCAGGCGCAGTTCACTGACAGCTTCGGTACTCATACTTGACTCCTGTCTTGGATAAGGTTGATGAGACCTCAATCCAAACAACAGGCGCGCTGAGCCCGTTATCGTTAAGTTGTCAGATGGTTACCTTCGCAGCGGGCACCGTCCGCGCAGCGGCTATCGCGCTAGCGATTTAGTGCACTGTGCAGGTTTTCGGATGCCCGCATGACGAAGCCATCCACGCGCGCTGACGGCGGGCGTCCGAAAAGCGCCAAGGCACGAAATCGCGGGGTGCAGGGCACTCGGGTGCCGCAACCTATCGGCGGGCTATGGGGATTTGAAGAGCACGCCGGTGGCCGCGCATGCCAGCAATGCCGGGGATGGTGATCGTTTTGACGGTGCTGGCGGTGCAGCAGGGGCGGTGCGGCGGCGAGAACCATCGCTTACTGGCGGGAAGATAGGCGGTTTTGAGCAGCTGTGGCGCTTGCCGGGGCGAGCGCCGGCGTGGCCGGGCCAAGCCCAGCAGCAATCGCGGTCAATATTGCGGTTTGGAAACGGCGATAACGGCGTCATGACGTATCGGCCCAAACGGGTGCCGTGTCTGGCGGCCGGTACCGGGGCATGGAGCCGCGGGCGAAGACCTCGATGACGATCATGCGTCCGCCACAGCACGGGCATGGCCGGGGCAAGACGCGGGGGCCATCTGGTTCAGCCTTCTCCGCGGTTCCGGCGGCATTGGCCTCAGTCACCGGCAAAACATCCAGCAGCGCCCGGGCCTTGGCGATGTTCTCCGCACGGCCGCCATTGGCCAGGAGCCCGTAATGGCGGATGCGGTGGAAGCCGCGTGGCAGCACATGCATCAGAAAGCGGCGGATGAACTCGTGCGGGGCGAGCGTCATGGTCTTGTAACGCTCCGGCCCCTCGATGCGGTAGTCCTTGTATTTGAAGGTGACGCCATCGGCATTGGCCGCGATCAGCCGGCTGTTGGAGATGGCCACGCGATGGGTGTAGCGGGCGAGATAGGCCAGGACTGCGCCGGGGCCGGCAAAAGGTTTTTTCGCGTAGACGATCCAATTGGAGCTCCAGAGCGGCCCCAGGAAGGCTTTGAACGCTTTCCCATCGGCGAGTGCGGCATGTTCCCCGAAGAACTTGAGGCGCCCTTCACCATGCGCTTCGAGCAGCATGGAAAGTACCAGGCCCCGGAACAGCTGCGATAGCACGGGGACCGGCAGGAGGTAGTCAGACCGTCCGGCGATCCAGCGCTGGCCATCGGCGGAAAGGCCGCCGCCCGGCACGATCATATGGACGTGCGGGTGGTGGGTCATGGCCGAACCCCAGGTGTGCAGCACCGAGGTGATACCGATGCGCGCGCCAAGATGCTTGGGATCGGCGGCGATCCGAAGGGTCGTCTCTGCCGAGGCCTTGAACAGGATGCCGTAGATCGCAGCCTTGTTTTGATAGGCGATGTCCGCGATAGGTGCGGGCAGCGTATAGACCACATGGAAGTAGGGCACGGGCAGAAGCTCGGCCTCGCGTTCGGCGAGCCACTCCCGCGCCGCACTCCCCTGACACTTCGGACAATGCCTATTGCGGCAGCTGTTGAAGGAGATGACCGTGCGTGCGCAGTCATCGTTCTCGCAGCGCGCAACATGGCCTCCGAGCGCTGCGGTGCGGCAGCGCTCGATGGCACTCATCACTTTGAGCTGTCCAAGGCTGACATGGCCGCGATTGGCTTCGCGCCAAGCGGCACCGTGTTCGCGGAAAATATCCGCGATCTCCAGCATGGCCGGGGCATGGCGGCGGGCTATGCGGCCGCCTTGTCCTTCTTCTTCGCTGGCTGCCTCTGCTTGCCGCTGAGCGGGCTTTCGATGGCGGCAATGCGGCTGGTGGCAACGCGTGTGTAGCGCGCCGTCGTATCGAGCTTGTGGTGGCCCAGAACCGCTTGGATCAAACGAATATCTAAGCCTTGCTCGAAAAGATGGGTGGCGAAGGAGTGCCTGAGCGAATGCAGCGAGACCGCCTTCTTGATGCCCGCCGCTTCGGCTGCCTCATGGAACAGGCGCGATAGCTGACGGGTGGTAAGGGGCTCGCCACGCTTGCGGCCCGGGAAAAGCCAGCGCTCCTTCAGCGGCACGCCTCCGTCGTAACGCGCGGGCCGCGCCTTCCACCATTGCCGCAGCAAATCCAGCACTTCGGGCGGCAGCATGACATGGCGGTCCTTGCGGCCCTTGGCCTGTACGATGCGGATGATGTTGAGTTCGCGGTCGATGTTACCCGCCTTGAGGCGGCATGCTTCGCCCGCACGCAATCCGCAGCCGTAGCACAGCGTGAGCATCGCCCTGGCTTTAAGATTGCTTGCGGCAGCCAGCAGGCGCTGGGCCTCGTCTGGACTCAGGGTCAGCGGCAGTTTCTGCGGCTCTCTGACGTAGTAAATCTCAGACGCCAAATCGTGCCTGCGCAGCGTCACCCGGAACAGAAACTTCACTCCCGTCATGATGCGGTTGCGATTGCCAATACTGGGGCCGGTCTCCATCAAGTAAAGCTGGAAGGCGCGGACCTCGTCCGCGGTTGCCGCCGCTGGCGAGCGCTTCAAATAGGCTGCAAAACGCTTGCAACTGTAAATATGGCTCCGCTGCGTGCCTGGGCTTAGCTGGCGCGCCTTCATGTCCTCGATCATGCGCAGGCGCAGTTCACTGACAGCTTCGGTACTCATACTTAACTCCTGTCTTGGATAAGGTTGATGAGACCTCAATCCAAACAACAGGCGCGCTGAGCCCGTTATCGTTAAGTTGTCAGATGGTTACCTTCGCAGCGGGCACCGTCCGCGCAGCGGCTATCGCGCTAGCGATTTAGTG
>CAWGIE010000022.1:0-23417 GCA_963822585.1 uncultured bacterium
GACCCAGAATGAAGCCGGAGGTCCGGTCTTCAAAATCGCAGCCGACCCGCGCGTCACGCCATTCGGCCGGTTCTTGTGACGTTCTTCACTGGACGAACTGCCCCAGTTCGTGAATGTGCTAAGGGGAGAGATGTCGTTGGTGGGACCGCGTCCCCTTCCCGTTCGCGATGTCGGGCGGTTTGAAGCGAGTTGGCTGATGCGGCGGTTCAGCGTCCGCCCGGGCCTTACCTGTCTCTGGCAAATCTCTGGTCGCAGCCATCTTGGGTTCAACGACTGGATTAGACTCGACTTGGAGTATATCGACAATTGGTCGCTGCAGCTGGACTGGAAGATCCTATGGAAGACGTTGCCGGCAGTGATTGAAGGGAAGGGTGCGCAGTGACATTTCGCTCACGACGTCGGGCCTTGATGAGGCTCTGCCTAATGGCTGGTAGCCTTACGATCCTGATTGCGGCATGTGGCCCCTCCATCCGCACGGATACGCTGGGGCCAGCGGCCGAGCGCACGATTAACCCGGTGCTCGAGCCCGGCGATGTAGTGCGGCTGAATATCTGGCGCGAGCCGGACCTGTCCGGGGATTATCCCGTCGACGAGGCGGGTGCCACCGTGTTCCCGAAGGTGGGGTCGCTCCCGGTGGGGCACCTGTCGGCCGACTCCGTGAAAGCAATCCTGATCTCGCGCTACTCCGTGTACCTGAAGTCACCATCTATTACGGTGACCTTCCTTCGCCGAGTCAACGTATTGGGTGAGGTGAAGACTCCGGGACTGTACCATGTAGATCCCACGATGACCGTGGCAGATGTACTGGCGCTGGCGGGCGGGGTAGAGCCGGACGGCAATCCCAATGGGATAGAGCTGATCCGCGACGGTGAACGGCTTCCAGTGCGGCTCACGCGACAATCTCCCATCGCGGGCTCAGCGCTCCGTTCAGGGGACGAGCTGCTCGTATCCCGCCGGAGTTGGCTTTCGCGGAATACCGGCATCATCGGGGCGGGATTACGGCCGCCGCCGTGATCATCACTGCCGTCGTCCGCCCATGAACTCAAAGCTGTCTCGGCCTTCGCCCGCTCCCCCGACGCGATACCAGCCCCCGCGCGATGTTGGGGAGCCACACCTGACGTTGAATCTGGGGCGCGTGATCATGGCCCTGCGGCGTCGACGCTGGCTGATCGCCGTTTGCATCGTCACCAGTATGGTAGCGGCCGCTGCTTATACTAAATTCTCCACCCCGGTCTTTCAGGCGACGAGCATCGTTCGTTTCGAATCCGAGCAGGTGAACCTGCCTCAGCTTGTTCAGATCCTTTCAACTGAGAACCGGATCGGAACTGAGGTCGATATCCTCAAGCGGCGGACCGCCGCTGAGGCGGTCGTGGACTCGCTGGGCTTGCGTGCCGATCTCACGTCGCCTAGGCATGCCGCAACGTCGTCGATGTTCTCGGTTCTCCGCGTCGCGCCGGACGCCGACCTTTACCGGCTGGTCATCCGCCCCGGTGCACATGGCGAGGCCGTAGCCTTTGGCCCAGGTGGCGACACCACTCGGATCGCGTTCCACTCGGATGACACGGTACGGATTGGCGGGGTCACTTTCCTGTTGACGAGTGCGGCCCGCGGTGTACCTGAGCTTGCCGTTCGCGTCGCCTCCACCTCAGCTGCGGTTCGCGCGTTCGAATCCGGGCTGGATGTTTCGCGCCCGTCGAGAGAAGCCGATCTCGTCGCCATCAAGTACGAAGGGCGTGACCCCGTTCGCGTTTCCGCGGTCGCGAACCTCCTGGCGGAACAGCTGATTTCCCGGCGGCGCCAACTCCAGATCGGCCGGAGCGAGAATAATATCCGATTCTTGCAGGACCAGCTCGATACGCTCGGCAAGCAACTGCGAATCGCTGAGGATACGCTGCGTGCCTATCGCGAGAGCGCGGGGGCTGTCGATGCGCAGGAGGCAGCCCGAACCCAGGTGGGACGCCTTGCGCAAATCCAGGCCGATCGCGGCGCTTTGGTGGCCGAGCGGGACGCGCTCGCCAAACTGCTAGATCAGGTGCGAAGCGACTCGGCAAAGGCTCTGCCGGGCGACCCTACCCTCTCTCGAACGCTCATGTCGTTCCCAACGTTGTTGCGGAACCAGGCTGCCGGACAGCTCTTCGGTGCGCTGACGACGGTAGAGAACGAACGCGCGGAGCTGTTGGTCCGCCGGACGCCGCAGGACCCCGACGTCCAGGTGCTCAGCGACCGAATTCGGGAACTCGATGGCCAGCTGGAGGGAATAGCCGAGACGTATCTCCAAGGCCTCACGGATCAGGTCGATGCGCTGAACAACGTCGCCCGAGGCTTCGGTACGGCGCTCGACTCGCTCCCGGGCAAGGAGGTCGAGGCCGCGCGCCGGGAGCGAGCGGTCAAAGTGGACCAAGACCTCTATTCACTCATCCAGACGCGGCTCAAGGAAGCGCAAATCACGGGGGGGATGGATGATCCGAGCGTTCACATCGTGGATCGGGCGGTGGTTCCCGACGGCCCCGTCCGACCGAGACCCCTGATCAACCTGACGCTCGCGCTGGTGCTCGGGACGATGGTGGGCGTGACGGTCTCGATAGGGCGAGAGGTTACCGATCGGATCGTCCGGACGCGGGCTGACGCGCTGCTGGGAACCGGCGTCCCGGTTCTCGGGGCTGTTCCTCGGGTCGAGCGGCGCCTCCCACAGTTGCCCGGGCGGCGCCGGTCGCACGGCAGCGGCCCCTCGCAGTTGGTGCTGGGCCGGACTGAGACTTCGAGCCAAGCCGCGTCGGATGCGGGTACCGGCCGCGCCGCCGCTCGACTCCGGCCCCTGATGGTGACGCGCGCGGAAGCGCCTCCCGCCTACGTGGAGTCGCTGAATCAGCTCTACGCGAACCTCATGCTCACGTACCGAGAGACACCGCTGCAGGTGGTCGCGGTGACCAGCCCACTGCCGGGCGAAGGCAAGACGCTCACAAGCATCAACCTGGCGCTAACGGTCGCCTCGCGTGGGCGCCGGGTCCTGTTGGTCGATGCCGATCTTCGGCGGGGCCTGATCAACACCGTGTTTGCGGCCCACCGCCGGCCAGGCCTGTCGGAGCTGCTCAACGATGTAGCGCGCGCCGAAGACTGCCTGCGGGTTGTGCCGGTCGGCGAGACCGGGACTATGACCATCCTGCCGACCGGGGCCCTCCTGAATACGCCGGGCCCGCTGCTCCGGATAGACCGGGTCCGTCAGGTGCTCGGAGCTTTGGCCCCACAGTTCGATCTGGTCATCGTGGACACCCCCCCGGTGAACCTGCTCGCCGACGCAGCGCTGCTCGGGGCTGCCGCCGACGCCGTGCTTGTGGTCGTGCGCACCGGGCACACGAGCATTGATACGCTCCAGTACGCAATGGACCAGCTCAGTTCAGCACGCGCGCCGGTGGTTGGTACGGTACTGAACGATGTTGACCTTCGGCGTCATCGTGATGATGACGCCTCCTATCGCTATCTAGTTGAAGCAGAGCAGTACTACCAGGGGCGAAGCTGATGCTCGGTGAATTTCAGGATCCGCTCATATCGTACACAGAACTCGCCGCCGGGATGGTACGGCTGGAGGGCGAGAGCCAAAAGAGGAGGCGCCATGTATGACTCGGTGACTGTGGTTGCAGGTGCCGGTGGCTTCATTGGCGGGCACTTGGTCGCAGCATTGCAGCAGCGCGGGCAGACGGTCCGTGCAGTGGATATCAAGCCCCTGGCGGACTGGTACCAGACCTCCCCCGGCGTTGAGAACATAGTGGCGGACCTCAAGCTGTACGACAACTGTGTCCGGGTGTGCACCGGAGCGGATACGGTGTTTCAGCTCGCCGCGGACATGGGCGGAATGGGGTTCATCGAAAACAACAAAGCGCTGTGCATGCTGTCGGTGCTGACCAACACGCATATGCTCGAAGCGGCTCGCCTCGCGGGAGTCGAGCGGTTCTACTACTCATCGTCAGCTTGCGTCTATAACGCCGAGAAGCAAATCTCCGCGGATGTGCGGCCGCTCCGCGAGGAGGACGCCTATCCGGCGATGCCTGAAGATGGGTATGGATGGGAGAAGCTCTTCTCCGAACGCATGTGCCGGCACTTCCGTGAAGACTTTGGGCTCGGCACCCGCGTGGCCCGCTACCATAACGTCTACGGGCCTCACGGGACGTGGGAGGGGGGCCGCGAGAAGGCGCCCGCGGCGATCTGTCGCAAGGTCATCGAGGCCGTCGCTTCCGGGAGTGGGGCGATTGAGATCTGGGGTGACGGTGAGCAAACGCGATCCTTCATGTACATCGATGACTGTATCAGGGGGACGTTGGCGATTGCCGAAAGCTCCATTCTTGAACCGGTCAATCTGGGGTCCAGCGAACTCGTGAGCATTAACCAACTGGTTGATATGGTCGAAGACATCGCGGGCGTACAGCTGGAGCGCCGCTACAAACTTGATGCACCGCGGGGCGTAAACGGGCGCAATTCCGACAATACTCGTCTCCGCAGTTACCTCAACTGGGAGCCGAGCACACGATTGCGGGATGGCCTCGCACGGACGTACGCGTGGATCCGAGCGGAGTATGCCGACAAATACGGGTTGCAGCACAGCCTGGTCGGCTGAACAGATGGGCGCCGGGCCGCCTGCGATCCATCGCGTCGATGTCCTGGGCGTCAATGTCAGCGCGATTGATATGGCTGTGGCAGTCGAAGCCATTGAGAACTGGGTGGCGACGAGGGACCCGCAGTATATCTGTGTTACCGGTGTCCATGGTGTCATGGAGAGCCAGCGGGATGAGTCGCTGCGCGACATCCACAATCGTGCCGGGTTGGTCACTCCGGACGGGATGCCACTAGTATGGATTACCCAGCTGCGCGGGTGGAGGAACGTTCGCCGCGTCTACGGGCCTGAGTTGATGCTGGCGTGTTGTCGGCGCGCCCAAACCACCGGGTGGCGGCACTTCTTCCTCGGGGGTGGCCCCGGAGTCCCGGAGCTCCTGGCGGAGAAGCTCGTCCGGCAGTTTCCCGGGCTGCAGGTAGCCGGGACATACTCGCCGCCGTTCGATGAAGAGGCCACGGCGGTCAGCGACCACCTGGTTCAGCGAATCAACGACACTCGGCCGGATATCGTGTGGGTCGGGCTCGGCACCCCCAAACAGGAGCGATGGATGGCCAGCAACGTCCACCGGCTCAGCCCGTGCGTGCTGATCGGCGTGGGCGCGGCATTCGACTTTCATGCAGGCCTCAAGCCGATGGCACCCGGCTGGATGCAGCGCAGCGGGCTGGAGTGGTTGTTCCGGCTCGGGTGCGAACCGCGGCGCCTCTGGCGGCGCTACCTGATCAACAATCCCGCTTTCATCCTGAAGGTGCTGCAGCAGGCAATTCGGCCCCCCGCCGACGCGCACGTAGGACCATAGCGCCTGCCAAGCTGCTGCCGTTGTCTTGGAGATTCGCCGACGCTGATCGGCCGTCGGCCGCCGCGGGCGTTTGGACAGCACGGCAGTGCGAGATCTTGCAGACGGTGGCCGGCATGAGGCCATCTCCGAACCGCTCCACCGCCCGACGACTCCGCATTCTTCTCTCGGCTTACGCCTGCGAGCCTGACCGCGGGTCCGAGCCGGGGGTCGGTTGGGAATGGGCCACACGCCTGGCGAGGCGCCACGATGTCTGGACGCTTACCCGGGCTAACAATCGTCGGGCCATCGAGCATGCCCTGGCAAGCGCTCCGGGGGAGATCCTCGCGCTTCGTCTATCTCGACCTGCCGCGCTGGGTGCTGTGGCTAAAGCGGAAGAGGCTCCTGCCGGTAGCGGCTCTACTATGTGCTCTGGCAGGTCGCGGCGGCGCGACGCGCCAAGCGATCTCGGCACGGATATCGACATCGTGCATCACGTGACGTTCAATGGGTTTCGTTTCCCGGGGAAGTGGTGGGGTGATCGGTGGCGAGTTGTGCTGGGCCCGCTGGGTGGCGCGTCGATCGCGAGCTCCCAATACCGCCGGTGCTTTGGGAAGCATTGGTGGCGCGAGTGGTTGCGGGGCAAGACGGTGCGCTGGTGGCGGCTTAATCCGTGGACGCGTCGCTCACTGCGCCGGGCGGATGCATTGGCGGTCGTGAGTGAGAAATGGCCCAGCAGTTTTCGAGCATGGAACGACCGGACGACGGTTCTGCTCGAGACTGCGGTCCCCGACGAGCTTCTTGCGCGAAGGGATCCCGGTGGCGACTCGAACGGGATTCGTCTGGGTGGGCCGCATCGCCGGCCATAAGGGCTGGCGGCTTGCACTAGAGTCGTACGCCGCCGCGTTCGCGAGGGATACTCCGTGCCCCGTGCCTGCGAATGATCGGCAGCGGGCCCGATGAGGCCGCGGCGCGCCGGTTCGCGGCCGGCTTGGGCATCTCGGACAAGATCGAATTCGCGGGCCTCCGCAGTCAAGCCGAGGTGTGGAGCGCGATGCGGAATGCGAAAGGACTGTTGTTCTCGAGCGTGAGGGATACTTCGGGAAACGCAGCGCTGGAGGCGATGGCACTGGAATGTCCGGTCATTTGCCTCAACCACCAGGGCTTGGCCACGCTCACCGATGCTGCCTGCGCCCTGCGGGTCGAGCCCGGCGATTGGGACCAAACCGTTCGCGGGTTCGCCGTGGCACTCCGCCGGCTGGAAGCTGAGCCGGAATTGGTCGCTGGCTTGGGACGCGCGGGCCGGTTGAGGGCTTCGCGGCTGTTTAACTGGGAGCACAAGCTGGATGCGATGGACCAAATCTATGCGACGGTACTCTCAATCCCGGAGGGGCAGCGCCTCGGCTCGACTGGTTGGCCGGGTGCTCAAAAAGGTCCCGCGGCGTGATCTCGAACGCCATGAACTTCGTGCGCCGCCACAGCCATACTCACTGGGCGCTGCTCGACCAGGCTCTGGTATCGGGAACGAATTTTCTCACCGGAATTCTGGTGGCGCATGGGTTGGGTGTGGCGGATTTTGGCCGGTTCTCCCTCGCGTGGCTCGTGGTGCTCTTCGTTCAGAGCTTTCAAGAATGTGGCGTGATCGCGCCCATGATGAGTATCGGCCCGAAGTATGAGGCGCCCCGCCAACCGGCGTATTACGGCGGCGTCTTCGCACAGCAACTGATTCTGGCGGTGGTCAGCTCGCT
Organism: uncultured bacterium; assembly: GCA_963822585.1. Taxonomy (GTDB): domain Bacteria; phylum Auribacterota; class Erginobacteria; order Erginobacterales; family Erginobacteraceae; genus CAWGIE01. The sequence continues at coordinate 7,127 of CAWGIE010000022.1, forward strand.
GCTCACGTGGGCGTGCCTGCGTTTTGCGGCCAGCGTATTTCTCAAGCGGCCGGATGCGTCGCTGGCCCTTCCACTGACCGTGGCAGTGCTGCTCTGCCAGTCACAGGAATTCCTGAGGCGGTATTTCTTCACCGTCCTCAAGCCGGCGACCAGCTTTGCCAGCGACGTATTCGCTACGGCGGCCAACTTTGCGGACTGGCATGGCTCTTTTTCGTTTCACCGTCTGGAGCTGGCGTCGCCGCGACGCTCTGGACGATCGCCGCCGCTGCGGGCGTGGGCTCGCTGGTGGTGCTGGCGGCCGCGCCCGCACTGGAGTGGTCGCTCTCGGCCCTGCGGGAAACCGCATTGATAAACTGGCGTTCCTCGAGGTGGCGAGTTGTGTCCGCGACTGCTACATGGATGAGTGGGAACCTGTTGGTGGTCGCGGCCGGCGGGCTGCTGGGAGTCATCGCGGTCGGCGCCTTGAAGGCGGCCCAGAGCCTAATGGGTGTGGCTCATATCCTGTTCGCGGGGCTGGAGAACGTCGCGCCGATCCGCGCTGCACACCGGTTCCGGTTCGGCGGCCCGGACGATCTCCTGGCATATCTCGCGAAGGTGCGCGCCCTCGGGTTGGCCGGTACTACGCTGATCGGCCTCATCTTTGCCGTAAATCCGTCGTTCTGGCTCAGCCGGCTGTTTGGATCTGGGTTTGCCGAGTACGGGTATCTCGTGCGGTGGTATGCAGTCCTGTACATCCTGGTCTCTTACGGTTCCGCTTCGGTTTGGGCTTAGGGCGATTGAGCGAACGGCACCGATTTTCCTAGCGTATGCGGCAGGCGCCGTGGCTTCGCTCATCATGGCCTACCCGCTCGTACGGCATTTTGGGCTGCCGGGAGTTCTAGCGGGGATGTTGATCATCCAAACGATCCTGGTCGTGATCATGTGGGCTGGCCTGCGGCCGGAGCTTGCACGCTCGCGTCGCTCCTCACGGCCGATGCCCCAGTCTGCCTCATGACATTGACTCATCGATCATCCGAGGCGAGCGCTGATTCTTGTCCAAAAAAGACCGGACAATGGCGCGTCGGAGATCCGCTGCGACTTCACTCACCGGACGCATGGCGTCGATCTCCAGCATGCGGACCCCGAGTTCTCGCAAGGCACGCCATTCGGAAACTGAACATGAATCTCGCGCAGTGTCAATTCCGGCTTCCGCGCATGCACAATCTCAGGTGCGGCTCGAAGCAGGACGACAAGATCGGGCTTAGGCGTGAGCCGCCAGATCAGTCGGCCGGGCCGCGAGCTTCCGAGCCCGAATCGTAGCGGGTCGACGATCATGTCGAGAGCGCAGCGGTCGTAGATGACCAGGCGCTGGAGGCCGGACTCGCTTCGGTCGAGGATCCATGAGCCGAGAACGAAGTCGACCCAGTAGTAGAGTGCCCGGGCCCACGCGAGCCGGCCAGCGGTGCGTCGCGGCGGGTGTGCGTCAGTGCCACTACGTTCGGCCCGGCGAGCAGGCTCGCCATCGGTGGCAACAGGCTCGGTCGCCAATGGCCTGGAGCCACCACCTTCGGGAAGAGCGACGGAGGGCCCGTGCGGATCGCGTTTAGTACCGTGCCTTTGCCGGCGCCATCCGGCCCGACCACCGCGACCACCGGAGCGCAGGGGAAAAGCCGGCGTGCCACACGCGACCAGACTTGATGTGCGACGTTTCGTGCTGACTGGACTGGCTGTTGTAGCCACCAATGCCGGCCGATGACCGTACGGAGCCGGTCTGCCAGAGCATCCAACGCGGCAGCGTCGTTCGTGCCCACTCCGCCGCGACTCGGCGAGCTAGTTCTGGGCCGACGATACCGCCGAGGATCGTCGAGATGAGTGCCAGATCTTGCGGAGGCAACTCGATGGTGGCGAGCTTGGACGCTGCCGCGCCCCCTTCGGCGAGCAGAGGCGTTAGGACACGTTTCGCGAAGGCCGCCCAGACATCCGTTTGCACACCGCGACGTGTCACGATTGCCGACGGCGCGCGAGCGAGTACGACGTTACGCCACCGCACGCCGGGTACGGAGTGAAGCTCGAGGCCCGTCTCCCATTGGTGGTCACGGAACGCGACGAGCCGTCGACCGTAAACAGGCGAGGGGGATGCCACTCGGTACCCGGCGCGGATCAACTCGCTACGCGCCAGGGCGAGAGCTTCGTTCTCCTGGCGATAACCAACGAGAAAGTCCAGGTCCCGCCCGGCCACCTCGCCGTCGAAGCCGTTGAGGACCGCGTAGCGGATCTGATGGATATTCCAGTTGGCCGTGATGCTTCGCAGCACGTCGGCGCGGGCGCGGTCGATATCGGTCGACACGATCTACCACCCGCTCGAACGTGCTGCAGCGCTGGCATGGTTGGCGCGCCCGGCGATCACGTCGCTACTCATCAGGCCGCCGATGCTGTCTGTGAAGCCGCGGAATCACGTAATGAGGTCCGAGCAGACACGCGAGAGTGCCATAGAAGGCCGCCCTTAGGGGACGCCGATCCGCTACCGCTAAGCCTGCCCTGCGGTAAAGGTAGGTACGAGATCGCCGTAGCGCTGCCGATATGTCCAACGGAACGCGGCGATGAATTCCGAAGGTAGTAGTGCGCTGCCGGCGGCCTCTGCCGCCAGTCTCGCCCTCACAAAACGGGTGCCGAGGCGCTGTGAAAAGAAATGTCGAGAGCTGGCGCTACCGCCATGGATAGTGTACGCCCCGAGCACCTGATCGATGCACTTGATTCGCCCGGTGCGTGCAACTCGCGCCAGCAAATCGAGGTCCTCGACCTGTCCGGGAAACGATTTGGCGACTAGTTCATCAAACCCACCGACCGCTTGGAGCACAGAGCGGCGGAACATACACGACGAGATGGGAAATGGCATAAGTCGAGCCTCGGCTACAGCTTGCGCGTCCCCCGGCTTGAGAGTTTGCCCAGCGGTTCCCAATCGGTTTCCGGCGGCGGATCGATACTCGAGCAATGTTCCGACCGCCACTAGCGGCGGATCCGCTCGGAAAGCGTCCAGTTGTATGCTCAACTTCGAGGGTAGCCAAGTGTCATCAGCGTCTAGAAACGCGACAAAGTCGCAATCTGTCGCGGCGATCCCCTTGTTGCGGGCGGCGCTGACCCCTCGGTTTGGCCCGGATAGTACGCTCACGCGAGGATCAGTAAATGCCCGCGCGATCGGCGCGGTAGCGTCTGTCGAGCCATCGTCGACGACTATAACCCGAAGCTCTTCATGCGTCTGAGCAAGTACACTTGTGATAGCATGGCTGACGAACCGTTCCGCGTTGTACGCGGGGATGACAACTGCTATCACGTCGTGATGGGTCATTGGTTTACCCTCGAGCCGTCAGCCGGTGCGGCCGTGGACCGTACGCCCCGAGACCGGGAGCAGCTGCGGCTGGAGAGCTCTGGAGATTCGCAGCTTCCGTCCCGTGGACTTGCCATTCGCGGGCTCCGTGCGGGACTGGGGGGGCAGATGCCAGCGCCGGGCGACTCGAAGATAGCCATGGCGAGCGGGCATCGGAATCAATCACCCTATGAGCACCGTCCGACACTGATGCGGTTGACGGCAGGAACCGGGATGCGATCGGTTGACCGTGGGCGAGGCGAATGAGAATTCTCGTCGTCCATGACTACTACAAGCAGCGCGGCGGGGAAGACGTCGCCTTCGAGGCAGAGGCGGACGTCCTGGAACGGCATGGCGAAGTCGTGTCCCGCTTTGCCGTCCACAACGACCGGATGTCCGAGATGAGCCGGGCCAGGGCTGGTATCGCTACACTTTGGAACCATGAGATGTATGAACGTTTACGGGCCCGTATTCAGCGGGAGCGCCCCGCGGTGATTCATTTCCACAACACTTTTCCGCTATTGTCGCCAGCCGTGTACTACGCCGCCGCGAGGGAGCGCGTTCCCGTGGTGCAGACGCTGCACAACTTCCGTTTGCTCTGCGCCAACGGATTGCTAATGCGCAATGGGCGGGTTTGCGAAGACTGCGTTGGCAAGTCGATCGGTTGGCCCGCCGTACTCCATCGCTGTTACCGCGACGACTACTTGGCTTCGTCCACTGTCATTGCGATGCACGTCCTGCATCGTTCACTCGGTTCCTGGCGGAGGAAAATAGACCGCTTCATCGCCGCGTCGAACTTCTCGCGTGAGAAGCTCGTTGCTGGCGGTCTCCCTAGAGGGAAAATTGCGGTCAAGCCGAACTTCATCGACCCCGACCCTGGTCCGGGGGCTGGCGCGGGTGGCTATGCCTTTTCGTAGGCCGGCTCTCGGAGGAGAAAGGCATCGCGGCATTGTTGGAGGCGTGGGGATGCGAGGCCCAGTTGCCGCCCCTGCGAATCGTGGGCGCGGGACCCTTAGCAGGCATGGTGACGGATGCCTGCGCGGGCTCGCCAAAGATCGAATGGCTCGGGGTCCGCAGGTTGAGCGAGGTGCTGGACCTGATAGGTGGTGCGCGGTTCGTATCGTACCGTCCTTGTGCTACGAAAATTTTCCGCGGGTGATAGCGGAATCATTCGCGAAGGGCACGCCGGTATCGCATCCAACCACGGGAGCCTAGCCGAAATAGTGCGAGACCCGATACGGGATTTCTGTTCGAGCTGGTGATCCGGCCGATCTTGCCGAGGCTGTCCGCCGCGCGTGGAGCCAGCCGGCCGACGAGTACGCGGCCCAAAGGGCGCGGGTTCGAGCGGAGTACGAGCGGTGTTATACAGCCGATCGCAATTACGAGATGCTCAGCAGTATCTACACCGAGATGCGATACTAGTGGCTGGCGCTGACGGATCGGCAGTGCTCGGCGGCCCGGGTGAGCGTTGAATTGCTGAACCGACTGCAGGGCTTGCTCCGACTGGTTGAGGACTGGCGACGGGGAGAATCCGCTGGTATGATCTGTTGTTCGTCATGGTCGTATTCTACGTCATGGAGCACAGCCTCTTCGCCTCGTCGAGGTTGCGCAATTCGGCTTGGCCCTCGCGGCCGACAAGGCTGCAGCCGTGGCCGATGGGAGTATCAGCCGGAGGCTGGCTTACATCGCGTTCGCTGCCTACGGCGCGATCATTGGCGCCGGCCGGCCAGTTCGACCTTGCCCCGCGAGGGTGCTGGGTGCTATGGTGCTTGGCTACCTGAGACTGGCGGTCACGAGCTCGCATGGTCGGTAAGCCCAATGCTCAGCCTCCGGCGACTGGCGGCGTTGGTCTGTTGAGCCATCGGTGTAACCGGGATGATCCGCCGGTTTTCGGACCCGCGATCGTCAAACTCATCGCGCTTAATGGCGTTGGCTATCTCGTGCATCGGGGTCGGGGCCGAGCTCGCACTGGGAATGTTCACACCATGGGTCGAGCGGGTATCGCTTCGCCGGTACCCTCCACCCGAACATCCAAGGGACCAATTGTGCAGCGCTGGTATTATCGGCGGCGACCCTGGCGGCGCTCCCGGCGGCGCTCGCGACGCGTGTTCATTCGCGATCGCCTGTTTCGGATTCGCGTTCCTGATCCTAACGGGGTCCCGGACGGCGCTCGCCGGCTGTGTCGTTAGCCTGATCGCCTTCTGGCTCCTCAGCAGCAAATCGAGCACGACCGTCACCGTCCTGTCCGGCGTTGCGTGCCTGGTCATTATCGACACTTTCTCGTCGCGAACGGAGTGGTGGCCTCTCCGCTGAAGCTGCTCTTAAAGGAGCGCGCCGCAGGCGCAGGAGTTCTCTCGGGCAGAGCCGATCTTTGGGCGCTGCTGATCGAGTACGCCCGTCGCAGGCCCATTCTGGGCTACGGCTATGGCGCGTTCTTTAACGCGGGACGCGCAGCCTCGAGCTGAGCAGTCGCATAGGTACATGGGCTTTCGGTGGGCCGCATTCCGATTACCTGGCGACTGTAATGGATCTCGGTGCGTGTGGGCTTGGTGGTCATGCTAGGCGTGTTCTTCACGCGGGTTGGCGAGGAGCGTCCGATTGCATACCGCCTCGGGCGACGTCTGTCAGCGTTTCTTTGCGTCATTGCTGGTCTACCAGATCATTGCCGGCCTGGCGGATTCTGAGATGCTGAACCCCGATCTTCACTTCGTCCCGGCGATCGCGATCGGTTTCTTGGCGTTGCGCAGCGGGCTGCCACGGCCTCAATGAGCGTCCGACCATGACCCACGACCGGATCGGGCCGAGCGGGTAACTGAAATGGCATACGAAGGAACCACGACATGAATGTCCTTGGACTGCACGTCGGCCACGATAGTAGTGCCGCCCTCGTTCGCGACGGACGGGTCGTCGCCGACGTGGCGGAAGAGCGGTTCGTCCGGATCAAGCACTATTGCGGACTACCGGGGCGGGCCTTGGAATACTGCCTCGCCTCCCAGAACCTCTCGATGAAAGATATCGACGTCATCGCGATACCCGCGGCTGGTAGCGTACCTGACCTGAACCACCTGCTCCGCCTCACCGGTGGCCGGCGAGAGCGGTCGACCGGAAAGCGACAGGCCCTCGACTTTGCGAAGGCGGTGCTCCGGAAACCGGGGATCAAGCCCCCGCTGTATATGAAGACGTTCCCCGTCTCGCCGCGCACAGAGATTGTACATGTGGATCACCACTTGGCACATGCGGCGTCCGCCTATTACACGAACGGCGTGGCGGAGAAGCAATTGATCGTTACCATCGACGGCGCCGGGGACGACGTCTCCTTTGGAATATGGCGTGGTGAGGCTGGACGGATTGAGCGGCTGGAGGTGTTCCCCACCAGCGGCTCACTCGGCTGGTTCTACAGCAACGTGACGGAGGCGCTCGGTTGGTGGCACGGAGACGGGGAAGGCAAGACCATGGGCCTGGCGCCCTACGGAGACCCCAGCGGCTGTGAGGGAGTACTAGACGAGTTCTGCCCGCGGTATGAAGCCGGGCGGTTGACGAGGCCGCATGACTTCGGCCGATCATTCTACTGGAACGAATCGGGCGCGATTCAGTGGCATTTCGACCAGGCCGCTGCCATCCGCGATCTCGTCCGCCGTCACGGCAGGACCAACATTGCCGCGGAGGCACAGCGGGTGCTGGAGGAGCAGGTAAAGAGCGTCGTGTTTCCGTGGATGGAGCGCGAACAGACCCGGAACCTGACCGCCTCCGGTGGGGTGATGCTGAATGTCAAGCTGAATCAGCGGTTATGGGACTCCGGCAAGATCGCCCATCACCATACCTATCCCAACCCAGGTGACTCCGGCCTGGCCGTGGGCGCGGCGCTCCAGGCCTACTACGCAGCCGAGCCGAATGCCCGGATCTATCCTGTCGAGGACGTCAACTGGGGTCCCGAGTACTCGGTGGAGGAGATCGAGGAGACGCTCAAACTTCGCCGGTTGCAGTTCCGCCGGGTGGACGATGTCGAGAGCTATGCGGCCGACCGACTTGCCGCCGGCAAGATCCTGGGTTGGTTCCAAGGCCGGATGGAGAGCGGGCCTCGCGCACTGGGATCTCGGTCGATTCTGATGAGCGCCAACCGAGCCCGAGCATAAGGACATAATCAACGCGAGGGTGAAGTTTCGTGAAGCATTCAGGCCTTTTTGCCCTTCGCTACTCTGGGAGCATAAGGAGGATTACCTGGAAAATTCCCGCGCGGAGCCGTTCATGATCACGTCCTTCACCTGCCGGCCCGACAAGCGCTCCAAGGTGCCCGCGGTGGTCCATGCCGATGATACACTGCGGCCGCAGACGGTCAGGCGGGAGGTGAGCCCACGGTATTGGCGGCTGATCCACGAATTCGGGTCTCGCACCGGCGAGCCGCTCCTGCTTAATACCTCTTTTAACGTGATGGGTGAGCCGATCGTGAATCACCCGCGAGAGGCGATACGGTGTTTCTATGACAACGGTCTTGATATCCTCGTGCTCGGCGATTTCGTTTTGGAAAAGCCGCTCTAAGACATGGGCGCCAGTTTTCTGACCCGCGATCGCGACGAGGTTTGCTTGCGCGCCGAGACATTCAAGCGTTTTCCACCGGGCGGTGGCCTCACATTCGTGCCGACGTCGTCGCGAGCCGCCGCACTCGCGGGGCTCGGGCTGTATGCGCCCTGCCGGGCCGGAGCGGTGTTGGCTCATCGGTTAGCATGGGTGTCTACCGCCGTGTTCGGGCCCGGTATCCTGCCGGGCCGACGGATGCCGTGGGTCCCTCCGATTGAGCCGGTTGTGTGGGCTGGTCTGCTCTCAGCTTGGACGCAGGTCGTGGGTGCGTTCGACACATTCGCCGTCTATGAGCGCCCTGCTGGACCACGTCCGGGTCTCGCGCTGCTCTTGATTCGCGGGGGCCGGGCAGTCGGTTTCGTCAAGTTGCGCGGCGGCGATGCGGATCGAATGGCCAATGAAGCCCGAGCTCTCAAGATCGTCGCGGCGGCCCGGCCCAGACGGTTCCTGGTACCCGAGCTCCTCGATACCGGCACAATCTCCAGCTGGAACTACTTGATCACTACGGCGTTCCAATGCCGACTACATCGTGTCCCGCGGTCGGCTCCCGGACCCGATTTTTTCGAAGACCTTCAGCGGAGTCTGGCCGCTCTCCCCCGCCCGGAAGGCGGCGGCGCCGCACTGGCGTCCAATGCATGGTGATCTATCCGTATGGAATCTGCGCGAATGCGTCGGGGGAGGCCCTGTTCCCACGCTGGTCGATTGGGAGTACGCCGGTTGGGGTCCGCCGGGCGCCGACTGGACATGGTATCGTGCCAGCGCGGCCGCAGTAACCGGCGTGCTTTCACCTGCTCCCGCGGACGAGGAAGCTGCGCTGTACTGGGAGCGGTGGGTCCGGAGCTGGTACGCCGCAGGACAGAAGGACCGGCGCGACCGGGCCTTGCTGCTGGATGCGCTCGGACGGATGCGGGTCCGGGCTTCCGGTGTGGGTCAGTGACGATGCATAAGACGCCAGCCGGTCGGCGCGAGCCCGCCCCCGTCGCGATCTCCATTGTAACCGCCACGCTGAATGCGGAGCGCTTTCTGCGAAGTTGTGTCGACTCCGTGCAGCATCAGATCGGCCATGGATTCACGGCCGAGCACATCGTGGTCGACGGCGGCAGCAAAGACGCGACCCGGGAGATTGCTCAGGCGGGGGGATGTATCTTGCTCGAAGGGCGCGATTCGGGGGTGTACGACGCGCTCAATCGCGGTATTCGATCAGCGTCCGGAGAGCTCTTCGTTTGCCTCGGCGCGGACGACGCTCTGACGCCCGATGCATTGTCAGTCATCGCGCGCTGGTACCGGCGCCGGAGAAGTGATTGGGCGGTCGGGGGGCATCAGTGGATTGCCGGTGACGGCACCCCGATCGGCCTCATGCGGGCACCGCCGCCGTGGCTGCCGAGACCGGTATTCGCCTCGCTTGACTGGTGTTGTATTTCGGCCCAAGCAGCCTATATGACGACGGAGCTATTTCATCGGCTTGGCGGATTCGATATCTCATATCCGATCATGGCTGACTTCAAGTTGTATGCCGAGGCGCTCGACGTAGAACCGTTCGACCGGCTCAGCGAGGTGCTAACTATCGGATGTCTTCACGGCGACAACGTCAGCGCAGCGACACAGTCGCCCCGGTATCTCAGCGAGGGTCGGCGGATATTGGATGCCTACGGCCCTTCCAGCCCGTTTCTGCGTGTGCTATACCGACAAGGACTTCGGGTTTGGCTCAATGCCCGGAACCCTGGGTGGTTCGTCGGGAAGCGCCGCCAGTCCGCCAGCAACCACCATCGATGAAGCGCGGGGCTCAGCAGGTCATCAGGCTCGTGCACAGGGCCGCCTTCCATCGAGAACTCCCTGAGAAGGTGGCTCTCTACTTCCACGACTTGGCCCCGGGCGACCACGATAAGTTCGCCGCACTGATGCACCACTTCGTGGCCCGCGAAGGCTACCGGCTGACCACTCCTATCGAGTTCATCGGTGAGTCGCCGGGACGCAAGCTGCTGATCACCTTCGATGACAACTACTTCGACTGGTACGACGCGCGCCGGCTGTTTGATCAGCTAAATATGCGGGCCACGTTTTATGTCAATACGCTGCCATTCGAGTGCACAGCAGGGAGCTCAACATTGGAAGGCTACTACGACCGTATCCGCCACACTGGTCGTCGGATCCCCTTGGACCACGCGGCGCTACAGGCCCTCAAGGCGGACGGCCATAACATTGGGGCCCATACACACTCCCACCATGATCTGGGGAAACAGTCGGAAGCGGAGGCTCGCGAGGAGATCCTGCGGAGCAAGCAGATACTGGAGGAGCTGGTCGGCGGGCCGATCGTGGACTTTGCGTATCCGTACGGAATGCGCCGTCATTTCAGTGCGTCGCTCCGCGCCACGTGCCTGGCCACAGGGTTTGCGACAATTGCGAACGGCATTCCCGGAATGCTCTACGCACCGCAGCGAGCTGCCGAGGTCCAGCGATCGCCCTGGCATTTCCATCATACGCTGGAGCGGAACTTGACGGACCTCAGGATCGACGGGCGCTGGTTCACGCGCCTGACGGGCCGGTCGGCTGTTGGCTGACGAACCGGCGCTCAGGGACCGGTAAACGTGCTGTGAACATCCTGTCCGAGTGCCTGCCAAGCGGCGATCGTCGTGCCAGACAATGAGCCGGGGTAGAAGGGAGTCGCGTTGCCGCGGACGTCATAGTGGTTGTTGTCGAAGCGATTGTTCAGTGAATAGAGCATCGCGTTGTTGCCCATGAAGTTGAGCATTCCAGAGTAACCCACTGGCTGGGTTACCGTATTGTCATGCACCCAGAGATTCTTCACCTCATACACGCCGAACGCGCCGGACCCCCGATCCTCCTGGTGCGCCAGGATCCCTTCCGAGTTCCCGGTCACAGTATTGTTCGCGATCTCGACATCCGACGACGACAGCACGAGAATTCCCGCACCGTACACGCCCTTATGAACCGTCCCATTGCCCACAGCGGTATTGCCTGTGATGAGCGCGGACAGGCTGATCTCATACATGATTCCGGCGTGCGTGTTCTGCTCGACCACGTTATCAGAGATTACACTGCCCCGGTTATCGCCGTCGAACCAGATCCCGGGGCCGCCATTGTGATGTGAATGACAGGAGCGAACAGTCACCTGGTTGCTGAGCGAGATACTTGATACCGCCTGCGTCCCACAGTGGGTCATATTGCAGAGCCGGATTATTGTACGACAGGTCCACGCCATCAATTAAAGCGTGATCTGCCTCGGTGATCGAGATGCCCATCCGCGCATTGTGATCGAAGGTTCCGCCGATCACGGAAAAATCGGCCCGCCAGGTCGGCGCCTGATCCGGCGTTGTGATGCACATGCAGATTCTGCAGTGTCCAGTCGCGGGCATCGTATCCTTGGATCGCTCCCAAGCAGCCATTGGTGGTGCAATTGGGTGCGTACCCGGTGATCTCCAGGTCACTCACCTTGACACCAACCGCATTGCCTTCGAACGCGAACGGCGTCACGCCTTGCCCATCCATCACGGTTCCCGGCTCGCCGCGAAACTGCATGCTGTCCTTGGGATTCAGCCGCTGGCGGACATGTACGCCGGCCTTCAGGACGAAGTGCGTTCCGGGAGGGCTCTGATCGATCAGATGCTGAATATCGGTGCCCGGGCTGATGGCGACTTCGTTAGCTGACACCGCTGCGTTGATTGTCACTGAGCCGGTATCCGCCTTATTCGCGGTTGGGTCCGCTGCGATTACGCGGTACGTACCGGGTGCGCTTCCAGCCGTGTAAAGACCCGCGGTGGTAACAGACCCCCCCGTCCCGGTGTAGCTGACGGATGCTGGTGCCGTCGAACCATCACTCCAGGTCCCGATGGCCGTGAACTGCCGTGTCTCGCCAGGGCAGAAGCACAGCGCTGGCCGGGGTTAGTGTGATCTGCGTCAGCAGCGGTGCGGGTGCCCGAATGGTGACAACCGAGGTGTCGGCCCGGTGTCCGCCGACCTGATTTGCGGCCACGCGGAAGGTGCCGGGCGCCGCCCCAGCGGTGAAGAGGCCAGTGGAAGAAATCGTTCCGCCGGTTGCGGTAAATGTCACGGCGGGCGGGGTGGTCGATCCATCGCTCCACTGTCCCGAGACGGTGAACTGCTGATGGGCGCCCTCCACCGCATTCGCGCTGGCGGGGCTCAGCACGAGCGCCGTCAAGACGGGTGGTTGCACCGGCGGGCAACTGGATGACTACGTGCGCGGTGTCAGCCAGCCCGCACGCACATGTCGCAACGACGATGAAGCTGCCTGACGAGGAGCCGGCTCTATAGCTACCATCCGTCCCGACGAGCCCGCCCGTGGCTGTCCAAGCCAGGGACTGTGACACATTCGAGTCCACCCCCAGCACGCTCCCGGTGAACTGCACGGTCCGGCCGGTATCTAGCACCACTGCGCCGGGGTTCACCGTGAGGGTGGGGCCCGCCCGGGGTGCATGGACCGAGACCAGTACGGAATCGGCCAAGCCCTGTTGCGTCCGGGAGGCGGCCCGAACACTGTATACCCCGGCGGAGTCGGAGGTGAACAGGCCGGTCGTGTCGATCGAGCCGCCGGATGCGAACCAGTCCGTTCGGTCCGCCATGCTGTCGGTCGAACCGAGATGGAGCCATGCGACGAGCCGCACGGTGTCTCCAGTGCCGATCGTGGCACCGGCGGGGGAAATCGACAGAATTCGCTGCGTTAGAGGGTTGGTAGGCCCCGTGCCGCCGTCGATCGAACCGCCTGGGCTGTCCGACGTACAGCTCACGAACGTGAGCGTTAGGCAAAAGAGAGCGGCGCGGCGAAGGATCAATCTGGCAGAGCGCTGGGCAGGTATCATAGCGGGGCGACCGGCGTTGAGGGACAGCCCGGCGTCATCGAGCGCGCCGGGTCACCCGCCGTGACGAGCAGAAATCACGCCGATCCCCTCGTTCGAAATCCTCGACAGAGCAGAATTTTGTCAGTCGAGTAACCAATTGATACGAAATATCTTGCAAGTGGATGTCCGAGTCGGCTGGAGGCGGACGATCGCGCGTCATGGTCCACGGACTGCAAGGCGGTGCACGCCCGCAAACAGGTGCAGGAAAACGGCCTCCGGTCCGGTCGATTCCGCGCCTGCACGGGCCCCGCGGCTATTCGATCCGCGCCAGCCCGGCGGCGGAATTACCCTGTCGGGTATCACGGCCAGGAGCGGAGAAGACCGCGATTCCCGCGAATGACGTGTCTTGGCGCATGCCGGGGAGCGCGCGAATTCCGGTGAGGAATTGACCATTCGGGTCCGCATGGAATGGCCGGGAGTATACGAGCCAAAACGGGCTTCCGCGCTCGACCTGCAGTCCCAGCAACCCGAGAGCCGCCCCGGACTGAGTCACCCCGTCGGCGTTTTCAGGGAGGGTGAGCACTGGCTGTCCAGCCCCCGCGTATAGCCGCACGAGCCCGGATATGTACCCAGGGACTACATACACCGGGGCCGGGGACATTCCCTTCAAAAACCGACCGAGGGCAGCGGCGTCTTCATTCTGGTACCGGGCATCGATCTGTCGATGGTAGATAGATACGCCGAATAACGTCAGCAAGCCGATCCCTGCGGATAGAGCGAGTCGCGAATGCGCGGCCTGGCTAACCCCGGCTCCGAGAATTACGATGAGAGGAACCGCTGCCCAGACGATATGCCTCACCTCGAAGGCGACGCCGGTAGTTTCCGCAACGAAGAGTGATGCGAGGACCGGAACCGCGCACAGCATCGGCATCCGGAACGCCTGCCGCCGGTCGCCGGGCAGCGACCGAATGCCCGTCAGCACCAGCACCAGCACGACCGAGGCCACGGCGATGAGCCAAGGGAACGCCTGAATCACTGCTTCGCGGGCCGTCAGTACGTGCAGCTCACGGAGCGAAGGCCCCAAGCCATGCCCCACAACGAACGAGAGGAACACATAGCCCGCCGCCGCAGGGCTGGGAAACACGCGATAAGCGCTGGCCTGTTGCAATGCCAGATCACCGGGCAGCACGAGCGTGATCAGCGGGAGCGAGGCAAGCGCGATGGCCAGGTGTGCCGCGAATCGGCTTGCGGAGCCGCTGCCACGAGCGTCGCTCGATCAGAATGATCAGCACGCCAGTGCCGATTAGTAGGGCGAAGTAGTAATGGACCCACAATACCCACTGCGCATGCGGCAACGTACCAGGCCCAAGCGGCCGTCCGATCGGTGTCGAGTGCGCGAACTAGCGCTAGAATGGCCACCGCGGCGAACAGGATATAGAGCCCGTATGCGCGACCTTCCTGCGAGTACCAGATGTGGATTGGCGAGACGGAAAGAATGAAAGCCGAACAGAGCGCCACCGCCGGTCCGCCGACCCGTCGCCCTAGCCGCCAGACTACGACCACGGCAAGCACACCGAACAGCGCCCCTAGCACGCGGCCGGCATAGATCGACGGGTCGAGCTCCAGCCACCAATGCAGAATGAGGTTGTAAAGCGGCGGGAAATCCATCGGGGGTATTGAAAATCTGCTCCGGGAGTGTGGCGTGCGAAATCGAGGTCGGTCACCTCGTCTGCAGTGAGGCTCTGACTGGTCAGGAAGAGAATCCGCAGGCCTGCAGCCAGGAGAACGATCAGTACCAGCCCGACCCTTGGCCACCGGCTGGATCGCGCCACGGCGCTATCGGGCGTGAGTGCAGTGTTCATTATCGACTCCTCGAGCCATCCACCCCTCACGGGCGATCGCTCATGCGTGACCGAACGGAGCTCCGGGCCCCGTCCCCGCTGGCGATCCTCGGGGTGACAGCCTAGACCTTCACGCCCCGATGGCTGAGGCATGCCTCATCTCCCCCCCACCTCCATCACCCACACATCCGCCTGCCGATTCTCCGTCGTGTAATAGATCCTCCCATGCCCCATCGACCACTCCGGCCGCGAGGACGGCCGGGTCGGATCATCGAACCGCACCACCAGCTCCTGCGCCCCGCTGTCCGCCGGCATCCTCCAGATGGCGCCCGTGCCGCTCGCGTCGTGGCTCTTGAAGTAGATCATCTTCCCATCCGCGCTCCACTGGACCTCCTCCGCCTCCCGTCCACCCGGCACCGCGGGATCGGACAGCGTCCTCGGCGCCCCCGAATCCGAACCGCCGACGGCCAGCGGCCCTCCCTGCGGCCCGCCCACGAACGCGATCCGCTTCCCATCCGGTGACCACTCGGGCCAGTAGCCGCCGGCAAATCTCAGGGCCGGCTCGGCCCATCCGCCGTCCGCCTTGCGGCCCACGATCCAGATGCCGCTCCCGGCCAGGTCGCCGAAGGCGATCCGCTTCCCGTCGGGCGACCAGACGGGGAGGAACTCCTGGCGCGGCGACCGGGTCACCTGCTGCACCGGTCCGCCGTCGAGCGGGAGCACGTAGATGTCGCGCGACCCGCTGCGCCACGAGTGAAACACCACGTTCCGTCCATCGGGCGACACGCCGGGCGCAAAGTCGTCCACCGAGTCGCTGGTGAGCTGCTCGGGATCGCCATGGGGCAGGCGCAGCCGGAAAACGTTGGCGCTGCCCGGCAGGTTCGAGTCGTAATAGAGCCACTGCCCATCGGGCGAGACCCGCACGTTCTCGATCACCTCGGTTCCGCTGGTCACCCGCTCGGCGGCTCGCGGCGGAGAAGGGAGACGGGCCGACAGCGCCAGCGACCAGATGTCCGACGTGGCGGCGTAGACGGAATAGGCGACCCGGTGCCCGTCGGCCGAGAGGGAGAGCGACTGCGCCTCGAGCCCGGTGGTGAGCCGCTCCGGGGAGCGCGCCGCGGCGCCGCGCCGGCTGATCGCTACGGCGTAGATGTCCTTGGGGCCGTCGCGGTTGGAGATGAAATAGAGGGTCCGCCCGTCGGGCGCCCATACGGGGCTTTGATTGACCGACAGACTATCGGTTACGGTCGTCACGACCCCGTCACTCACCCGGCAAACGACGACTCGACTGGGCGACAGGTTCCCGAAGGTCCGTCCGATTTCCATGTAGCGGACGTTGCCCGAGGCGCAGGCGATCATCCCGCCGGTGGGAGACCAGTCGCAGAGCCCCGGCTCGTAGAAGCGCGCCAGCGGGTGCGCGCCCGACGCGGGGTCCCAGATGAACAGCGAATCGCCCACGGCGAAGGCGATCCGCTTGCCGTCGGGAGACCAGGCGGCGGTGCGGACCGGCCCCGCGCGTCCGGCGGGAATCTCCTGCCGGGCGGAGCCGCCGCCGGCCGGGGCGGAGAAGACCCCGCCCCGGGCCAGGAAGAGGAGCCGAGTGCCGTCGGGCGACCAGCGGGGATTGGCTTCCACCTCGGTGCTGTCGTCGCTCAGCGCAATCGCCCGCCCGCCGGCCACGGGGCGCAGCTCGATCCGGGTATGCGAAGAGTTGCCGG
>CAWGIE010000023.1:0-137103 GCA_963822585.1 uncultured bacterium
CACCCGATTGAGCGAAGCTCAATCGCCCTCTCCCCCCAAAAGGGTGGAGAGGGAAACGGACTCGAACACTTCGCTTAGCGTGTTCGCAAAGGCACCATTCTCCGTTACCTTGGTGTATCTTAGTGTCTTTGTGCCTTGGTAGAAAAGCAGGGATAAGGGATAAGAGGTAAGGGGTAAGGGGGGAGAACATTAGTTTTCTTGGTGTTTCTTCGTGTCTTAGTGTCTTGGTGGTTATTAAAGGGGGGGGGGCGCGGGGAGGAGGAATTCGCGTAATTCGTAGTTCTATACGGGAAGGGTATTGCCGGCGAGAAAGACGGGGTACTTTTCCGGGAAGGCGGCGCGGGCGGCGGCGGCCAGTTCCCGTCCTTCCTCTTCCGTCTCCAGAAGCCCCACCACCGTCGGGCCGGAGCCGGAGAGGACCGTTCCCAGGGCCCGGCCGCGGCGGAAGAAATCGAGGATCTCGTGAAGCTGCGGGAGGCGGGGTTCCAGGACCTCCTGAAAGAGGTTGTAGAGAGCGTTTCCGAGAGCGGCCAGGTCGGAGCGGCCGAGGGCGGCGATCATCTCTTCCAGTTTCGGGTGCGGGGGCCGGGGGGAGTCGGTCACGGCCAGGGCCTCATAGGCGGCACGGGTGGAAAGGGGGAAGGCCGGGTTCACCAGGACGGCCCAAAACGGCGGGGCCGGGGGAAGAGGCTCGATCTTCTCTCCCCGTCCCCGGCAGAGCGAGGTGCGGGGGTCGAGGAAAAAAGGGACATCGGAGCCGAGTCCGGCCGCCAGACGCGTCATCTCTTCTCCGGGCAGCCGGAGATCCCAGAGATCGTTCAGCGCCCACAGGGTGGCGGCGGCGTTGGCGCTCCCGCCGCCGAGGCCGGCGGCGACCGGCACCCTCTTCTCGATCCTGATCGCGGCTCCCTTGTCGATCCCGGCCGCCTCCCGAATCGCCCGCACCGCCTGGTAAACGACATTCTCTTCCCCTCCGGGAACCCCCGGGTGGTCGCAGACCACCTCGATCTTCCCGGCGGTTTCCTCCAGGTGAAGGGTGTCGGAGAGGTCGAGCGGTTCGATCACGGTCACCACCTCGTGGTAGCCGTCCGGGCGGCGCCCGATCACGTCCAGAAAGAGATTGAACTTGCAGGGGGAGGTGTAGGTTATCCGGCGAAGGTTCAAAACTAAAAGAGATTGCCGTGAGCAATCAAAGGGAAAGGGTTAAATTAAATGACGAAATCCGAATGACGAAACCCGAAAGAATGACGAAATCCGAATGACGAAACCCGAAAGAATGACGAAATCCGAATGACAAATCGCGAAGGGGCCACGGCCGGCGTAACTTGCACATTTTTTTGTAGCTTTAAAAGGGGCTGAGGCAGGGTAATTGATCATTCGTCATTTGGATTTCTTTCGGGTTTCGTCATTCGGATTTCGTCATTCACCCGACATCCCAGTTCGGGCATTTTCAATCTTAACCCGGATCACTTCCGGATCGATCGGGTTAAGCGAGAGAGCTTTCTGCCATTGCTCGATCGCCGCCGAAAGATCGCCCTTCCGGGCATAAGCGTCTCCCAGGTGGTCGTGACCGGTGGGATCGTCGGAGATGAGGGAGACCGCCTTCTCCAGCTGTTGCACCGCCTCGTCCGTCATCCCCTTCTGATAATAGACCCACCCCAGGCTGTCGATGTAGGCGCCGTTATCCGGTTCGAACTCGAGCGCCCGTTTGATCAGTTCCAGCGCCTCATCGAGCTTGATTCCTTTCTCCGCGTACATGTATCCCAGGTAATTGTACGCCTCGGCATTCCGGGGATTAAGCTCGATCGCCTGTTCAAACTCCCGGACCGCGTCCTCGAAGTCCCCGTTTCTTTCGTAGGCCGCCCCCAGGTTGAAGCAGAGCATGTCGTTGCTCCCGCCCAGCTCGATGGCTTTTTCGAAGGCCTCGATCGCGGCGGGAAAGTTCTTATCCGCGAGATAGACTGACCCCAGCAGGAAAGAAGCGCTGGCTGACGTCGGCTCCAGTTCCTGCAGACGGCGGAAGGCGGCAATCGATTCCGGCAACCGGCCGGACGCGTAATAAAGGGTCCCCAGGCGGCGATAGATATTCCCGTTCTGCGGAGCAAGATCGCGGGCCTTTTCGTATTCGGTGACGGCCGCTTCATCCTGGTTGCTCAGGTCGTAGGCCAGCGCCAGCGCCAAACGAATCTCCAGGGAATCGGGGACCAGGACTAACGCTTTCTTGAACATCTCGATCGCCGACGGGAAGTCTTCCTTCTTCGTATAGAGCAACCCGATCCGGAACCAGATATCGGCCTGGTTGGGGGCAACCTCGGCCGCTTTCAGATAGATGGCCAGGGCCGCGGCGTAATCCTCTTGCTGGGTGTAGATGGTGGCCATCAAAAGATAGGGGCTCCGTTCCTGGGGAGAGATCCGAATGGCTTCCCGGTACTCTTCCAGGGCTTCCTCTTCCCGCCCGGCCTTGTAATAGGCGGTAGCCAGGAGAAAAGCGGCCTGGAAAGAGTCCGGGTTCATCTCCAGGGCATCGCGCAGTGATTTGATGCTCTCTTCGGTTTTATCCTGACTGAGGAGGATGGAACCGATCTTCAGCGCCGCATCGAAGGAGGCCGGGTCAAGCTCCAACACCTTCCGGTATTCCTGGAGAGCGGCATCGAACTCCCGATGGTACTCATGGTACACCGCCCGGCAATAGTGAGAATACGCCTCCTGCCGGTCGATCTCGAGAGCGGCCGGGGCGGCGGGCACGCTTGAAGAGCTTGAATTAGTCAGGCAACCGGAGAGCAGCGTGAGGACCAGCGCGCCCGGAATGAGGAGTCTTACACTCATTTCTTCTTCTTATGACGATCTCTTCGCAGCCGTTTTTTTCTTTTGTGTTTGGCGATCTTCGTCTTCCGTTTCTTCCGTCCCGAAGGCATAAGAAATACTCCTCTTGGTTTCCAGACATTATTTGACTGAATATAAGCTCGATTCTAATGAATTAATATACCACACTCTTAAATCCCAAATAACAAATTCCAGATAACAAATAAATTCCAAATTACAAATTCCAATATTCAAACTCGCTTGAGCCGCTCGGTCCTACCCGGCGGGCGCCGGATTTTCTGGTTCGTGATTTGGTTATTGGATATTGTTATTTATTTGCAATTTGGGCAATGGCGATTTGGGATTAATTTTATAATTGCCACTGGCAAGTATTTTTTATACCAAACCGCAACTCAAATCACGATCTTGTTCAAGGGATACTCAATGATCCCCTGGGCGCCGGCCTGCTTCAGGTCGGGGATCAGTTCCCTCACCCGCTTCTCCTCGATAATGACTTCAACCGCCACCCAGTTCTGATCGATCTGGTCGGAGATGGTGGGAGAATGCAGAGCGGGAAGAAGTCCCAGGATTTTTTTCAGGTCATCACGGCGAACATTCATCTTGATCCCGACTTTCCCCTGGGCCTGGATGGCCCCCTGGAGGAGAAGAGCGATATTCTCCAGCTTGCGGCGCTGGCGCGGATTCTCCCAGACGGCCCGGTTGGCGATAAAACGGGTGGTACTCTCCAGCACCGTTTCCACGATCCGGAGGTTATTGGCCCGCAACGACGAACCGGTCTCGGTCAGCTCGACAATCCCATCCACCAGCTGGGGCGGCTTCACTTCCGTCGCGCCCCAGGAGAACTCCACCTCGCAGTCGATTCCGCGGGCGGAAAAAAATTCACGGGTCAGGCTGACCACTTCGGTGGCTATCCTCTTTCCGGCCAGGTCCTCGGGACGGGTGAACGGCGAATCCGCCGGCACCGCCAGCACCCACCTGACCGGGCGAAACCCGACCTTGGCATACACCAGATCGGCAATTTCCCGCACATCCGCGCCGCTTTCCCTGATCCAGTCCAACCCGGTTATTCCGGCGTCGATCGCACCGTTCTCGACGTATCGCGGTATCTCCTGGGCCCGGATCAGCACCGCTTCTATCTCCGGATCGTCCAGCTGCGGATAATAAGACCGGCTGCCGACCGAGATGGGATAACCGGCTCTCCGGAAGAGATCGAAGGTCGATTCCTGCAGGCTCCCCTTGGGCAAACCAATTTTGATTATCGCTCCGGCTCCGTTCGGATTATTTCTCTGTGTATCCATAAATTAACGCTTTCGGCGCATTTTTTAACCACGAAGGACACGAAGATCACGAAGGGATTTTGTAAAAATAATAATACGTTTCCCCTATCTTCTTCGTGTACTTCGTGTTCTTGGTGGCGAGTATCTTTTTTTCACCGTTTTTGAAATTCGGAAGCAGCAAGTTATAGTGACGGCAATAACAGTCCCGATTTACTGTTGAAGCGTCAATCAAAGCATGCTGGCAACTGTCCCATCAATTCACGAACAAAGTGAGTGAATTGATTATGCTTATTATTATCTTCCCGGCCGCAATTACGCAACTATTTTAATTTCGTCATTCTCCGCCCGGGGTACGGCGGAGATATTTTTTCTTGACTACCGCGGGGCGGGCGGGTATGAATTAGACGATCATCTTATAGACGCATTGTTCGATAAAAAGGCAACGGCAAACAGAAGGAGGGCATTTATGGCTGCAGACGCGAAAGGATCGGTATTAACCCAGAGACTGCTGGAACTCACGTGGAAACCGGGCAAGATCTGCCTCCAGACCGGTACCCTGATCGTGGCTTACTTTGTCCTTCTGATCGCCCGCTGGATCGCGCCGGAAGCGGTAGGAGCGACCTGGTTCGCGGCGGTAATCAACTTTATCGGTGAAGTCGTCGCTTATTTCATTGTCCTGCTCGGGATGACCGCGGTGGCGAAGATGACGCTGGCGGATCTGAAAGGAGAAGGTGAAATACCCGCCCGGGCGGCGCTGGGAGCGGCAACCGGCAAACTGAAGGATATTATCTCCTCCCCGATCAAGATTTTCGCTATTTTTGCCGGGCTGGTTATTTTCCACGTGGTTATCGACCTCGTGGGCAAAATCCCCTTTATCGGGGAACTCTGTTGGATGTTCTCTCCGCTGATTACGTTCCCTCTCGGCATCGCCATGGTGGCAGCCATCCTGATCCTGATCTTCGGGGCGATGGTTTTGCCCACCATCATCATGCTCGGCAAGGAAGGACCCGTCAGCGAGCTGATCGATTTCCTCCGGAAGAACACCATCAAGTTCGCGGGCCACTTTCTGATCGCCCTGGTGGTCGCGATCATTACCCTGGTCGTGCTGGTCTGGGCCATCGAACTGAGCAATGACGTCTCCCACGCCATCATGAGGGAGAAGTTCGTTTATATTCAGAACCTGGTCCCCGAATGGCTCCAGCATGCCCCCGGTTTCTCGAACATATCCGGCACCTTCTACGCGAAAATGGCGGTGTGGAAGGGGATGGTCCCGGCGTTGAATCCGATAACCAACCCCAAGGCTTTTCGCTGGACCGAATACCTGGCGGGGTTGATCTTCGGCATCATCATGTGGCTGATCCAGATGGGGATCTGGGGTTTTATCGTGGTTAACTTCGGCGTCGCCGGAACCTTGTCGTACGTGGGGTTGACCGGCACCACCGAAGAAGAACCGGGAGTGGAGGAAGTGGTGGTGGAAGAGACGGAGGCGAAGAAAGCCCCCGAGAAAAAAGCCCCGCCCAGAAAGAAGAAAGAAGAAAAGAAAGAAGTGAAGGAAGATAAAAAAGAAGAACCGGAAAAGAAATAACGACCCCCAAAAAGCCCCCCGATCAAAGATCGGGGGGCTTTTTTTTGTCATCCTCCGACGGATCGGTCCAAGCCGTCAATCCCTCTTGCTGCTGCCAAGCTGGATTCCGGTTTCGGAATTTCAAAGGAAGAGCAATCCGGTAGTGTAGTATCGTCCTTCACTCCGTTCAGGACTTGCAGGATCAGAATGCCTTCGGCATTCTTTGTAGGAATTGTAGGATCGCTTCCTGCCTCCCGGCAGGCAGGCGCTTGAGGGCCGGCAAGCCTTGCCTCCGGCAAGGCGATACTAATTACTACATCTACTACAAGTCCTGAACAGAGTGAAGGACGATCCTGCATAAATTTGCGAACGCAGCGAGCTAATTTATTTTAAACAGGTCCCGATAACTGAGCTCCCCCTGCACCACCGCCATCGCCTTCCTGATCCGGACATCGTCGCGATGGGCCACAGCAAACATCTTCCGGGGGAAGAGGCCGGTCAGCCGGGATAACCCGGAGGCTATCAACAGATTCACTCCCAGAGTCTTTCGGACCATGGTCCGGTAAGAGGCCAGAGGCGCGTGGCCGGAGAGATACGCCGTTATCGCCCGGGCGGCCAACTGCCCGCTCACGATCGCCTGATAGATGCCTTCACCGGTCAGCCGGTCGGTCAGGCCGGCCGCGTCCCCGGCCAGGAGACAGTTTCCTTTTACAATACCGAAAGGGAGCAGGTTAAATGCCAGCGCGCTTCCCCTGACAGCGCCCGGGGGAAGCTCCTCCGTCAGCCCTTCTCTCCGCAGATAGTCCCGGAGACAGCCTCTCAATTTCCGGAACGATACGCGCCGGGTCGCCACCCCCACGTTCAAACCGTCCCGGAAGGGAAAGATCCACCCGTAGCCGCCGGGCACCGCGCCCAGATCGACGAAGAGCATCCCTTTTTTCTTTTCAATGATATCCGGAGAAGGCGCCAGCCGGGTCTCCAGGGCGAAGCCGAATCGCATCAGGCGGTCCGCTCCGAGGAGGGAGCCGACGCGGCTCCGGGCGCCGTCGGCGCCGATCAGTGTCCGCCCCCGGAATGTCCCCTCTGTGGTAGTCACTTGAGTTATGTCGCGGTCGGTCTCCAGACCGATGAACCCGCACCCTTCTCTGACATCGGCGCCGGCGGTCTCGGCCCGGCGGAGGAGAAGGTAATCGAAGTCCTCCCTCTTCACCACCCAGCCCAGCGGCCTGTTTTCCGTCACGGCGCGGGGGCGGCTCCCCTGCCAGCTGACAACCAGACCTCGCACCGGGGCCGCACCGCAGGAGGCGGGATCGAGATCGAGAAGCACGCTCACCTTGCGGGGGATGCCCCCGGCACAGCATTTATAACGTGGCATCTTTTCCTTTTCCAGAAGGAGGACCGCGAGACCGGAACGGGCCATCACCTCTGCGGCACTGGAGCCGGCCGGTCCTCCCCCAACCACGATGGCGTCATAGATCGACATGATAATAAGATTCTATATACGATCCGAAAAATGAACTTAGACAACCTCTGTATAAAAATGACGAAATCCGAATGACGAATGACTAAAGAATGACGAAAACCGAATGACGAATTGCGAAGAGGCCCCGGCCGGCGTAATTTTCACATCTTTTTGCAGCTTTTAAAGGAGCTGAGGCAGGGTGATTGATCATTCGTCATTTGGATTTCTTTCGGGTTTCGTCATTCGGATTTCGATATTCTTTCGTCTTTCTTTCGTCATTAGAGTTTCGGAATTCGGATTTTTCCTGTTTCCCTCGCTCTTTCTTCCACAAGCTGAAACCGAGCACGGCCAGAACAATCATCGCGGTATAGGGCAGAAAACGGATCGAGTCCTCCGGCCAGAATAACCCCAGGGAGAATGTTTTCAGAGAGACGGGGAAGAACCAGAGATATCCTCCGACCAGATGCATCTGGCCGGCATCCATAAGCAAATGAACGAAACCGCCCGCCAGGAGAAGCCAGAAGACCGCCTTTCTCTGATCGAGGCGGAAGAAGAGGCTGATCAGCCAGCAGATCAGAAAGACCCCGAACGGGCAGTGAAAGGCCTGGGTGGCGGGGAGGAGTTTGGGCCAGATGATATGCAGCGGCCGGGAGACCAGGTCCGGCAGCAGGGCGCCCAGATAAAAAAGGACGGCATAGCGGGTGATCCTCACCCCCTTTTTTACCAAATAAGCGCCGGCAATATGTGTGACCAGATCGGGCATGGCAGCTTCGACAACATAGTACCTTGTTTTTATCTCTTAAAAAACCGAGGCCAATTAGCTTTTGCCGGATGGAGTAATGGAGTATTGGAGTGATGGAGTAATCGCGGGGCGGCTTCCACCACTCCATCACTCCATTACTCCACCACTCCATTATTCACTTCCCTCACCACTTCCTTAATAACCAATCTCCCGTTTTCCCAGCGGACGGCGACGGCCAGCAGGATGCCGACGACGATCACCGGGAAAATCGAGATGATGATCTTCATTTTTCTCAAACGGGCGCTCCGAAACGCCTTCAACTCCAGGTAACCGGGGAGGCGAAAGACGGTAACGGCTTCCAGGGACTGCCCCGGTTTCACGTCCTCCAGGGAAGTGCCGGCCGGAACCATCCCGTCGAAACCGGGGGGAATCACGACATCGAGGGGGCCGTCCGGCTGAGAGATCCGGATCAGGTCGGGGGTTATCTCAAGGACATGAGCTTCCAGGAAAATAGGCACCTCCTTCCCGTTACAGCCTTCGGGGTCGGCCAGGCACCGTGAGAAAGTCAGTATATTCTGGGACGCGGAGGCATACCAGGCGAGCAGGATCAGGAGCATTAAAAGCCCCGCGATTTTTAACGTTCGGTATCGGTCGGAAAACATCCTTTACGCCTCGCCGGTTTTCATGAGGAAACCCCATCTTGTATAAAATTATCTGTCTGTCCGGCAAGAAATAATCTACAAGAGATTGTTCCTTTATGGCAGTATATTCTTATTTTTCCGCGAAAAATAAGAGTGCGCAAGCGTTGATGCGATATTATGGAATTAACTTATAAATTTGCGAGCGAAGCGAGCTAATTTATAAATGAGGATCCTTCTTATTACCTCGGATCTCCCCTCGCCGGAAGCGTTCCACGGAGGAGGGCAGCATTCCTTCCGTTGGGTCAGGGAGCTTTCCGACCGGCACTCTTTTTCCCTCCTCTCCTTCGCGCGCGGCCAAGACGCCCCCCTGATCCCGGCGGCGGACGGTAGCTTCGAGGAAATCCGGACCGTTCCCGCGGAGCGAGGCCTCTGGAACCGGATCGGCCGGGCGCCGATCCTTCTCTCCCGCCCCTTTCCGGTTGCCGCCACCTATTCAAGAGAATTACTCCGGCAACTGCGGACCATGATCAAGGAGGGATCTTTCGACTGTCTCCAGTTTGAGCATTTCCACATGGGGCAGTACGCCCGGTTGATAGAGACTGAAATCCCCCGAGTCCTGGTCATGCAGGACGTGGCCAGCGACGTTCTCCGGCAGCAGGTCCGGATTGCGGGCGGTCTGAAAAAACAGTACTATTACCGCGAATGGAAGCTGAGCCGGTACTGGGAGAAGTGGTATTCGATCTGGTGCGGGAACGTCTTTGTCATGTCGTTAAAAGACAAACGCACGGTCGATTCCTGGGATATCGGGGTCGGGACCTTTATCATGCCCCCGCTCCTCGACGGGGGACTCCTCCGGAGACCGGAAGAGAAGAGAGAGCCGGCCACCATCCTTTTCGTCGGCGCCATGCACCGGAACGGCAACCGGGACGCGGTGATCCGGCTGAAGAAGGAGATCATGCCGCTGGTCCGGAAAGAATTCCCGGGGGCACGGTGCCTGGTGGTGGGGGCCGATCCCCCGGCCGCGATCCGGGCGCTTTCCTCCGAGGATTTTATCGTCACCGGGCCGGTGGAGCGGATCGAACCCTATCTCTTGACCGCGTCGCTGCTGGCGGTACCTCTCCGGATCTCGGGAGGAATTATACTGAAGATAATCCAGGCGATGACGGCCGGCTGCCCGGTCGTGGCCAGTCGCCCGGCCAATGCCGGGATCGGCGCCCGGGATGATAAACAGATTCTGATCGCCGACCGGACAGAGGACTTCGCCGGCGCGGTCATCCGGCTCTTGAAGGATCCCGACCGGGCCCGGCGGCTGGGACGGGCGGGGAAGAAATGGGCGAAGCGGGAGTTCAGCCGGGAAAAAGGCCGGGCCAAGATGGAGAAGGCGTACCAGTGCATAGTCAACGAGAAGTGAAAAAAAAAGGTTCCCTTCCATTTTGTGTGGGTACCCATATTTTATCTATTATTCACCACGAAGGACACGAAGAACACGAAGGAAAATACCTGAAAAAGATTGGAATCAATTCGGCAAAGCAATCATGATTGGATGCCTTTGGAGGTGGAAGTTGACATAAAGGTATTTTGGTACACTTCCCTCTGTTGACATCGTCAGCGAATGTGTAGATGTATGACGGATAGATAAGGCCGTTTTTATACATATCTTCTTCGTGAACTTCGTGTCCTTCGTGGTTGTAATTAGCCGTATAACCCGCACGAAACGGAAGAGAAACATAAAAAATTACTTACGGTTGCCCGGCGGGGGGACCCAGCACTTTGCCCGTAACCTCTTTTAACCCTTGTTAACCACTTTTAACCTCTATTAACCTGCCGGCACCGAATTAGATTATGGGAATTCCTTATATAGGAATAGTACCCCGATCATGAATGCGGGAAAAAAAGATAAAGTCCTGATCCTGATCCCGGTCTTCAATGAAGGGCGCTCCATCCGGCAACTGGTCGCGGAGATCCGGGGGCTCTACCCGGAGATGGACGTCCTGGTCGTTGACGACGGTTCCCGGGACCGCTCGGCGGACGAGGCTCGAGCCGGCGGGGCGAATGCCGTCAGACATACTTTCAACCTGGGGGACGGCGCCGCCCGGCAGACCGGTTTTCTTTATGCCCTCCGCCGGGGTTACGACTACGTCATCCATCTGGACGGAGACCGCCAGCATTCTCCCCGGGAGATTCCCCTCTTCCTGACCGTGCTCCGGCGGGATGAAGCCGATCTGGTTGTGGGTTCCCGGTTTCTGGGGAAATATACCTATCCGCTCCCTCTTTCCAAGAAGATCGGGATGAAGTTATTCAGCGGTATCTGCTCTCTCGTCATCCGGCGGAAGATCACCGATCCCACTTCCGGCTTCCGGGGACTCAATCGCCGGGCCATGAAAATATATACCACCGGCTATTACCCACAGCACTTTCCCGACGCTGACGTTATCATCTCCTCGCATTTCCGGGGGTTGCGGATCAGGGAGATCCCGGTCACGGTGGCGGCAACCCAGTCAAGCAGTCTCCATCGGGGGGGGACCATCTTTTATTATGTTTATAAGATGTTGCTGTCCACCTTCGTCTCCAGCTTGCGGTTCAAACGGGACAAGCCAAACACATGATCCGGTTCATATGTAAATCGGGTTAATTTTAAACAATGATTACCTCGGAATAAAGGAGCCGCGTATGCTGCTGAAACAGAAGATACTGGCCGTGGGGATGGCCGTCGCGCTGCTGATATTCATCATCGAGACCGTGCGGCGAAGAAAACTCCGGGAAGAATATGCCTGGTTATGGGTACTGATCGGGGTCATCATCCTGGTTCTCTCCCTCTGGCAGAACCTGCTCCGGACCATCACCGGGCTTCTGGGGATCGAGCTGCCAATCAACACCGTCTTTTTCTTTGGCCTGATGTTCGTGGTCTTCATCAATCTCCACTTCTCGGTCAAGATCTCCCAGCTCACCAACCAGGTCAAGCGCCTGACCCAGGAACTGGCGATCCGGAAGAACGAGGAGAGGGGAGAAAATGACGAAACCCGAATGACGAAGGAATGACGAAATCCGAATGAAGAATAACGAAGGAATGACGAATGAATTCCTTAATAATGAACATCGAACAGGGAAAAAGTGCCTAATGTTCTCAGCCAGAGGCTGATCCGCCTCCGGCGGAGAAGTGCCTAAAGTTAAGGCCAGGCCCCTGAGAAAACACGAACGTTCAACGCTCAACTTTCAAGTCCAACGTTCAATATGAGGCGGGGGGAGGAAAAACCGAACAGCGAACGTCGAACGTCCAACTTCGAACGTCGAACATAATTTTCGTATAGCAACGTTCAATCATATTCAATCACATTCAATCGTCTGTTAAAAAAGGGGGCGAAGCGGGGGGATAATCCGCTTAATCCACCTAATCCGCGGTTGAATAAAGGGGCCGCGGCGGGGGGCATAAACATTTCCAATCACATTCAATCGTCTGTTTTAACGGGGCCGGGGGAAGGGCCGAAAGTCGCCATCGTCATCGTCTCCTGGAACGGGAGAAACGACCTCCTGGAATGCCTGGCTTCCGTCTCGCGGCTCCAGCCCCCCCCCTCATCCGTCATCGTGGTCGATAACGGGTCCACCGACGGGACCGAGGAGGCTGTGGCGAAATATTATCCCCGAGCAGCCGTTCTCCGTTTAGAGAAGAACCTCGGTTTCGCCGGAGGGAACAACCGGGGGATCGAAAAAGCGCTCGCGGAAGGGGCCGAATACATCTGCCTCCTCAATAACGACACGGTAGTCGACCCGGATTTTCTCCTCGAACTCCTCCGGACAGCCGGGCACCGGCCCCGGGCCGGCATATTCGGGTCCCGGATACTTTACTATTCCCATCCGGAAACGGTCTGGAGCCAGGGGATCGCCGTTCACCGGCTGACCGGGAGAATCTATACCCCCTTCCATAATCGGAGGGCGGACGAGCTGCGGGACGAAAACGCCGACGACGACGCCGTCAGCGGGGCCGCCATGCTCCTGAAGGCGGAGACGCTCCGGGCGGTCGGCGGCTTCAACGAGGAATACTTCCTCTGCTTCGAAGATGTCAACCTCTGCCTCCGCGCCCGGCGGCGGGGATATCAGGTCGTCACCGTTCCCGCTTCCCGGGTACGGCACAAGGTCAGCGGATCCATGGGCGGAGAATATTCTCCCACGGTCGTTTATTATTCGACCCGGAACCATCTCCTGGCGATCAACCGGGAGTGCCCGGTCAGTGTATTCTGGCGGGGAACGCGCAACTTCCTGATCGTTCTTTACACCCTTCTATTCGCCGGCCTGGCGGCCGGTCCGCCCCGGGGACCGAAACTCCGGGCCTGGCGGCGGGGACTAGCGGATTACTTCCGGGGGCGTTTCGGGGAGTGGACCGGATAGACTTGCGGTGCCAGTGCGGTTATTATATAGTTTCCCCTCCTCGAAAACCCTTTCTTAAAAATATAAAACCGGATATCACCACGAAGAACACGAAGGTCACGAAGGATAAAAAATGAGTAAAATCTTATGTACTATGCCTTTTTTCTTGTACTTCGTGATCTTCGTGATTTATCCGATAAATGAATACTGATGAAACTTATTTACATCCTTCTCATCGCTTTCGTCTGTTACAGCCTGCTCTTCTTCTACAGCGACGAGGTCATCTCGCCGGACGACCTGGTGTATGACTTTTTTTCCTCCCACCTGGCCGCGACCGGGCAGCTTGGTTACCGGCCGCCGGGGGACGACATTTTCTGCCAGGAGGGTTTTACCCCCCGCTACTTCGTCTACCAAAAAAACGGGGAAACCTACCCCCGTAAATTCCCCGGTTTCATTATTTTCTGGGCGGCGCTGAAAAGTTTTCTCCCCTATCAGGCGACCCGGCTGGTCAATCCTCTCTGCGCCGTCGTCTCCCTTCTCCTCCTCTACCTGATCGGGAAACTGATCTTCCCGATCATGAACACCCCTCTCCGGGCGGTTATCCTTCTGGCCACCACCCCGGTCTTCATTCGCCGGGCGTATGCGTATAACGCCACCCTCTTCAACCTGGCGGTCTTCCTGGCGGCGCTCTACTTCCTGCTCCGGGCGCTCCTGTACCGGCGGGCATGGTCCTACATTCTTTTCGGCCTCTTCGCCGGAGCCCTGATCTGGATCCGTCCCACCAATGCCGTCTATCTGTTTTCTTTCTTCATCCTGATCCTGATCGAGCGGAAACGCGTTTCCTGGCGGTTCCTGGCAACCGCGGTCATCCTGATCGCGCTCTTCGGCGGCGGGTTGCTTTGCTATAATAAAATCGTCTACGGCAGTTATTTTAATTTGAGCTACACCGCGACCCTCATTCCGAATGAGACATCAGTCACCGAGAAGGTCCCGCTCAGCATCCGCAGGATTATCGATTACCTCAACTTCCATCCCCAGATCTGGCTCCTTCACGTCAAAAACCTGCCCCTCTCCTTTTCCATCGCCTTTCCGCTTCTGGTCCTGGCCCTGCTGGGCTTCTTCCTCCCCCGGCTCGGCAAGCCGGAAGAAGGCGACGCGGAGAACGGCGATGTGCCGGAAGATATCGAGGACGAGAACGGCCCGGAGGATGAAACCTATCGACCCATCAGGTTCAACCTTTATTATTTCTTTCTCTTCCTGATCTCGGTCGGTTTTTTCTCCAACTTCGCCACTTTTGGGCACGAGGAAGGGGAGTTCACGCTCCATTCCTCGTTTCTACGCTACCTGACGCCAACCATCTGCCTGCTGCCGCTCTTCGCGGCCCGTCTCCTCCAGCGTCTGGTCTTTCCGGGGGGACGGCTGCTCACCGTTCTGGCCGGTTTCAACCTCTTCATCGCCCTGGCCGGTCCCGGGGGCACGATCGAAACGGTCATGCAGAGCCGGTACTACCGGGAATGCCGGAAATTCCTCCTCGATCAGACCGACCAACGCACGGTTTTCTTTACCTACTACTGGGACAAACTGGTCTTTCCCGAGAGAATGGTTTATACACTCGGGACCCAGTTCCCTGCCGACACGATCGGAGAGATCATTCGCCGGGTCGAGGGGAAGGGATACCGGATCGCCTACCCGGCCAGCCTGACCGATCCCCTGATCGCAGAGTTCATCTCCCGGAACTACCTGACGGAGGAGGTCAGCGGGCCGGTAGATCTCTCGCCTCTGAGCCGTCTGGGGACTAAATTCATCCCCGGTCATCTCTACCCGCTTAAGCTCTACACTGTCGTCGGGAGAAAACAAGGAGTAATCAGTAACCAGTGATCAGTAATCAGTAATCGGTGATCGTGATCGGTGATTACCGGGTTGCTCCGTTACTGATTACTGATAACCGATTACTGATTACGGATTACCGTGGAGATAATGTTTATCGAGCTTTGATTACTATTCTTTACATAACTATTTAATATGCTCCTCTACATCACCAGAAAAAACGCTCCCTCGATCGGGGGAATGCAGCGCTTCAATCAGAAACTGATCGAGCACCTGGGGAAAGTCCGCCCGATCCGGGTCATCTCCTGGGGCCGCTCTCAGGCGCTGATGCCCTTTTTTCTCCTCTACGCTTTCTGCCGGGCCGTCTGCCTCCGGCTGGGCGGCAAGATCGATCTCATCTACCTCTCCGACGGCCTGATGAGCCCGATGGGGTGGGTCTTGAAAAAGCTCCTCCGGGTCCCGGTAGCGGTCAACATCCATGGACGCGACATCGCCTTCGCCTTCCCCGGCTATCTGACGGTCGTCCCGGCGGCCCTGAGAAAGATGGACCGGGTGATCTGCGTGAGTTCTCAGCTGAAGGAGATCTGCCGCGGCTACGGTGTCCCGGAAGGCATCCTGCGGGTCATCCCCAACGGCGTGAACGCGGATGACTTCACCTGGACGGAGGCCGTTTCCCCGGCGGAGAAGCTGGGAATCGATACCCGCGGGCGTTGCGTCCTGATCACGGTCGGACGGTTGGTTCCCAAAAAGGGGGTGGATCGTTTCGTGAAAGAGATCCTCCCCAGGGTGGCGGAAAAGGAGCCGAACGTCCTCTACCTGGTTGTCGGGGACGGCCCGCTCCGGGAGACGATCGAGAACACCGTCCGGGAAAAAGGGCTGGAAGAGAACGTCCGGTTGATGGGCGACGTCCCCATGGACGACGGGAGTTTGAAGGCCCTCTACTGCTGCGCCGACGTCTTCGTCATGCCCAACGTCGAGGTCCCGGGGGACATCGAGGGGTTCGGGATCGTCGCCATCGAGGGAGGGGCGGCCGGGCTGCCCGTGGTCGCCTCCCGCCTCCAGGGGATCCAGGAGGCGGTGACCCCCGGCGAGAACGGCATCCTGCTCGAATGGGACGACACCCGGGCTTTCGTCGAAACCATGCTCGATCTGATCGGGAACCCGGAGAAGCGGACGGATCTGGGTAAACGGGGGAAACGTTTCGTGGTCGAGAACTTCGGCTGGGACCGGATCGCGCGCCGATACTCCGAGGTCTTCGCGGAACTGGAGAGGAAGACCGGTGATCGGTAATCGGTGATCAGTAATCGGTATCGCTCCGGCGAAGCACTGATTACTGATTACCGATTACTGATTACTGGTTACTGCCCCTTATCTCGTCACCGGCACGTCGCCCGGTGCGCCGAAGTAAATCCTATTCGCTCCCCGGACCGCCCAGAGGCCGCTGGCGGGGCGGAAAATCCCGATGGTGTCGAGGCGGTTCCCGCGGTAGTCGGCCGGGCGGGGGTCGTCGGCGGAAGAACCGAAATAGGCGCGGGTCACGCCCCGGATCGCCCAGAGGCCGGAAGCGGAACGGAAGACACCCACACCCCAGGTCCCATCGCCTTCATAGTCGCCGGGGACGGGCCGGTCGCTCGCGGACCCGAAATAGATCCGGCCGACTGACCGCAACGCCCAGAGACCGCTGCTGGCCCGGAAGAGGGCGATCTGCCGGCTGCTGGTCCCGGCGTAATAGCCGGGGACCGGGGTGTCGCCCGAGGTCCCGAAATAGACCCGGGTCAAGCCCCGGACAGCCCAGAGCCCCGCGCTTTCCCGGAAGATGCCGATATCGCACCTACCGTCCCCGTCATAGTCCCCGGGGACGGGGACGTCGGCGCCGGCGCCGAAGTACACCCGGACGAACCCCCGGATCGCCCAGAGCCCCCCGTTCTCCCGGAAAACTCCGATCTCGGTCGTCCCGTCGCCGTTGTAATCGCCGGGGACCGGTTCGTCGAACGCCCCTCCGAAATAGACCCGCGTCACCCCCCGGACCGCCCAGAGGCCGGCATCTTCCCGGAAGACGGCGATGTCCGAGGTCCCGTCTCCGTTATAGTCGGTAATCCAGGGGAGGCGCGACGGCGGGGCGGGGGTCGTTCCCGGGACGGGTGTCGGGCCGGAGGGAACGCCCCAGATCTCGATATCGTCGATGTTCCAGCCGGAGGCGTACACATCCTGGTCGGTCGGCCCCATCCCCCACCGCAGGAAGACCGAGGACCGCCCGTCGGCGACGGAAGAGATGTCATAGGCCGCC
Organism: uncultured bacterium; assembly: GCA_963822585.1. GTDB lineage: Bacteria > Auribacterota > Erginobacteria > Erginobacterales > Erginobacteraceae > CAWGIE01. The sequence goes on from CAWGIE010000023.1 coordinate 16,986, forward strand.
GGGGTCCAGGCGGAATCGGTCGTCCACAGGTCGTTGGGGTTTTCCCAGATCGGGTTCCAGGTCACGCCGTCGGCCGAGACCTGAACCAAGGCATGGTCGTACGCGCGCCGCTCCACGTTCAGCCACCGCCAAAACTTGAGGCGGGTCTTGACCAGGTCCGAGCAGTCGATCGCGGTCGTGGTCAGCCAGTATGTCCGGGCCATGTTGTTGGTGTAATCGCCCTTCAGGTTATAACCGTACACGTTCGGCCCGGTATGCCCGGAGGTCGGGTCGGGGTTGGCCCATTCGGTCGCTCCCTGGCCGGTGGGAACCCCGAAGGCCCAGTCCGACTCCGCGGTCCAGCCCGGATCGCTGTTCAACGGGAAGGAGTAGATGAGGACCGGTTCTCCCGGGGTCGGGGTGGGGACCGGGGTGGGGGTGACCGAAGAGGTGGGGGTCACCGACGGGGTCGGCGGCCGGGACGGGGTCGGCGAGGCGGTCGGGACCGGACTGATAGTGGGGCTGGCCGTGGGGGGAGGGCTGGCGGTCGGAACCGGGGAGACGGTCGGGGACGGCGGCGGCGGCGGCGTCCGCGTCGGCTTGGCGGACGGGGTGGGGATCGGGCTTATCGTCGGGGTGGGGGTCGGGGTTCCGGGGACGATCGGGACCCCCCAGACCTCGATATCGTCGATGTTCCATCCGGAGTAGACGTTGATGGAGTCGGTCGGGCCCATCCCCCAGCGGATCAAGACATTCGGCTGCCGGGCGGCAATCGCCAGGGCATAGGTATAGCGAGTCCAGCTGGAATCCGTTGTGGCGGGCGGCTCCCAGAGGTTTTCCCAGACCTTCTGCCAGGCCACGCCGTCGCTGGAAACCTGGATATAGGCCTTATCGCGCTCACGGCGTTCCACGTTCAGCCAGCGCCAGAAGTAGAGGGTGATGTTTTGATGGTTGGAGCAGTCGACGGCGGTGGTGGTCAGATAATAGGTCTCGGGCATCTTATTGGGATAATTGCCGTTCAGATTATATCCGTAGACGTTGCTCCCCGTATGGCCGGAGGTGGGATCGGGGTTGCCGTCGGCGCCGCCCACCGGGGTGGGGGGCGGTGTGATACTTCCGCCGTGCCCGGTGGGCACCCCGTAGGCCCAGTCCGATTCGGTCGCCCAGCCCGGATTGCTGCTGAGGTTCTCGGAGTAGATCAGCATCGGGAGCGGCGGCGTGGCGGTGGGCGGCGGCGTCGCCGTCGGGACCGGCGTCGGGGTTCGGGTCGGGGAGGCGGTCGGCGTCCGGGAGGGGGTGGGGGTGACCGACGGAGTGGGACTGACTGTCGGCGTCGGTGTCGCGGTCGGGATCATGCTCGGCGTGGGGGACGCGGTCGGAGTGAGCGTGGGTGTCGCCGTGGGCGTGGCGGTGATGGTGGGGGTAGGCGTGGTCGGCGGATCGGTGGTCAGTTCCAGGCTGTGTGTCCATTGATGAACGCCATCGTCCACCACCCAGTCATATGTCGCCATCTGGTACCCGTTTTCGTGCCAGGGGTCCATGTAGTAGATGAAGCTCCCACTATACCCGCGGCCGGCCAGGAAATGGCCGCCCCCGCTGTACCAGCCCCACCGGATCACGAACGGCTGGCGGGCGTTAATCCGTGCTTCAACCTGAGCCAGGCTCATCGTGTACTGCCCGGAGTTGCTGGTGAACCCCCAGTGTAAGAGGATCCTGTCGATTCCCTGGCGGTAATATGGGACCTCGGTGTCGGAACCGTACAGCCAATTCCACGTGTTGTAACCGTTTGTCCCGAAGTCCGCGATCTCCGACTGGGTGGCGAACTCCCCGTAATAATTCATGATCGCCTCGGAGACCCCGGCCCAGCACCACTGGTCCAGGGCCTGGGTCTTTTCCGGAACATCGAGAACCAGGGCGGAAGCGGGAACAGCCGGCAGGAGCAATCCCAGGGAGATAACGAAGGCAATGAAAGCACGTTTCATGGCAAGAACTTGGCGCTTCGCTCTAACTTTAGGTAGCCGCACCCTTTAGGGTGCGCAATATAACGCCCCGCCTAATACGGGGCGGCTACCATTTGGACAACATTTATTGTCCCGATACATTATTCAAATTAATAGATAATCGGGATCCCGATGGCTATCGGGAAATTTCCGAAACAGCCCCGATAAATCGGAATGCAAACACGGGTCAGCACTTTCGGCGTAAACTCGTGGTGCAGGGCTTTTCGAAGACCCTGAGCTTGTCGAAGGGAGCCCTGCTTCGGCCGGCACCCGATTAAGATCGGGGCATTACGAGCATTCATGAGTCCCAAAATACTATTTTAACATACACCCATTTTCCCTGAAGAGCAAGTGGGCACCGGGGCCGGGGATCTCCTCTCTACTTTCCACTGATAGCGCCCTGTTCTTTCTCTTGATAAGACGGCCGATATGGTGCATAGTGATCGTTATGAACAAACGCCGGCTGACAGTTTCCCTGATTATCCCGGCCTTTCTCGCGGCCGGCATCCTTTCTTCCCCTCTTTTCGGCCAGTCTCCCGCCCCTCCGCCGCCGGTCATCAAGCCGGTCGTCAACCGCGAGTACCTGCCGGTCGTGCTGGGGATGATCGAGGGCGCTCAAAAATCAATCGATTTCATCCAGCTCGAGTTCCACTACGACCCCACCGTCAAAAAGATCCAGGATGCCCTGAAGGCGGCGGTCGCCCGGGGGGTCACGGTCCGGGGAATTCTGGAGGACGCCGTCCGCTTCAACCCGAAAAGCAACACCTTCCTTAACCAGTTCGGGATCAAGTCGGTGCTGGACACCCCGAAAAAAGCGACTCACAGCAAGATCTTCATCGTGGATGGGAAGAAGGTCCTGGTCGGTTCGACCAACCTCTCCGGGAACTCGATCGATAACAACAACGAGTCCAACGTCTATGTCGAGGACGCCCGCCTGGGCGCTTTTTTCACCGCCTACTTCGAGAAACTGCTCGCCGACAGCTTCGTCGAGCCGGAGATGGCGACCCTGGAGATCCCCGGGATCAGGACCGTCGTCAACCGGCAGCATTTCCCGGCCCTGCTGGGGATGCTGGAGGGCGCCCGGAAGCGTATCCAAGTCCTGATGTACGGCATGAAGTACTACACCGGGAAATACGCGGCCGACTCCAAGACCAACCGCCTGATCGATGCTCTTATCGACGCCCGGAAACGAGGCGTGGACGTGAAGGTCATCCTCGACCGGAGCAACTACAACAAGATTTTAAACCGGGTCAATGACGCCACCCGGGAATACCTGGAAAGGGGAGGGGTGGAGGTCCGGGAAGATCCGGAAGCGGTCACCACCCATGCCAAGGTCGTGATTGCCGACGACAGCGTGCTGATCGGATCGGCCAACTGGGGATACCTGGCCATGGACGTCCGGAACGAATCGAGCCTGCTCGTTACCGATCCGGCGACGGTCTCGTTCTTCGAAGATTACTTCATGCGAATCTGGCGGGAAGGCGCCCCCGAACCCCGCGCCGCCGAACAGCCGGCATCGCAAATCGAGGACTGAAACGCACCCCTCGGCATGGCCTCAGGAAACCGGGATAGTGGAGCGGCGATACCGGGGAATACCCATGCCCTCTTTTCAGCTCCCCGTCTTCCGGCACTCCACCACTCCATTATTCCAGTACTCCCTATCTCTCGGTTAACTCCCGCGGCGTTCCCCGCGGTTTCGCGGTTTTTACCGATGAGGGTTTATCGGGTTATTCTTTTTGGAAGAGCGGGAACTCCCGGAGCGCCTCTTCCCACTTTTCCGCGTCCCGGTTCGAAATCGCGAAGACCTTCTCTTCGCCGGCCATGGTGGTGACGCCGATTATCTTCGCGTTCCGGTACTTCCGGGCCATGTGGTGGCGGCTGGCCCAGCTCCGTTCCCAGGTTATCCGGCCGATGCCGGCGAGGGGGATCTCTCCCTCGCCGCCGGCCAGGGCGGAGAGCGAACGGTAGACGATCCGGTCCTTGAGCAGAACCAGCACTCCGGGGACCCGGCTCGGCGGGGAGACAATGCCGCACCCCGTGAGAACCTGGACATCATCCCCGAACCGGCGCGCCATCTCTTCCTTCGCGGATTCTCCCGCTTTCTGGATACGGGATTTGACGTAGATCATGACCGCGGTCATGATCGCGAGCGCTCCCATTACCCAGAAATACCATTGCATGATCCAGCTCCTCCTTGTCCCTTCCAGAACTTAGCCCTCGCTTCACTCGGGCAATTAAAAAACTACGAATTTCGCGAAACTTGTCCTGAGCGTAGCCGAAGGATTACACGAATTTATTTTAAAAAATTCTCGCAATGTTGATTCAATACTTGCATATTTTTATTTTTTCGGCCTCCCCCGCCCCACCCCGAAGCATTAATCGGGGAAGCATTAATCGGGGTAGAAAAAAAAGATTATTGTCCCGATACATTATTCAAATATATAGATAATCGGGATCCCGATGGCTATCGGGGAAATCCCGAAACAGGAACTTAGCTTCGCGACTTATTAACCTCGAATCTCGCTAATCTTCGCTAATCCGGAAGAAAAAACAATCCGCTCAATCCGTTCAATCCGCGGTTTATTGAAATTGCGCGGGGAACCAGGGCGCCGATCTTTCCCGGTCATTCCGCCGCCAGTTTGGCGCCGGTGAGCATATCGAGCGCTTCTCGGATAACATTCGAATCGGGCGAATGCGTAAGAATGGTAAACGCGATCAGAAGGTCTCCCACCCCGATGCTCCCCTGATTTAAATATTTCCATTCCCCCGGCTTGGGCTTTTTATCCGTCAGGGAAAAGTAATACCCCTTTTTCCCGAGCGGCTGGAGCGTGAGCTTCTTCTCCTCAGCCTGTGCCAATGACGCCTCCCCGCTTCGTTGCACTATTTTTTTTATCGACGGCTCACTGTTGAACTCCGGATTCTTCCCCGGACTCCAGAGGGGAGTGACGAGCACCAAGAAATCTTTCTCCGCGCCCCCGGTAAAATGAAGCGTGGGGGGCGACTCCGGGGCGGCTTGGTCAACAATATCATTCCATGATTCCGGAACCGGCACTACGAGGATGCCGTGGTTCGGGATCGAGTAGCGGCGGATGGTTTTCTCTCCGGTCAGGGAACTTTTTTCGACAATCCTCACCTGATCCAGGATCTCTTTGAAAAGCGATTCATCCTCCGGCTCGAAAGGCGTTTTCGAAAGATGAATATCGATCCAGTAACCGTCTTTGCAGAGAAAGGCGTTGAGGTTTTTCTGGTTCAGTTCCACCCCCTCCACGCTCTTCACCATGTATTCCAGGATTGCCATCTCACCGGACTCCCGCATCGTGACTTCATCTTTCTTCCAGGGAGACTTTTTACCCTTTTCCCAGTAATAGGCCCGGCAGGCTTTCGCGTCGCCGGTTTCTTCCGCTTTCTCCAGGAAGCCGGACAGAACCATACCCGTGGCCCCGTTGTCGGCGAAAAACCGGGCGGAGGTGTGAACGTCCGTCATCTCCTTCTCGCTGACGGCGAAACCGGGCGCTCCCATCATCAGGACCCATTTTAATTGAGGCAACGTCAGCAAGATGCTTTCCGCGGACCGCTCTCCGGGAACCGCGGCAGACGAAAAGATACCGATTATGATCAACAAGGCGGCGGGAACAGTGATTCTCATGGCATATCTCCCTTCTTCAACGTGACGACCGGGTTATTCCGAGATCCCGTTCGACAAAGATCGGATACCCTGCCGGCCGCGCCCCGGTGCCGGCGGGAAATAAACTGTCCGGTAACCGCGTTCCCTCATGTGGTCTTCGGACATCCGCTATCCAGGACGATTTTATAATGTTTGGCGGCGCAGATCGGACAGACGGTGTGCGAGAAATCGGCATTGGAGCGTTCCCCGACGTAATTCTCCATCGATACCCAGTCGCCGTCCACCCGGATTTTCTTGCAGAAGGAACAGATCGGCAACAATCCTTCCAGAACTTTTATCCTGCCCAGTAGTATTCGAGTTGAAATAATCACACCTGCCGCCAGAACGGTTATCACCACCGTCTCCAGGATACTTTCCATGATATTCACGGGAGTCTTCATTGATCCAAAAATCCGGCGGGGAAGGTCAAATACTTCATTCAACCATAAAAGCAAGATAACGGCGATAAAACCGCTCATCTCACAAAAAAGTATCCGGTTGATCAATTTTATTTTTATAGTGGCCTCCTTTTACGGGGTTAACCACCAATAGTGATAGTACCGATTTTGCTCAAATGATCTATGTATGTCCGAGTAATGGCTCCTATCTTTTATGAAATCCCGAAGCAATACGTTAACCAAAGAGCGCCTCCTGTTCGCAGAAATACAGCCTCCCCAGCATCCCACCCATGACGATGAGAGCATAGAAGCTGACGACCAGGGAAAGAACCGACCACCCCAGGCTGCTCCAGCTGCTTGGGCCGCCGAGGTCGTTTAACCGGTAAGATTCGAACATGCCGGTGGTCACCGTCATCGCCAGATAGGAAACCGCGCACAATCCAAAAACCAGGAGATAGGGAAGGAATATCCGCTTGATCGCCTGAAAGATCGTCACCGGGTTGAGGGCGAAGAGCAAACTCCGGCTGATCGCACCCAAGAAAATAATCCACGGTCCCCGGCCCCGGAGAGGAGCTGCGAACGCCTTCAGGATATAGCCGGCCTTGTTCGCGGGCCGGGACTCCTGTTCGCGGATCTGGCGCGCCAGGGCCAGCAGGACTTTCCAATCCTGGGACTTATCTTTCAGACCCGGATTCTTCGGTAAGATATTATTATCGGGCACCGTCACCCAATTCTCTCTTTCAACAATTGTCTGATCTCGGCCTGCTGGGACGGATCGATAAACCGCTTGGGAAGAAACAAATACCTTCCCGGGCTGAGGTAGAGAAGAAACGTGTCCCTGGACTCCCTGAATTTGATGAACTGGTCCCAGTGAGTGACGACCGGATTGCCCTCGTCATCCTCGGCGTGAAAACCGGCCGCGTTCATACTGTAGGTCTTCTCACCCCGGTGAGCCGACGGGGTCTGCTGCCAGTTCCGCCGGAGATAGGTCCGCATGTAGATCGGGCGCAAAACGAGAGCATAGACAACGATCAGCCCCGGGACTAAATAGTCCCCGGTGATCAGGGCGAGAACGACCGCCGCGATCACCAGCAGAGATACGATGGCCAGTGTGCGCCGGAGCGCGTGGCAGCGGCGCGCCCGTAGATAATCCTTGAGGCCGGGTTGTCCGGTAATGGTTATCATTCCTTACCCTCCTCCGAGGGGTTGACCCTTTGGTTCATTTTCGGAATTATCCGGTTTGGGGGGAATCCGTCCATAAATTCCGCGCGCAGATGATAAGCACGCCGATGGCGGCGAAGACCTGAAGACCGATTACAATCAGGAGACCGGCGACGGCATAGAGCCAGGCCGTTTTATATATCCTGTAATTCTGCCAGGCCCAGAACACGGGCAATACGGACATCGCGATAAAAAGCAGGTATACCATCCAGGTGGACGTTTCCAAGGTATCCATCTGGGCCACCGTCAATGAATGAGTATGCAGCACGTCCATCATGTCGGTCAGCATCTCTTCTTTAAAAATCCCCTGAATGACGGCGGCGACAATGGTGATCCCGGCAAGAATCAAGGTGACGGGGGTGACGACAATTTTTGATCTGCGGTTCTTTTTCATTTTGTGCTGGAAAACGGTCTATTCGTAGCGAGCACGTTTACTTGACTTCAGGCGAAGCCCCGATGAATCGGGATCTTCGCTTCGCTCCGGCAAACTCCGCCGCTCCAGTTTGCTTCTTCATTTTACCGCGCGCAAAACCGTTATCAAGATATTTCCCCGGAGAATATCCCCACCCTTGCATTTTAAACCTCTATTGATTACCATACCCGATGAATAAAGACCGTGAGGCGAATATCGTGAGAATTGCCGCGCCTTTCTTTGTGGTTATGCTTCTCTGCCTTGCCGCCTGCGGGGACGGCGGCGGCCCTACCGATGTCCCGGCGCTTACCCGTCCGGAGATCGTGCCGGGGGCGGTGGTGCGGCTGAGCCAGGAGGACGAAACCGGCTACAAGAGGGTCCGGGAAGGGGAAGCGGGCCCCGGGATTCTCCTCACCTTTCCCCCGGTGGAATACGCGGCGATACCGGAAAGGGCTCTGCGCCTGGCCGGGCGGGTAGAGCCCGGGGTGGAGGTACTGATCGACGGCGATCCGGCCGCTGTCCACCCCGGCGGCTCTTTTGTCGCCCTCCTCCCGCTCTCCCCGGGAGAGAACACGATCACCCTCACCGCCCGCTCCCCGCGCGGGGAGACCATCTATCCCCTGACGATCCGGCGGGAAAAACCCGTGACCGGGACGAACGCTTTCAGCCCCTTCAAGCGGACCCGGACCGGGACGGTTACCGCTCCCCGGACCCCTCTCCATCTCCGGCCGGGGGGGACCCGGCTCCTCACTCTTCCGGAAGGCGCGGTCCTCACCGTCACCGGCCAATCGGGCGGATACCTCCGGACCGACCTGGGCGGCGGCCTTTCCGGATGGATCGAGGCGGAAGCCGTCGCGCTGGGAGGCGACGCCCCCGATGAGCCCTACCGGGCGGGCAACGTGGAATTCGATCCCGCCCGCTCCCGGGCCCGGTTTACCCTGGAGACCGCCGTTCCGGCACGGGTGGAGTACCTCTCCCCGTCCGCCGCGGACGTGATCTTCTACAACACGGTGGTCGATACCCGCTCCATCAACCTCGGCGACTGGGAGGGGACCTGTACCTGGTCCCAGGAGGCCGACGGTCGGGCCGTCTTCCATCTCCGGGGCGCCCCGGAGTGGTGCCGCTGGTCTCTCGACTGGGACGAAGGGGGCTACCTGCTCTCCTGGAAAGGACACCCGGGCCGCGGAAAGAAAACCGTGATCTGCCTCGACCCGGGCCATGGGGGGAAGAACCGGGGAGCGGTCAGCCCGGGCGGGATCGCGGAGAAAGAGGCCAACCTCTTCCTGGCCCGGATGGTCGCCGAAAAACTGCGGCGGAGAGGACTTGCGGTCTTCCTGACCCGGGAAGAGGACAGCACGGTCGGACTCTATGAGCGGACCGATATCGCCCGGTCAAAAAACGCCGATCTCCTCCTCTCCCTCCATTACAACTCGGTTGATACCGACCGCGATCCCCGGGCCGCCACCGGATGCACCGTCCTTTACTACCGACCTCCCGCCCGGGAGCTGGCCGGCGACCTCTACCGTTCCCTGAAAAAGATCGGGCTGTCGGGCCGGGGCGTCCGCTGGCGGAGCCTGGCCGTGATTCGGCCCGGCGACCTGGTGGCGGCCCTGGTCGAGGTCGCTTACCTCTCCAACCCGGATGACGAGGCACTGGTGATGGACCCCGCCTTCCGGGAGAAGACCGCCGAGGCGATTGCCGACGGTGTGATCGAATACCTGGGAGAATAAATCAGCGCCGCCTTCGCTACCTTGCTGCTTCGGAATTTCAATAAATTGAAATTCCGGGGTATCGTTGATCGGTTGCGCGGCTCGAAACGTTGAACGGGGTACGGTTACGTGCAGTTGATCCCCGTAACCGTTCCACGCAACCGATTCGAGTTGCTTAACCGCAATCTTTTAATCCGAACGTTGCCCGAGCGAAGCGAGGGTTACGTTCCAGTGTCCCATGTGCGTCGTTGACATGAAATTATTTCCGCCTTATTATCTATCAACCTGAATAGTGCGTATCCCCAGATCGGCGCGAAGCGCCGATTCACTATTTTTTTCGAAGAAAAAATATAATGAAACTAATCGTCCAGATCCCCTGCCTCAACGAGGAAGAGACGGTCGGCCGAACCATCCGGGACATCCCCCGGGAGATCACCGGGGTGGACCGGGTGGAAGTCCTGGTCATCGATGACGGCTCTACCGACCGGACCCTGGCGGCGGCGAAGGAGGCGGGCGCCAACCACGTCATCAGCTTCACCAACCGCAAGGGGCTGGCCCGCGCCTTCAGCGCCGGCATCGACACCGCTCTCAAGCTGGGGGCGGACATTATCGTCAACACCGACGCCGACAACCAGTACATGGGGGCCGATATCCCCCTGCTGATCGAGCCGATCCTCAAGGGCGATGCCGACATGGTTGTCGGCGACCGCGAGGTGGAGACGCTCGAGCACTTCTCCCCGATCAAAAAACACCTCCAGAAAATCGGGAGCTGGGTGGTGAGAAAACTCTCCAACACCACCGTCCCCGACGCGGCCAGCGGGTTCCGGGCCTATAACCGGGAAGCGGCCCTCAATATCAACGTCGTCTCCGATTTTTCCTACACCCTGGAAACCCTGATCCAGGCCGGGACCGGGAGGATCGCGGTCGGCCACGTGGCCGTCCGGACCAACCCCCAGACCCGCCCTTCCCGGCTCTTTGACAGCACATACGGCTACCTCAAGCGGTCGGTGGCGACACTGATCCGCATCTACACGATGTACGAGCCGCTCAAGGTTTTCTCCATCATCGGGGGCATCGGAATCTTCGGCGGCCTGGTCCTTTCGATCCGGTTCCTTTACTTTATGATCTTCTTTGCAGAAGGGAAGGGACACGTCCAGTCGCTGATCTTCGCCGCCGTCCTCTTCATCGTCGGTTTCCAGATCCTGGTGATCGGGCTGCTGGCCGACACCATCGCCTCCAACCGGAAGCTGACCGAGAACGTCCTCTACCGGGTCAAGAAACTGGAAGTCCGTGCCAGGGACGAGCAAAAAACGCCTTCACCCCGTCATAACGTTTAAAAGTGTCGACCGCAGCGTGGTCTCCATCACTCCATCATTCCATCACTCCATCACCGATGATTCCCCGTCTTTGCATCTTCTTAAAACAGGTTTAAACCACGAAGAACACGAAGAACACGAAGGAAAATATAAATAAAAGGCTCTCTTACATTTTGTATGGGTAATAGGTATATCTTTTCATTACTCACTCTCTCCAGCATCCCAACAATCCTTCTCTTTTCTTCGTGTCCTTCGTGGTAACATAATCTTCTATGACTGACGGGAAGCTTAAACTCGCCTACGTGGTGAAGTACTACCGGCCGATGCCGCGTATCTCCGGGATACTCCGTTTCGCGATCGACCTGGTCGAGCGGCTGGAGTCCGACTTCACCGTTCGGGTCTTCACCTCCCGGTACTCCCCCGCGGTTCCCGAGTACGAGAAATACCGAAACCACGAGATCAGCCGGATCGAGGGACCGTTCCCCTTCCGGGCCGGGAAAGCCGTCCGGCTCTGGAAACCCGACCTCGTCATCTTCGGTTCCGGTTTCTGGCGGTCCTATTACCTTCTCCCCTACTGGGAACTTTTCCGGTGGGGCCTGAGAGGCTGCCGGGCGCCCGTCATCCTCACTCAGTACACCAACATGACCGCGACGCTTTTCGGTCTGATCCGCTTTCTCGCCCCCCGTCCGGAAGCCGTTGTCGCCACCACCGAGCCGCTTAAAAAACTCTGGGACCGCTTCTACCCGGGACGGGTCACCTACATCCCCCCCGGAATGCCGGTCGGGACGGGAGAAGAAAAGGTCCCGCCGCCGGAAGTCCCTCCCTCGGCCTTCCGGATCGGGTACTTCGGCCACCTACAGCCCCACAAGGGGCCTGATCGGCTCCTCCGGATCTTCCAGGAGCTGAACCCGCCCGACGCCGACCTCCTGATCAACGGGACAGGGGAGATGGCGGACCAACTCCGGGAGGCGGCCCGGGGATGGAAGAACATCACCTTTCAGGGCTACGCCGCCGAGATCGATCCCTGGCTCTATTCCTGCCGGCTCCTGGTCCTCCCCTACCGGTCGAGTGTCTCGGTCCTGGGATATTCGCGGGCGGCCCTGGACGCCCTGGCGGCGGGGATCCCGGTGATCGGCACCCCCAGCCCGGCCCTGGAACCTTTGATCGAAGAGGGGGTGAACGGCTTCATCTGCCGGGATGACGGCGAATTGAAACGCCGGATCGCGCAGGTCCTCGCCGACCCGGCTCTGTGGGAAAAGCTTTCCGGGGGGGCCCGCCGCAGCGCCGGAAAATACGACATCGCCAAAATCTCCGAGCGCTATGTTCAACTAATCCGCACGGTTACGTCAGCCGCGGCGGGTTCCAAATAATGAAGATGAATACATGCCGGGACGGAATCAACTGGTGGTTCTCTTTTTGCCTGTGGTCATTGTTTAAAAATAACCGGATTCATAAAATGAATCCGGTTAAACTATTTTTTCCGAAGGAAAAAATATAGTGAAGATGGGACGAGGAACAGTGTACCTGACCCTGGCCGAGGTGATGTTCATCCTCAGCGGCTGGGTTATTCACATCGGGTCCAAGCATATCCTGGGACTGAAGGATTACGGGACCTTCGGCATCCTTCTCTTCCTCCTCACCCTCTACCGGATATTCCTCGCTTCCGGCGTGAACCGGGCGGTCTCCCGTTACATCTCCCGCGAGCCGCAGCTCGCCCGGTCGATCACCCGGCAAGCGCTGAAACTTCAGGTCGCCGTCGGCTCGGCCCTCTGCCTGGCGGTCTGGCTGGGCGCCCCCCTGCTGGCCCGGATCTGGAAGAACGACGAACCTCATCGGTTATATCCGGTTGACCGGCTTCTTCCTTCCCGTCTTCGGTATCTATTCCGTATACCGGGGTACCCTGAACGGTTTTACCCAGTTCGGAAAAGAGGCCCGGGTCTCGATCGTCTACTCCCTTTTCAAGATCTCTTTCCTCTTTCTTCTGATCTACCTCTTCGGCCGGTGGTGGGACCAGCGTCTTTACGGGGCGGTCAGCGGTTATCTCCTGGCCATCATCGGTGCCGCCGTCATCGCCCGGGCCAGCTGCCCGGACGAGAGGATGAGAGAGGCGGCATCTCCTTCCCCATCATGAGTATCGTCCGCTTCGCTTTCCCGATCGTCCTCTTCTCCGGCATTATCAGCATGATCGGGCAGATCGACATCGGCTTCGTCCGGGCCCGGGTCACGGGAGACCCCGAGCTGGCGACCGGTTACTACACCTGCGCCCAGAATTTCGCCCGCATCCCCTACATGCTCCTTTACGGATTGAGCCACGCCCTCTTCCCCAACATCTCCGCCCACACCGCTTCACCGGGACGCGAAGAGATCGCGGCCGGGATGATCCGGCGGGCGCTTCCGGTGGGGCCTCCTTTTGATCCTCCCGATCTGCGCCTTGATCGGGGGCGCGGCCGCTCCTCTGATCGGCTGGGTCTACGGGGCGGACAGCGTCCCCGGGGCGGACGCGCTCCGGATCCTGATCTTCGGCCAGACCTTCATCGCTTTCCTCCTGGTCCTGGCCACCATCATCACCGCCCAGGGACGGCCCTGGCTCACCTTTCTTTTGATGGCCGCCACTCTCTTGCTGGACGCGGCGCTCAATTACTTCCTGGTCCCCGCCTACAATATCACCGGGGCGGCCACGGCGACCACCATCGCCGCCGGGGTGGGGATGCTGGGGGCGGCGGTGATCGTCTACCGGCGATTTCACGCTCTCTTCCGCCCTCTCTCGGTCCTGAAGATCGGCCTGGCCGCGGCCATTATCTTCTTTCTCGTCCGCTGGTGGTCCCCCGCGGCTGGATGATTCCGCCGGTTTTCGCTATTCTTTCCGCGGCCTATATCGTCCTGCTCCTGGCCGGCCGGGAGATTGACAAAAACGACTGGCTGATGCTAAAGTCTATTTTTGCTTCGCAAAAATAAAAAAGAATGCCATTGGCGGCGGCGCCTTCAAGAAAACGGCGCCATTTAATGCATAACCCGCCGATCGAATCAATCGGCGGGTTCACATGAATTAGCGACCAAAGGGAGCTAATTTATAAATGAAGCTATCTGTTATCATACCGATCTACAACGAGAAGAAGACGCTCCTCGCTATCCTGGAGAAGGTGCGGGCCCAGGAGATGGAGAAGGAGGTCATCCTGGTCGACGACGGCTCGACCGACGGGACCCGGGAACTGCTCAAGAGCCTTGACTACCCGGACGTCAGGGTCTTCCTCCACGAAAAAAACCAGGGCAAAGGCGCCGCCCTGCGCACCGGGTTCAGGGAGGCCACCGGGGATATCATCATCATCCAGGACGCCGACCTCGAATACAACCCGGAGGAGTACCGGTCTCTGATCAGGCCCATCCTCAACGGCGTGGCCGACGTCGTCTACGGCGCCCGGTTCCTGGGAGGGCCCCACCGGGTCCTCTATTTCTGGCATTACTGCGGCAACAAGCTCCTCACCCTGATCACCAACGTACTCTTCAACGTCAACCTGAACGACATGGAAACCTGCTACAAGGTCTTCCGGAAAGAGGCGCTGGAGGGGATTACCATCCTCTCCAACCGTTTCGGGTTCGAGCCCGAGATCACCGCCCGGATGGTCAAGGCCCGGCGGCGTATCTACGAAGTTCCCATATCCTACTTCGGGAGAACCTACGAGGAAGGGAAAAAGATCACCTGGAAGGACGGGGTGACCGCCCTTTACACCCTGCTCCGTTTCCGTCTCTTCGACTAATTTATTATTTTTGCTGCGCAAAAATAATATTTGTTAAATGTTCGGCCAATAGACAACTCATGCGATTAGCGTGGAATATTGGCCGTGGTTAAGAAAACCCTTTCCCCATATTGCATCGGGGAAATATATTTAGTTTAAGCAATAGGCCCGGCTTCGCCGGGCCCACTATTAAGTAGTGCCGAAGGCGCTAATTAATATAGGAGTACCAGATGACTCAGACCATCACCAGGATGCAAGAAAACCCCAAGTTCCACCGGTTCCTGGAACCGGTCGATACCACGATCGACTTCCGGGACGCCACCTACTTCCTCCGCGAGGATGGGAGCATGGTCTTCTCGGAGGGGTACTACCACCAGATAGAGAAACCCCTGGAGGAGAGGTCGGTCGTCTCCCATATCGTCTTTGTCCCCTGGAACGAGGAAAAGCCGGCCCCGGATTACTCCCGGAAAAACATCTTCGGCCAGCTCTACGAGAACATCACCAAGGAGATCATGAACAACCAGCCCCTGGACCGGTTCTACCCGCTCCAGTTCCGGCGTTACATCGAGGTCGACCCCACCCAGGAAGAAAAAGCGCGGCCGATTTACGCCCGCTACAAATCGATGGTCCCGGTCACCGACCTGATCGGATGCTTCCCCACCCGTCACTCCCTGAAGGCGATCATCGAGAAAGCGGATGAAGAGGAGTCGGCTGAGAACATCCGGATCGTGACCGAGCACACCGCCGAGTTGCTCGGGATCAAGGTCGATCAGATCGGCATCTCCGGCTCCCTCTCCCTGGGAACCTACGACGACCCCCACGACGTGGACTACGTGATCTACGCTTCTTCCGATGAGGTGAAACGAATGGTCAGGTTCATGCAGAAGCTGACCGACACCGACGAGAAGAGGAGGGTCTTCGAGTTCGGGAAGTACTGGCCGATCCGGTTCTGGGACTGGGCGGGGGAAAAGAAGTTCATGATCTGCCCGTTTTTCTCCTACCTGGACCCGGAGGAGGCGCCGCTCAGGAACTTCGACTGCGAGGACCTGGGGACGGCGGAGATCACCGCCCGGATCGTCGACGACACCCACAATGCCTTCAACCCCACCTACCTGATCGTGGACAACGTGAAGCTCGACGGGAAGGACTTTTCCGGGATCACCCGCTTGATCCTTTATCACGGGGGAGAACGGGGAGATTGGCGGGGAGGCTACCGGGTCCGGGCCCGGGGAAATCACGTCCGGCTCAAGACCTACCGGATGGAAGCAGGCGCGCGGAAACCGCAAGACGAGTTCGAAGCCCTGATGGTCAACAACCTGGATCAGGTAAAGAAGATTACTTAAATCCTAAATCCTAATTTCTAAATCCTAAACAATATCAAATGACCGAAACTCAAAATCAAAAACGATATGACCTCGAAGAGAGAACCTTCGTTTTTGCGAAAAGAGTCATTGCTTACGTAAACAAGCTTAAAAAGACTATCCCAAATGTTGAAGTTGGGCGGCAATTAGTCAGGGCAGCAGGTTCCGTGGGAGCGAATTATCGTGAGGCTAATGAAGCATTGAGCAGGAAAGACTTTGTTATGCGGATCAAAATCTGCCGGAAAGAAGCAAAAGAAAGTAAGTACTGGTTACGGCTTAGTGAACCTAACGTCGAACAAATGAAGGAGCAAAATTTTCCTATAAATGAAGCACTTGAACTAACCAAGATATTCGGCTCAATTCTCGAGAAGTGCAAATAGTGTTTGGTGCATTTGAATTTGTATTTTTGAATTTATTTAGGATTTAGAAATTAGGATTTATGATTTCTATATGATGGAGAAATGATTTGAATACTACCTTCTACGACACCGTCAAGACCAACGACAAGTTCCGGGACTTCGTCCTTCCCCTGGACCGGCTGGAGATGATCCGGGACGCGACGCCCTTCATCCACAAATCCGGCCTTATCCTCTTCTCGGAAGGATACTACCATCCGCCCGGCAAATTGATCTGCAACATTATCTATGTCCCCGACCCGGCCGGTGAGAAGGAGATCTTCGGCCTCCCCTACCGCTCCATCATCAAGACCGAGGGCCAGGGCGGCGAGGAGGTCTGGATCAACTATGAATCCCAGCTCGATCTCTACCGGAAACTGGCCCCGGAAGCGCAGGAAAATAAGCCTCCCTTCGCGAAGTACAAGTGCCAGTTCAACCTCAAGGACATGATCGGCTTCGTCGATCATCGCCGCTCGCTGCTGAAAGCACGGGAACTCTCTCCCGGGATAGACGATTCCATCCGGAAGCTGGCCGGCATGCTCGGCCTCCAACCGGAGGCGATCGGGGTGACCGGTTCCCTGGCCCTCGGGAATCTGAAAACCGCCCATGACTTCGACCTGGTCTTTTACGGAACGGTCGCCGACGGCTGGAAGATCGTGAACCAGATCTACGAGATCGTCAAGGACCCGGCCCGGCAGGTCTTCGAGATGGGGATGCTCTGGGCGATCCGTTTTTATGACGACTGGGGGAACATGATCTGCCCCTTCTTCTCCTACACCGATCTCTCGGAGATCCCGCTGGGGGAGTTCGAGATGGAGGTCCTGAAATCGCCAGTGGAGATATCCGGGACCGTGATCAACGACCGCCATACCTTCTACATGCCCTCGGTCCTGCAGCTGGTGGATATCGACTTCCCCGAGAGGCCCGATGTCACCCACCTCTCCCTCATCCTCTACCACGGAGGACTGCGCGGAGAGTACAAGGCCGGCGACCGGGTCCGGGCGCGGGGCGACTTCGTCCTGGTGACTACCCCGAACGACGCCTACCTCGGCCTCCTCTCCACCAACCTCGCCGA
The DNA here is from genome assembly GCA_963822585.1 of uncultured bacterium. Lineage (GTDB taxonomy): Bacteria > Auribacterota > Erginobacteria > Erginobacterales > Erginobacteraceae > CAWGIE01. Next base: position 34,250 of record CAWGIE010000023.1, read on the forward strand.
CTCGGAGAAGGTGAAGATATGAGGGATCTGGACAATCAATTGACAAAACGGTTATCGTTGAACGGTTGCGCTGCTCGAAACGTTGAACGGGGTACGGTTACATGCGGCTCGCCCCCGTAACCGTTCCACGCAACCGATTCGAGCCGCGCAACCGCAACCTTTTAACCCCACAAGTTGCGAACGAAGTGAACTAACTTATTTTAACCGGTGGAATACCATGCAGATCAAAAACATAGCGAAGATCGCGGCCGAGCCGGTGCAAGCCGGGAGCAAAACATCCAAGCAGACCCTGATTCCGCCGGGAGAGGGCGCTCACTTCTCGATCCGCCGCTTTGTCATCGACTCCGGGGGAGAGATGCCGAACCACACCAACACGGTCGAGCACGGGCAGTACGTCCTCGGCGGCCGGGCCGAAATCGGCATCGGCGGTGAGACCTTCACCGTTAAAAAAGGCGACACGGTCTTCATCCCCGCCGATATACCCCATTGGTACCGGAATACGGGCGATGCGCCCTTCGAGTTCATCTGCGTCGTCCCCGACCGGCCGGACACCGTGGAGCTGATAAAATAAAAAAGATCCTGATCCTCTATTACTCGATGTACGGGCATATCGAGACCATGGCCGGAGCGGTGGCGGAGGGGGCGAACTCGGTCGAGGGGGTGGAAGCGGTCATCAAGAGGGTGCCCGAGTTGGCCCCGGAAGAAGTCTTGCGGAAAGCCGGAGCCAAAATGAACCAGGCGGCGCCGGTGGCCGACCCCAAGGAACTCGCGGAGTACGACGCCGTCATCTTCGGGACGCCCACCCGTTTCGGGAACATGGCCGCCCAGATGCGGGACTTCCTCGATCAGACCGGCGGCTTATGGGCGAAAGGCGCCCTGGTGGGCAAGGTCGGGAGCGTCTTCACCAGCACCGGGACCGGCGGCGGGAACGAGACCACCATCCTCTCCTTCTTCCTTACCCTATTTCACCAGGGGATGATCGTGGTCGGGCTGCCCTATTCTTGCCCGGAGCTGAGCGACATCTCCGAACCCCGGGGCGGTTCCCCCCTGGGCGCCGGCACCCTGGCGGCCGGGGACGGTTCCCGTCAGCCTTCGGAGAAGGAGCTGGCCATGGCCCGGTTCCAGGGCTGCCACGTGGCCAAGATCACCCTGCGTCTGTCCCCCTTTTCAACAGACGATTGTCGTAGATCCGGCAATTTTTGACGGAAATGTGATTGGAAATGATTGATTCTTGCTAAAGAGCGTTGAACGTTGAAAGTTGAACGTTCATTTTTTTAGTCCCCCTACCGCGGCCCCTTTATTAACCACTAAGACACAAAGACACTAAGCGCACGAAGGATAATAAATTTTCTCGTTCCCCCGCGAAGCGTGGGAACGAGATTTTTGTGTTCTTGGTGTCTTAGTGTCTTGGTGGTAAAAGGCGCGAGCGAAGCTAAAGCTTCTTCTCCAGCTGCGTCTGGAGGTGGGGGACGCCGGTCCGGAACCGTTCCAGTTCGATATCAAACCCGTCCACCACGGCGATGGCCGGGGTCTTAACACCCTTCTTGACCAGGTTTACCAGCCGCCCCTTAATGTGGAGCCGCAGCCCTTCCTTGAACTCTCCCCGCATCGCTCCGTCGTACATGACCAGCTGGATGTCATCGGTCTTCTTCCCGTCGATGTAGACGTTCTCCAGCCCGAGGACGACCGGGACATAGAGGGAATGCCGGTTGTCGGCCACCGTTCCGTAAACCTCGACCGGGTCCTTGACCAACTCCACCGAGCAGTCCCGGACCGGGGCGTCGAGGAGGTTGCGGTAGACGTAGAAAGTGCAAACCTCCGCCCGGTCGACGTAAATCTTGAGCGGCCAGAACTTCCCGTACTCGACCACCTGCCGCTCCGGCTGGCCGTAGATGATGGACCAGAGCTTGTGGACCGTCTTCATGTTCTCTTTCGGGGTGCCGAAAAAGACCAGGTCGATATCGTTGCCCTGCCTCCCCAGCGCCGAGGAGCCGGTGATCCCCAGGTGCTTCATGGGCACCTCGAAGAGGTCGCTGGTCATCTCCACCACCTCTTTGATCCGGGGGAAATGTTCCATCACGTAGCGCAGGGACGCCTGGTCGTTGAAGTAGCCGGCAAAGCTATCGCGGGGAAAGGCGACCTGGTATTCGGCCAGGATCAGGTGATGTGAGTCGGGGGGCAGGTCGGGGAAAAGACGGTAAAGCTTCTTGATCTGGTCCTTGTGGGAGACGTACGCCTCCTTGCCGTCCCGCATCTCCTTGACGATGCTGGCGTATCTCCGCCCGTGGATCTCCTTCTCCCCTTCCGGGTCCGGGTAATAGATCAGCTTCCCGACCACGGCGTCGGGCGGGTGCCAGTATCCTTCCGTGTAAACGAAACTCCCGTCCTTGCGCATCAAATAGGTGGTATCGAGCGGCCCTTTCTTCAGGTCCGACATCGGGCTCAGTATCTCTCCGATCACTTCATCAAAACGGTCCTTCATCAAATTTCTCCCTTATCCCCTCGCCGCGCCCCCTTTTTGAACAGACGATTGGAGGTGATTGAATATGATTGATTCTTGCTATACGAAAATTACGTTCGACGTTTTTAACCCGAGATGGCCGGAGGCCATTTTTCGGGTCGATGTTCAGTTTTTATTCCCCCACCTCACCCCCTTTTCTGCCACCAAGGCACCAAGACACCAAGTAATGGAGATTTGTGCTCCGCGGACAGCAAGCGAAGCGGTCCTAACATTTGCTACAACCCGTCTCTGGCGGAGATCCGGCAATCCGCCTCTGGCGGAGATACTACCGCCCTTTTAACTTTAGGCACTTTGAACTTTAGGCACTTCTTAAGGGTATAGTCCCCTGATCCGCATGGCCTCGGCCACCCGGCCGACCCCGAGAATGTAGGCCGCGGTCCGCATGTCGACCCGGCGCTCCAGGGATATCTTCAGGACCTCGGCGAAGCTCCTTACCATCACCTGCTCCAGCCGGGCGTTGACGTCGTCCTCGCTCCAGAAGTGCGACTGCAGGTCCTGTACCCACTCGAAGTAGGAAACGGTCACCCCTCCCGCGTTGGCCAAAATATCCGGGATGACGAAGACTCCGTTCTGCTCGAAGATCTTATCGGCCCGCGGCGTGACCGGCCCGTTGGCCGCCTCGGCTATAATTTTCGCCTTGATCCGGGGCGCGTTTTCCCCCGTAATGACGTTCTCCAGCGCCGCCGGGACCAATACCTCGCATTCCAGTTCCAGAAGTTCTTCGTTGCTGATGTTCTCGGCTTCCGGGAAGTCCACTACCGAGCCCTTCTCCTTCTTCCAAGTCTCGATCCGGTTCGGGTCCAGGCCGTATTTATCGATGATGCCCCCTTTCGAGTCGGAGACGGCGATTATCTTGCATCCCAGGTTATGCAGGAGCTTGGCCGACCAGACCCCGGCGTTCCCGTACCCCTGAATAACCACGTGAGTCTTGTCGGCGTCCATCCTCAGATGCTTGAACGCCTCCCGGACCGTCAGCATGACTCCCCGGCCGGTAGCCTCGTTCCGGCCCAGCGATCCTCCCACCGAGATCGGCTTCCCGGTCACGCACCCGGTCACGCTGAATCCCTTGTGCACGCTCAGGGTATCCATTATCCAGGCCATAATCTGCGGGGTGGTATAGACGTCCGGCGCCGGGATGTCGTACTCGGGGCCGATGATGATGCTGATCTCGGTGGCGTAGCGGCGGGTCAGCCCTTCCAGTTCGCATGCCGACATCACCTTGGGATCGCAGATCACCCCGCCTTTGGCGCCGCCGTACGGTATGCCGACCACCGCGCACTTCCAGGTCATCCACATCGCCAGCGCCTTGACCTCGTCCAGGGTGACATAGGGGTGAAACCGGATGCCCCCCTTTCCCGGCCCCCGGATCAGGCTGTGCTGAACGCGGTACCCCTCGAACACCCTGGTCCGGCCGTCGTCCATCCTGACCGGGACGGAGACGATCAGCGCGCGGTGCGGTTCCCGCAGGCGGCAGTGAAGATCGGGGTCCAGTTTCATGATCTTGGCCACGTTGTCGAGCTGGGATTGGGCAATCTTCCAGGGGTTCGCTTCGTCTTTCCTGGGCATCATCATACCTCCTTATTTTAATTCCAGCCTGCCGGCAGGCTGAAATTAAATATTAATATTGTTCCCGGTTCAGGTTCCCGGATCGGGGCATTCTCTGATCGCCTCTATTCTATTTTTACGAAATCGAGAAAATCAAGTTCGTCCGCTTCCAGCCCTTTTTCATAGATGTACCCCGAGGCCAGTGTGGAAGCGAAGATGGCTTCCAGGTACATCCCGGGCACCCGCTTCAGGATTGTTTTGATCCCCACCCGCTTGACCAGGGAGGGGGGACAGTGCCGCCGGATGACCGCTTCCCGCAGTCCTCTGTCACCGTACAGAGACGAGCCGCGGACCTTGTCGGTCACCCGGTTGATCTTGTCGCTCAGCCGGTCGGAGAGGACCGAGAGGGGGGCGCCGGACTTTTCGTGTTCCCGCCAGAGAGCCCCGAACTCGGCGGAGGCGTTCCGCCGGATGATCCCGATGATCTCCTCGATATACTTCTTCCGGAAGGCCGGTTCCCGGCCGCCTTCCGGCATCGTCATCAGCCGGGCGAACTCGTCGTCTTCCAGGGCCAGGCCGGCCAGCACCTCCAGCGAGGACGAGGTCACGCCGCCCTTGTTGGCGGAGGCGTCCTTGAAGAGAATGACCCCCTGCTCCTCCAGGCGGAGGCGCGCCTCCTGGGTGATGAAGAGGTTGGCGCCCTCGACGATGATCCGGGCCCGGGGCACCCCTTTTTCGTTGAAGAACTCCCGCCAGTTCCCGATCCCGATCGCCCGGGGCCGTCCCCCGCAGGGGATGAAGAGGTCGGCGGCCAGACCCGGGTAGAAGTGGAAACGGTTCCGGAAGTCGGTCCCGTTGAGTACAATCGTGCCGTCCGGGAGGCGGACGTCGCGCTCCCCCACCCCCACGAAGAAGCCCCGCCGGGAGAGTTTTTTCCGATTGAAGCGATCGACGGTCAGCCGGCGCCGCGCCAGTCTCTTCAGTTCCTTCCTCTCCAGGCCTTTCGGGTCATAGATGACGCCGCTCCCGTCCACCACCGCCAGTGTCCGGTCACGGGAGATCAGGATCTCGTTGGACCCCAGGTCGCCGTCGGGACCGCCGGTCTGGAACTTGGCGATCTTCTCCTCCTGCAAATCCAGCGCCCGCAGGGTGTCGGTCACATAGCGGTGTATCCCCTCGGTGGTCATCCCGTAGGTGTCGTGGGGGACGCCGCCCAGCTCCGGCTTCTTGCCGGTGGTGAACGCTCGCCAGTAGCGGTAGCCCCGGTAACGGGCGTGGAGCGCCGCCCAGTCCATCAGGTCGGCCGTCCCCTCGTCCGGCCCCAGGAAGAGGATCTCCTCTTTTCCGTAGAGGTCCACGATCTCGGGGTGCGGGAGGAGGAGGTCGAGCAAACCGTCGATATAGTGGCGGAAAAGGCTCTCCCCCGCCGCGCTGTAATCCATGCTCAAAAGAATTGTCCCCTTGGCGCCCCCTTCCGGGATGTCCTTGTTCTTGCTTTGCTGGGTCCGGGCCAGGTTGTAATTCTCGTCGAAGATAAAATCGGAGTTGAGATCGTAATCGTTCTGGGAGGGCGAGCGGACCAGGCGGATCCCGCCCCGGGCGATGTCCCGGAAGCGGATGTGAAAGCCCCGGAACCCCTTGCCGACCAGGAAGAAGATCCCGAAGGGCTTTTCCGGATAGTCAACCGGGTTAAGGAACGACGGCTCGAGGCGGAAAGAGAGGCAAACCTTCTCCTTCTTGAAAAAGTTCGTCTTCAGGACGGACCGATTGAAAGTGATGAATACTTCCAGGATGTGGCGCGCGATCTCCGAAGGCACGTTCTCCTCGATCATCTTCCGGGCTTTCGCCAGGTGGGGATTGTTCTCCCCCACCAGCTCCCTCCCCGGGAAGAAGCGGTGGAAGAAGTCGTGGAAGATCTCCCGCACGATCTCCCGGTGTTTAAGCACGGTATCGGTCACCCGGGCCTCGTGGTAGGTATCCTTGGCCAGGTGGGTCTTGAAGAGCGAAAGTGTCCCCAGAAGTTCCGGCTTATCGCCCAACGCCCGGGAGAGGGTCACGTACTCCTCGGTGTAGGAAGTCAAAAACTGGTGGGCGAAGGCGGCGGCGGCGTAGGCGAACTTGGTCTCCTCGGCGCTGAAGTCCCCGGCATAAAACAGCTCCGAGAGCGCGTCCGATGTGAGCATGGCGGCCATCGAGATGTCCTGGAAGAGACGTTCCATCTCCAGTTGATCCCTTCTTTGATCGAGATAGAAAGAGAAGATGACCGTCCCGTCGGCGAAGGGCTCCACGTACTCGCGGTTGATATGGGCGTCGTGCTTCTTGAGGATGAAGGTGTAGTTGGTGAAGAAGCCCTTGGCGGCGTCCCTCCCCATCCCCACCATAATCCGGGTCTCCCCCTGTTTCGGCAGCTCGGAGAAGGAGATCCGGGGAACGTCGCTGGCCCGCAGCCGGTTCCAGAGTTTCCGGTACCGTTCGATGGTCGCCTTCGGCGAGTTCTCCATGAACTCCCGGGAAGCCGCCTTTTCGAAGGACGCCGCCGGGGTCCCGAAAGCGGCGGCGAAATGCGGGCGGGAGACCACGTAGAGGCGCAGCGGGTACCCCCGGGAGCGGTAGCTCTGGAGCCGGAAGACCGGGTAGTGGGACTCGATCCTCCCCTTCAGGGTCCGGATCTGATCGTAATCGTCCTCCGTCATGTAAGTACCGCTCTCGCCGTGCTCGCTCACGAACTGGACGGGGACGTGCCGTCCGCCGGAGTTCTCGGAGATGATCCGGCTGGCCCTGATCGACTCGATGTGCCGGGAAATCTGTTCCAGGGGGGTGTACTTGAAGTAATAATCGGCGATCCCCAGCTTGAGGAAGAACCAGGCCATCTCCTTCCGCACCCGCTCGGGGGTAAAATTCCCCCGGCGCAAAATCAGCGTCTCGATCTCCTCCAGCTGCTTAAGCGAGAGGGGAACGTGAGAAGCGATCTCCTTCAAAGACGGCAATAATTTGTTATTCATTTTTCTGTTTCCCTGCTTCAGTGCTTCGAAGCTCATCTCGGAGAAAAGCTGATATTCCAAGATAGTTGGACCATCTATTTAAATATGCATAATCCAGGTTATCGGCGTTCTCTACTAGAATCCCGCGAACATCCTCCGTATCCCGGGGACGGTCACTGATAAGCTTGACCAGGATCAAATCCTCCGGGGACATAACTTCAAATTGGATATCGCTGACTTTAACGGTTCGGGAACGGGAGATCGCCGAGCGCTGAAAGTCGTTTTGAGCGAGGAAGAGATCAATGTAAACACCGGTAGAAGGATGCAGTAGGGTAATAAACGGCAATTCTTTGATGCTTTTTAACGGGTTCTTCCTATCCCATTGAAAACCCTGTTTGGCCGCGGCTTCTAAAAAACGCGGAGTCGAACTTTCTTCCACATCAATCACTCCATCAATGTCCAACGTCGTGCGTGGTAGAGCGTAGATACTGACGGCGATTCCCCCCATAATGACTATTTTTGTGTCCGCCTCTTGTGCTGCTTGATCTAATTTTTTAAAAACAGTTAAGAGCACGTTGGTCGTCATTATGTTTTCCGCGCTAACCGGGTTAAAAAAACCGATCGCATATGCAATTGTTCTTCACGAATCCGTTTCATCCGCCGGGCCAGTTGTTCGGGAGTAAGCGTGCTCTTCATCAGCTGGAGAGAAAAATCGGTTAAATCAAGCCAGGCGTTGATCCTTTCAGTTGGTGACATTGACCTGTGATTATCATGCTTCATTATCTTGACAGTATAAGCCTCTTTTCACCCCGGGTAAAGGCAATAAAAAGGAACGTTGCCTTTCCGGGCAACGTTCCGGAGTATTTCTTGTCCCCCTCATCGTGATTCGCCTTTGGGGGATACGCAATCTCTCGGGTCACCAGGTCAATGACATGTGAACCTATTTGACGTTCTCTTTATTAGCAGCAGGATTTATGCGATTCGCCGCAACAGGGCTCCGTCCCTCTCAACGTTCCCATGATGATGCCGGCGGCACAGCCAACGCCCGATTTTACCTTAATCGCCCCCGGCGGGCAGTTCCGGGCGCAGGCCCCGCACTCCATACAGGCGTCCCGATCAAGAATAATGGCTTTGCCGTTCTCCACTTTAAAAACAGCGTGGGGACAGACGATCCCGCACATTCCGCATCCGATGCATTTGTCCCGGTCCAACTCCAGGGTGACAACATCGGCCAGATATCTTTGTTCGTTCATCCCTCAGACACCTAATTTATTGTTCCGGAATTTCAATAATCGGATTTTTCCGATTATTGAAATTCCGAAACAGACGATAAAGCAACCAAAACAACAACTTTTTTTCCACATAATGCTAAAGGCTTACCGTTATGGAGTGAGCTGTTGGACATGAACTAATTTTTGGATTATCATCAATCCGTTTTAAGTCTAAAAAGTGAAAATTCACTAAATTAGCGCCTCCGGCGCTAATTTATATTATATATATCTACCTGCTATCCACAGGCCCATGCCCGCTATTACCGCGATTGCCTGCAACGGAATCGCGATCTTCATCTCTTTTCTCACCCCGGAAAGGGAGGTATAGGTTGAAGCGCCGGTAAAGTTCATGGTCGCGAATGATGAAATAGCGGGGATCAGGAGCAACCAGGCGATTATCTCCCGGGGGTCTTTACCGGCGAACCCCAAAACCCAGGAGATGACGAAGAGAGCAACACCCGGGAAGATCCCCTTCACCGAAAAACTCCTTCCCGGCAGCCAGGGCAGGAGAAGGGGACCGAGGACGGTACCGGCAAGGTAAGCGAAGAGCACATTCACGACCGCCCGGGTCCCGAACGCCAGTCCTTCGGCGGCGGAAAAGCCGGACCGGCTCAGACCGGCCAGGAGAAAGAAAAGAAGCACTCCTATAACCAAAAATTTTAATCCGGTGACAACCTCCACCGGCACCAGGACCAGACGGTCGCGGAAGGCAAAGCGGACGCGGCGCATCTCCGGAGAAGCGATCATCCCGGCTGCCAAGAACCGGGGCAGGTCGGCCGACCGGACGGGTCCGTAAATGACCGAAAAGCCGGTGAGCCTTTTTACCTCATGCGCCGCCACGCCGGGGGCGCCAAGCTGGGGCACGACCACTTTCCGGTGGTTCACGATCTTCTTTAACCCTGTCGTCTCGATCCTTCTCGCCAGTTCCTCGGTCCCGAAAGTTCCCTTGCCGGCCGCGCACCAGACATTGATGCCCCGGGTGTCCAACACCAATATCCAGGCATTCAGGCCTGCTAAAACCCGTCGGAGAACGTCGAAACTGAACTTGTAATTCGCCGAGACCAGAACAACTGACTCCGGACCGGGGGCGCCCACGGCGTAGATGCCGGGGTCGACTCTATACTGCATCCGGTTAAGCGACCACCGGGCTTTCCACCCTCCCCGTCTGTCCCTGGCGGTAAGTTCTGTCGCTATGACCGGGACCTTCCCGGCATCGGTTTCCCAGAATCCGGTAATATAGTCTGGGCCAGGTTTTGCAGTCTGATCGGATACGGTCATGGACAATCAATACCGTACGTTTATATCCCCTCTTCTCCCGTTCTGATCCGGATCGCCTTTTCGAGGGGAGAGATGGCGATCAAACCATCACCCTTACGGCCGGTCCGGGCCTGCTCGAGGATAATAGTACACGCCTGGGAAACGTGGTCGTCATCAATGACTATCTCCAGTTTCACCATGGTGGTATAAGTGCCGCCCAGTTCAGCCGAGAGCTGCGGCCGATCCGGGTCCACTTCATCTCCGACTCCCTTGACATCAATCGCCGTCAGTCCGTGGATGCCCCCATCTTTTAATGCCCGGATGACATTATCCGCCATGAAGGTTCTGATAAAAGCTTTAATCAGCTTCATCATTGCACCTCTTTCACGATTAATTGGTTTTGCCCAAACCGTTCCGGCTCATGAGAGATTTTTCGGAGTGAATGACCCTGATGACGGCAACCCTCCCGGCGCGGGTCGCGGCACGCCGTCTTTCCCGAGAACGCACCCGGAGAAAAACCGCGGCGAGGCCGGCGGCGCCCAGGAGGATAGCCCCGAAATCCGGGTCACCCCCGAAACGGTGAAAGAGCCAGTAACCGGCGATCGCCCCGACCAGGAGAGCAAGCAGGGGGAGACCGAAGATCAGAAGTGAAGCCTGGAGGGGATCGCGGAAGGGAACACTCACCTCCACCTCGTCGCCGGGGCTTCCGGCGGCGTCATTCTCCGCTTCCAGAAGCATATCCTTCCCCCCGGACGCGAAAGCGCACTTGCCGCAGCCGGCGCACCCTTTATTCCGGGGAAGAGAGACTTTCGCTTTCCCCCCGGAGACCTCCACTATCCGGCCGATTTCAATCATGATGCGACACCTTCTATCTATTCTTTTTCAATCCCGCTTGCCGTTTTTGGATCGAAATTTAAACTTCCACTCTTCTACGCTGCAATAGAGGACCGGAACAACGATCAGCCCGATCAATACGATCGTCATCCCTCCGAAAGAGGGTATCGCCATGGGGACCATGACATCCGCGCCGCGACCCACGGAGGTGAGAACGGGGATCAGGGCCAGGATGGTTGTCCCGGCGGTCATCAGACAGGGACGGACCCGGCGCAACCCCGCCTGGAGTGTCGCCTCGCGGATATCTTCGACGGAGGCCGGCGTCCTCTTCCGAAATGACTGATCGAGGTAGGTCGCCATGATGACGCCGTTATCCGAAGAGATTCCGAAAAGGGCGAGGAACCCCACCCAGACGGCGACACTGAGGTTGAAGGGATGCACCTGGAAGAGTTCGCGCATGCTCTCCCCGAAGACGCTGAAGTTCAGGAACCAGGGCTGGCCGTAGAACCAGATCATGATGAAACCGCCGGCCCATGCCACCAGGATGCTCGAGAAGACCAGGAGCGTGGTGGGGACGGTCTTGAATTGGAAGAAAAGAATCAGAAAGATGATGAAGAGAGCGAGCGGGAGAACGATCGCCAGCTTGGCCTGAGCGCGGAGCTGGTTCTTGTAGCTTCCGGCGAATTCGTAGCTGACCCCCGCCGGAAGGTCGAATTCGCCGTCCGCCAGCTTCTTCTTGAGATAATTTTGGCAGTCTTCCACCACGTTCACCTCCGCCTGGCCGGGCTTCATGTCGAAAATGACGTAGCCGACAAGGCGGGTGTCCTCCGTCTTGATCACCTGGGGACCGGCCCGGTAGTTGATTTTCGCCAGTTGGATCAGGGGGATCCGGGTCCCATCGGGAGCGGGGATCAGTATTCTCCCCAGGGACTCGATCTGGTCGCGCAGCTCCCTTAAGTAGCGCACCCGCACCGGATAGCGCTGACGCCCCTCCACGGTGGTGGTGATCTTTTTTCCCCCGATTGCGACTTCAAGGGTATCCTGGATTCTTCGGATCATGATGCCGTATCGCGCTACCGCTTCTCGATCGATCTCGATCTCGAGGTAGGGCTTGCCCACGATCCGGTCGGCGATAACCGCGGAGGGCTCTACCGACGGCACCTCTTTCAAGAACTTTTCTATCTCCAGGCCGACCGTTTCGATCGTTTCCAGGTCCGGCCCTTTGACCTTGACTCCAAGGGGAGCCCGCATCCCGCTCTGAAGCATCACGATCCGGGCCGCGATCGGCTGCAGCTTGGGAGCGGAAGTTGTACCGGGGATCCGGGCCACCTTGACGATCTCAGCCCAGATATCGTCCGGCTTCTTGATCCGCGGGCGCCACTGGCGGTAGGGCCGGCCGTGGGGATCGGGGATAAGTTCGCCATCCTCGCTCCTGACGAACTCTTGCTTCTTTTTATCATATCGGAAGCTCTCCCGATGTCCGTCTTTGTCGGTAATGTATTCAGGCTTATAGTTAATAATCGTCTCGATCATCGAGATCGGCGCCGGGTCGAGCGGCGTCTCCGCCCGGCCGAGCTTGCCGACCACGCTTTCTATCTCGGGGATGGAACCGATCAGCATGTCCTGCTTCTGAAGAATATCCAGGGCCTCGCCGATGGAGGCGTGGGGCATGGTCGACGGCATCCAGAGAAAAGAACCCTCATCAAGGGGAGGCATGAATTCCTTTCCCAGGCCTTTCCAGATAAACCCGCCGGCGATGACGATGACCAACGGAAATGAAAGAAAAAGGGCCTTGTGACGCAGGCACCAACTCAATATGGCTCCGAAGAAACGCTCAAATAGTTTGAAGAATACCAGCAGGACCCCGGTGATGAGGACAACGAATATGAAGTTGCGCGTAAATCCCTTCTCCGGCCCCAGGGGGAGCCAGTGCCGCGTGAGGATTACGGTCACGACCAGGATGGCTAGACCGATTGCCAAAAAGGGGATGGCCCGGCGGACCTTCTCCGAGAGCAGGGGACGGAGTAATTCGAGCAACGCGAGGAGAATCAGGATCGACCCCGCCCACCAGGCGACTATTACCCACACGGCAACCCCGAAGATGATGAGGAGAACGTTCAGAAAACGCATCAGCTTCTTGCTCTCAAACCTTCCCCGGAAGAGCAGGTGGGCAAACGGGGGAATAACGGTCAGGGCGACAATGATCGACGCGATCAAGGCGAATGTTTTGGTGAAGGCGAGCGGTTTAAAGAGCTTCCCTTCCGCCGCGGTCATGGTGAAGACCGGAAGAAAGGAAACCACGGTAGTCGAGACCGCGGTCAGAACGGCGCTGCCGATCTCCGAGACGGCCCGGAAGATAACTTCGAGTCGGTTCTCGCCCGGTTTTGCCGCGTCGAGGTGTTTCAGTATATTTTCCGAGACGATGATCCCCATATCGACGATCGTACCGATGGCGATGGCGATCCCGGAAAGGGCCACGATATTGGCATCCACGCCGAAAAGTTTCATGGCGATGAAGCACATCAGGATCGCCAGCGGCAGGGAGGCCGAGATCAGGATGGAACTTCGCAGGTGCATCACCATCACGATGACCACGATGATGGTGATGAGGATCTCCTCCGTCAGGGCCTTGCTCAACGTACCCAGGGTCTCGTAGATGAGACCGGTCCGGTCGTAAAAGGGGACGATGGCGAGATGGGAGACGGTGCCGTCGGGAAGCGTCTTCTCCCCCAGGCCCGGAGTGATCTCCTCGATCTTCTTCTTGACGTTCTTGATGACCTGAAGGGGATTTTCCCCGTATCGGACAACCACCACGCCCCCCACGACTTCCGCCCCTTCCTTGTCCAGCGCTCCGCGGCGCAGAGCGGGGCCGAGAGTCACCTGGCCGACATCCTTGATATAGATCGGCACGTTCTCATTGACCTTGATTACCGACATTTCCAGGTCTTTCAGCCCTTTAATGAAACCCAACCCGCGGATGAAATATTCGACTTTGTTGACCTCGATGGAGCGGGCCCCGATATCGACATTGGACATCCGGACCGCGTTAAAAACATCCTCGATCGTCACCCCATAGGCCCGCATCGCGTCGGGATCGACGTCGATCTGATATTCCTGGACGAAGCCCCCGATCGAGGCGACCTCGCTCACTCCCCCCGCGGAAAGAAGGGCATAGCGGACGTACCAGTCCTGGACCGACCTCAGTTCGTTGAGGTCCCAGCCCCCGGTGGGGTTCCCCTCCTTGTCCCGGCCTTCCAACGTGTACCAGAAGACCTGCCCCAGCGGCGTCGCGTCCGGCCCCAGCGCGGGCTGCACGCCTTCCGGGAGTGTACCGGCGGGAAGACTGTTCAGCTTCTCCAGGACCCGACTCCGCGACCAGTAAAATTCGATATTCTCCTCGAAGATGATATAGATCGTGGAGAATCCGAAGAAAGAATAGCAGCGGATAGTCTTCACGCCGGGGACGCCGAGAAGGGAGACCGTGAGGGGGTAGGTGATCTGGTCCTCGACGTCCTGGGGGGACCGCCCCGGCCATTGCGTGAAAACGATTTGCTGATTTTCGCCGATATCGGGGATGGCGTCGGTGGGAACGGGGTCGCGCGGGAGCCGGCCGAGATCCCAATCGAAGGGCGCCACCATAATCCCCCAGACGGCGATGAAGATGATCCCCAGGGAGACAACCAGTTTATTCTCCAGACAGAACCGGATAATCCGATCAAGGATCGTCATCTTAGATTCCCTTTAAGCTTTCCTTGACTGCTCCGCACTTCGGCATCGACTGACCGAAGAAGGGGTTGCGCGCCGTTTCGTTTTCCTGGAGCCAGTAAGCCCCTTTGTTGGCGAAGGCCATAGGGCAGAAAAAGAGATAATAGGTCGCCGGGCCGGAATGGCCGAACTTTTTTTCCAAAGAAATGACGTTCTGAGAAAGGTGGTGGAATCCCTCCCGAGCTTCTTCCAGCGTCTTCGCGTTACCGCCGACCATGGCGTCATTCTTCAGTTTTCGAGAAAGTTCCATCCAGGCCGCGTGGGGATGTCCTTCGAGGAGGTTCATATCCACGGAATCGACGGCCTCGACCAGTGCCCCGTAGCCGCCTCGGGCGCCGTCAAGATCGTCTCCGGCCAGATAGGCCTGGATGTGAAAATAGGTCCCGTAAAGACGGGCCAAAGAGTCTCGGAATGTCGGAGAAATATAGATGGGGATTTTCTCCTTCACCTCCCCGGTCGCCTTCACGGAGGCGGCCGGGCCTTGGTGATGCCCTCCTCCCCCGCCCCCTCCCTCCGGCATCATCATGCTTGGTTTCGCCTCTATCTGGATCGCGCTGTCGATTTTGAAGTTCCCGTTGGTAACGACCAGCTCGCCTTCCTGAAGGCCGGAACGGACGATATAATAATCCCCGGCCCGCGGCCCCAGGACGACCTCCCTTCCCTCGAAGGTAGGCTCTTCCGTTCCGGGCACCTCGACGTATACCACGGCGCGCGTGCCCGTTTTGAGCGCGGCCGTAACCGGGATCACCAGAGGGGCTTCGGTCTTTTCGCCGCTGACATAGCCGAGGGACTCGGTCGTCACCAGCGGCATCCCGCAGATCGGGCAATCGCCCGCCTCATCCCTGACCACGCTGGGATGCATGGGGCAGATCCACTTGCCGGCTAAATCCGGATCCATCACCTTGCCGCCTGCCGCCACTTCCGTTTTGACAACGGCCCGGACGAACATCCCCGGCTTAAGCGTACCCTGGGGATTGTCAACATCGACCCGAAGCTTGATGGTGTGTGTCTTTTCGTCGAGAAAAGGATCGATAAAGGAGATCTTGCCCCGGTAAATCACCCCCGGATCGGCTACGGTCGTGAATTCGACATCCTGCCCGTACCGGAGCCAGACCATGTCGGATTCATAGGCATCGAGTTTCACCCATACCTGGGAGAGATCGGCGATGGTATAAATGCGTGTTCCCGTCTGAACGTACATTCCCTCGACCGCGTTCTTATGGATCACGATCCCGCTCATGGGCGAGTAGATCGTGATGTGGTCGGATGGGGTGGTATTATTCTCTATTTTCTTTATCTGCTCCTCGGAGAGCCCCCAGAGACGCAGTCTCTCCCTGGCCGCCTCGACCGTAGCGGCGGCGGTCGACTTCACAATCCCGATCTCGCTCTTACCCAGCTCCTTAACGGCCTGAATCGCCTGCAGGAGTTCCTCTTCAGTGGCCAGGACTTCAGGACTATACATGGATACCATGTGCTCCCCTTTCTTCACCTGGATCCCCGTATAATCCACGAAGAGACGGTCGATCCGTCCCGATATCCAGGCGGTAATATAACCCAGCCGGGTCTCGTCGAAATCAACCTTACCCACCATACGGATCTCGGCGGTGACGAATTTCCGCTCCACCGGGCTCACCTGGATCTGGGCCAGTTTCCTGGCCGTCTCGGACATGGTCAGCCGGCGCGCCCCTCCCATTTCATCGCCGCCGGGCGTTACCGGGATCAGGTCCATTCCGCAGATCGGACAGGGGCCGGGCTCCGGCAGCCTGATCTGAGGATGCATGGCACAGGTCCAGATCGTCGCCTGCTTCACCTCCGCCGGCGCGGCGGTTTCTTCTGTCCGCGCGGTCTTTGGCTTTTCTCCGCCCCGAAACAGATAGCCCAGAACAAAAGCAACGATTGCCAGCAGAACAAGCAATATTATGGTGATCCGTTTTTTGTTACCGGCTTTTGATTCACTCATTAAGGTTCCCTCCTGCTTCCGATGCGGGTCTGCCCCGGGGGATCTCAATACCCACCAGTTCCTCCAGTTCGGCCAACCGCTGGGCCTGGTTAGTGAGAGCTCTTTCGCATGAAAGCTGGAACTCCAGAAGAATCCGTTGGGCGTCGATCAGGTTCAGAAAATCCAGTTTCCCTGTTCGATAAGCGGCTTCCGTGGCTTGAAGAGACTGTTTTCCTTTGGGAATGAGCGTATCGCGGTAGAGATTGACCTTTCTCTCGGCATCCCGGTAGTTGAAGAGTGAGAGTTCTACTTCGTAAAAAAGGGCGTTTTCTTTATTTTTCATTGTATTTTGGGCCGCGAGAAAGCCGGCACGGGCGGAGCGCTCGGCGGCCTTGTAATTGGAATACCAGATCGGCAGGTTGATCGAGATGCCGGCTATGACCGCGTCTTTCCCCGCGTCCTCGGCAGTGACGTTATCCGTACCCGTGTCTATCCAGGTCATGTCGAGCGAGACATCGGGTATGAATTCCCGCTGCGCCAGATCGATGGCGTTCCTCGCCTTCTCGATATCGAATTCCAAAGCCTTGAGTTCGGGGTTAGCGCTCCTGAGCAAGGCAATCAGCTCCTGGTCGGTCGCCGCGATCTTCTCTTCGGGGATACTTTTGGGCTCGGGGAGTTCCCTATATACCGGGCGGTTGAGAGCGGCGTTCAGCCGGGCGATGATCGGTTCCTTCATGTCGATCAGCTGCCGCCACCGATCGTCAAGCTTCCCCTGCTCGATCTGGGCCTTGATAAGATCGGGATGGTTGGAAGCGCCGACCGCGTATTTCGTCCGAATGATCTCTTCGAAGTAAGAGAGAAGGTCGAGATTTTCCCTGGTGATGGCTATCGACCGCGCGAGGTAGTAGTATTCGTAATAGGCGTTTTTTACCTGGTAAAAGAGCTTCAGCTTCTCCATCCGGTAATGCTCCTCCGCGGCGTTCGCCTCGGCCAACTTCATCTCCGAGCTCGATTTAAGCTTGCCGTACCAGGGGAACATCTGTGAGATGCTGAATTTCTGGCGCTGCGGACCGACCCGGGTCTCAACCGACTCGATGAAGTAGCCGTAGGTAAATCGGGGGTCCGGGAGAGAGCGGGCCGGGAGGATCTTCTCCAGGGCCGCTTTCCAGCGATTAAAGGCGGCTTCGAGCCCGGGGTTGTTCAGGGCCGCGTAAGCGAGATAGTCGGAGAGCGTCGAATCCTCGTCCAATCGGGGGAGCTCGCTGCCGGCACTGGAAGGGGTTGCCTTTGTTTCATATGTTGAACGGTCGATCGCGCGATACCGTTCGAAGGCCTGATCTTCCCGCGTGGACGCGCACCCTTCCAGAAAGATGAGAGACAACGCCGCGTAACAGATAGTTGCCCTAATAATCTTCATATTACTCCTCCCGATATCACCGCCGCCGGGCCAAGTATCATAAAGACTATCGCCTTACCAGATGATGGTATCCTAATTATTCGTATTGTCTTCATACGCTTTTCCAGATAAAAATTTCCCCGGAAATTTTTATAATTTATGGAGCCTCTTCACCACCTCCATTATCTCCTCGATCTTCTCCCGTTTCTCTCTTTCCGAACTTCCCTGGAAAGCATCGGTCACGCAATGCTCCAGGTGACGGGCGAAAATAGATTCCGCCACCCGGTAGAGAGCGTTGATCGCCGCGTGAAGCTGGGTGATGATATCGGTGCAGTATTTTTTTTCTTCTATCATCTTCTGAATACCCCGGAGCTGCCCCTCGATCCTTCTCAGAGAAACCAGTTCTTTTTCATGGGTCGTATGGGAAATAGGTGTCATTTCGGGTCATCCTTTTGGGGGTTCGCACTTCATCGTTGACGAGGGTAATATACCATACCCCCCTATGGTGTCAATACCCCTCTGAGGGGGATTCGGGCGCAGTGATTAACTTCGGATCGATCAATACGAGAAGCCTGATGGAGAATAAGCAGACTTCGCCGGGAATTTTCGGGACTCTTATCCCGGCACCGGAGAAGGATGTAACCGGTGGCCATAGTTACCTGCCGCCCCGGTGCCGGTCCTTCGCACGGCCTTTTTCCCGCTGTTCCGAGGGGAAGAGCCGCTCCCCCGCAAACCGGTGTTTGACCCGAAAAAGGAGCGTATAGGTGAGGGGCGCGCAGGGATTGTAAATGTGGTCGGCGATGATATGGAGCGTGAACCCGAGGGAGAAGCCCCAGGCCCAGGGACGGCGGATGACGGCCAGGCTGAGAACCCAGAGAACGACCGCCAGCTCATACGAATGGAGAAAGAGGAAATATTTGTTATACACGTGCTCGTTGGCGGCGCGGAAGAATTCCCTGACGGACAATCGGCGAAGGCCGAAATAGTAGTAGTATTCAAACAGGTGGTCGAGGTCGATGAAGATCCCCGCGAGGAAACAGGCGAGTGCGGCGCTCACCGAGTACGAGAAAAGATAAACCGCACCCGAGCTGATAATCGATAACAGGGTGTGGTGAGGCAGCTTCATTTATAAATTAGCGGCTTCGCCGCTACTTTATGTGGACCCCCGACTGATTCAGTCGGGGGTCTGTTGGTTAACTAAAATAATTCCATCGAGGCAATCACCCAAAAAAGCCTTCCAACCATTAGTCAACCTGAGCCTCCTGAGACATGATTTTTTGTTGGCTTGAAGTATACAGCTCTTATTTTTTCAGAGAAAAAACAAGCTTATTGTGCGCCATAGGCGTACCCCGATGGCTATCGGCTGCTCATCGAAGCGGTAGATTAGATCCAGCAGCCTACCCCGCCTCTGTCCCGAAGCCTTAATCGGGATAAAATCGGGAGTCGTTAATTGATGTAAAACAGCGCTCAATCCATCTCAGATAGGGTTGAGCGCTGTTTGATCATTTAACTGACTATTAATTATTATCCGGGGGTAACTGGAGTCCGATCTTATGGGCGATCTCCTTGAATTCCGGGCCGGAGATGTCGTTGAGGGTTTTACCCCTCAGCTTCAGCTGCTCGTTGAATTTGATCGCTTTCTCCTGCATCAGGGAATGGGTGTCCTGAGATCCCCCGTAAAGGCGGAAATTATCTCCCCTGGTGATCCGGCAATGCCCGTCCCGGCAGTCAAATCCCAGTCCGAGAAGAAGTGATTTTAGATGTTTGTTATCCATTAGAATTTAGCTTCGCAACTTATTTGACCGCGGATCTCGCGAATCTTCGCTCATTTAAAAAATAAAATACAACCTTCCGGTTGTCAATATAGATATACCTCATCCTGTTATTAATGTCAAATCGCCTGACAATGCCGGCAAGATAAAAACTCGCGGGGGGAGTGGTTCTCTTGATGATAATTTCATTGCCCGGCGGTGACCCTGGCGATATAGTATAATTTGCAGGCAGGACTTGTTTACCTATTTTGAAATGTGATGATTTTTGGTGCAAATAAGAGGACGAGATAGGGGGAAACAATCCTATTCAATCACATCCGATCGTCTGTTGAAAAGGGGCCGAGGCGGTGGAACATAATCTGCGTACGTCTGTGTAATGCGCGAAAGGAGGTTTCCAGTGGTTAAACATCCGGGGAAAAAGCATGTTTACGAGAGTGATTTTGAGAAGATGCACATGTACGCAATCAAAGATCGGGCGGCCATGCTGCGGGATCTCGATTATAGCAGTTCCGAAGTGAAAACGCGGCTGAAACAGGACATTGAATGGGAATACGAGGGGAATGAGCTTCCCGGTTATTATTCCCATATCGACAAAATCGTGGATTACGTCTTTGGAAAATGAAAGAGCTGATCGAAGCCGTCCGGGAATTTCATCGCAAATACTCTCTCAAGGAGCGGGGTGGCGAGGACATGCTGCATCGCATGAACCTGATCATGGAAGAGGTGGGAGAGATCAGCCAATGCCTGACCAAGGGGAGACCGCGAGAAGACCTGATCGAAGAACATGCCGATCTCCTGATCCTGTTGATCGGGAACGCCATCGCTCTCGACTTTGACCTCGAAAAGGCCTTCTGGGAAAAACTGGCCAAGATCATGCGCCGAAAAGCGCGTATGGTGAACGGTACCGTCCGGGTGACCGAGACCTGAAACCCCCTACCCCGCCCCCTTTTAGAACAGACGATCGAATGTGATTGAATATGCAGAGTTACCTCCGCCTCGCCCCCGTTTTACATCGAACGTTGAACGTTGGACGTTGAACGTTCGACGTTCATTTTTTAACCCACCTTCTTCTCCACCCGCTGCTTTCCTACCAATACGTCGTTCACGTAGATCTGGTATGTATCCACCCCCGGGGTCGATTTGAGAATCTTCCTCTCCGCCGGGGCCGCGCCACGGCCGCAACGCAGGCATTTGCTGTCCTCGCTCCGGAACATCTTTTTACAGGCAAAACAGTAATAAAAGTTCATGGTTTCTCCTTAGTAAGCTTAAGCATGTTATACAGAAGGGAATACGGTGATTATCCTATAACAACCGGAAAGAATGGGATAGTGGAATACTGGAAAAAAATTTATAAAATCTACCCCATTGCTTTATAACTCCAGTACTCGGTTTTTCTTCGTGTCCTTCGTGGTGAATTAATTGGTAGCGGCCTTAAACGGCGGAGATGCGGAAGATCCAGTACATCCCCGCCAGGTAGAGCAAGCTGATCGCGATGTTGACGGCGGCGATCAGGCGCCCGGATGTTTCCGCTTTCAGGTACAGCGCGGCCGCGGTCAGGCCGACCAGCACGACACTCATCACACCCGAAACATACACGCCTCCCTCCATCCCGGTGAGGATGTTTCCCTTTCGGTAGGCAAGATCGGCCCAGAAAATGATCCCCAGATTAAAGATATTGCTCCCCAGGATGTTCCCCAGAGCCATTTCATTCGACCCCATTTTAATCGCCGCCAGACAGACCGACACTTCCGGCAGCGACGTGATCATGGCCAAAAAGAGAGCGCCGACGAAACTATCCCCCCACTGCGTAATCTCGGCGATCTCGCGGCCGGAACGGGCCAGCCAGAATCCCCCTCCCACCACCAGAATGATCGAGACCGCGATCCGGAGATAGAGAGCACGGGCACTTAACTGTTCCGATCCCCGATCTGCGCGTCGCCGGGGTTCGCCGGCGGGATGCTCATCCCGGAAGAGCTTCCAGGAGCCGACCAGGTAGACGATGATCACCGCCCACGAGGCGAGACTGATGCGGCCGGGGCTGAAGAGGCCGTCTTCCCGGTTCAGGACGGCAAAACCCAGGACCAGGCCGCTCATCAGGACGATCATCAGGATCATCAGGCGGAAGGGAGCCAGGGTGAGCCCGGCGGTCACCGGGCGCCGGAACCAACAGATCCCGATGGCGGCTATGATAAAGAGGTTGAAGGCGTTGCTTCCCAGAACATCGCTCAGGGCGAGAGCGGGTGATCCCGCTATCATGACCGCGCCCAGGGCGGTGGCGAGTTCGGGGATTGAAGTCACCGCGGCCAGGAAGATAAAGCCGACCCAGATGTCGGTCAAACCGTAACGGTTTCCCAACTCCTTGCCGTTGCGGGCAAGATAAAAGCCCCCGAAGATTACCAGGCCGGCGCTGATGATAAATTGAAGCCAGACTGCGAAAATGTTCATGGGAAGATCTATCTATGACACAACTAATTGGTACTGTTCAAAACTAACCCGACGCGCGCATCTCCGTTGCCAGGTATAGCTCGGGTTATCGGGGAAATCCCGGAGCACCAGGAAAACCGGAAAAGAATACAACATTGTCCCCCGATTGTCACATTATTTAGCCGGGAGCCGATTTTATCGGGAAAATGTTTGCTTATAATCACGATTCCTTGTTAAACTTGTCGCTTCTGGAATTTCCCCGATAGCTTTCAGGGTGCGTCTCTGGCGCACAATCATTGTTAGCCACCAAGGCACATAGGCACCAATAAAAGAGGGGAAAGGGCAAAATACTCACCCTATTTGGTTTTCCTTAGTGTCTTGGTGTCTTAGTGGCGAAAAGGTGCGTCGAAGGCGCTGATTTATATGACGGACGGGACGGACAAAAACAAGAATAATCAGCAGGAGTTTCTCTTTCATTCGCCGGACCGGAAGGATTTTCTGTCCGATCCGCCTCGTCCCGCCGACCTCGGAAACCTCCCGGTCTCGGTTTTGGAAGTAAGCGGCCGCGCGAAAAAATGGCTCCGGGCTCACAAGATCGCCGATCTGAATCAGCTGATCGAGGCGGAGAAAAAGAAAACAATTTCCCGGCAGTGTCTGGATAACCAGATCCGCAAAGAACTTCATAACGAGCTGCGGCGATACTGGACCGGGAAAAAATTCAAATATATTCTGGCTTTGAATTTCCTCGATCATGGGATCGACAAAGCTCTCGGCCGCTCGAAAGTCAGAAAGGCGCCGGTAAAAAAACTCACCCTCTCCCCCGCCCTGCAGAAGATCCTCCAGAAAAAACGGATTCAGACCATCGGGGATCTCTTCCTTCAGGAAGAACTTAAATGGCGGAACCCCCGCAATCTGGGCAACATTCTGGTCAATGAGCTCCTGATAGCGCTCAGTGTTTTCTTAACCCGGATTATTCATGAAAATTAATGATCTCCATGGGTGATCCGGGGTAGGAATTATCGTTCAATTTTGTTAATCGTTGCCTTGTTCAAAACTAATCGATTATTCATGACTCCTAAATGCGGGTTTGTCAGCGTGGCGGGAGAGCCCAACGTCGGGAAATCGACACTCATTAACCGCCTGATCGGGGAGGACCTGGCTATCGTCTCCCCCAAACCTCAAACCACCTGGCAGGTGGTTCGCGGCATCCTGAGCACACCACAGGGCCAGATTATCTTCGTCGATACCCCGGGCATCCATCATTCGCGGGACGTGCTCGGGGGACACATGGTCGCCGCCGCCCGGTCGGCCATGTTTGATGCCGATCTGAATTTCTGGATGATCGACGGTCGTAAGGATGCCGACATTTCCGGGCAGTTATTTACCGAACAGCTCCCCCATCGGATTAGCTCCTTTTTACTGATCAACAAGATCGATCTCATCCCCCGCCCCCTGCTGCTTCCCCTGATCGAACGTATCCGTGACCGTTATCCATTCAAGGAGATCGTACCCATATCCGCCCTGAAAGGGGAAAATCTTGACCGACTCCTCGAACTGACCTGGCGGTACCTGCCGGAGGGACCGATGCTCTTTCCCCCCGACCAGCTCTCGGATCAGCCGGAGAAGGAGATCGTAAAAGAATTCATCCGGGAGCAGGTGTTTCTTTTGACCCACCAGGAAATACCATACTCCACCGCGGTGACGATTGAAGAGATGCGGGAACAGCCGGAGAAAAAACTCTTCATCAGCGCGGTCATTCACGTGGAGCGGACTTCTCAGAGAGGAATCATTGTGGGCAAACACGGCGCGATGATCAAGCGGATCGGGATGGCGGCCCGGCGCAGAATTGAGAGTCTGCTTGGTGTTCCGGTCTACCTGGAACTGCACGCCAAGGTGCGGGAAAACTGGCGGAGCAAGAAGAGCAGCCTCAGAGACCTGGGGTTTAATGTATAAATATACCTGGAAGTTATATTTCTTGGTATATATTGCACCAAGTGTCTATGCAATTCAAAATCCCACATTCCAAGCATCCCAAATCCCAAACAAATGCACAAATTCTAAACATATCTAAGTCGGAGACTATGCCTATTCTCCGAGCTGAAAATCTCTCAAACAAAAGAATTCATACCGGTTAAACTTGAGCTGCCTGAGATTGGCCAACGGGAGGGAGTTCCGGGTCATCCCGGGTGTTTGTGAATTTTGATCATTTTGAATTTGTGAATTTGTTTGTTATTTGGTGATTTGTGATTTGGAATTTTTCCGAGAGCCGCTGGAAAGAATTGATTATTACCTGCCGCTTCAGGTCGAATCAGAATTACAGCTTGTTCTGATCAGGAATAAGGCTCTCGGGGTAAGGGGGGACGAAGATCGTCTTTAATGCGCACCTGCTTGCAGCCGTCGCCCTTTCCATGCTCTCCAGATAGGGCTTGACGTGGGGATCGAGGGCGGGATCGGGGAGGAGGAAGACAATCTCCCCGATCCCGTTTTTCTTTATATAGACCGTGTTTTTCTCCACGATATCTTCCAGATCGGCCTCCTCCATCAGCTTATCATAATAAGGTATCGGCTGCCCGGCGTCGATCAGGCCGAATTTGCCGGAAAGGATGGCGAAGGGGAGGCCGGCTTCCCGGGCCAGATGCCGAACCGTGTCGATACGTTCCGATCGATACCGCCGGAAGGCGGGAAGAAGCCCTTCCGCCCGATCCTTCTCCCGGCAGCAGATGGTGGAGACCAGAGTGTTTCCCCGAGATATATGTTTATTCCCGCTCATTTAGATATGAGTGTTTTTTTCACCACGAAGGTCACGAAGCACACGAAGGTAACGGAATAATTTACTTTATTTTAACTTCGTGTCCTTCGTGTTCTTCGTGGTTTTATTTCATTGTCTCTAAAGGAATAATTTTATCATCAGAGTGGCGCTGGTCAGGTAGAGCGCGATCCCCAGGACGTCGTTCAGCGTCGTGATCAGGGGACCGGAAGCGATCGCGGGGTCGATCTTCAGCTGATGAAATGTCAGGGGGATGAGAACTCCGGAGAGGGTCGAGAAAGTGACGGCCAGAAACATGGAGAGACCCACCAGCGTCCCCAGGAGAAGCGGATGGGCCTCGCCCCAGATGAATCCGATAACGGCCAGGATGGCCCCGCAGGCCAGGCCGAGCCAGAGAGCGACCTTAACCTGTTTGACCACTTCTCTCCAGAGATTGGATGACTTGAGCAACCCCAGTGCCAGCCCGCGAATGACGATGCTGGAGGACTGAAGACCGACATTGCCGCCGGTGGCGGTGATCATCGGGATAAAGGCCACCAGGGCGATGAGCCTTTTCAGCGTCGGCTCGAAGGAGCTGATGACCAGCGCCGAGATAAAACTGCCCCCGATGCAGATCAGGAGCCAGGGAAGCCGGATCCGGGCGATCCGGAAGGGGGAGGTGACTCTGAGCTCTTCCTCATCCGTCCCCGCCATCCGGTAGATATCCTCACTGGTCTCCTCATCGATCACATCGATCACGTCGTCGGCGGTTATCCTCCCCACCAGGGCGCCCTTTTCGTCAACGACCGGGATGACGAAGAGATCGTACTTTTTAACCAGCCGGGCGACTTCCTCCTGGTCGGTCCCGGTGGTGACGGCGGCGATAACCTGTTTCATGATCCCGGAGAGAGGAGCGTTCGGCGGGGAGGTGAGAAGGTCCCGCAGGGGAACGATCCCCTGCAGTTTCCCCTCCTTGTCCACGACGTAGACCGAGTAGAGCGTTTCCTCGATGGTGCTGTTCCTGATCAGGCTGACCGCCTCCTCCACGGTCATCTCCCGGTCAATCGAGATCAGGTCGGTATCCATGATCCTCCCGGCGCTGTCCTCCGGGTAGGTGAGCACCTGCCTGATCTCGGAGAATTCCTGCCGGGGCAGTTCTTTCAGGACCTCCGGGGCCTTCCTCGGCTTCAGCTCGGAGATCACCTCGGCCGCTTCCTCGGGATGCATTTCTTCCAGAATGTCCCCCAGAAAAGCGGGGGAGAGATCCCGGACCAGATCGATCCGGATGGAGGGAGGAAGGGTGTCCAGGATCTCACCGGCGGTCTTCAGGGAAAGATGCCGCATGATCTCCAGCCGGGCTTTGGGGGAGCAATCGGAGAGCCATTCCGCCACGTCCTCGGGATGAAGGGCGGAGAGTGCCTGGGTAAGCAGCCGGGTCTCCCCCTGCTCCATCAGATCGAGGAGCAATTTCCGTTTTCCGGGTGTCAGTTCTTTCGTTGCCGTTGCCATCCTGTCAGATCCCTGAGTTATAATGCTTCGGGGGGAGATAATATTATAGTAACAGAGACAGCCCTTTTTTGATAACCTTAATTAGCGCCGAAGGCGCTAATCACTTATTTTTCCGGAGGAAAATAATATGGATAAGAGTTTAATGCAGGTGGTGATCTTCCTCGATCATTATATCGTCTACGGGATGGTCAAGCACTACGCGGGGTCATCCCTGGACTCACTTCTGGAAGTGGACCGGGACACGTTTCTGGAGATCAAAAACGCCCGGATCTTCACCGCCGGGGATTCCCGCGAACTCTATTCACTCAGCCACCTGGAAGTTAATAAGTCGCGTGTGATCATGATCTTCCTCGAAGACTCGGTGATCTCCCGGGGAGAATAGAGGCATGTAATCAGTAATCGGTAACCAGTAATCAGTGACCAGGGTATAGTGCAGCGAGGCGAAACGAGGTTACCGATTACTGATAACTGATTACTGATCACTGACTTATCGGGCTTCATTTTGGCAGAATCTTTGATTATGGATAAAACAATTCACAAAAAATGGGCGCTGGAAATTATTCGTCTCCTCAAAATAGAATACCCGGGAGAGGGTACCGCCCTGGATTGGGGAAAGCCGCTGGAATTGCTGGTGGCCACCATCCTCTCCGCCCAGTCAACCGACAAGCAGATCAACAAAATCACCCCCGCTCTCTTCCGTAAATATCGGAGCGCCCGCGCTTACGCCCGGGCCGACCGGGAGACGTTTGAAAAGGAGATCCGTTCTTCCGGCTTCTTCCGGAACAAGGCGAAGAATATCATCGCCGCGGCACGAATGATCGATGAAGAGTACGGCGGGGCGGTTCCCGCGACCATGGATGAACTGCTGGCTCTTCCCGGGGTGGCCCGCAAGACCGCCAACATTATTCTCACCAACGGGTTCGGGATTGTGGAGGGGATCGCCGTCGATACTCACGTCAAACGGCTCTCGATCAGGCTCGGCCTGTCCGAAGAAACTAACCCTGACCGGATCGAACGGGACTTGATGGGGTTGCTCCCCCGGAAGCACTGGGGCAACGTCAACTACCTCCTGATCTCTCACGGACGATTAATCTGCCTGGCCCGTAAACCTCGTTGCCGGGACTGTGTCCTGAACCACCGCTGCCCCTCCGTGGTAACACAGACATTCCTGTCTGTGCCGCCAAAGTAGCACAGACATTCCTGTCTGTGCCGCCAAGGTAACACAGACATTCCTGTCTGTGCAGCCAAGGTAACACAGACATTCCTGTCTGTGCAGCCAAAGTAACACAGACATTCCTGTCTGTGCAGCCAAGGTAACACAGACATTCCTGTCTGTGCAGCCAAGGTAACACAGACATTCCTGTCTGTGCAGCCAAAGTAGCACAGACATTCCTGTCTGTGCAGCCAGTGCCCCTCCTTACGTATTCAGAAAAGTATCAGAGGCCTTTTCCCCAGTCTTCCCCTGATAAAGCCAGAACTTATCAGCCGACAGACGTGCCTTGATCGGATTCTCGGCGGTATATCGGATGAAGTAGTTATATTGAGCTTGACTGCGCACAATATGGTCATAGGATTCGTCCATCCACAGTGTACCGTTGCGTCCGAGAACCCTGTTGACACCGCGGGAACTGGCGCCCTTGATGCCCTGGAGCAGATCGGAGAGGAGGTGCCCTCCGAAGGGTTCAAGAACGAGATGAACATGATTGGGCATGGTAACCCCGGCATGCAGGCGGAATCGGACACCGTTAAAACGCAGAAGACAGTTCCTCACTATCCGCCGAACATCAGGTCGCGCCAGTACGCACGCTCCGTATCCAGCATCGAGCCAGTTTTCCAGGCGTTGCCCAAAGCGATCATCATATTCCCGCCATTCCGCTTTTGTCCGGGGTTCGGGATGATTGAGCATCCAGATATCGCGCTCGGTTTTCCATGCGGACAGTTTTTCCCGCGGCAGCGAGTCGGCCAGTCGGAAGTTGATCCAGTAAACAGCATTCTCCTTGGACCAGTGTGGTAAATTACGCCGGGTAATAGTAACGCTGCTGTTTGCGGTAACCGGCCGAGAGACTTCTGGCTGCACAATTGCCCCCGATTCCTAGATTACAGAGAACCTTTGCGCCAGGCTGATAAGCATTGGTTGAAGGATAATCGGCCTGACAGCAACTCAAACATTAATTCCCTCATGTTATATTAGTCGGGTTTTTTACGGTTTTTATTCCAGGAATAGTGCAGTTTTTTACTGAATCAAAAATCCCGATCCGGGAATTTCGAACCGGCATGGGCCTGCACAGACAGGAATGTCTGTGTTACCTTGGGCTGGGGGCGCACAGACAGGAATGTCTGTGTCACCTTGAGCTGGGGCTGCACAGACAGGAATGTCTGTGTTACCTTGGGCTGGGGGCGCACAGACAGGAATGTCTGTGTCACACTTACCTGATGGCCGGGAGATCGCCGGAGTGGCCGAAGTAGGACCTGGTGACGCCGCGGGCGACCCAGAGGCCGTCGCGGTAGATGGCGGGTTCGAAAGTGCCGTCGCCGTTATAATCGCTCGGCACCGGGCGGTCGCCCGGTTTTCCGAAATACGTCCGGGTGACGCCCCGGACCGCCCAGAGAGCGGAGCTGTCGCGGAAGACAGCCGCCTCGTAGCGGCCGTCCCCATTGTAATCCCCCGGCACCGGGAGATCGCCAACAGCGCCGAAATAGGCCCGGCTCACCCCCCGGATCGCCCAGAGACCATTAGCGGCCCGGAAGACGGCGATATCGTCATACCCGTCTCCGTTGTAGTCTCCCGGATAAGAGGTAAGCCCCTCTTCCGGTGTCGGCCCCGGAATGGGCGTCGGGGC
This sequence comes from uncultured bacterium, assembly GCA_963822585.1. GTDB lineage: Bacteria > Auribacterota > Erginobacteria > Erginobacterales > Erginobacteraceae > CAWGIE01. The sequence continues at coordinate 63,050 of CAWGIE010000023.1, forward strand.
GGCGGCAGCGGAAGAGATGCTCAGTGAAAATGAACTCACCGCGGCCTTCCAGCCGTCGATGACCAGGTAATAGGTCCCGGCGGGGGCGTGCGCGATTATTATATTTTCCTCTGACGTGCCCGATTCGTAACTGGAGTCATAGACCGACGCGGTGGAAGGACCGTCACAGAGAATTAAATCGAGGTCGTCAGAGAGCCCGGTCAGATGAATGGAAAGATCACCGTTTCCGGAGGTCGTGAACCGGTAAACCAGATCGGGCCCCGTCTCACCGTTGAGCCAGCCGTTATAGACCTGGTAATCGTCGTTGAACTCGGCATTGCTCCCGCCGGTATTGTAGTTGGCGGAAATAACGAGGGGAGATCCGAACGTGTCCCCGTTACCGCCCGGGGGCGGCGTCGGGCCAATGACCGGGGTCGGGTTGGCGACGGGAGTCGGCGCTCCGCCCCCGCCGAAGGTCACGTTGAGGGTCTGCCAGTAATGGTTGTAATCTCCCCATAAGCCGCCCTCGGAGCAGTCATAATTCATGTCCATCGCGATCCGGAAGAGGCCGTTCGGGCGGCCGCTGGTGGTCCCCCAGGAATTGAGCATGATCCAGTAGCGGTTCTGCGGGTCGTCGTCGTTGTAGCCGACGCAGAGCACGGCGTGACCGGCCGAGCCGTAGTCCGGCATCTTCCCGCAGGTCGGGTCGAAATCCCAGATCGCGGATTCCGGCTGATTGGACCAGAAGTTCTCGAAATTGACCCAGTCGGCGTTGGTGGACATGAAGAAGCCGAACCAGATCGCTTTCCCCTGGTTGAGAACGTTCTTTATGTTGTTGATGGCTGTGGTCTGCCCGACGTCCTGAGTCGGAATGCTCGAATAAGATATGGCGGAGATGGGGTAATTGGGTGAGGTCGAGATGGCGGAGCAGGACGAGTTGCACGATCCCCCGCCGTCCTGCCAGAACGCCCCGGTATTCGACCAGGGGATCGCCTTCCGCACGTCCGCGTAGAAATGAACCACGTTGTACAGCCATCCGCCCTGGCAGCAGGAGATCTCGGTCCCGCAGTTGTTGATGTACTGGACGGAGAGCCGATTCTTGATACTTTCCTGGACGTCGAGGGCGATGGCGAGGCACCCGGTCCCGGCCCAGGCCCAGCAGTTGCCGCAATGGTCCTGGTCGCGCTGGGACGGGGTATACTGAAGGTGGCTGAGGAGGCTGAGGGAGCCGCGCCGGGGCTGAATGGCGGGGTCGATGAAGGCCCGGGGTGCCGTTTGGTAAGAGTCGATCCAGGCCCGCTTGGTCGCGGCATCAGGACGCATCAGGGGATAGTTCCGCGCCGCGGCGACGCAGCCCGCGAAGAGCGCCCCTGCCAGCCATATCACTGTTATGAAGACTGTCCGTTTCATGAAAATCAGGATGGTGTCCAATTTATTGAAACTTCATGATTTTACTTCGTGGTTTATTGACTTATTAATAAAAAGTTTATCTGGCTATCGGATTATCCCCCGACCGACCGAAATAAATAGCGCTGATATTCTTTATTTTCCAGAGACCGTCCTTAAAGTAAGCGGGGACGTACTTCCCGCTGCCCGCATAGCGGCCCGAGGCCGGGATCGTCCTCCTGTTCCCGAGATAGGCCCGGGAAATCCCCCTGATCGACCAGAGTCCGCTGAAAGGGCGGAAGATCGGCAATATCGGCCCGGCGGTCGCCGTTGTAGTCTCCGGAAACCGGGATATCGTTCGCGGAGCCGAAATAGGCCCGGGTAATCCCCTTGACCGCCCAGAGACCGTTCGACGGCCGGAAGAGGGCCAGGTCGGCGGTGCCGTCGCCATTATAATCCCCCGGGATATACGGTCCCGGCGTAGGGCCGGGAGGGGGCGTCGGGAACCGGGGGGGGGCCGGGGTCGGCGGTGGGGCCTCCCCGTAGACCAGGTATGCGGCTTCGCAGGAGACGAAGGCGGAGGTGTATCCGATCCGCATGTAGCCGCCCTCCCCCCAGCTTGTCCCCCAGGAGTTCCGGAGGATCCAGTAGCCGTTCCCGCCGTTGTCATTCCAGCCGACCAGCGAGATGGCGTGGTTGGTGTAGGTATAGTAGCAGGGGTTGGCAGTGCAGTTCGTGTTGGAATCCTGGTAGATGCCCCCGCTGTAAGCGTCAAAGGCGTTCCCCACGTACACTGCCGCGTCCACTACTCCGTAGGTCATGATCGCGGTCTTGATCGCCTCGATGTCATTGCAGGGTATCCGGTGCCAGGACTGGAACTGGGCCAGGGAGGGGTACGGGGAAAGCGGGCAGGACTGCTGATAATCGTGGTAGGGAAAGACCGACTCGGCGCAGATGCCGTACTGGGTGAGCGCTTCCAGTTCGTAGTAGTCGTAATCGGCGCCGTCACATCCGTCGAAGTGCTGGCTATAATGGTCGGAAAGACAGAAGGCGATGAAGGCTTCCGAGAAATCGACCCGGTTCCCGTCGTAGAGCCCGTTGGCCCAGTTATAGGTCCCTTCGGCGGCGGCGGCGGCGCCGAAGGCGTAGCAGGAGCCGCAGTTTCCCTGGTTCCGGATGGGACCGATATAGCTGTGTCCGTTGTAATTGCGCCAGTCGAAGCTGGCCGGGAGATCGACGGTACCCAGGATTTCGCCCAAAGGTCCGATATCCTCCCCGGCCCCGCCGCGGCGGGGAGAAAGAGGCGCCCGGCGGGTGAAGAGGGCCGCCTTCTCGCCTTCCGGCAGATCGAAGACCCAGTTATTGCTGACAGTGAAATCGTACCCGTTATAGTCGATCTTGTAGCGGATCTCCTCCAGTGTGTCATCGGGCGCGAAGGGGAGGATATTTTGGGCCCTGACATTGAGTGGCAGGGAAAGGAGTAGCAGGAGAAAAATACTTGGAACCACAGATTTTATTTTGCCGTTCATCGGGTATTAAATCAGGAATTTTCACATATAGATAAGTATACAACGAACAGGGCGGTTTGGGAAGGTGCGCCCGGATGAAAAATCTTGACAGTGATTGCGGGAGAATTCCAGTGTGACTGGATGGTTAGAATATTCTTTTTCCCCGATCCCCGGCACAGACAGGAATGTCTGTGCTACCTTACACAGACAGGAATGTCTGTGTTACTCTTGATGGACGCCGATGTTCTCCTCCACCGCCTTTTTCAGAGGACCGGCTATCTCGGAGAAAGGCACGGTGGCGGAATACTCGGGACCGGTTTTCTGGTAATAACCGCCGAAACCCATTCCGTCGAAGGTAAGGGGGGTGAAGTTCCGGTTGTCCTTCTCCGGGACCGTAAAGAAATAAGAGGCGGCCTGGTAGATAGCCACCAGTTTCGGGGTGTAGCCTTCCGACTTCGGCCACTGCCGTTTGATTTTCTCCATCTCACCGGCCAGGGGTGTCATCCCCAGCGTCACCGCCTCCCAGTTCCCGTCCATCCGCTCCACCGTCAGGATGGCCCGGGGCGTCCCCTCCAGGATAACCGGGAAGAACCATCTCCCGGTGGGAGAAATGAGCGTATCGACGGAGGTGTCCGCGGGAGCGTTCAGGAGTTTTTCCGGGGTGATCGTGTAAAGCTGGAAGGGCGTCCCGACGCGAGCGTCGGATAGGCGATCCTCCGGTAAAAAGCCGAAGTTTCCTCTCTCGCTGTCGGGGAGTTCCTTTAAAAATTGCACCAGCCCCGATTCCGCCGCCGTCACCGCTTCCGAGGGGGGCGTTTCGTCAGCCGGATATGCAGTGGAGAGCGGTATCGAAATGATGAGACAGAAAATACAAACAAGCGAAAGAAGAAATTGCTGAATTTTTTTCATTTTTTCTCCCCGATTAGTCTGAGTTGCCGATCAATTCCCTGTGAATTGACGGAGTTGATTAATTACGTGGCCTGCAATCCTAATCCAATCTCATGCAATACGTATCGGTTCTTTTATTAATATACCCCGCCAATCATGGATGGGGAAGAGCAATCGGGAATGGCGCGGGCGGCTGAGACTGTTCCCCAATCCCCGACACAGACAGGAATGTCTGTGCTACTTTACACAGACAAGAATGTCTGTGCTACTTTACACAGACAGGAATGCCGATGCTTCATTCTTCTTCCGGCAGCTCTCTCTCCTCCCTCTCTTTCATGATCTCCTTCAGGCGCCGGGACTCGGTGACAAAGAGGAGCTTCGCCTCCTGAAGAGGTCGCCCGGGGGAGCCGAGGAGTACCTGCCCGGGCGGAACCTTTTTCTTGGCGGCAAGTCCGGACTGCCCGAGCAGGATGGCCCGGTCGCCGACGGTTACGTGATCGGCGATCCCTACCTGACCGGCCATGATCACGTTCCTCCCGACCTTCACCGAGCCGCTGATCCCGACCTGGGCGCAGAGGATCGTGTTCTCGCCGATCTCGTCGTTGTGGGCGACCTGGACCAGGTTGTCGATCTTGACCCCTTTTCGGATGATCGTATCGCCGGAGGTGCCCCGGTCGATGGCAGTGTTGCAGCCGATCTCGACATCATCCTCGATCACGACCCGGCCGACCTGGGGGATCTTCACGTTCTTTCCCTCCGCGTCGGAGACATACCCGAAGCCGTCGCCGCCGATCACCGCGCCGGCATGGATGATGCAGCGGTTTCCGATCACGTTGTTCTCGTTGACGGTCACGTTGGGAAAAAGCCGGGTATCGGAACCGATCGCCGAGTTGAGTCCGACAAAACAGCCGGCGCCGATCACGGTCCGGTCGCCGATCCTTACCCCGGCCTCGATCACCGCCCGGGGCTGGATCGAGACCTCGCTGCCGATCTCAGCCTCCGGACTGACGGTGGCCTCGGTGGAGATGCCGGCTTCAAACCGGCGGGGGGGATAGAAGACCTGGGCCAGGCGGGCGAAGGCCAGCCGGGGATTATCAACCCGGATCAGGGGTTTGGTCGATGATTCGATCTCCCGGCCGCAGATGACGGCCGCGGCCGCTGTTTTCTCGGCTTCTTTCAAATATCGTTTTTTCTCTATCCAGACCAGCGAGCCGGCATCCGCCGTCTCCAGGCCGGTAATTTTATCGACGGTGACGGTACCGTCACCGATCAGTTCACCCCCGATCATCTCGGCGGTCTTTTGCAGCGTTATTTCCATGATCAGCTTCCTTTATGTTTCCGCTCCCGCGAAAATGCCATTTCTTGATTGTTTTCCCGTTGAAGTCGGTTATCGCTTCTTATAATATATCGCTTCCGTTTTCCCGCATAGTGAAATATATTAAATGATCTCGGCGGAGTAGCTCAGCCGGTTAGAGCAGCGGCCCCGCAAAGTAAAAGTTGTTCCAACTTTTACCGCGGGGTAAAAATCACCCCGCAAAATAAATGCCTCCGGCATTTATCGCGGGGTGCCCCGAGATGGCGCCAAAGGCGCCATTTTTCGGGGCATAATCGAACAAAATGTTCTATGTTTATATACTCCACTCCCGTAAAGATGGTGGATTATACATCGGGAGGACATCTGATTTAAAGAGACGAGTCAATGAGCATAAATGGGGCAAATGCACTTCAACCCGAAATCGCAGACCAGTGCAATTAATCTATTACGAAGCATACTTAGATAAAAGGGATGCCATCGGGCGTGAAGTTTTCTTGAAAGGCGGTTCCGGGAAAAAGTATCTCAATAAGCAGCTTAAGCATTATTTTGGCGGAGTAGCTCAGCCGGTTAGAGCAGCGGAATCATAATCCGCGTGTCGGGGGTTCGAGTCCCTCCTCCGCTATTTTTTCACCACTCACCTGCGGCCCCGCAAAGTAAAAGTTGTTCCAACTTTTACCGCGGGGTAAAAATCACCCCGCAAAATAAATGCCTCCGGCATTTATCGCGGGGTGCCCCGAGATGGCGCTGGAGGCGCCATTTTTCGGGGCATCCCCGCAAAGTAAAATTGTCCCCCATTTTACCGCGGGGTAAAAATCCGCGTGTCGGGGCCCCGCCGAAGGCGGGGTAAAGTTCGAGTTTTACCCCGAGATGGCACCGAAGGGGCCATTTTTCGGGGCCCTCCTCCGCTATTTCTTCACCACTCGCCCGCGGCCCCGCAAAGTAAAATTGTCCCCCATTTTACCGCGGGGTAAAAATCCGCGTGTCGGGGCCCCGCCGAAGGCGGGGTAAAGTTCGAGTTTTACCCCGAGATGGCACCGAAGGGGCCATTTTTCGGGGCCCTCCTCCGCTATTATAAAACAGCGAGCCCCGACTTATCGGGGCTCGCTGTTTTATAAGTACATTCCGACGGATGGGAGCGGGCCGCCCCGGGAACTCCGTCGCTAGTTTTGACCGTCGTATTACTCGGCGGCGGGCGCCGGGGCCGGCGCGGCGGGTGTCTTGCTCTTCAGTCTTTCGACGACCGCCTTGACCGCCAGGATTTCATCCATGGAGATAGCGGTAGAAGCCTTCAATGTCGTCCCGTCCGCGGTCAGGTAGACGATCAGGGGAAGGTCGAGCTTTCCCAGGGCCTCGAACACATCGGCCTGAGGCGTGAGGCTCCCCTCCGGGGCGGCCTTCTCGATCATCATGCCCAGCAAATCCTTCAGATAACGGCCGACGGAGAAATACACGACCCCGTTGGCATCCTGCCAAGAAGCCCCCAGCTCGTTTGTATCGAACGAACTCTTTCCGGACGCTATCAGGTCGAGCCGGCTCTTGATATCGGGTGTTCCACCCCAGGTCATCTCGGTCACCGCCAGATCGCTGGTGGCCGCCATCTGCATAACGAGAGGCACTTCCATGAGGGAGAAAACCCGTTTTTCGTCGGCGGTAAACGATTCTTTCTTCAGGAGTTTTTTGAAGTCGATCGTCATCCGTGCCGTGTAAATATCCGCTCCCTTGTAGAGAACCGGCTGCTCGATCCCCGAAACATCCATGGTGATGCCCAGGCTTTCATAAAATGACGTCAGGATATCCCGGTTCTCCAGGAAACTTTTCGTGATGTATTCCCGGTAAGCTTTCGCGTCCCGGATCTTCTGGATGGATACCGCCGATATAAAGGCATCGGGTGACGAAGAGATCGAGAACGCCATCTCGTCGCCGGCACACTTGGTCAGGTAGGTCTCCATCAAACCCAGGTACGTGTCTTTGAACTTGGCCAGCCGGTCACCGACCTCCTTTTCTCCCTGGGCGGCGCCCATTTCCTTGATCGTCCCGTCAAATACGTCGAAAAGGCGGCGGTATACTTCCAGCACCATCTCCGGTTTTTCAATCCGTCCGGCGACGACCATCCAGGGGGAAGACTGGAGATACCGGGCCAGGGATAGTTTCCCTTTCTTCTGAGCCGTGAGAAACTTGGCAAAGGCGCTGCCCGATTTGGCTTCAATCAGTTTCTCGCAGGCGACACCGGTATCGTCAATGGTGAGTCCGAAGACGACGGTCTCCACCTGCCGGGCGTAATAGAGATAGAAATCGACATAGGAGCGGACCATCTCCCGGGTCGTCTCCGGACTGAAGGGAGAAGGAGCTCCCTTCGTCTCCGTCTGGAGCGCGTCCAGCTTTTCCTTGATCCCCGCCTCCGCCAGCTCGATGAAGGGAGCAACCTGGAGACCGATGGTCAGGGCGCCATTAACCGGCGGCGCGAAGTCGGCGGGACCGAGCGACTGCACTTCCTTTAAGATCTCCGGATCGAGCGCGAGCCAGGCGGTCTTGTCCTTGATCGCCACCGCCACGGTCTTTTCCTCGGTCCGGTAGAAATTATCAGTATTCGCCTGCTCTTCCGGGGATGCCGCCTGGTAGGCATCCATGTCGAATTCCTTGCTCTCCTTGGCGTATATTTTTACACCGGTCTTCTCGTCCTCCGACTTCAGCTTCAGGCTTTTGTTGAGAACCCCCTGGTAAGCATCGGGGTTGCTGAGGGTGAAAGAGACCGCCCAGGCGTCAGCTCCTTCCGGGCTGAAACTGACCAGGATGAGGGGAGCGGCCATGTCCACACCGACCAGGTTGGGGTTTTCGATCAGGCCGCCCAACCCCATCTTCATGACCATGGTTGCCATCGGCGGCAGGTCCAGGGCCTGCGCGAACTTTTCCACGCCCCCCATAAAAGCGTCGGGGTTGCCCACCCGGGCGTAGCCGATCATCTTGCCGGGAACTCCGGCTTCCGTCCCGCCGGCGAAAGCGAGAGTGGTAATCAGGACCGTGACGATAATCCCGGCCGTTTGAAACCAATTTCTTTTCATGGATACCCTCCTTGGGTAAAAATGTTGAATTTCGATATTCATTTTAATATAGTATATTCCGCTTGTTAGAACAATAGATAAATTAGTTCCCCGCGTCCGCTCATTTATGATAATCTTATTTTCCTTCGGAAAAATAAGAGTGAAATACACTGAGCCTACAGAAGAATTATATCCAGGATACTAAATATCGGCTGATGTATAAAAGCCTTTTTGCGCGATTGCCTTAATAGATTTATGTTTGTTTAAGCAACAGACCCCGATTTAATCGGGGGCCACTATAAATTTGCGAGCGCAGCGAGCCAATTTATAATGAAGATACCGATCGAGAACGTCATAATCAATGAAGAGGAAAGGATCCGCCGGGACCCGGGGGATATCACCTCCCTGGAGGCATCGATCCGGAAGGTGGGACTTCTCAACCCGATCCTGGTGGATGAAGAGAACCGGCTGATCGCCGGCTTCCGGCGTCTTCAGGCCTGCCGGGCAATCGGTTGGGAGGAGATCGAGGCGACGGTTCTCCCCTTCGGGGCCGACCCGCTAAAAATGCTGGATGCCGAAGTGGATGAAAACCTCTTCCGCAAGGATTTTACCCCGGAGGAAGTGGCATCGATAGAAGAACGTCGGCAGGAGATCCTCCGGAGGCTGCGGGGAAACATCTTCCAGCGTTTCTGGCACTGGCTGAAAAATTTATTCTGCTGTCGGAAACGAAGTGCCGAAGAGGCAAGCGCATCCGAAACGCAGCCGGAACCGCCGGTGACCTTTGATTTCCGGGAAACGCAGGATACGCCGAAGCCGACCGAGACAGCGGGAACGCCCGGCCCATCCGCTGACCATGAGCCCTCCGGAGAGAAGATAGAAGAACCTGTCCCACCCGTCTCCCCGTAACCAGCCAAAAAGACCCCATTACCCCGGCCCCTTTGAATAGCCGCAAAAAGGCGCAAAAACCGCAAAATGTTCCCCTGCCCCGGCCCCTTTGAATAGCCGCAAAAACGAAGTCCCGAGGAGACCGAACGGTCTCTTTTCGGGAGGCGCAAAAACCGCAAAATGTTCCTCTGCCCCGGCCCCTTTGAATAGCCGCAAAAACGAAGTCCCGAGGAGACCGAACGGTCTCTTTTCGGGAGGCGCAAAAGATCCCTCTACCCGGGCCTCATTTTTTAAGCACCTGATTAAACCGGCTATTCCCCTAATCGCGGTCCTTTTTTTTGATTCCTATCCGACGGATCGGTCGGATCCGACGAATTCGACTGATCGGGAACGTTCATGCTTTTTCCATCCGGGCGAACACGGAAATTCACCCTACAGATTACCGATTACTGATCACCGATAACCATATCCTCCTCTCTCGCGACTTCGATCCGGGTCGGCAGCCCGACGTATCCCTCCATCCGGCGGGGATTCTCGATCCGGATGATGGCCGCGTTGTTGATCCAGTTCAGAGTGCGATAGGTGCCGGGCCCGGTAATGGATGAGGCGGCGGGGTTGATCGAGTAGGTTCCGGCGGCCAAGTCGGCGCGGTGGCGGAAAACCACCGTGCAGCGGTCTCCCTTCCGGAAGTTTTCCGGCGGCATTCCTTCCCAGTCGGTATTGGTTCCAAACACATTCAGCCCGAATTTGTTCCGGAAAATGTTGCCAAACGCGAACTTCTCCACATCCGTGTGGAAAGTGACGTGGAACCGGATGGAAAATTCTTCCCCGTTCCGGAAGCAGGTCTTCGGCTCTCCCTTTCCGTCCAGCAGCTCGATCGAGGAAATCTCCGCCTCCCCGGTACCGTAGCGGCTGTAGTCAGACGGCCGGTGCCGGGCCGCGGCCGCCTCCCCGGAGGAACGCTCGTCATCGCGCCCCTGGATCAGGGCCAGGTACTGGTCCGCTATCTCCCCCGGATCGCCCCGGGCCAGGAGCCGGGAATAATCCAGGATCATGGCCTGGTGGCAGATGTTGCGCACGCTCTCGATGTCGTGGGTGACATAGACCAGGGTCTTCCCCTGCTCCTGAAAGTCGCGGATCTTCCGCATGCACTTATGCTGGAAGTAGGCGTCGCCCACGGCCAGGACCTCGTCGATCAGCAGGATATCGGGGTCCAGGGTGACGGCGACCGCGAAGGCCAGCCTGACGTACATCCCGCTGGAGTAGGTCTTGACCGGCTGATCGATGAACTCGCCGATCTCGGCGAAGGCCGCGATCTCGTCCATCGAGGCTTTAATCTCGCCGGGTTTGAGCCCCAGGATGATCCCGCTCAGAAAGGCGTTCTCGCGGCCGGTGAAATCGGGGTTGAAACCGGCGCCCAACTCCAGGATGGTCGAGACCCGTCCCCGGACGGAGACGGTCCCCCCGGTCGGTTCCATGATCCCGGCCATCAGCTGGAGGATGGTTGTCTTGCCGGAGCCGTTCTGACCCAGGATACCCAGCGTGACCCCGGAGGGGACCTCCAGGCTGATATCCCGCAGGGCCCAGAACTCGCGGTGATACCGCCGCCGATCCCGCCGGAGAGCTTCCTGCAAGCGCTGGAGGGGACTCTCGTAGATCGGGTATTTCTTGGAGACGTTCTTCAGTGTTATGGCATTTTCACTCATGACCGCAATTTGAATTCATTCAACAAGGAATAATGGAGTATTGGAGTGATGGAGTAATGGGTGGCAGCCGCGGCGGCCGCCCGGTTTCCAACACTCCACTACTCCAGCACTCCATCACTCCGGTTTTTGTATTAAATCACGTCAACAAATGCCTTCTTCGTCTTGTTGTACCACCAGAGGCCAAACAGGAAGAGTACCGCTCCCAGAATCAGAACGTAAAAGTACATGGTCCAGTCGGGCAGACGTCCCCGGAGGAGGATCTCCCGGTAGTTGTGGATCAGGGCGGCGGCCGGGTTCACCGTCAGCCAGAAAGACAGTTTGCCCCCGAAGGCCTGCCTCAGGAAGTACTCCGGATAAAAGATCGGGGTCAGGAACATCCAGCAGAGCGTCCCCAGCGAGACGGCCTGCCTGATATCGCGGATGAAGACGGCGATCCCGGCCAGTACCCAGCCGATCCCGGCGGTGAGGAGAAGCTGGGGGATGATCAGAAGCGGAATCAGGAGCCAGGTCCAGAAGGGACCCGATCCCAGTACCAGTATCCCGGCCAGGAGAACGACCAGCCCGATGCACTGGTGGACGAGAGCCGAGCAGACGGCCTTCAGGGGAAGGACCTCGGCGGGGAAGATGACTTTCTTCACCATGCTGACATTTTCGATGACCACCGTCGTGCAGCGGTTGAGGCCCTCGCTGATCGCCAGCCAGACCACGATCCCGCAGAAGACTTCGAGAGCGTAAGCCGAGAGGCGGGGATCGTTCTCCAGGCGGAGGCCGAGCAGGCCGCCGAAGACGGCGGTATAGATAACCAGGAGGGCGATCGGCTCGATAACCGACCAGACCACCCCGAAGACGGACCCCCGGTACTTCCCCAGAACGTCCCGTTTCACCAGGGCGTAGAGCAGATATTTATGCCGGATTAGCTCTGTCAAATCGCGTAAAAGCATTGGAATACCGCGTATTCAGCGTTATCAACAGTCCCGAGAAGTCGATGATTGCAATGAGGCAAGAATAGCATTCCCCGAGGGACAAATCATCATTTTTATATCTCTCTCCGCGCCGCCGTATGATATCATGCGCCCTGTTCGGAATGAGAAAACAATGCTCCCGGCAAAAACAGAGAGCCGGCGAGTAAGGTAAAAATCCGCGGACCGAGTTATCGAAACGGAAAGGGTCGAGACTTCATTCCCGGCCGCCAGACTGCTGATGTTTACTCTGTCAGGGATAAAGAAAAGAGGTGGCAACATTCTCCGCTCCCTCTGCCGGCGAGACGCCAATTTCTGGGACGCGGCCGTAAAATCGATCCGTCGGAAAGGAGGCAAACCCCGGGACGTGACGATGCCCCCCGGTGTCATTTTCTTTGAGAACCTCTACCTCTGGGAGCGGGCGGTTATGGAGCCCATCAGCGGCCGCCGCCAGGATACCCCGGTGGACTGGTTCTTCCGGACGTTCGTTAAGGAAAAGGCATCCCGCGCCCTCAGTATTTCCTGCGGGACCGGATTCTGGGAGAGAAGAATTGCCGAGATGGGGTTTGCCGCGGAGGTTGACGCCTTTGATTATTCCCGGGCCTGTCTGGACTGGGCCGCGGATCTGGCCCGCAAGGGCGGCCTGAATAATATAAACTACTGGCAAGCCGATATTAATAAGATCAGTCTGATACCGGAACATTATGACTTCGCGATCTCAGTGGCCGCGCTTCATCATGTCAGTAATCTGGATTACGTCCTGCAGGAAATCAATCGTTCTCTGAAGCCGGGGGGCGTTTTTTTCTTCGATGAATACGTGGGACCGAACCGGATGCAATGGCCCGACGAAGTCTTGCGGATAGTGAACAGCGTTCTTAAAATCATGCCGCCTCGGTACCGGAAGGATCTCTCCGGCCGGATCAAAGAAAGAGAAGAACGCGTCCCGGTTAACAAGATGATCAAGATCGATCCCACTGAAGCCGTCCGCTCCGCGGATATCCTGGATGTCGCCGGCCGCTATTTCGAGGTGCTGGAGAAGCGGGAATACGGGGGAGCCATCCTGATGCCCCTCTTCATGAACATTATCGGCAACTTCGATGCCGCGCGGGAGGAGGACCGACGCATTCTCGATTTTTGCCTGTATCTGGAAAAGAGTTTGCTTGAAAACGGAGTTATTAAAGCCAACGGGGTGGTGGCAGCCTGCCGGAAAAAGGAGAGCACAGTTTCACCGAGAACTTGCTGAGGCCCATGGGAACAGAAAATGACAAAATGACCTTTGACCAGCTCCAGCGATATCGTTTCTGCGCGGACGTGGTTGAGACGACCCGGCGGAAAAAGCATTTAACCATTCTGGACGCCGGCAGCCACCAGGGGTATCTCGCTTCGTTTCTCCCGGAAGACCGCATCTTCAACCTCGACCGGTGTTCTTTTCCCGAACGCGGGTTTGTCCGGGGGAACGTTCTTTCCCTGCCCTTTTCCGACGCCGCTCTCGACGTCTCCGTCTCCCTCGACATACTGGAACACATCGCCGGGCCGGACCGCGTCTCTTTTCTCGATGAACTCTCCCGGGCCAGCGGGGATATCCTGGTGATCGGGGCCCCTTTCTCAGGCCCGGAAATCAGGGAAGCTGAAAAACTGGCCCTCGAGTTTTGCGTAAAAATGACCGGCGCGGAGCATGGCTTTCTGGCCGAGCACCGAAAGGAAGGGCTCCCGGCATTGGACGAGGTCACCGGATGGGCGGCAACGCGCGGATTTCAGACGGTGGTACTTCCCAACGGCTATCTCTACCACTGGCTTTTAATGATCTGCTTGAACTTCTATCTGGCCCAGTTGAAGGAACCCTGGGAATTTATTTTTGCCGTCAACCGGTTTTATTTCAACCGGTTTTACGCGCACGATAACCGGGAACCCTCATACCGCCACTTTGTCGTCATCAGTAAAAAAGGAGCTCTCGATCAGGAAGCTCTGCGGAAGGTATCTGTTTCCCCGGATACATCACCGATGCCGGATCTGGGGACCGTGCTGAAAGAGATGAATCGAATCCTGGATTTCGTCCACACGGAGGAAGTCTCGCGATTGGCCGATGAGCTCGGGGCGTTGAGAAAGAAACGGGATGAACTCTCGGAGAAGCTGGATCGGACAACGGTCCGGCTGGAAACACTCCGGGCCGAACTGGAAGGCATCAAATCCACCCGGGCTTATCGTATCTACCGGAAGACCGTGGGGAGATTCAGGAAAAACACATAAAGTTAAATGATTCTTTCCATCCGTTACCGGGTGATGGGGATATCGCCGACGGAACCGAAATAGACCCGGGTGGTCCCCCTGACCGCCCAGAGACCCGCGTTTTCCCGGAAGATACCGAGCTCGTCTCCGGGGGAGCCGTTATAATTGCCCGGCACCGGCCGGTCGGACGCGCTGCCGAAGTAACTCCTGGTCACGCCCCTGATCGCCCAGAGTCCGGAGGAGGGACGGAATATCCCCGTTTCCCAGACCGTGTCCCCGTTATAGTCGCCGGGGACGATCAGGTCGTAACCGTTGCCGAAGTATACGCGGCTCACCCCCCGGATGGCCCAGAGTCCTGACGTCGGCCGGAAAACGGCCATGTTTTTTCCGGGCGCCGTTCCATACCGGCCGGGGACGGGCTGATCGCCCGATCCTCCGAAATACACCCGGCTGATCCCACGGATCGCCCAGAGGCCGCTGTTACGCCGCCAGATCCCCAGATCGCAGCGGCCGTCGCCGTTGTAATCCCCGGGAACCGGGGTGTCGGAGGAGGAGCCGAAATAAACCCTGGTTACCCCTTTCACCGCCCAGAGGCCGGAACCCGGCCGGAAGAGTCCGATGTCGGTTGTACCGTTTCCGTCATAATCCCCCGAAACCGGCAGGTCGGAACCTGAACCGAAATACGCCCGGGTGATGCCTCTCACCGCCCAGAGACCGGCGGATGGCCGGAAGATGGCGATATCCGCAGAGCCATCACCATTGTAATCGCCGGAACCGAGGATCAGTGAACCGGAATCAGGCGTGGGTGACGGTCGGGGACCAGGAATTACCGGATTTCCCCTTACCGCCCGGACATAATAACTATACGTTTTTGGAAATAAATCCCCGCCACCACCGAGTAAAGAAACCGTCCAGGCCTTGGTTTCGGCATCCTGGTACATCGAAGTCGAAGACCAATACAAATCGTTATGGGTACCGGAAAAAACAGAATTAATAGCGGGGTTATAATTACCCAGGTCCACAATACTGTATAATTCCATTTGATTAGGCAGCCGCCAATCGGAATAACCCGCGAAGGGCTGCTGATTAAGTCCCTGGATATACTGAAAAGCGCCTTCCCAGTCCTTCTTATTTCCGCTGTCACTCTGCTGCCAGACCAGCCCGGTGACGGTATCGGAAACCGTGCCATTACCGTTATCAATAAATCGGCTGCTCCCATCTCGGGGGAAACCGGCCTGATTGGCGCCGTCGTCGCCGAGATCATACCATCCGGAGGGGTGGACGACCTCCGTCTGCCCGGTCCGAGGAAATCCAATCAAGCTGATTCCGTTATAAAAACTGCGGCACGCCCGAACGACACCCAAGACGTCGGGGGTAATTCCAGCGGACAGAAGCTGACCATAAGAATAATTGAGGCGGAATATTTCCGTGGGGCCGCTCCCCCCGGTACAACTGGAGGACCAATAAGGATCGTAAACGGTGTCAACGAAAACGACGGGAAAGGAGAAACTTTTCCCCAGATCGCGGGTGGAAAGTAACTCAAGACAATTGGGAAGACGCCAATCGGAATATCCGCCATAGGCGGCATAGTTCATCCGGGCGATATACTGAAAGGCTTCTTCCCAGGTCATGGAGCCATGAAGGTCGCCGAAGGTTTCTCCATGGCTGCAATTTTTCTGCCACATCAATCCGGTGGCCCAGTCGATGACGGTACCATTTCCGGTGTCCTCCCAGCGGGTACCGGATGCCGGATAACCGATCTGGGTCACACCATCATCCCCTTGATCATAGCTCCCTGCCTCATGATAGTGGGACGTCTGGCCGGTCCGGGGCAAGCCGTAATAGAGGTGCGTGTAGGGTGGTGGGGGTGGGCCGGGAGGCGGGGTTGGTCCCCAGGCCGGCGTCGGGCCCATGCCCGGTGTCGGGGTCGTGGTTTGAGGGCCGATGTACTGCCCGGGGCCGCCGATCACCGCCTTGACGAAAAGTTCCTCGGACTCAAGACGAAAAAGGGCGCCGCCGGTGGTGAAATTAAAAACCCAATGATCATTAACTACCTTATGCCGTGTGGTGCTGGTCCAGTGGTCCTCGGCGACAGTGAATCCTTGAAAGATCGGATCCACTGCCGGCCAAAAATGGCTGTAATCAAACAAACTGACGAGTTCCTGATAATTCGGCAAGCGCCATTGGGAATATCCGCCGACATGGCGTTTATTCATTTCCCGCACATAAAGGAATGCCTCTTCCCAGGTTAGTCTTCCGCTGTATTCACCCACGGGGAGATACGCGCTGTCGGTTTTCTGCCAGATCAAGCCGGATGCGCGGTCAGTCACCGTGCCGTCGTCATTATCGGTAAACCTTTCCCCCTGGCCGGCGGGATATCCGGCTTGAATCGCGCCGTCGTCACCCGGATCATTTCCTGAAGGATAATGAATGATATTGGTCTGTCCGGTCCGGGGGAAGCCCCAGGTCCCGGACTCGGGGTTCAGGGACCTTACCGCCCGGACGTAGCCGGAGTCTTCGGAGGAGTTCTCCATATTGATCCAAGCGGTAAGACCCTCATCGAAATTCACCTGGTAACAACTTCTCCCATTGATCAGGTCGGCATAAGTGGTGGATCCCCAATAGCCGACATCAGTTTTAATCCCGGTAAAGAGCGATGAAATTGCCGGGTAGGACCGACCTAGATCCGTTAAGGAAAAAATCTCCTTGACGTTGGGCAGCCGCCAGTCTCCATA
The DNA here is from genome assembly GCA_963822585.1 of uncultured bacterium. Lineage (GTDB taxonomy): Bacteria > Auribacterota > Erginobacteria > Erginobacterales > Erginobacteraceae > CAWGIE01. The sequence continues at coordinate 79,675 of CAWGIE010000023.1, forward strand.
GCCTTTGAAATTTTGACTATTCAGCGATGCCACGTAAGCAAAAGCATTGTTCCAGGTCATCTTATACCCACTGTCTCCCTGCTGCCACATAAGCCCGGTCGCATGGTCAGTCACCGTCCCGTTTCCGTTGTCCTGAAATCTGGTCCCGGTCAGAGGGTAACCGACCTGGGTGGAACCGTCGTCACCCAGGTTGTAATCGCTCCCCGAGTAGAAAACTGCGGTCTGGCCGGTCTTGGGAACGCCATAGCGGGGATAGGGGGTTGGAGAGGGATGGGGAGGAGAGGGGGTGGGAACGTAAACGGGTCCGCCTCGAACCGCCCGGATATAGTTGGAAGAACTCTTATCCGTGGGGAGCCGCCAGCCCGATGACCAGGCGACAGTCCAGGCCGAAGTAGCGGGGATTACTCCCCAGCGGGTGGTGCTGCTCCAGTAAGACGCTTTCTGAGTATAATCCTTAAAGATGGGATCGATAATCGGCCAGAAATAGCCGAAATCAAGCAACGAGACCAGCTCCATATAATTAGGCATCCGCCAGTCGGTATAACCGGCATATGCCTGGGCGTTCATGGCGGCAATGTAAGCAAATCCTTCTTCCCAGGTCAGGGAGCCGGAGTAACCACCGAATGATTGGGAAGCACTATCTTTCTGCTGCCAGACCAGACCGGTCGCCGCCTGGCCCACCGTCCCGTTTCCGTAATCAACAAAGCTTGACCCGGTACGCGGAAAACCGCTCCGGGTGGCTCCATCGTCACCCGGATAGAAGCTCTGTGTCTGACCGGTCCTGGGAAAGCCAACGGTTCCGGACGTGGGGAGATACGACCTCACCGCCTTGACATAATAGCTGAACTGGCTTGCCAGGGAGACAAACTGCACATGGCCTTCCAGAAAAATTACCACATATATTTTTTGATCGTTTTGAATATCAAGAGAAGTGCCGGACCAATATTCCGCGCCCTGCAAGGACAATATATTATAACTGGCCGGTGCCCAGATCCCGGCATTGGTGAGAGATGCTAATTCCTTGATGTTGGGCATCCTCCAATCGCTGTAACCGCCGTATTTCGCCTGATTCATCGCGGCCACGTAAGCAAAAGCGTTGGTCCAAGTCAACTTCCCACCCCAGCCCCCGAAGGTCTGGCTGTAACTATCCTGTTTCTGCCACATCAAGCCGGTGTCCCCGTCGGTCAGGGTCCCGTTCCCGTTATCGTGAAAAGACAGGCTTCTCCTCCCGTTTAAAGGATAGCCGGCCCTGATCGTTCCATCATCACCCAGGTCAAATCCGTTGGGAGAATGATAAATATCAAACTGGCCGGTCCGGGGCAGACCATAGTCTACAGCGGCAACACCGCCGGGGACAAAGAGCCCGAAAATTAGCAGGAGCAAAATAGCTGTTATTTTCCCATCCGATTTCATTAAATATTCCTTATCCAACCTTTGCTTATTATTATTGTACCACATTTTCAAAACTGATGCCAAGATTGATTGGTCAGCTCTCGTTAACCATCTTACATATAGTAACCCCTGTTATTCGGCTACAGCAGACTGTTTTTTCTTAACCGATAGGCCAATAATGTGTTTCTGCTCGCGGTAATGTAATAAATGATAGATATTGGCCAACAAGTAATTGCCCGGAAGCATAATATGATTATTACTTCATACCACTTACTATCCATGACAACCCCGGCATTTTTCAAAACTAACCTGATTTATGCATAAATCAGATTAAGGGGCGTTTATCTTGACCATCCCCGGGAGCCTGATATAACATTTAATCATATTTTTCGACGATTCAATAGCGGCATCGCTTCAGCGCTCAATCCCCGACCGGGCGGTCGATGCCGAAGTTCATGGCACGCCCTCCTAAACAGAGCTAAGAACTCTTACCCTGGCAGAGATGAAAAACCGTTTTGAAATTATAACCCTGGCAGCGATCCTGATCGCCAGTTTATTGTTTTCCTTCTGGTTATTTCATTACCGCTTTCACGGCTATTATTCCTATCATGGCGATGATGAGGTACGTTCTTTAATCGCATATTCCATTTATCGAGGAGATCATTTCCCCCCTGGGAGTCAAATATACAATATTAAGCCCCGGGGCTTTGTCCCACACTGGCTTTGGCTTCCTTTCCAATTCTGGTTTAACGCCGCTCTGCTCGGAATAATTCGTAATCCGCGCCTGGTTTCATTCATCAGCAATAGCCTGTTTTCCTCGGGTACCGCTATTATAATATACCTGCTGACCAAGCTCATCTCCGGAAATCTGAAAGTAGCCGCGGCCGGCGGGATGATCTGGTATATCTCCATCCCTTTTTTTCGAGGACTTAACATTTCCGGCCTGGATTTGCCGATACTTCATTTTTTTGTTCTGGCCGGAGTGTATTGTTGGCTGAGGACCAAATCCTCGTCCCGAGGTGTATTAGCTTTCTGGCCGGCCGCCGTGTTTTTCCTGGCCGCCAGTATGGTTCGATACGAGGGCTGGTTTTTCGTCGCGGCTTTTGAATTAGCGGTTTGCCTCCATATAATGTTCAGGAAATCCAAGACGGAATGGCTCAAGGGGTGTCTGATTCTCGCCCTTCCCCTGCTCTTTATCGGGCTCTGGTTGCTGGATCAACGATTGAGGTATGGCCACCTTCTATTCCTGACGTTTTATCGTCAAGAGGCCATCGACGGCATCCAGCAATTATTCGGCCGTGAGTCATGGCATTATAAGGCTCTTATATATCCCCGAATAGCTGCTCAAAGTTCCCCATTGATGATACTCCTAACCCCGCTAGCCTTTCTTGCCTGGCCACGTACCGGTCGTTTATTGCTCCGTTATGCCGGGTTTATCGCCGGTGGTCTGATCATCCTCAGCGCCTCAGCAATTTATGGCGGTGTTCCCTATGCTCCGGAGAGGGTCGCCTATATCATTCTTCTTCTTCTTCTTCCTCTTGCCGCCACCGGGGCATGGGAACTGGCTGGATTGATAACCAGGTTATTAAAAAAGAAGGCGGTCCCAGCGATCTTCTGGACCCTGTTTTTTGGGGGTATCGCGGCGTATAATCTGATGGTTACATCCCGTTCTCTTAACAACAGCATGAGCGAGGAAATAAGCCGGATCGGGCATATCCTGGAATGGTCGGTTAAGCGAGGAGTCATTGCTGGAAACGAGAAAATCGTCTATGAAGAGAGAGTAATGAAGGATGGTGAGAATGGGAGATGGGGAAGATGGGATTCGATTCGTCTGACCTTATTCGCTCCCGACCAATTAATCTGCGATCGTTTTCAGAAAATTATCATCAAGAACGGGCTGGAATACACCGATTCCACAAATCTTGACTCCTCTTTTTTCCGGAAATTATCCGGAGATTCACTCAAAAGCTATCTTGAGGATCATGACATAAAAATGGCTATAATCTGGTCTGAAGAAACCAGATCAAAAATGCGTGATATATTTATTCCGTACTTCCCCAGCCCCAATTATGCTATTTTTATCGGCCCCGATAAGGCCTGGAGTTTAGAACCCCTCAGGATTTTTTTAAGCCGAATGAAGTCATTATCAAAGCCTTCTGGCGATCGATAACTTCAATGTCGTCTTATTCTACTGACTTGGCTATAACTCGATGGCTATCCATCAATGCCGTTCATTGAGCCCCTCTTGTCCTACTCTAGTGGCTAATCCAAAATGAAGACTCACTCATCAACAGAGAAAACACTGATCGTTTTCGGTTCTCCTCCGCTGCCCGCCGACGTGGTCCGGAAAGTTATAAAAAACCATCCGGCGATCGAATATGACGTCCTCGGTAGCGGTCTTACCGCCAATTATCTGCGTGACGCGGGGCTGGAAGGTGCTGACGTCATCGGCGAGGGAGGGGATTGGAAGACCAGGCTTTTACTGATCCGGTCCATCAGAAAGAAACGACCGGCAAGCGCCGTCTACATCGGGGTGATGGCGGACCTGATCGGCCCCCTGACCGCCGCCCTCAGCGGCGCCGGACAGCGGCTGGCGAGCCATCCCTTTGCCCCCGGCACGTCCTCTCCCCGGCCGATCCGCCTACTGCCGCTGCTGCTCGGAATCGCCGGACGGCTGATACTCTTTCTGGCCGCCGTCCCGGCGTTTTTAATCCTCCGGGTTCTTCTCGCCCGTTCCGGCATCCGGAGAGGGGAAATCTCCGGGGAATCGATTCCGGCGCCGGTAACGGGAGCCCAATCGCCCCCGGTAAGCCTGGTCGTCCCTAATTTCAACGGCAGAGAACTCCTCAAACTCTGTATCCCTTCCCTGGAGCGGGCACTGGACGCCTATCCGGGCGGGGGGGAGATCGTCGTGGTCGACGACGCCTCCTCCGATGGTTCGGCGGAATGGGTAAAAAAGGCCCACACCTCGGTTCAAGTCATCGCCTTCCCCGAGAACCGGGGTTTCGCCCGGGCTTCGAACCGGGGGATCGCGGAAGCGAAGAACCGGGTCGTGATCCTGCTCAACAGCGACATCATCGTCGCTCCCGATTTCATCGGGCCGCTGGTCGAGCACCTGCGCGATCCCGATCTCTTCGCGGTCCAGCCCCGGCTCGACACCTGGAAGGGGGACGGCCTCGACCTGGGCCTGAGCATGGGACACATGGAGAACGGTTACATCCGGATCTGGAACGAAAAAGAGACGGGCAATCCGCGTTATATTGACTATCCGGCCTCCAATCTCTACGCAGTGGGCGGGGCGATGGCCTTCGATAAAGAGAAATGGGACCGGCTGGGAGGGTTCGACGAGATTTATTATCCTTTCTGCTGGGAGGACATCGATGTCTCTTACCGGGCATGGAAAAGAGGCTGGAAGGTCCTCTACGAACCGAAGAGCCGCGTCCGGCACCTCCACTACGGCACCATCTCCCGTTTCTTCGCCCCCGAATACAAACGGGTGATCGAGCAGAAGAACGAGTTGCTTTTCATCTGGAAAAATATCCATTCCCCCCGGCTCTGGAAGAGCCACCTCGCCAACCTACCCCGGCTCCTGCTCTCGGCGCTGCTGACCGGGAACCTGGCCTTTTACCGGGCTTTCTGGAAGGCCCTGGCGGAGATCGGTGCCGCCGGCAGGGAGCGAAAACGCGAAATCGGGAGCGGGCGGGTGACGGACGAAGTCGTTTTCAGTCGGTCTCTTCTCCCCTACCGGAACTGGGTCAAAAGGGGATTCCGGGAAAGAGACCCCGGAGAAAAGCTCCAGGTACTTATAATCACCAATGTCATTCCCTATCCCCCCAACGACGGGGGGAAGATCCGTCTCTACCAGATACTCAAGAACCTGGGCGGCCGTTATGACATACATTTCGTTTCCTTCTACTATCATGAAAATGAGCTTCATCAGCTGGACGAGATCCGTGGATTCTGCCGTTACGTCGACGTGGTCCGTTTCATTCCCCGACCCCTGAACCTTTCCCAGAGAATCTTCTGCCCCGAATTCTGCCAGAGCTGGATCACCCCCGAGATGGTCAACCTGATCGGCGAAATCGTCAGGACGCGGCCGATCGACCTGGTCCAGATCGATCTGACCCTGATGGCTTACTGCCAACGACTGGTTGACGATATCCCCACAATCTTTGTCGAACTGGACGCCGGCATCCTGAAGTTCGGCCAGAGCTATAACCCGGCCCGGCGGGGGTGGAAAAAACCGCTGGAGCTCTATGAATGGCTGAGGATGCTGGAGTTCGAGCTGGATTTCCTGCCCGCTTTTACCAAAGTTATCACGCTGAGCGACGATGACGAGAAACTTCTGAAATCGTTTCTCCCCGATCTGGACATCTCGACCGTGACCATGGGCACCGACCTCGATCATTTCCTGGAGCCCTATCGCCCGGTTGACAACCACCGGATCCTCTACGTAGGCTCATTGGGTCATTACCCCAACGTGGATGCCGTCCGCTGGTTTGTCTCCGCCATCCTTCCGGAAATCCGCCGGACGATCCCCGACGCCACGATGACCATCGTGGGGAGCGGGGATCCCGCCTCGATCGCCGACATGCGGGAGCGGGCCGGTGTGGAATATATCGGGCCGGTCGAGGACGTGAGGCCCTACCTGCGCGAGGCAGCCGTCTTCGTCGCCCCGGTGCGCCTCGGATCCGGGATGAAGGGGAAGGTTCTGGAAGCCCTGGCCATGGCCAAACCGATGGTCGCCACCTCGGTAGCCGCCGGGGGCATCCCGGTCGTCTCCGGGGAACATCTCATCATCGCCGACGATCCGCAATCGTTCGCCGACGGCGTGATCAGGCTCTTCCGGGACCCGGATCTGAGGGAAAAAGTCGCCCGGAACGGCCAGGATCTGGTCAGGGAGAACTTCGGCTGGAAGAAAAAAGCGGACGAGATGGATCAAATATACCAACAAATTCTTGCCGAAACGCGCCTTTAACCATCATATTAATTCACCACGAAGAACACGAAGGACACGAAGAGATATTGTGGTATTTACATTGGAGATTCTCTTCCATTTTGAGTAGGCAAAAACCTGATCAATGTCATTGCGAGAAGCGTTTGCCCCGAAGCAATCTCTGAATAACTACCCAGCCATATTTTTCTCATGCTCTAAATTAAGGAAAATATCATGAGATTGCTTCGGCCTGCGACCTCGCAATGACGAATTGTTTAGTACTTGTGAAAAATTGGAGAAAACCGCATTCAATAATCATTTGTGTCCTTCGTGGTTTTAATGGATTTTTTCTATATTTTTTCGCAGAAAACATAAAATGAATGATCGACTGAACAGTTTAGAAAGAAGAAGCTTGTCGGAGGGGGAAGTGGGCCCGGCGGATGAGGAGCTGGCGCCGCTTTCCAGGGTGCTTCTATCCTATGTGTTACGAATCCTCCTGCCGGTAATATATGCGTTTACCTACGGCATGGCCTTTGTTTATCTGACGGTGAAGATAAGCCGGCGACTTCTTCAACGGCGCATGCGGAGACACTTTTAACCATGTAATATGTTCTATGTTCAGAATTCGGTCAGGATAACAGCCATCCCAATTAAACTGATGCTTACTTCATCGACAGGAAAGGCAAGAAAAAATCAGATATTGATGATTACCAGTGTCGTCCCCTTCCCCCCCAATGACGGGGGCAAGATCCGGATCTTTGAGATGCTGAAGAATCTGGCCGACCGTTACGATATTCATCTCGTCTGTTTTTACCGTGATCGGGCCGAACGGGAACGGCTGGAGGGGATCCGTCCCTTCTGCCGCACCGCCCAGGCAGTGCTTTTTGACTCCCGGCCTTTGAAGATCTTCGCCCGGGCGCTCCTGCCGCAGTACTGCCAGAACTGGATCAACCCCGCCATGGCGGAAAAGATAATCGAGATCCTGCAATCGGAACCGATTGATCTCGTTCAGATCGATTTCACGCTGATGGCCTACTATGGCCGTGTCATCGTGGATATCCCCTCCATCTTCGTGGAACACGATGCCGGTATTTTAAAGTTCGGTAAGAGCTATAACCCCTCCGGTCGGGGATGGAAGAAACTCCTGGAATTCTATGAATGGATGAGAATGCTGCGCTTCGAGCTCACGCTCCTGCCCTGCTTCACCCGGGTGGTCACCCTGAATAAAGAGGATGAGAAGCTGCTGAAATCTTTTCTTCCCTCCCTGGACATCTCGACCGTGACCATGGGAACCGACCTGGAGCAGTTCCTCGATCCGTACCGCGGGGTGGAAAACAAGAAGATGATCTACGTCGGCTCCCTGGATCATTACCCCAACGTGGACGCCGTCAGCTGGTTTGTTTCCTCCGTGCTCCCCCTGATCCGGGAAACAGAACCGGAGGCGACGCTGATGATCGTCGGCAGCGGCAAATCCGAACGTATCGATGATATCAGAGGGAAACCGGGGGTTGAATACGTCGGTCCGGTTGAGGACGTGCGGCCCTTCCTGCGGGAGGCGGCCGTCTTCGTCGCCCCGGTCCGGCTCGGGTCGGGGATGAAGGGGAAGGTCCTGGAAGCGCTGGCCATGGCCAAACCGATGGTCGCCACTTCGGTCGCCGCCGGGGGAATCCCGGTCATCTCCGGCGAGCACCTCATCATCGCCGACGACCCGCAATCGTTCGCCGACGGCGTGATCAGGCTTTTCCGGGACGCGTCCCTGAGGGGAAAAGTCGCCCGAAACGGCCAGCAGCTGGTCAGGGAAAATTTCGGCTGGAAGAAGAAGGCCGATGAGATGGATAAGATCTATCGCGAGATCCTGGCCGATCCGTACTGAACCACGAAGGACACGAAGGTCACGAAGAATTACTAAATATTGTTCTCTTTCAATATTTCTTCGTGTCCTTCGTGTTCTTCGTGGTTTAATTGATTAATGTAGTTTAATGTGACAAAGACATAATGACTGATCGGTTAACAAGATTAATGAGAGCAAGCTCGGCGTGGCTGGAAGCGGGTAAAACCACCGGCAGCCCGCGGCCGGATCCGGCCGCCGGGCCGCGGGAACTCCATCTCGAGCTGACCTACAGCTGCAACCAGAAATGCCTGATGTGCGATATCTGGCCCCGCTACCGGGATAATCCGGAGCTGAAGAAAGAGGAGCTGACCTTCGAGGAGATCACGTCGCTGGTTGAAAATTCACAACTGCTCCGGGATCTGGAACTGATCCTTTTCTCGGGCGGCGAACCCTTCCTCCGTCCCGACCTGGCCCGGCTGGTATCATTTTTTGCCGGGAAATATCCGAATGCTCAACTGGTCATCCTGAGCAACTGCTTCAACCGGGGATTGATTATCGACGCCCTGACCACCGTCTTCACTGTCACGCCCCGAGCCCGAATCATGCTCGGCACCTCGCTGGACGGACTGGGCGACAAACATGACTCGGTGCGCGGAGTCACTGGAGCTTTCGACCGTCTCTGCGAAATACTGGCCGCGATCAAAGAGCGGTTCCCCGGGGTCTCCGTTGAAACCAACTTCACGATCACCCCCACCAATGCCGATCAGCTCTTTGGCGCCTTTTCGTTCACCCACAAAATGGGGATTGGTTTCACCTCCCAGTTTCCCATCCCCTGGGAGGGGACCGCCGATTTTTCCTGGGAGCCGGAAAAAGTGGAGAAAGTCGATCGGGACATCAACCGAATCATGCGGGAGATTCATCGTACGGAAGCAGGGCGGCTCGGTCCGGTACCCCCCCATCTGCTGGTCAGGCTTCATTATCTGAAAGGGATGCTTGATTACGAGAAAAACCCGCGGAGAATCTTCCCCCGCTGCCCGGCTCCCTACCGCTATGCCATGATCAGTCCCCAGGGAGACCTCTACTTCTGCCCCAAGCTGAAGGAGATGACGGTCGGAAACGTCCGGGAAATTTCCTTCGACCGACTCTGGCTGAGCGAAAAGGCGAAGAAAATCAGAAAACACATAGACTCCGGAGCCTGCCACTGCTGGCTCAACTGCACCGCCTACATTAATATTGAAAAAGCCCTGGAGCGGGGGCAGCCCGCCGCCCGAAGATTATTCGTCTTAAGCTTCGAGAGAATATACAGATTCTACCGGCGCGGTCTCGCCAGAATAAGCCATCAGATCCGGGAGGTCCTCCAGCTTGCGGTGTGCGGACTGGTTTTTCTCTACCTCTGCCCGACAATCGGGGTCACTTACCTTGCCCGGTGGTGGCATTCCTCCCGCTGAAAAGAATCACTCCCCCTTTCTGACCAGGAAAGGATGTCCCGGAGAAACCGGACCGTAGTGGTCCCCGATGTAATCCCGGACGGCGGGTGAGAGCTGTTCGAGATAGGGCCCGGAAATGACCAGGGCCGGTGGATGTTCCCGCAGGGCCGCCAGCAGGTCCTCCCCCTTCTCCCTCTCATCCAGCCACATCAGGACCCCCTCGTGCAAGTAGTAGTAATAATAGGCGTGGGGCCGGAAGACCCCCAGACCCGTCCAGCCGTCCAGGACCCGATCCTCGGGTCCGGTGATCTCCATCAAGTGACGGAGGGCTCCCAACCAGTTGCGGTTGTCCGATAGATGATAGCAGGCCAGGGCCATGAACGGTCGCACAAGGATGGCCAGACCGAGAAAGAAGGGGATGACTTTTTTCCATTTCATCTTTCGGGAAAGGAGCAAATAGAGGGTAATTATAAGAAACATGACTGTCAGAACCATTCCGATGGTGAGATCGCCGAGAGGCAACTCGAATGAATAACGCACCGAGAATTTCAGTAAAAGGGGAGGAACGATCCCGGAGATGAGGAGGATTACCCACCCGGCCAGCCGTAGCATCGGCGAACCGTTCATGATTGCGGTATAAAAGTTCGATAATCCGGAGGCCGCGTAGATCGCCAGCAGCGGTATGAATAACAGGTAATATTCCGGCCAGGAGACGATGATAATCCAGCTCCCGAGCACCGTAGATAAAGCGGTAACCAGGAGCAAGAAGTGGCCTTCGCCGAAGCCGCGTCTATCCAGACTCTTTTTAATGGCGCCGAAGAAGCCGATAACTCCCCAGACGCAGAAGAAGGGGTTAAAAAAAACGAGCGTTTTCAGGTGCCATGGAGGCACCCTTCTCTGCCAGCGGAGTATGGCGAGAATGGTATTCCGCCAGATTTCCGGGAGTACCCCCTGAAAAAGAAAGTAGGACATGATGATCAGCAGGGGGAAGATACATCCTATTATGAAGGAGAAAAATTGGAGCAGTTTCGTCTTTTGCAGAGGAGAGCCGCGTATAATCCGATAGATAATCGCCGCCAATATACCGATCATGGGAAAGGCGATTTTCTGGGTACAGAGAAAAGCGGCACCGAGAGTAACACCTCCGAAAAACCAGCGGATTTTCCTCTGATCTTGATAACCTTTCAAAAGAAGATTAAGGGTTATGAGAAAAAGCAGGAGGGCCGGAACATCCGGGCGGATCTCCATGGTCCTCCAGAGGAAGATAAAGTTGTAGCTCAGCCATAACGTGGAAATCCAGGCAACAGTTCGATTAAACAGGCGGCGGGCGATTTGGAAAGTGACGAATAAGATACAGAGGGTAAATATTTGGGAAATGCCCCGGGCGACATAGATGAGCGTCGGAGAGACTCCCAGGAGAAATGAAGGAGCCAGAAAATAATAATAAAGAGGCATATGATGCTGGAAGAAATCCCGGCCGGGCACCAACCCCCGGAAGATGGAAAAGGCCGCGTGAAGATGCTCCATCTCATCCGGATCGGTATAACGAACAAACACAAGGTGCGCACGGAAGATAAAAGTGAGGGCGATAAGTACCAGAGCAACCGCCGCCGCGAGTTTGGCATCGATAGTAAAAAAATATTGCCGATCCGGTACTTTGATAGTCATCTTTTTAAACTAATTCATCCATCGGATCAGTTTTAAATCATGGCCGAGCAGACATCGATCGCAGTGTAATAATCCGGATCGTTTATGAAAAATTTTAATTTTCATGAACGATCCGGTTTCGCTCTCAGAGAGAACGAAAATTTTTTATCCAGTATCCATTCGATGAAGTTACTTACGAATACGGAAGAGAGAGCCACGGTGGTCATCAGGTATCTATTGCTGAAGTGGCTCCAATTCCAGTGAGTGTCTTTGGAAAAGAGAAGGAACTGAGCGGCAGCGAGAAGAAAGATGAGGATACATTCTTTTTTCTTCTTCATTCGTTTAAAATAAAAAAAGCCCGGGAGCGCGAATAACACAATGGGGCAAGTCGGTATTAAACCGTTTTTCAGATTAAATAGCTGGGAAATAACACCTTTCAATAGAGGCTGGGAAAAACGACCATTATAGGTAACGATTTTATAACCCTGGATGACCATTCTATCGTATCCGGTAATGAACGGGGAACCGAACATTCTTCCATTCAGCCAGCCATAACAAAAAATCGGCAGAAAAAAACAGACTGCAAAAATGAGGATACTTTTTTTCCTTTCCTTCCAGGAGGTGAGAATCACATAGCCCAGGAAGAAGGGCACAAACAGCAGATTAGATAATTTCGCCCAGATGGAGAAGCTGAGTAAAATTGAACCGGCAACCTCTCTTTTTTTCAAAAGGTTGATCAAAGCGCCGAGAACTAAAAGGGTTGAGAAAACATCGGGGGAATAATTGTAGGAATAATCATAAAATAGAGTCGCGGTCGCAAAAAGTAATGTGGTTAGGCAAGAAAGCGACTTACCATAAAATAGGCGATTGAGATTATAAATCGCCAACATCACCCCGATCACACAGACAACATTGAAAATAAGCAATCCCGGAGATTGGAAAATCAGATAAAAAGGTATCGATAAAAGAGGAAAGAGCAAAGAATGAATAGGCACTAATCGGTTGTTTTTGTCCAGAGCCGCTAAAGGCCAATTACCGCTGAGCAGATCAGCCCCCCGAGTATTGTTGGCAATATACCAATCATGGTCTTGCAAAATAGATTCAATGAAATATTCATGGCAGATCATATCGCCCTTTAAAAAAGAATATCCTTGCAAATAGTTGGAAAGGATAGATGGAACATAGATCAGGATGAGGACCGCGACTAACAGAATCATCGTCTGTTTATCGGAGAGTTCCATTTTCATTTTAGGGGAAGCTCAATCCGATTCATGAATAAATCGGGACAGAGCAAGATTAATCGTGCTGGGAGAATATGGTATATTGACCGATCTGTTTTTTTTGCTGGAAAATCATACCCATTTTTCGCCCGGCGGCTTCTGTGATCGTGACCACGAAGGCTGCTCTGCCGTTTCGCAGCACTTGTTCCAGCTCCGTTTCCGGTTTGTCGAAAAGCGAGTCGGTATCGCCTTCCCGCATTTTCTCCGGGAAACCAAGATAGGTATCCCGGAAATTTCTGGTGAATAAAACTTGTTTCCAGCTTGGGCACCAGGCTCCTCCTTTATCGAATGTCAGCCGTTCGGGGACGTAATAGAAAAGGTAATATTCCGAAGGAATCGGCCACCGATCTCCCAATTCCACCAGGATATTTTCTCCCGGGGAGAGGGAAGAGCTCATTCTTCTCAGGTATGTACCTAAAATATCAACGTCTCCTTCCCAGTGAGCGTAGCCCCGGACCGGCGGAATGGTTTTGGAAATATTGAATCCGATATTGATCATGATGACAACCAACAGAAGATATCCGAGTAGTTTCTGTTTGGTCCAGAGCCGATGCCAGCTCAATCCGGCGAGGGGGCAGAGAAGAAAAGCGATAATGAACATCGCCCGGGTCGGGGCAAGGTCGGCGCCGACGATCAAGTCGCTTAATTCATAACCCAAAAAAGCGAGTCCCAGGAAAAGGAGGTATCTAATCAAAAGCTTTTTTTTAACTTTAAAAATACATAAAATTCCCAGGATTCCCAGCAACACAAGCAACGGCTCCATACGGAAGAGGTGTACCGGATAAACCAGAAGACGGGGAGCCACCTCGCCCTGCCGAGCGAAGTCGGAAAGATAATGATCGACGAAGCGCAACGCCTGACCTGTTCTCTGGTAGGCGTAAATCATGTAAAAGGGAATGAAAATGACGGATATGACCCCGCAGATGAAAAAGGGGAAGATACGATGGCCCCGCGGAATCCCGGTCTGTTTCCTTATTTCCCGGTAAAGAATGCCCAGCAGCGCCAGATAGCAGATGACAAATCCCCACCCTTCCGCGCGCTGGGCGGAGGCGAGGAGAAAAAAGACAGAGGCGGCGTACAATCTTCCCCAGGACGGTTTCGACTCCGGAGAGAAGAGAGAGCTTTCGAAGCGCAGGTAGAAATAGATCCCCCCCAGAATCCAGAAGCACATGATTATTTCCGACATGCATCCGATACTGCCCAAGAGGGCCGAGGGGATGAAAGCAGCGAATAATGACGCCACGATTGCTCCCCGATCATCCTTGAATAAAACGCGGGAGAGTAAAAAAACAAAAAAAACGATACCGGCTGAAAAGAAGATCGTCACCGTGGCCAGGGCGAGAGGAATGTCATGCCAGAACGTGAGTACGGTGCCGTAGAGAGCGAATTCCAGAGGGAAGCGGACCGGGTTATAGGTAATGAAAGGGGATTTAGACCATTTATATGCCGACAGTGCACGCCAGGCGTTATCTACATGGTAGGAATATCGGCCGTTGGCTATATCCAGGAGCAGGTAATATTGAAAACACACGTGGACAAAAAGGATGATCAGCAAGATGATCCCAGCGATTTTAAAAGAGGACTTCATACGAATGAATGCATGACGCTCGACCGGTCAGGTTACGGTTCAAGATAAGATCGGATGAGAATGACGGAAGCCCGTTCCTAACCTGACTTCCGCAACTGGGAACCCGTCTGCATCATAATCCAATATACTCCTTCAACTTGTTTTCCAGGGAGATGGAGCGGAATTCCTCCACCCGCCGGCGCTGTCCCTGGACGATCTTGTCCCGGAAACCGGCGGCCTCGCAGAGGAGCGCCGCCATCTCGGCGATCTCGGGATAGTTCTTCTCTTTGATCAGGACCCCGGCGCCGGCCAGGGTGTCGGGGACCGCTCCCGCCGCGTAGGCTAAAACCGGGATCCCGAAGTGCATCGCCTCCATCAGGGGCATGCAGAACCCCTCGTGCTCGCTGAGACAGAGATATACCGACGCCAATCGGTAGTAGGCGAGGAGTTCGGCGTTGGTGACGTGCCCGGTGAAGACGACGTCCCTGAGTTCCAGTTCTTGGATGATCGCCCGCAGGTATTGGAGATAGGTTTCGCTCCCCCTGGTGAACCCGACCAGGAAGAGCTTCGATTCCGGTTTGAGCAGGTTCTTGTAATAATAAAAAACCCTCAACAGGTCCTCGAACCTCTTGTTGGGAACGATCCGTCCCACGAAGAGGAGGTTGTCCCGGGCGCCCCGGTGGGCGAGGAGGACTTTCCGGGAAGGGGACCCGTCAAGCGTCGACCAGTCGTTGGTAAGCGGGACCACGCCGGTCCGGGAGAAACCGGCTTCCTCCAGCTCCCGCCGGTTGTATTCGGAAACGCCCAGGGCCAGTTCGGTGACCCCCGCCAGTTCCTTGAGCTGGCGGCGACCCTCCCGGAGAAAGGCGGCGGTCTCAGGGAGGAGGACGGCAAAATAGCGGGCCGGGGTAATGTTGTGGTAGATGATCACCTTCCGGTCCGGAGCGGAGCGGAAATAGCGGGTAGCGTCGGATCCGATCGAGAAGTGATAGATCAGGATGTTGTCGGGGGAGCTGTATAGCCTATGCTCGTCGAGGGGCCGGCAGACGGTGCGTGACCGGTCATCGGTGTTTTCCGGGCGGACGAAGATATCGGATTGGCATCCCCAGCTCCGGAACAATTTCCGGAGTTCCAGGGCATAGTTGCTGATCGCGTCCCCGGGCATGAACCCGGCCAGAATTTGATCAATTCTCATCACTTTCCTCTCTCCCCTACCGCACCCCCTTTTTGAGCCGCAAAAAAGCGCAAAATGCGCAAAATCCCCCCTACCTCACCCCCATTTTTAACAAACGATTTAATGTGATTGAATATGAATGTTCGTTCGACGTTCGAAGTTGAATGTTCGACGTTCGATGTTCATTTTTTAATACACGCTTCCAGCCCATCTTCCAACCGATCCAACACCTTTGACCACGCGTAGTTCTCCTCCACGTACCGCTTTCCGTTCTCTCCCATCCGCGCGGCCTCTTCGGGATGATCGAGAAAATACAGCAGGCACTCCTCGAACTCGAAGTAGTCCCGGAAATAGAGTCCTCCCCCCGACCGGAGACAATGATCCCGCGTGACCGGACTTTGATTTTGTTGTGTTATATGTTGGTTAAAAAGGTTGTGGATATTTTTGGTGAGTAAGATATTAGGATGTGTTTTTTTGTGAGTGTTTATGTGTAAGAGGTGTATAAGAGAGTGTATATGTTGGTTGTTTTTTTTGTTGGTTTTGATGAATATATATAGTGAAGGGATATTGTTATTTGATGGTGTTTGTTGATTTGTTGTTTAAGTGATTGTTTTTTGTAATTTTAGGTAAAGATGGTGAGATGTGGGTGTATTTTATTAATGTGTTGGAGGATTATGAGGGGAAAGTGGAATTGTTTATGAGTGTATAGATGGATATGAGTAAGGTTTATGTGAAAGAATGAAGAAATGTAGTAATGTTTGGGTAGTTTATGATAAGTTTAAAGTGATTGTTTATGTTAATAAAGAGGTGGATATTGTATGATAGAGAGAATATAAGAGTGGGTGATAGATAGTAAGAGACAAAAAGGAAAAGACTAGTTGGATTGGTGAAGAAAGCGCTGACCAGGGCCGGTTTCCCCGCCAGCCAGGATTCCAACAGTACGATCGAGAAGCTTTCGTTGGTGGACGGCTGGCAGAACGCGGACGAAGCGGCATAGGCGTCCCGTTTGTCCTCCTCGGAGACATATCCCGCGTCGAGAATCCACCGGCGGTCTTCTCCTTTCAGGAGCACCTCACCGGTCCCCAGGAGACAGAGCCGGAGGTCGGTCCCCCGGTGGCGTTTGAAGAGACGAAAATACTCGATCAGAAGAGGCGTGTTCTTCCCGCCCTCCCGGCGACCGGCATAGAGGAGAAAAGGGAAGTCGATCCCGAATTTTTCCCGGAACCTGTCCGGTTGGGGCGGAACGGCAGGTTTCTCGATCCCCATCCCGACCACCCGGCAGCGGCCCCGGGGGAGGGAGAAGATTCGGTCGGCCAGGGCTCGTTCCGGTTCGCTGTTGAAGAATATCCCCGCCGCCGAACCAAACAAATCGCGGAAGATTTTCAGATAAGCGTACGGCTCATCGTGCAGGCAGGGGACCAGGATCGATTTCCCGGCGGCGGCCTGCATGCCCCGATAGGTGACCCCGAAGAGATAGGGGGCGAAAACGAAACAGTCAAAAGTGTCGCGGTTCTCTTCGATGAAATGACAGAGGGGCTCGCTCCGGGCGACCGCATCGATCCACTCCTCTTCCTGATCCCGAGTCAGCGGTTCGCCGTGGATGATCTTTCCGCCGTAAAAGTCCTGCTTTTCCCGGTCGCGGGAAGTGATTGGGAAACGGCGGACCGGTACTCCGTTGATCGTCTCCTCCCCGGTAGGGAGTTCGTTTTCCCAGGTCGAGTGATCGCGGGCGCAGGTGGTCAGGACTTCGCAGCGGTGCCCGCGACCCCGCATCCGCTCCGCCCAGCTCTGGATCAGAGCCTCGGCCCCTCCTGCCGCCGCCGCCGCGTAGCGCGGGCAGACAAAGGCGATGCGGAGAGAGCGGTTTGTATCGGCACTATTCATCAGCAGCGGTTATCAAGTGCGAAAATTGTCGTGAGACATACTGGAGTGATGGAGTAGTGGAGTGGTGGAGTGATGGGAGGCCGGCCCATTACTCCGTTACTCCACCACTCCATCACTCCGGTCACTGTTTTTTACCTTTGCTTCCAGGGCGGCCAGTCTTCTCTCGTACTTGGCATCCATCCCCTGGACGATACTGGCCATGCGGGCGTTGAAGTCTTTCTGCTGGGAGAAGAGGCGGAAGGTGTAGAACTTGAGCAGCTTCCAGATCATCTTCTTCAGCCAGACCACCGGGCGACCGGCCAGAAAGGTCTTGCTCGGGATCTCGAAGTCGCCGAGATCGACGTCAGCCGCCCGCCGGATGGTCTTCAGGTAATAATCGAGATAGGCGTCGTCGCTTCTCAGGTTGTCCATCTCCAGGGCGGTCGCCGCGGAGAGGTTATACCGGCTGTATTCTCCGCTCCGCCGTTTCTCCTCCACCCGCTCCCGGATCTCTCCCATGACATCTTCCACATCAACCCCGGGAGTTTTGATCTCAAAGGTCTTCTGCGCTGTCTTGTTCATTCATTCCCCCTGGATGCGCCTCATTCGGAGGCCCGGATCGGACGAGTCGGACAAGTCGGACGGATCTGACTGATCTTCGATGCCCGGGCGAATCGTTCGACGTTGGACGTTGGATGTTGGAAGTTGGACGTTCATTCTTTCCCCCCTGCAATCTCCCACTCCACCGGTATACTGAACACCCCCTCTCCCCGGAAAGTGGAGAGAACGGTGAACGGGTAGAAATACTCCTGGCGATGATAGTTGGTGAGGTGATCCGGGGAATGGATGGAGAGGGAGAGGTAGTAATCCCCGGTCAGCAGCGGGAGCGCGGCCAGACGGAAACTCATTTTCCCGGCGCCTTCCACGGCCGGAACCCGGCAGCCGCTCATCTGGGTATTGCTCCCGAAGCAGAGAACCCGGTTCGCGTCATGGATGGCGAACCCGAAGACGGGATCCGCGATTTTCTCCCGGGCGAAATAATCGACCCCGACGACCAGGTCGTCCCCGGCCTTGAGGTGAAACGTCTGATTGCCCCGGCCGTCGGCGAGTGTAACCTGGCGTATCTCCACCTCCCGGCTTCCCCATTCATGGGTGACCCCCAGGTTGGCCCCTCCCTTGATGAGCTGAGCCTGGACATCCTCGATATACCGGTTGATGACCCGGCCGGTCGATCCCTGCTCGATGATCTTCCCCTCCCGAAGGTAAACGACCCGGTCGCAGAAGTTCCTGATCACGTTCATGTCGTGAGAAACGACGACGATCGTCTTCCCCCGCTCTTTGAACTCCCGCATCCTCTCCCCGCTCTTCTTCTGAAAAGCTTCGTCACCGACCGCCAGTACCTCGTCGACCAGGAGAACATCGGGATCGGCGGCCACCGCGACCGAAAAGCCGAGGCGCACCGCCATCCCCGAAGAGTAAAAACGCAGGGGGGTCTCGATGAAGTGTCCGAGGCCGGAAAATTCAACGATCCGGTCGAACTTCTCCGCTATCACCGGCCGCGGGATCCCCATGATGGCGGCGTTGAGATAGATGTTTTCCCGCCCGGTCAGATCGGGATGGAAACCGGCCCCCAGCTCCAGCAGGCAGCCCACCCTTCCCCGGACTTCCAGGGATCCGGTGGTGGGGACCATGGTCCGGGCCAGGATGGAAAGGAGGGTCGTTTTGCCGGAACCATTGGGACCGATCACCCCCACCGCCGAGCCCTCGTCGATCGAGAAAGTTACCCCCTGGAGCGCCCAGAAATCGTCCCGGACCTCCCGGTGCAGCACCCGGTCGATGACGCTCGTTTTCAGAGACTGTCCCTTGGCGTGCCGAAGCCGGAACTTTTTACCCAGTCCCTGTACTTCAATCGCGTTCATTGCAGTTATCAATGTCGATACAATCAGGCGTAGCCCGAAGGAGTGTTGGAATGTTGGAGTAATGGAGTACCGGGTGGCCGCCTCACCACTCCATTATTCCATTACTCCATCACTCCATTTTTCTAACTTCGTTTCTTTTTAGTGAATTTCACAATTCATCAGCAAAGAACCGTTCTTTCTTAATAAAAAAGGCCGTCCCGGCGATCATGATCAGCGGCGAGAGGAGCAGGGATAGGTAAAGACCGGGCGCCGCCGGCAAGGGGCTGCCGAGAAAAGCGTACCGGTAGAAGGTGATGATAGAGGCCATCGGATTCAGGAGATACAGATTCAGGACCCAGGATCCGTAGGGCCCCGTGGCCTTGAGGACCTCGGCGAGTGTGTACATGACCGGGCTGAGGAAGAACCAGGCCAGGAGGATGATCGACATGATGTGCTCGATGTCCTTGAAATACACGTTAAGACAGGAAAAGAAGTTGGCGAGCCCCAGGATCAGCATGACCTGGAAGAGCACAACCAGCGGCAGGAGGAGAAGTCCGAAGCCGGTGTGAAGGGTCCCGCCGAAGAAGATGATATAGGCGGCCAGAAAAACCACCAGCACGATCAGGGAAAGGAGAAAATTGACCAGGTTGGCCAGGACCATCGAGAGAGGGAAGACGTATTTCGGGGAATAGGTCCGTTTGATCAGGGAGGGATATCCGGTAATGGCGTTGACCGAGTCGGAGAGGCACATGGTGAAAAATTGCCAGGCCAGGATCCCGACCAGGAGCTGGGGCAGGTCGATGGCGATCTTGAGGAGCTTGATGAAGAGAAAATAGATCCCCATCATGAAGAGGGGGTTGATCATCGTCCAGAGAAACCCCAGCGTGGATCCCTTATAACGGATCCGCAGATTCCGGAGAACCAGGTTCCGGATCAGGTCCTTCCAGGTCCAGATGCTGTTCGATTGATCAAACATAACGAGTGCGGGGCTCCCGGTTTCTCTTCTTTCACCTTTATTTAACCACAGAGAACACGGAAAACACGGAAAATTCTAACAAATAATCATGAAATTCGTGTACTGCTATATACTTTAATCCGGTTCCACGCTACCCCATGAGCCGCTTGAGCGCTTTCTCCCAGCGCTCGTGATAGGGGAACTGTTGGAAATAGTTCAAGCGGCGGTCCTGGGCGGCGACGATCCGGTCCCGGAGGGCCTGATCGGTTACGATCCGGTGGATAAGAGCGGCAATCTCCCGCGGCCGCTTCTCAGTGATCAGAACGCCCGCTCCTCCCAGGGTGGAGGGGACCGCCGCCGCCGCGAAGGCCACGATCGGGATCCGGTAAAAGAGCGATTCCACCAGGGGGACGCCGAATCCCTCGTGTTCGCTCATGCAGGCAAAGATCGACGCCGAGCGGTAGTAAGCCCGCAACTCCCTCCGGGACTCACTTTCCCCGTGAAGACCACCTCCCCCGGGCTGAGATCCCCGGCCAGCTTGCGGAGGGCCCGGGCATAGGCGGGGAACTGCCGGTCTTCCCCGACCAGGATGAGGCGGGATTCGGGATTAAAATAATCCCGGTAGGAACGAAACATCCGGAGCAGGTCTTCCTGTTTCTTGTTGGGGGCGATCCTGCCCACGAAGAGCAGGTTGGTCTTGCCGTCCCGGTAACGGCTGACAATCGCTTCATCGGCCGGCCCGGCCAGACGGTCCCAGTCGAAAATCAGGGGAACGACATCCGGTTCCGGATATCCCAGTTCACGCAGTTCCGCCGCGTTGAAAGAGGAATCGGCCATCGCCGCTCCCACCACAGTGGCCGTCTTCTTCAGTTGCCGGCGCGCCTGATGGGCCAGGTAAGCGATCTCCCGGTTCCAGGGGGCGAAGAACCGGGCCGGGGTGATGTTATGATGAATCAGGATCTTTTTGTCCAGGCAGGATGAGAAATACCGGGTCAGAGGAGAACCGATCGCGGTATGGAAGATCAGGACATTGTCCGGACTACTGAACCGCCGATGCTCCCGGTAGGGGAGAATGTCTCCAGACCGGCCGGGCTGATCCCGGTAAACGAAAATACGGGAATCGAACCCCTGCTCCTGCAGAAAACCGCGCAGGCTGAGAGCGTAGTTCCCGATCGCGTCCTCCTTCTCGACCACCGGCAGCAATTGATGGACCCCTATCATGTTTTGCCTCTAATAGTTACCGCCCCCGGGACGTTTTTAAACCACGAAGGACACGAAGGTCACGAAGATATTTCAGAAAAAGAAAAATAGTTAATACATTTCCTCTCTACTTCCTTCGTGTACTTCGTGCCCTTTGTGGCAATTATCTGTTTTCTTCATTTGTAGAATTCCGGAGCACTATATTATAGAAGGTCGTAAAGGCACTTCCTCAAATGCCCCTCGTAGTCGTACCGCTCGACTTCCGCCAGCCTTCTGTCTTGCCCCGCCAGGAGTTTTTCCTTCAGCTCCTTATCGCTCAGGATCCGGTTCATCAGAGCGGCGATTTCGAGCGGCCGTTTCTCGGTCAGGAGGATACCCGTCCCGCCAAGCGTTTCCGCAACGGCGCCGGCATTATAGGCGATCACCGGGATCCGGTAATAAAGGCTTTCCAGCAGGGGAACGCAAAATCCTTCGTGCTCGCTCAGGCAGAGAAAGAGATCGGCGGCTCGGTAATAGGCGCGCAGTTTCTCCGGGGAGACCTTGCCGGTGATCTCGACATTGGTCAGACCCAGATCGCGGACCCGGCTCTCCAGGAAACTCCGGTAGTCCGGCAGATTATCCGGCCCGACCAGGACCAGCCGGGCGACCGGGTGGAAAAACTTCCGGAAAAGAGAAAAGACCGAAAGAATGTCCTCCTGCCGCTTGTTGGGGGCCAGGCGTCCCACGAAAAGAATAGTGGGGATCCCGTCTTCGTACCGGCGAAGCACGGTCGGATCGGCGGGGCCGTCCAGGCGGCTCCGGTCGAGGGGGAAGGGCAGCAGTTCAACCCGGGGGAAGCCAAGGGTATGAAGTTCACCGGCATTGAAGGACGAATCGGCCAGGGCGAGATTGCAGGTGGGGATAAAGCGGGGCAACTCTCTTCTTCCTTTCAAACATTCCAGGTAGGTAAAGAGGTCGTAATCGAGGAAAAAGCGGGCGGGGGTGATATTGTGGTAAATCAGCACCTGCTTCCGGGACGAACGGAGGAATATCTCCCCCACCGACGAGCTGATCGAAGCGTGGTAAAGAAGGAGATCGGAGGGCGAACCCTCTTTCGTGAGAGAGCGGGCGGGGAGGATGCCGTTGAAGCGACCCGGGACGGCGAGACCGGCGTAAATCTCGGAATGGTATCCCCAGCGCCGGAAGATCTCCCGGAGGAGAAGGGCCATATGCCCCTGGGCATCGGTCTCGTCAAAGACGCTGAGCAGCTGATGGATAGCCCCGGTCATGGTTCAGACCACGGAGTGATCAGGCTGTCCCGCACATGGAATGAATTTCCAATAGCCAATTTCCAACTTCCAATTTCCACTGTTCAAATTCCTCATTCTACATTTGTCATTTGTTGCCGGATGTTGGTTATTGGTCATTGGATATTGGACATTCTCCCCCCTTCTCCAGGGCCCGGATCCGCTCTTCCTGCTTTTTCAGGATCTCCAGGACCAGCGAGTTGAAAATGTATTGGGGCTTGAATAAACCCCGGACCAGTTTCCCGATCAGGGGAAGAAACGGCTTCAAAACCGGCCGTCGCCGCGCCAGGGTTTCGGTGTCCCAGCCGGCGGCGTACTGCTCCGCGATCTCGAGCAGGGCCGTCGCGTCATCGGGTGTCCGCGGGACGGCATCGATCGCCGGCGGAGGAACGGGGAGGTGCTTCACCTCGCTCTCGATCTCCCCTTCCAGCGCGGCCGCGTCGATATCGTTCTGCTCTATCTTCAGCCAGCTCATTTAAAATTTTTCCTCCGGAAAATTTTAATCGACCTCGATATTGAACGGAGAATGCGGAGTGAGATTCGTCTCCCGACCCCGGCGCAAGTTTTCCAGGGCGGAGTCCTCCAGCCAGGCATCGATAACCGACTTCTTGAACCGGAGAGTGGCTCCGATCCGGCTGGCGGGTATCGTCTTTTTCTTCACATGCCGATAGACGACCTGCTTATGAAGCTGCAGGTATTCGGCGATCTGATCGATGGTCATTACTTCCGGATATTCTTTTTCCGGAGCCGGGCCGGTTGTTTTTTGTTCGCTGCTCATAATGGCACCCTATTTATTGATGATTTTCAGAACCTCGGCAGTTATGGTCTTCGTCAGCTTCTCTTCATCCATCTCCTCGGCCGCCGGGATTCTCTTCTCGGGGACCGCGCAGACACAGTGGAGGATACCGCCGGTCAGACCGGCTTTTTCCCGGACCTCCATCAGTTTCGCCACCTGCTCCCGATCGAGGACCTTGACCCGCCCCAGGGTTTTGGCGGCCAGAATGATCTTTGCGGTGTGCTCCAGTTTCTCCAGCTTGTAGAAGGCATCGGTAAGGCTGCTGCCGACCGTGAGCGTTCCGTGGCGGTCCAGGATCATGGCGTCGCAGTTTCCGATATATTCTCTGATCACCCGGGGCGGTTCGTCGGTGGTGGGGGTACCATACGTGGTGGTCGGGATGGCGCCCAGCGTAAAAACAACCTCGGGGAGGACGCAGCGGTCCAGCGGCTCTCCGGCCACGGAGAAGGCGGTGCAGATCGGGGGGTGACCGTGAACGATCGCCCGGACGTCTTCCCTCTGCCGGTAGACTTCGAGGTGAAGCCGGTACTCGGAGGTAGGTTTAACTCCCGAAGAGCGCGGGCGCCCTTCGCCGTCGATCATGACCAGATCGGAAGCCTTCAGAAAACCCAGGCAGCAACCGCTGGGGGTGATCAGGATCTCATTCGTACTGAAGCGAAAACTCAGATTACCATCGGTGGCCGCGACCAGATCCTTCTCATACATCCGACGCCCGATCTCCACCATTTCCTTGCGGACTGCGAATTCGGTGCTCATGACTTTAACAGACGATATGGCAGTTTGTTTCCCCCCACCTCGGCCCCTTTTTTAACAGACGATCGGATGTGATGAAATAGGATCGGCCACTCCACCTCGGCCCCGGATTATATATTGAGCGTTGAATGTTCAATATTTCAAAGAAAAATTATAAAGATAAACCGCGCCAGGGAGGGGTGGGGGCGGGGGATGACGGCGGTCCGGACCAGGGCGCCGATCTCCTTTACCTTTTCCTCCCCGATCTCCATGGCCGCCTCCAGATCGGGGATCGCCCCGGTCAGGGTGACGAAACTTTTTCCTCCCAGGCCATTGGCCAGGCGGATCTCCAGAAGCCGGATCTCGGCGGCCTTGGCGGCCGCGTCGGCGGCCAGGATGCAGGAGGGGATGGAGAAGGTCTCGATAACCCCGACGGCATCCAGTTCTCCCACCGGGCCGGCCGCCAGGATCGCGGGGATGACCTGGGGATGAACGTTGGGCAGAAAAAGATGATCGGTCACGGCGTCGGCGCCGGCTTCCAGCCCGGCCTGGAGGGATTCATCCACGGGGCCGGTCAGGCCGGTAATCAGAACGATGTACTTCCCCGGGCAAACGCTCCGAGAGTCGATCACTTCCACCTCCGATTTTTTCGCCATCGCGTCGGTGGTGAAAATGCCGGCGGCCACGCTGTTGAATTCGATAAATCCTACGGCCGGTTCCATATTAATTTTTTCCTCCGGAAAAAATAGCATTGTTAAGACGCCGGTATCTTTATTGATTCATCGGTCACTTTGGTGAACAATACCCGGCAATTGAGGCGTGGACGAGGGCGCCCATGGTTCCCCGGGGGAAATTCCCGATCACGTCTCCCGCTTTTACCTTCTGTTTCTCTTTCACGACCGGATACGCCGGCTGGCCGATATGCTGCTTCAGAGGTATGGTTACCGACCGGGGAGAGAAGCCGGTTTCCACCAGGGGCGCGGGCCGATCGTATTCCCCGAGCTGCAGCCGGGATGTCAGCCGGGAAACCGGGATCAGGCTGTACTCTCTCTGCGGGGATGGAATGTATCTCTCCAGCGGCGACACGCGATCCCAGTTCCACTCCTTCATCCGTCCGGCAACCTGTTTGTTCAGGCGTCCGATCGGAAGATTCATCGGACACGAATAAACCCCGCAGAGGTCGCAGTTGCAGCACATGGGGGCCGAAGATATCCCGGGTGAATCGGGAAAAGGGATCCCCAGGGCTATCTGCCGCATCACGATATGGGGTTTGAAATTATGCCCGATCAAGGCGCGGGGACAGACCAGGGTACAGTAATCGCACTGGCAGCAGATCGATTGGATCTTGCTGAGATCGAAGTTCAGATCCCGAGTCTTGCGCACCACTACCGGATGATCCGCGGGGAGGACGATGAGAGCCGATGTCGTCTTGGTAACCGGGGCATCCGGGTCGGCAACGACTTCGCCCATCATCGGGCCGCCGGACACGATCGCCCAATTCTCCACTTGCGGGCCCCCCGCCAGATCAAGCGCGGCCCGCAGCGGTGTCCCGACCGGGAGTCTCAGTGTTTTCGGCTCCCTGACCGCTCCGGTCACCGTCAGATAGCGGGAGATAACCGGTTCACCCCGCGCGGCCCCCGAGATATTGCAAAAAGTTTCAACGTTGCTGACCAGGACACCGACTTTGAGGGGAATCTCTCCCGGCGGGATTACTTTTCCGGCGACCTCGTAAACGATGACGAACTCGTCGCCGGCCGGATAAACGCTCTCCATCAGATGCAGGCTCAGCTCTTTTTTGCCCGCTATCTCTTTCTTCAGGGCGTCGATGGCGGCGGTATATTTTTTCTTGAGAGCGATAACCCCCCGGACGGCGCCGGTCGCCTTCATCACCAGGGTCAGTCCCCGCACCACCTCATCCGCCCGGGCGGCCATCACCTGCTGATCGTTGCGGAGGAGGGGTTCGCACTCAGCCCCGTTGACTATCACCGTCTCTACCCGGGCGTCGATTTTCTTCCAGGTCGGGAAACCGGCTCCCCCCGCGCCGACCACGCCGGCCCGCCAGACTTTCTCCACCAAGTTGTTGGGTTCAGTTTTCAAGCCACTCGAAACGCCGGCCCCCGAAAAGACCCGGATTTTAATTCAGGCAATCGAGCTCCGGTTGCCTTGTCGCGCTGATCGTGTAATGAAAATTATGGTATTTGCGCACGAATTCAAAGGGAAGCAAACTGTAGATCCTGTAGCCGATTTCGCCGATACAGGGGTAAGCTTTGTTGGGATGAATTCTTATATCGGAAAACCCCAGCTCACCCAGCATCCGGCGCACGCGCCATACGCTCGTGGGAAACTCGTAATCCGCCGGCGGATGGGTGGAACGTTTTAATCTGTGATATGCCGACCTGATCAGCGCGTGCAGGGGCCGGGGGAGCAGAACTGACTTAAACATCTGGAACATTGCCCAGGCATTGGGATCCTCCAGAAATAAAATTCCGCCGGGCTTCAAAAGCTCGGCAAAGGTTCCGAGCAAGGCCTTTACGCGGTCGCTCTGGTGGTGAACGACATTTATGCTGGTCAGGTAATCGAACGATTGCTTCCGAAACGGGAGTCTGTTCATATCCCCCGCCACACAGGCCTTTGCCCCGGATTCAGTTTGCAGGGTATGGAGAATATCGTAGATGAGATCGAAATTGAAGAAGGTGTACCCGGCCTGTTCAAAACCGGCGAACTGACGGTCATATCCGCTGCCGATGTTGAGAAAGGCCTTCGGAGGAGCGCTGATGTTATCCTTTACCATCCCCCAGAATTCCCGCTTGGAATTCTCCCACTGGGTAAGATTGGACCTCTCGCGCCGGCTCTCCCGGGGCCGCTGCATAACCCGGGCAAGCTTTTCCTCCTCCTGAAGATGCCGAAGATCCATTCGCGGCGGATATAGAAGCGGAATACCGTCCCGGACCGGATATCCCGGCGGCAACCGTCCCATCGAAGCCTGATTGTGATTCGGAAAAATTATCCGAAGACCGTCAGGCTAAATATGTTATCAATTCAGAGTTTATCAGGTCTCTCCTTCCCGTATCCCAACCGGCAACTCCGGGACGCGAATCCCGCGCCCGTATACAAGTATTCTCCCCCCTTTTCCAGGCGGTAATGGTTATGGGAAAAGCAGGCCTCTTCCCGGGAAATCACCAGGTCATGAGCGAATTGCGGTAATTCAGACAATCCGGAAATAGTCGATCAGGACGCAGCGGCGCTTCCGGGTAAAGTCAGAGGCTTTGGTCAGGCCTTCCCCCGTGGGACTGGCGATGCTGAACGAGGTGTAGCCCTGGCCGCCGAAGCCGAGACCGGAGTAGCAAGGGCCGTTCTTGACGAAGATGGAGGAATTGCATTCCCGCGCCATCTTGCTCAGCTTCTCCACGTTGCGGGAATACATATACATCGAGTGCCGGTAACCATGTTCGACCTCGATTGCCAGACGGATGGCCTGATCGACGTCGGGGACCCGGACGAAGGGGATGACCGGCATCAGCTGTTCCACCAGCACCAGGGGATGGTGAGCGTCCACCTCGGCGAGGACGATCCTCACCTCGTCTCCGACGGTGACCCCGATTTCTTTCAGGATAATCCTGGGCGGCCGGCCGACAAATTTTTTGTTCGGCGCGCCTTCCTCGCAGTTCGGCCCCGGCATGGTGGCGATCACGACCTTGGTCAGCGCCTCCGTCTGCTCTTTATTCAGTTCATAGGCGCCGTTTCTGATCAACTCCCGTTTCAGCTGATCGGCGATCTTCTCGACCGCGAAAATCTCTTTCTCACAGACGCAGACGATGTTGTTGTCGAAGGAGGCCCCCTCGACGATCAGACGCCCGGCCTTCTCGATATCGGCCGTTTCGTCAACCACCACAGGGGGGTTCCCCGGACCGGCGGCGATAACTTTCTTCCCCGATTGCATGGCGGCCTTGACCACCCCGGGGCCGCCGGTGACCACCAGGAGCCGGATTTTGGGGTGTTTCATCATCTTCCCGGCCGCCTCGATGGTCGGTTCCTTGATGGCGACCATTAGGTTGGGCGGTCCGCCGGCGCCGGTGATCGCCCGGTTGAGAATCTGGATCATGGTTTGGGAAGCGAGCTTGGCGGACGGGTGGGGCCCGAAGACGACGGCGTTACCGGCGGCGATCATGCCGATCGAATTACAGATAACGGTCGAGGTGGGGTTGGTGGAGGGGATGATGGCCCCGATCAGCCCGTAGGGAGCCCCTTCCACCAGGGTGAGGCCGTGATCGCCTGTCCAGGCGATCGGCTGGAGATCTTCCAGGCCGGGGGTTTTATTGGAGACCAGCAAGTGCTTCTTGATCTTGGACTCCACCCGGCCCATCCCCGTCTCCTCAAAGGCGATCCGCGATATTTTTTCGGCGTTGTCGCGTCCCGCCTGCCGCATCGCCTCGATGATCTGCTCGCGCTTCTCGAGGCTGAGGCCCATCAGTGCTTTCTGCGCAATATCCGCCGCCGCAATGGCATCATCCAGCTGATCGAAGATCCCATCGGCGGCAGCCACCGGTGAGGTTGCCGGACCGGCGACCGGCGGGGCCGTACCGCCTTCTTCGGTGAGGCGCTTGACCACGGTCTGGACGATGGCCCTGATCTGTTCTTCGTTGATTGTCATAAAATCCCCCTCCAATAAAATTTCCTTTGGAAATTTTATTGATGGTTGCTCCTTCGGCGCCTATTCGATGAGCATTATTGAAGAAAGGCCCGCATTTTGAGTCATGGCTTTTCAGTACTGCCGATAGATCACCTTTCGCGGCAGTATTTCAGGGCAAAAAACCACTGCCGGGGTATCGCAACCGAAGCCGGGGCGGAAATTCAAAACCGGGCCGGAAAGCGAACAGCCCCATCCCCGGCCATTGACTACCCGCGGCTACCGCCGCCGGCAGGTACCCGGTCAGGAACGGTCGTCTTCAGCCTTGTCGTAGACGATCTTTCCGTCCACGTCCAGTGTATCCACGATGGCCATGATCGTGGCGTCACAGGGCCGGTTGGTGGTCGCGCTGGTATACCTGCCGCAACTCCCGGTCACATAAAGGACGACCTCCCCCACCCCGGCGCCGACCGAGTCGGCGGCGATGACGTACTTGCCCAGGGGTTTGCCGTCTATGCCCAGCTGTTCACAGACGTAAAATTTGAGGCCGTCCAGACTCTCCACTTTCTGTGAGGAGACCAGGGTGCCGCGTATCTTTGCTAAAAGCATGGCGCGTGCCTTGGTTGATTACTTGCCCTTCTGCGGAGCGCGGCCGAGCGGGAGAACCCGGTCGATATTGGCGTGCGGACGCGGAATGACATGGACGGAGATCAATTCGCCGACCTTTTCCGCCCCGCGGGCACCGGCCTCGACGGAAGCTTTACAGGCCGCGACATCCCCCCGGACGATCGCGGTCACGTAACCGCCGCCGATCCTCTCATAGCTGACCAGTTCGACCTTTGCCGCCTTGACCATGGCATCGGCTGCTTCCACCATCGCCGCGAATCCTTTCGTTTCGATCATACCCAATGCTTCAGACATCTTCTTTCCCTCCTTTTTAATTTTTCTTCGAAAAATTAAAAATTGTTGCTGTTTCTACCATACTACCCGTGATTGTATCTTAATTATTACGCAACCGCATCTCTACTCGCCTTTCGTGGGCTGGACGCCGGTGACGGCGTTGATAGCGGCCATGGCCGCCTCGCTTCCCACCATGATGTCGCGTTCCTCGCCGCCCAGATAAAGGCGTCCGAAACGGCCGAAAGGCTTGACCTCGATCAGCGTGATATTGGCGGCTTTCTCCGCTTCGTTGGCCGCCAGCACGGCATAACCCGCGGGATCGGTCTCCAGTATGTATAACGTCTGGTCGGCCAGAAGCATCGACCCGCTTCGGCTGCGGTTGATCAGTTGCGCCTGATGAGCGTCCACCTTGCGGATGATCTGGGTGGCAACCGCCTTCGGTTTCATCCGCTGATCTTCTTTCAGGCCCAGGGCGTTCAGAATCGCCAGTCCGGCCTCCCGGACATTGGCCTGGGAGTATGAATGGACCTCCAGCAGCCCGTAGGCTCTCTCGACAATCATCATGGCCGGCTTGACATCGGTCGCCTTGAGCGCCACGTCCATTACTTCATTAATCGCCATCCCCGGCGCCACTTCCACGTAACAGGCCGCCATCCCGGGAAGGGGCTGAAAGCCCTTCGCCGCCGAGGCGACGAAAGAAGCAAATTGCGGTTGCATACTGTCCAAAAAAATATATGTTCTGAGCTGAACTTTCTCCATTGAACTGCCTCCTATAAATTAGCTCGCTGTGCTCGCAAATTTATATCGGGCCGCCGGCTGTTAAGCCGGCGGCCTGTCGTTGATTACACAGAAAGAAACTGATGATTGCGGCATTTTTATAATAAAGGTAGATTTCAGTCAAGAAAAATTTCAACCATCCCCTCAAATTGCAATGATATTATACTATTTTAAACTGATATATGCCATGCGAACGCATGGCATATATCAGCTCATCTAAACAATCCGGTTCCGCCAGCCGGCGGAATCGGATTGTTTAGCCTTTGAAAATAAAATACTTCCTTACCAGATAGTTGATCATGAGGCAGACCAGGATCATGGCTCCGAAGGCATAGGTGGTGTTGATCCCATAGTAATCGATGAGGAACGACTGCAGACCGATCCCGATTGCCACGCTGGCACCGGCCACCAGATAAAACATGGCTATCTCTTTCCAAAGGGAATGGCGCCCCCTTTCAAAGACCCAGGCCACATTGATGAAATAAACCACCAAGTTGGAAAACATGAACGCGATCGCGTTATCAATGGCGGCGTGAAACGCCCGAACCGAATCAGTAATATCCGAGGGGGGGACGTGCAGAAAACCGGCGATCGGATCGGTCGCCGTTATCGCCGGCAAAACCTCCCAGGCCAGAAGGAAAAAGATCGTCGTATGGACCACGGTGGCTATTCCACCCGCAATCCCATACTTGATGAACTGGACCAGATGCCCATGTTCCTTTCCTTTAAACTGGCTGAGAAATTTTTTCACGTTTTATTTTTCCCACTTGCGGTGAGGCGGGTAGGGGGATAATGCCGGAAGGCTAGAGATATATATACCGCGGCATTCGTTATTTCCGATTTTCGATCAAGTATCATTTTCTCATGACGGACAAGAACAGCATATCTTTATTTTCTTATATCATCGCTCCGCCGGTAGCGGAAAAATCCAACGGCAACGCACAGGTCACCATTACTGGCACCTATTCTGACATGCTCTTCCTGATCGTATAAATAGATAAGCATCATTTATTGATTACAGTGTACTATGGTCCATACACTTGTTAAGAAAATTCTGTTTTTTCAGTGATTTACCTGAAAATGTAACATTGATCTATCGAGTGGTGAGTCAGAGCGACAAATCGCATCAACGGGATTGTTCTATATAACATACTGAAAGATAACCAGTAGTGGTCAATCTTCTATTTTTCCATCGATTAACAATTGTGTTTATAGCGGCCCACATATAAGATGCTGAGCAGGTAAAGTGATTAAGACTTTGGCGGACGGATCAATAAACACACCGGATGATTGAGGATGAGGAAAAAATACAAGCGGATTATCATCCTTTTGGTGGTGGTGGCGGGAGCCGGGCTGGGTGTTTATCTCTTCTTTACGGCTCGCCAACCCGCTCCTAACGTACTTTTGATTTCCATCGACAGTCTCAGAGCTGACCATGTGGGCTGTTATGGTTACAAGAGAGATACCACTCCTACCATCGATGCCCTAGCCCGTCAGGGAATCGTCTTCCGGAACACCGTCAGCACGACGTCCTGGACTTTGCCGGCTCATATGTCCCTTTTCACTTCCATGGACATCACGGTCCACGGAGTCGGGATGGAGGGGATGAGCCTGCACCGGGATATCGGGACGCTGGCCGGGGTATTTAAAAGTAACGGTTACCGGACCGCGGCCTTTTGCTCATCTCCCTTTATGAACCCGGCGTTCGGCTTCGATCGGGGGTTCGATCTGTATCGCAACATCGATCTGGATGATCACCGGTTTGAAAATACCACGTTACCCCCGGAGCATCAGAGGGACGCGGTCCATGCCGATATTACCAGTCCCCGGATCACCGAGCTGGCTGATGACTGGCTGGAGAAAAACAGCGGGCACCCCTTTTTCCTCTTTCTTCACATGTGGGACGTTCATTACGACTACATACCCCCGGCGCCCTACGACCGGAAATTCGATCCCGACTACACCGGAAATATCACCGGGCGTAATTATATCCATAATCCGGAGATCAACCCTAAAATGGATCCCCGTGACCTCGATCATATCATCGCCCTATATGATGGAGAGATCGCCTGGGTGGATCACCACCTGGGATTGATCGTCGAAAAGCTCAAGGAGTTGGGGATATTCGAGCGGACGTTGATCGTTATCACCGCCGATCATGGAGATGAGTTCTTCGAACACGGCGGCAAGGGTCATCGCAGTACCCTCTATGATGAAGTGGTTATGATCCCGCTCGTTATTCACGGACCGGGGGTGGAAAGGCAGGGGGGCGAGGTCTCGGATCAGGCAAGTATCATCGACATAGCTCCTACCATTCTCAATCTCTGCGGGATAAAAATCCCTCAATGGATGCAGGGGCGTTCACTTTTTCACGATCAGAAAAATGAAACCAATCCATCCGGCGACGGGGCCCTTTTGGAACTCAGTTTAGAACTGAAGGCCTTCCGTACCAATCACTATAAACTGATCTTCAACATCCCCCACCTCCAGACAATTATCTACGACCTGAACAACGGTCCGAAAGAAACCTATCAGCACCTCGTTACGTCTCCCGATAAGTGGAACGAAGCCAATCTGAAGTTTTATTCCCGTCTGGCCGACGATCGAATCCTATTGAAAAAATACCGGGGGGGAGCGACGGGTGGCCCAGTCAAGCTGAGTCCGGAGGAGACCGAGCGGCTCAAGGCGCTGGGGTATCTTAATTAGACGAACGCTGGAGAATACTCTTTCTGATGTGAGGCCAGCAAAAGCCCGTCCCGGTTCGGAATGATCTTGATTATTCCCGGGATCAGACGAACTACCACGCCGTCGTCCGGCAGGGTCAGATTTTAAACATTATCCCGATTTAGGGAGAGCCGGCTGCCCCTTATTTGATCCGCTCCGGAACGCCGAATCAGTCCGGTCCAACCCTCGATTGTACTACCTGGTCCATCCCGGGTATCATCCCAGACAGTCGAAAAGATTTTCGAGAAGGCTCCAACCGGGGCGATCGAGATAGGCTTTGGAAGTTTCCGCCAGATGAAAAATGGGGGAGGTCAACAGAACATCGGTGGCCAGCCGGAAGGTAGTCATCGTTTCGCCTCGGAATTCGACCCAAAAAGTAACCGGGATCAGGCAGCGGGTCGGGCCAGGTAACGGGTGAAGACGGCCTGGGAGTAATGGCTGGGCGAGAGAGTCTGGCCCCTTCGGTTATACTCTAGTCCCACACCCCTTCCCAGGTCATCTCGTTGGGCCAGCTCCGGGACTCCCTGGCAGGATTCGGAGAGCCGTGAAAACTGATCATCAGCCGGTAACGTGAGGCCACGAACAGAAATGCCCGCAGCCGGGACGGAGGTTCCCATCGTCATCAAAGGAAATGAATACTTCCCCATTTGGACCAACTTGATTAATCGCACAGGATGAGTTACAGTAATTCGGCTCGATTAAATCAAAGCCCGGGATTCGGGAGCGAGGGCAATTGAGGATTGGGGCACACATGCTAAAAAGACTAGTAGCGGCCCGGGTTAGCCTGGTCGTGGGAGGCGCTTGTGGAAAAGAGGCGCCGACAGCGGAACCGGTCAACATCCTCTTGCTCTTGATTGAATTTCTCCGGACCGACCGCGCCGGGTGTTACGGCTGCGGGCGGGATACCTCCCCAAAAATCGGGCGGCGGACTCGGGAAGGAACGATCTTTGAAAACCACATCAGCACCACCTCCTGGACTCTATCCGCCCACAACTCCCTTTTCACCGGCCAGGAGAGCTCGGGAGAGTACAACTGCCTCTTGGCCGAACTCGCCCCCGCCTTCTATGCTGTCCGGGGGTCCGGCGTCAAACTTCAGCACAACGCCCCTGCTGGAGCGACGGTGCTCCTCAATCTCAATGCCGAACTGGCCGAGACCCACTCCCGACGCGCATGAAGCCTCGAAGGAAATCGATATTCATAATCATTTCTATTCTTATCGGTGGAATTCTTATCATCACTTATCTCCTCTATTCCCCGGATATCCCTCCCGGGGAAAAATTCAGTCTGCCGGAATGGATCCATAATTCTTTTGCTTATGTCTATCATTTTACTAAGTTCCAGTGGATTGCCAATAGGGGTCAAGATCAATCAGGACGCCGCGAGGCCGCACTGGCGGCCTGGTATCGCCCCTCACGCATGAAGCAGCTTTTGAAGATAGATCAAGGGAATTATTTTGAACTGGGTCGGGAATATGCTTCTCTGGGCTTGGGGGAAAAAGCCGGATATTTCTTCAAACTTGCTTTCCAGGATATACACTGCGATGAGGATAGGGCGCTGGATATAATTTCCTATTTGGGGATGCTTAGTGATTGGCATACTGTACGATCTTTTTCCGAGCGGCTACGGGAAGAAAACCCGTTGTCATCCGAAGCGACTTACTGGCTGGGTAGATCTCTCGTGGAAATAGGTCAATCGTCTGAGGCAATTCCATTACTAGATAAAGCCTATGAGTTAAATCAATCATCAGTTGATTCCCTTTATCAAAAAGCTCGAGCTTTCGAGCAATTGCGGGAAATACAAAAGGCCGTAAATCAATGTGAAGAGGTCACCGCTTTAGCACCGAATCATAGGGCGGCTTGGCAAGCGCTGGACCGGTTTAATTCATATGAAGGGATCAGGCAGGGCTCAAAGAAAAACAAATTCATGTTAAGTAAATTAACTCCTCAAATTCACAAGAACCTAAGTTTTGAAAATATCTTTGTTTTAATAGGATATTCCATCGATAAAAAAATAATATTTACAAAAGATACTATAAAATTAGATATCTACTTTCAGGGATGGAGGGATCAACCTATATACGTTCGTCCTGAAATCGTTTTTATCGACGAGACAAACCGGAAAGTACTAAGGAAATTGGAAACGGTAGAAATAATGTGTCAGGGCACCGTGACTAAGAAAACCTTCAACTGTGAAATACCTGATTATCTGGCCCCTGGTCCCATCAAGATGATGCTCTCTTTCTGGAATCCTCAAAATAATCTTCAAGTGCGAATAAATAATACCGCGAGACAAGATTTCATTCTCACTTCTTTAGATCTTAATCCCAGGTGGATTAGACCTAACATTAAAGATAGCCTGGTCCGGCAATATTTCGGAAAGAACGCACGATCGCTACATAAAAGAACGTATTTGGCTAAAGGCTCAAGTTTGTATTTAGATCTTAATGAAAAAGACGAAATATCGGCTCTGGGGGTTATTTCAGGTATTATTTGCCCTTCTAATAAACGGAACCATCTGTTACAGGGCCAGATAATCGGCAATATCCTGATTGAAGCAGTAAATGGAGGGTCAATAAGTTTTCCCATTAAGCTTGGGGAACATACATCGGATATTTATTGGGATTTGCCGAATTCTCCAGCCCCTCTTCATAAAAAAGCCCCAATTTTCAGGAGCGGAATAGCGAAGTGGCGTGAACCCCATTTTATGGCTCATCTGTATTATGCCATATATCGGTTCTCCAGCCCATTGAAATTAAAATCCCTTAAGATCGAATGTACTGGTTCTGATTTAGTGCTCCATATTTTCGATCTGATTCTGATCCCTGACTAGAATAATATTTCGCGTCTCTTGCGAATAAAGGAAATATTCCGCACTCAGTATTTCAGCCGATAAGAATAATCAATAATTGCACAAAGCCGTGATTCCTCCTATTGTGCTGGTATTTGCCCTGCGGTTTCTCTGGAGCAAATTACGTCTCGCCAGAAGGCCGGCAACGGCGGGATTCGCGGTGGAACTTGAAGGTTGCGTTCCCTGCCATTTTTTCCAACAAAGGCATGGATAACGAAAAAGATCTTATTCATGACATACAAATAATGGCGCAAGTCATAACAGCAAATGCAGAAAAAACAAGTCTTGAAAAATAGTGTGATGACCGTAGTGCAAATTGTTGTTATTGCCGCGGTCCTGTTTATCCTATATAAATTTTTATTGAATACTATAGGGGTTAAACAATTTGGCATTTGGTCTCTTGTTCTCGCCACCACCTCCATTACCAGTATTGCACAATTCGGACTCTCCGGCAGCGTAGTAATATTCGTATCAAAATACAAAGCAAGAAACGAAAAAGAAAATATTGCCGATGTTATCCAAACCGCCTTAATCTCAGTGGCGATATTCATAGGAATTATCCTGCTCATCGGCTACCCGATTATTAAATGGATTCTGGGCCTGGTCATCGCCGAGGAATCTATTCACCTCGCGATATTGATCTTGCCTTACGCCCTTTTCGCCTTCTGGATAACAGCCATAACCTCTATCCTGCAATCCGGGCTTGATGGATTGCAGAGAATAGACTTAAGCAGCATTTTGCTGATGGGGGGCGCGATTTTTCACCTGGCAATATGCTTTTTAATTGTTCCAAAATACGGATTGCTCGGATTGGCCTATGCAAGCATCGCCAGGAACCTTTTTGTTTTCCTCTCCAGCTGGTTTTTTCTGCAAAAGCGGCTGGCCCTTCCTGTCTTTCCCTGCAAATGGAATAAAAACATTTTCCAGGAAATCATTCATTATGGGCTCCGTTTCCAGGTTATCTCCATAGCGCAGATGCTCTACGACCCGGTGACCAAGATGCTGATGAGCAAATTCGGAGGCTTGGCCGCCGTCGGTTTCTACGAAATGGTGAGCAAGTTGATCTTGCAAGTCCGGAGCCTCATAGTCTCGGCCAACAGAGTCCTTGTGCCAACTTACGCTGAATACAAAGAAAAACTACCACTAAAGATAAATAGCATTTATTTAACTTCCTATCGTCTTCTTTTTTACCTTGCAGTACCTCTTTTTACATTGCTCATCATTTCAATGCCTGCCATTTCAGAGGTCTGGATAGGGCATTATGAAATAGATTTCGTATCATTCGGCATATTGTTGACAATCGGCTGGTTATTAAATCTTTTGAATGCACCATCTTATTATGCCTATTGCGGGATTGGGGACCTTAAATGGAATGTCATTGGAAACATTGTCATAGCGGTATTAAATGCCGGACTGGGAATTATTCTGGGCTATCTATACGGGGGCATCGGTGTCGTGGTTGCCTTCATAATTGCATTAACTTTTGGCAGCAGCATATTTTATATATCTTATCATATTAAGTATAAAGTCTCTTTCCGGGAAGTGATTCCGGCCGCCAGTAAGATATTGTTGCTTGTCTGTTTTTTGTTTATCAGTATATTTTTCCTGATCCCTCCGGGGATTACCCGCGCCGCGTTCCCGCTGAGAATCGGAATTATTGTTTTGACCGGATCGGCAATCCTTATTACTATGTGGCTGCATCCGATGCGGAAACAGCTATCCGACTGGATCAGGCATGATTTATTCCTTACCCGTAACGTCCCGGATCAAGGTGCCTGAATGATATCTGATGATATGAAATCGCTGTCTCGTAAATACCCGGTAATCAATGCGGTTTTATATCCGGCGGTACTTGTCAGAAGACGGTTGCGCAGGAAAAAATATTTAACGGCGGAAAAAATGCTCGGCGAGCTCGGTGAATTTTTGGTCGGCGACCCGGTAATCAGGGTCGCCGAGTTCCAGGGCATTTTCGCTGTAGGAGTCCAAAGCCACTTATTGTCCCGCTTGATTGTGGAAAAGGAGTATGAAGCCCGGGAAGCCGGATTATGTCTCAAGTATCTCAACCCGGACAGGGATGTAATTGACATCGGGGCAAACGTGGGATTTTATTCAGTTTTGTGCGCGAAGAATATCTCGCAGAAAAGAGTTTTTGCCGTGGAACCCGCCAAAAATGCCATTCAACGGTTGCGCCGCAATATTCAGTTAAACATTGTTGCCGATGTAGTGCACATTTTTGAAGGAGTAATTTCGGATAGGAATGGAATGGCCGAAATCAAGGTATTAAAAGGCAAGGAAGAATACTCGAGTATCGGCGCGATGGCGCACCCGAGTATTGGTAACGACAGCTGGGTGACCGAGAAAGTCGCAACTATAACCCTGGACACCCTGGTCGATCAAGAGTCCCTCGACCCGGGCTTCATAAAACTGGATGTCGAAGGTGTCGAGCATCTTGTTTTATCCGGGGCGGAAAGGGTCTTAAGCGTTAACAGACCGATCATTCTTTCCGAGATAGATGACTTTCTGTTGCGCAAGAACGGCTCATCCGCCGCAGAACTCATAAGGTTGATTGCCGGTTATGAATATGACGTAGTTGATACCACCAATCTTTCAATTGTCAGCGGAATGAATAAAATGGGGAATATTTTATGTTTCCCGAAGGAACTGTCATGAGCGGTTAACTGAAAATTTGCTGAAGCATACTACGCGTATCAAGCGCTGGAGGCGTAGATTTGCGAGTTCCTTCCTCCCCGTCGGGTTCAGCGTGATCGGGCTTATACAGCCCCCGAGGCTTTGCACCGATTTATTATCAACCAGTTGTTTATGTATTCGCCGTGAAAATTACAGATTCAATCCGGACCATCTGCCTGGTAATCCAGTTGCTATCTCCTTTTCTCGCCGTCAGCGGTTCGTTATCGGGGGATCTCTCCTCCCCGGAAAAAGGATCCCTCTCTCCTGCGCTGAAAAGCTTACCTTATCTGACCTGGGTTTCTTCCGATGGGACAATCGAGAAGAAAGGCGTCACCATCCACGATCTGGACAAGGCCTTTCCAGGACTCAATCTCTATACTCCCAGGAATTTATCCACCGCCTATCTCATCGACAACGAAGGGAACATACTTCATACCTGGTCGGCCGGGCCGAACACGATGGACTCCTGGCAGCATATCAAGCTTTGCGAAAACGGCGACCTGTTGGCAATCGTAAAGGACAAAATGCTTCTGCGGCTGGATTGGAATTCGAACCTCCTCTGGACGAACAAACTGCGTTTCCACCACGATGTAACTCTCGGCCCTGATAATGATATCTACAGTATTATCAGAAAAGACATTTCAGTATCGTTCAACGGTCAATCGATCCCCGTTCTGGCTGATTATCTTGTCCGTTTATCTCCTGACGGAAAGATCAAAAAGCAGATTTCCGTCTTCGACCTGCTCGGAGATCGGATCGCTCCCGAGAAATATGAATCGATTGCGCGCTGGCTGAAAGAAGCGAAGAAGGAAACCAACGGAAGCGAAGAGACAGCAGCGGCCGGAGAGAGGCTGCAACACGACACCCCTCCCGACCTGTTCCATACCAACTCGATCGAGCCTCTGCCCCGGAAGATCGCCGGGATCGGCGAAAGAGGAGATTTACTGATATCCGTCCGGGAAATGAA
This sequence comes from uncultured bacterium, assembly GCA_963822585.1. Taxonomy (GTDB): domain Bacteria; phylum Auribacterota; class Erginobacteria; order Erginobacterales; family Erginobacteraceae; genus CAWGIE01. Next base: position 119,189 of record CAWGIE010000023.1, read on the forward strand.
TCTTATCGCCGTTATCGATCCCGAAAAGGAAAAGGTGGTCTGGAGTTGGGGGCCGGGCGTTCTTGACAAACAACACCATCCGACCGTTCTGGACAATGACAATATCCTAATCTTTGATAACGGTCCTTCCCGGTATTTCTCCCGGATTTTAGAGATTGATCCGAAGACCGGTGAGATCAAATGGGAATATAAAGGCCATCCTCCCCAGGATTTCTATTCCTTCTCACGGGGAAGTTGCCGGCGGTTGCCGAATGGGAATACTCTTATCACTGAGAGCGATAAGGGACGAGTTTTCGAAATAACTTCAACCGGGGAGACGGTCTGGGAATTTTATAGCCCCGAGATAAATACTCATACACGGAAACGGGCGGCAATATACCGCATGGATCGGGTTACCGGTCCGATCGGACATCTCCGGCCGAAAAACCTGAAGCGGGAAAACTCCCGAAGTGCAATGACCACGGCACCGGACAGCGGTATGGATGCGTCACCTGAATGAACTTCCGGAATCACCCTTGATAAGGAGAGCGCGAGCCCAAGGTCGAGCCTGTCGAAGAACTCACGGAGTTCTGCCAGAACGTCGCAGCCGACATAGGCCTTTGTGGCGTTGCAGTCGGTGGCTTCCGTGACCCAAAGGCAGAGGCCGTCTTGGCGCTTTGCCAGGAACAGGATATAGCCCATCCCTGTTTCTTTGGTGGCGCGCACCTACTGGTTGTTGTCACCATAGAGCAAAATATCCGAAAACGCTTTAAAAGGGTCTTCCTGAGACCAGGTCTTGCTGAGTAATAAAAAAGGCATAGTGAAAATTACGAACAAAAAGCTCGGGGGTGCGCACATTAAAACATATTTTCCAGCAAGAAATGAAAGCAGCACCGGGATAGTCACGCAAAATAACACTGATATTGCGGCGAAATCCAAGAAAACTATAATTAAATTAGTTAAAACAAGTTCTTCCTGGTTCGAAATAATATACCGCATAATGGGCGCTATAGGTATTAAGGCAATAATAAAATCATTTGCCTGAAGTTTTTCAAATTTTTGTAATTAAAAATAAAACTTTTCATTCAACTGCTTCCTCCTTAAATGATCCTTTTCTTTCCTCAGGGGTAATTCTCGCAGGTATGCGCTAAAACGATTGTTGTTCTGTATATGTTTTCTGTCATCTCTGCTGGCTCCCTCGTATATGTCTGCTCCCAGGAAGGGGCAGTGTAAACTACAAGTTCAAGAAATACTTAAGGATCCAACTCATAAATACTGACAATGCTCCCCGGGGCATTAAGCTTTGAAGGTGAAAATTCGACAAGTAAATTTCCTTCATCGAACAATTGACGATAAAAAAATATCTGTTGTGAATATCGTTCCGGCTCAGCGAAATATCTGCTGTAATCCATACTGCTTGTGAGAAAATATCGCACGCCGACTGATCTGTACCATTCTAGAGATTTATAAGACAAGCGATATTCAAATACCTCTTTGCACGGGATACCCTGCAAATGGGGCGTGTACGCTTCACGCGCAATAATCGCGCCTTCGGGGAGGCTCTCTTCCAACCATTTCCGGGCCAGGATTCGTGTACTAGGACGCGCCTGGCGAATACTATTGTGGGCAATTTCCATTGCCGGCGTGTAGGACACCGCGAAAATCGACGCTGCCAAGAATACGCCGTTAAGCAGTTTCCCAGATGAGATTTTATCCGTTATCCAATCTACGCCATCTACTATTACTCGGGCAGCCAGCAAGCTGATGATGGGAAAAATGGGGATAAGCCATCGAGACCAGTGCAAGCTTGAGTAACTGATCCCAGCGATAAATACAACTGGGTAGGCCAGTATCAAGAGTCGAGCATGGTTGCGTTCGACAAGAATGTAGCCGGCGGAGGCGGCAGCGAGCAACGAACGGGGCCAGCCTATCTTATCCGGTATTGCCGTTCCCAGATACCAGAATAAATTGCCGAGCGGAGATAACCCATCTGCGCCCAAATGAAATGAACGCATCTCATTTTGTATATTGGCGAGTGCGGTCTTTAACTCGATCCCAAAAAAAGGCGTAGCCAAGTTGAAAGCCAGTACAGCAACCACCAAGCCAATGATGATCCCCCCAGCAAGTTGAGTCTTGCTACGTTTTCCCTCCAAGAGCAGAAAAAGGTTAGCCAATACCCATACTCCCACCAAGGATATCATGGAATACTTGGTTGCGATCGCCAAACCTATGGAGACTCCAGCCATCACGAGTGATCTCCATCCCGATCGTTGATAAAATCTCAGACACAAATAGAGTGCCACCAAGCCAAAAAAGGTGATGGCGCCGTCAGTGCGCACCAATTGGGCCTGGCATACCGACAACCAGCATATTGAGGACAACCAGGCTCCGAGGAGCCCTACTTTCCAGCCAAACGCCCTATCTCCCACCAGGTAAACAAACAATATGGCCACTACCGCATAAAAAATGGATAGCCCTCTTCCCAAGAGATAAAAACTGGAACTGTCTAATTCAAAGGCGAGAGCAATTCCTGGCATTCGTCCAAAAATAGGACCGTGATAAAACATAAAGTGGCGCAAGCGGAAGATCGCCATCAATGGATATATGACCGTGGACCCCGGGTGTTGAAACGATTTCGGATTCAGGCTGGCCTCGGCCGCCATTTTAACGGCCGGCTCAACAAATGCGGGCTCGTCGATATTCGGGTAATACGGAAGTTCCTTTTTGATCCCCCAGCCGACATGAAGAAATGTGGCGGTCAAAAGAATGATAAGGAGTAGGATCAGGTGAATCCAGCCTCGAAGGAATCCTGCCAGGAAGCTTAGTATTCTCATTGCAAGTTAACCGCTTGCTTATTTAATCGTTGGTCTTTTCCCCAGCTCTAATCAGAGGTGGCGGTATCAGGGGATTTTCTGGGATAGATTTGTTATCGGGTTCCGTGTTCGGGGACTTCGGTGGCGTGGTTTTCATTTTGCTTCTTGAGTTAAAGGCATTTTATCTTCTCCCCGAATATATCTTCCCACCTGCCGTAAGGTTTTTACATCAATTTCCCGTATCCTTCCCCGGTAATCCGGGCCGACATTAAGCGAAAATATATTGCCATACTTTACCGCTCCCAGATAATCCTGATAGATTTTTTCAGCCCGATGCACCAGTCCGTCGTGTTCCGGCTGGGAATAGAACCAGTCACCCCCCCCTTCACGCTGTGACCCATCTTCCAAAAATGCAGGAAGGATCGGATAACAGAACTCTGCAACCAAATAACTATCAAAAGCTTCAGGAATATGTGACTCCTTCCAAAGAGCATTTTTATCGCCAATGGGACCTGGGCTGCCCCTTTCGCGAATGTGCAAACGCCCTGCGGTTTCGCCCGTGTTAAAACCTACAAAACAATTCGGTTGATATTGATTAACAAATTTAACAGTTTCAATGTGACTTAATCCTCCATCTCCAACCGCATGGTCCATCCAGATGAATTCAATCGGCCCATATCGAGTGAGAAGCTCTTTTAATTGTGCTTTTTTCATTTCGGGATTAATCCCTAAGCCGGCATCACTGTTTTTCCCATCCACGGCTCCCGGCCAGTTCCAGTCGCCTTCAGAAAAGTAAAGGGCCAATTTGATTCCGTATTTATCACACGATTCACGGAGCTTGGCTAGGACATCAATGCCCAGCAAGCTATTGGTCACCTTTTTATCTGTTGTTATTGTATCCCACAGGCAGAATCCGTCGTGGTGCTTGGTGAGAAACAAAATATAATTCATTCCGGCATCTCTTGCTACCTGGCACCATTGATCGGTATCAACGTTTGTAGCTGCAAAAAAAGATGCATCTTTATCAAGTGTGCGGGTCCATCCTCTTCCGGAAAAGGTACTGAATGACCAGCAGACAAACATGCCGAACTGCATCTTTTTAATTTGTGACGCTCGAAGACCATCATCAATTTTAACGGTATAATCTATTTGTGGTTGCTGTGCACAACCTGAAATCAAAAATACAATAGTAACTATAGATATTATATTCTTCATCCTCTTCCCAAGAGATAAAAATTAGAACTATCTAATTCAAAGGCGAGAGCAATTCCTGGCATTCGTCCAAAAATAGGACCGTGATAAAACATAAAGTGGCGCAAGCGGAAGATCGCCATCAATGGATATATGACCGTGGACCCCGGGTGTTGAAACGATTTCGGATTCAGGCTGGCCTCGGCCGTCATTTTAACGGCCGGCTCAACAAATGCGGGCTCGTCGATATTCGGGTAATACGGAAGTCCTTTTTGATCCCCCAGCCGACATGAAGAAATGTGGCGGTCAAAAGAATGAAAATAAGTATGACAAGATTAATTCGGCTACGAAGGATACCCAATAGGAGGGTCTTTCTTCGCATAAGTTTTCTTACGCGACAGTAGCAATGTCAGATTTGAGTTAACTCCGATCACCGTCCGCTACCGCCATCATCTTGCTGAATTGCGCAATTCCGAGGCAATTATAATCTGTTGATCCGGAATTGATAAGGACTTGCCGATTTTGGAATACTTACCGAATATAGCCCAGGGCTTTTAAGTTCTTCAGCCTTATTTCTACTTCATCATCATTGGAGGCCGTTTCCTTCTCATATGCCCGCACTTTTTCGGGAACAAACTTAACATGCCGGATGACATAAGGCTTGCTGTCCTGAGGAGAGAAATCAAATTCGAGAGAAAATGTGTTATCTTTTACAGTCATTTCTCCCAGTTCAAGGTAATACAGATAATTTTCCCCGCTTTTCTTGAATAACTCAATACTTAGAGGTTCCTGAAAGGCGCTTTGATCTCCATACCTGAACTTGAAACCAAAATCCGCGGGAGGAACAACTATTTCCCCAGTCGATTCCATAAGAATGGATATGTCGTAAGTGCCATCAAGAAATTCAGAGTTGATGGTTAAAGGCACGGTTTGGCCTTTATCCGAAAGACGATAAAGGCCGAAATTCTTCTTGTTGCGGATCAGTACCCACGGCATTTTGGCGGCGCTTTCGTCCCAGGCGGCCAATTTTTCATAAGCTGACTCGGGAGTTATCCGAAAATCATCAATGGAAAAATAAAATATATACTCAGGGGGACATTTTCTAACCGCATTCTTGTATCTTTCCTTATAAGGGGCCAGGCTTTGTTGATGAAGCTTTCGCATCTTCCGTCTCAACTCCGGTTCCTTGTCTATCAAGTTAGTATCTTCCCCGGGATCACTTTTCAGGTCGAACAACATACTTGCGGGTGTTGTTATGTATTTGTAATCCTGGATTCTGACCGCTGCTTCCGTGAAAACCGCTGCTTTAGTTTGGGTTGGATCATTGATGTAGCTCATCAAGCTCCTTCCGTCCATATTCTTATCTTTCGGCAGGCTGAGCCCGCAAATATCAAGGATAGTTGGCATAACATCCACCGACTCCGTCATCCCGGAGATTCTGGTATCCTTCGGAAGCAGGGGAGGGTAGCGCATAATCAAGGGTATTCGAATTTGCGGATCAAATTCCGGTTTGTGGTGCCCATAAAAATCATGCTCTCCCAGCATTTCCCCGTGATCGGAGGTGATTACCACCAGGGTTTTGTCGGCCAGACCCAGCTTTTCAAGCTTGTCGAACAAATTGCCTATCCATAGATCCGTGTGATGCAGGTTGCTGTCATACAACCCTTTCAAGACCTTGATTTCTCTCTCGTCCCATCGCTTGCCAGGCAGTTGCCCGGTTTCTGATTTTCTTGCAATCTGTCGGATGGCTTCACGTTCTGAATAAGGTATTTCGGAGAGGAATATCTCATCAGATTCTTTCTCCGGATAGGGGGAATGCGGCGACATAATATGGCAATAGACAAAGAAATTATCAGCTCTATTGTTTTTCAGCCAAGAACTAAGTTCAGCAATGATTTTATCTTCCCAGGGGGCTTTACCATCTCTAATTAATGAAGGGAGAAAAATATTCTCGTCAAATTTCTGTGCTATGTAAGTGTTCCCGTCAAACCAGCCATTGTTATGGATCAGCAGGGTCTTATAACCATTTTTGGAAAACACTTCGGGCAGCAAAATCTGCTGTTCGTCATAGTCCTTGATTAATGTGGCGGGAGATTCTCTACGAATATCATAATTCGGACTTGCGTCACGAGACACGGGTAATGAATAATAACGGGAAAATAAATACTTCGGCACTGAGTTGACCGTATAAGTCGCGTTAGAATAATGATTCAAAAACAGAACCCCTTGTTTCCCGATTTGATCCATATGAGGCGTAGTATTTTTTCCATATCCGTAACTTGAAAAATGATCGGCGCGGGCAGCGTCGAGGATAATGAAAATAACATTCGGGGCCGAGGGAACGCTGGAGGAACAACCGATAAGCACAAGTCCGCATAACTTGCATAACAATAACATCATCAAACATCTACTTCTCATCAATCAATTATCCATCGCTTTGTTATAGATAGCCATCAAACTTCGGTAGTGGTGCTCGGGAGAATAAATATCTTCTACGGTTTTTCTTGCCAGTTTCCCCATTCCAGACCGGGAAGGGAAATCATCCAGAATTTTCACTATTTTATCCCGGAGATCATCCGGGTCTCCCGGTCGAAATGTATAACCGGTCTTACCGTCGGCAACAAGCTCCGGAATACCCCCTATTCTCGCTCCAATCACCGGCTTCCCTAAGGCAAAAGATTCCAACACAGATCGAGGATTATTTTCGTACCATGTTGATGGGACAACCACGGCAACTGAATTCCTAATTTCAGTGTGTAAGCTCTCTCCCGTCCTATAGCCTAGAACTTGCACGTTCGATATCTTTTCTCGCTTGATCTTTTCGACAAGCTTGCTTTTGAGAGGTCCTTCGCCGATTATCTTTAAGCCGCAATCGATATTTTTAATCGCGTCGATCAAAATAGAAATGCCTTTTTCCCGTGAGAGTCGTCCAAAATAAAGCAAATAGTTTCCGCTCGAATCATATCGGGGATGAAAATTTTTAACCGGCACAAAGTTCGGCAGGTATACCACTTCACTTCTGAATCCCATTTCCCTGACCTTTTCCAGTAAAAATTTACTGGGGGAAATGAATAGCTTAATTTTTCCATACACCTTTAACACGTTATGGTGGAGGTACATCTCCATCGTATTCAATATGCTTTTTAGATAAGAGTTTTTAACGCAACTTTTTAAAACGCAATTGTAATATCGGCCGCCCCGGCAGCTTTCACACGGTTTGCCGGCATAATGCATTGTGTATGAGGGGCATACCATCTTATAATCCCGCATCGTCATCACCATGGGAATATTATGCCGGTGCAGCGTGTCGATTATCGACGGCGATATTTGATGAGCGAAATTATTTAAATGCGCGATATCTACATTTTCCATTTTGAGGAAATTTTCCAATTTATTTCTGGATTCAAAAGAATATAAAAGCCGCGCCGCACGCGTTATGTTCGTTTTCAGGCTGGCCGGCTGGTTAAAATCTACATACGGGACAAAAAGGTCATGGTGCATATATTCCGGATTATCTTCATGATCCATCCCCCAGAATAATACATCGTGATTATTTTCGATTAACAATTCTCCCGTATTTATCGTACTGATGGCGCAGCCACCGCGTTTGTATAGATACTTGTTGATTAGAAGGATTCTCATACCGAGCGACCGATCATAGCTTTATTTGATGTGTCTTTTCCAGGCGGCGGCATTTCAAGGCTATACCCAGCGTAGCCCAGAAATAGAATTGAAAAGCAGTCGCCCGGAGAAAATTGCTGGATAGGCTGCCGATCTGCCAGGAAATGAACACAGCCAACAGGATGAAAAGAAGTCTTTTTAATTGAAGGTCCTTTGCTGCCTTGTATTCCCAGAATATGCTTGATGCCACAAAGATGTTGAATAATAAATATAGGCTAAAACCAAATACACCTGTTTCCAGTAAATACTTGATATAGTCGTTGTGGGCTTCCGCTGGTTCGCCAGTCGGCATTATCATCGGGTTGATAATATTGGTAGCCTGAAGACCATACCCTGTGAATGGCTGGTCTTCCCATAACCTGATCAAATGCCACCAGTTGGCTAATCTCCACGAAATTGAATCGCTTAATTCCTCATGCTGAATATTGTGCTTGAAATTTGCACCTTCTATTTCCTGAAGGCGTTGCTGGACTTGTTCGTTCTGAGATAACATGAAAATAAATATCAAAATTACTATTACAATGGAAATTTTATAATAAATATTTTCTTGCCATAAAATAATATTCAAAAGTAATACAAACATTATTATCCCGTTAAAGCTTACGGTTGAAATCAACGCGAATAATTCAAAAAGCAATATTATCCCCCATGTTTTCCCGTAATTTTTTCTCCATTTCCAGTATGTCAGTCCTATAAATAATACAATAAACAGGGCGTAGGTGTTCGGGTGAGCTATCGTCCCATAGATCCTGTGGATATCATTCATAACTATGCCTGTCCTGTTGATAAGCTGATAATATCCAACACCCAATGGGACTATCAATGAAAGCATTATTGCCGTCAGGAACTTGTTAATATTGGCAATGTTTACCATATTATACGTAATCACAAAGACCATCAAGATCGCCAGGAGTCTGGTCAGCTCCCTGATGGCGATGATGCCGTCTAAGTTGAATTTGTAAATACTCAAACCGACAAACGGGACCAAGATAACCAGCCATAATCCATAGTACAAAGAAATCGGAGGGAAAACGCTTTTTTTATTAATCAGAAGATAGATGCAACCTCCGATTAAAATATAAATACTCAGCGCGGCTGGAACATTAAAGGTTACGTCGGCAAAGATATAACCCGTTCCCGTGAATACATCTAAACTACTTCTTAATACCAGGAGTGGTATAAATAAGATACTGAAATTATATATAGTAATAATCAGAACAATAACACTGAAAATCCCCACTAAAAGAAAAAGAGCCATCTCCGGAGAAAGGACATAAGCCCCCATGATCATTACTATGAACATTAACCAAATCAATGACAACGCGGGTCCGGAAATATTTTTCGCTATATTCACTTTATACCCAGACACACTATTTCAGGATTCGACCTTCTCAATCCGCAAGAGTTATAATTCGCATTTCAGCACCTGAGTTCAGGAGCTCTTGTTTCCGTATTTAATTTTCCGGTAAAATTTGAATAATCGATTCTCGTAAAACCGGTGAGCAATCTTTACCTTGATCCAATTGCGGACATAGAGCAGCAAGTTCAAAATATACACGGCGAGCGAATAATGTTTTTTAACAATTTTCAATCTCTCCCTTAAAGCCACTGTCCGATTCCTGAAGGACGCTCCATCAAGGAGATAATCGACTAAAACCCGGTTGATAAATACGGGGTGAATATTTTCCCGGGAAAAATATCTGATGAACCAATCGTAATCGGCGGTGATTTTCATTGACTCGTCATACAGGCCGATTTGTTCGAACAGTATTTTCTTTATAAATGCAGTTTGATGACAGATGGCGGTTTTAAAATACAGATCTCTCCTACCGACCCGTCGCCCCCTGACGGTTTGGATACTGGCCTCTGTATTTACCAGCCTGAATTTGCCGTAGATAAAATCCGCTTCGGGGAATTTCCGAATTTGATCAGCGACATCGGATACAACCGACTCAGAACGGAAAACATCTCCACAATTCAAAAAGTTCAGCCATGCACCATCGGCTAACCTTATCCCGTGGTTCATAGCATTGTATATGCCCTTGTCATAGATATTATTCCAGTAAGTGAGGTGGTCTTGGTATCGCTTAATGACATCCCGGCTCCCGTCGGTGGATCCCCCGTCTACCAATACATAATTGGTATTCGGGTAATCCTGCTCCAAAACACTTCTGATGGTCGGCTCGAGAAGAGGTCCTGGATTATAAAATACGGTAATTACCGAAATGGCCGGCCAGTCCGAAGCCCGATTGACCGATCCTTCTCTGCCGGCATCCTGATCCACCATATGCTTCATCTTCCGGCTATCCATATTATAGATGTTTCTGAAACGCGGTGTAGCTTACGATGTCACAATAAGCTTAACGAATATTAATGATGACGAGAATACCAACCCTATTAAAGAAGCGATTACCACAATCAGGATTCTTTTAGGTTTGATCGGTTTAATCGGCAAAACAGGTTCCTGAATAACTTGCGTGGGCGTCGAAAGTGCAAGGCGCAGTTTGAAGATGGCCGCCATATCCCGATACTCGCCGATCTTCGCCTGATTTTCTTCGATTGACGCGATCAAATCGGATTCTATCATGCCGATATTCTCGATCACCTTACTCAAATTCATTGCTGAAGATTGTAAAAACAACAGTTCTACGGGATTAATTTGATCAGAATGGATTTTCTCAAATCCGCTGTCGTAATCCTGGAGATTTTGCTTCTCCTGAGTTAAATATTTATTAAAAGATTCGCGCATCTGTTGTTTTACGGCGATTACATTTGAGATGTTTTTGATTTTTTCTTCCGCGTTTTTGATGGAATCCTCCAGTGCAACGCGATTGGCTTCATATTTCCCCCGGCTCCGCTCAATGATTATTCCAGCCATCTTATGCAGGAATTCCACTATTTGATCGGGATTCGGAGACTCCTTGAAGATTACGATCATTGGCAATACTGATCTTCCCCGGCCGTATTCGAAAGCTTTCGCTTCGACTGCAACATCAAAAAAATTTTCGAGATTAGCAGCCCCCATCCTTTTCAACGTATCGCTGACAAAGGATCTTTCATTGATTGCCTCCGCGAGAAGAGCGGGATCTTCAACGTATTCCGCTACGATTTGTCTCGTTGGATCCGAGGGAGGATAAATGCTCCCAACTTGTATGATCGTTGATGATTGGTATACTTTTTCCAGGAAAAAACTCATCACGGCGGCAATCAAGCCGCAGGCGAGAGTCACACCGATAATTATCTTTTTTTGATTGCCCAATATCCTAACAACTTCCTGGATAGAGAGTTCGTCACCTTTCATTTTCAAGCCTCCATTATTAAATTGTTTTCAATCGAACGCAGATTCAAATTCCGGCGGCCGGTTATGTTTCCAGAGCTTACCGGGGTCCTGCCACATATTTCTCGGAGGAATATCAATTCACAAGTGCTATCTGTTTTTGTCATCCCCTCTTCATCGCGCCGGAATTACTAAGATATCCCGAGGGGTTATTCCGTATCAGTTGTGGTCAATTCATTAGTCCTATACCATTCAATCGTTTTTTTCAAACCTTCGTCAAAATCAGTTTTTGCCGCGAAGCAGAGTTCTTTTTTCGCTTTTTGTGTATCCAAACATCTCCTTGGTTGACCGTCCGGTTTTGATGGATCCCAATTGACCTCACCCCTGAAACCGCTATAGTGCGAGATCTTGACGACTAAATCTTTAATACTGATCTCAGTGCCCGTCCCGATATTAACAGGCTCGGGCGAGTTATAACGTTCCATAACCAGCACCAGGGCTTCCGCCGCGTCTTCCACATAAAGAAATTCCCGCGTAGCATTACCGGTGCCCCAGACTATAATGTTATCGCTATTCCTTACAACGGCGTCGCAGCATTTTTTAATGAGTGCCGGAATAACGTGAGATCTTTCGGGATCAAAATTATCACCGGGACCATATAAGTTGACCAGAAGAGGATACACGGCGTTAAACCCGTACTGTTGTCGATAGGCCTGCCCCTGGACCAAGAGCATTTTTTTGGCCAGGCCATAAGGAGCATTTGTTTCCTCGGGATACCCATTCCAAAGATACTCTTCCTTGAAAGGAACCGGAGTAAACTTGGGATAACTGCATATGGTTCCAATAGTTATGAATTTTTTTACCCTGCAGATGCGCGCCTGTTCCATCAGTTGAACGCCCATTATTATATTGTCGTAAAAAAACGACCCCGGTCTTTTCCGATTGGCCCCAATTCCTCCCACCATAGCCGCCAAATGAAATACGACATCGGGTTTTTCCCGCCCCAGCAATGTTGATATATCGTGATATTTGCGCAAATCGCATTCAGATTCTGTCGGGATTACCAAATTGGTGTATCCCTTTTCTTTTAATCGGTCTATTAAATGAGACCCCAAAAAGCCGGATCCGCCGGTAATTAATATCTTGTTTTTGCTAGAATGCTGCACAATTGATCACCTCCGTTAAACACAATAATCAGTTAAATGTTGTCGATCAATTAAATTCCGGGAATAAATACTGATAACATGCTCCGGGATTCTGAACCGGGCACACCTCCTGCCTGGGGCCAAACCCCCTGATGAACCTGGTGGCGACGGTCACTGTTTATCAGGCAGTTCCGCATTCTCAATTGTCTGATTGCTTATATCCGAAAACACTTTCCCTCGGCCCACTTAAAATAGCGAGGAATCATTATAACAATAAATGAGGCGAATGAGGAGTATCCGTATTATTTGGACAGGATCCTATCTGGTGTAAATCTCCAGAATCAAGAATATAATAAATAGCTTTCTCCAGCTAGGTCAATCTTTCCCAGGATTTTCTTCAATATTTCCTCCTTCCGCCAGAGAAATCAATCCGGAAATGACGGGCTAAAAATCCAACCACTGATGGATTTGTTGCTCGGAGCCTGTTCGAGTAATGGCTTTCGATGCGTTTCGATCGCCGGGCGACAGGATACATGGCAGAAAGATGCTGGCGTTGCTGGAGGCATCGTTACCGGCAAGCCGGAAAAACACAGAAGAGGGCTGTGCGCCACTGAGATCCTTTAGGTAGACGCCACTTGCGGCGCGACTCCGCGTTGCTGCGGCATCGTATTACCGCAGAGGATACGATTTCGACCGTGCGCCTTGATTCGCTTACAAGTGGTGGGTTACTCATCAGAGATCATCACTCGGACAGGCTCCAAGTTTCAGGCTTCTATCCGGCGAGTAATATATACATCCTCCCCGGCATTATTGAACTGCTCCCCCATAATAACTCCTTCCGGATCCACTTGTTGACCGCCTCTTCTTTCAGAAAACGTTCAAGCCGGTTAGCCAGACTTATTGATGCAACCTCACGGTTCTCTGAACAAGTCGGCCTTCGGGCTTCGACTTCAGCCCTTTTGGGCTTCCGCTCAGGGTTAACCCTGAGCAAGGTGCAAAACACTGCGCCGAAGTCCCGAGCTTGCCTCAGGACGGTTCAAAACGAAACCGGAATTTTCGTGAATAATACGGGTCAGTCCCTTACTAGAAGTAAAAAATGTAACCCCGATTTTTCAACTTTTCCCCATCTTTCCGAAAATGGAGAGGGCAACCCTGATGAAATCGATCTCTCGGTCGCTCCCTACCACCTCCAGATTCCGCTAGGATGTGAAACTTTGCTGCTCCACCATCTCATTTTCTCCTTCTTTTTGTCAGGCAGAAATGTTATCTTTATCCAGTTCACTTACTCCGAATTCTTGCAGAAGGATTATCCTTAATAATTAAGCTTTCTTCTGGAAATTTGAAAACGAAAATATTCATCATTTATCTGTTCATCGACCTTATTTTGATCGGGATCTGCTTATTGCTTCCCTATTTATTCCGATATAACCCGACCTTGGTCCACGATTTCTTTTCCACCCGGTCCCTGAGCACTTTCTTAATGCCGAGGCTAGAGCAGCATTTGCTGATCTTCCTTTTTTGGGCGATCGTGATCGTCCTGTTCTTATTCCTTTATGGTCTTTATGAGACCAACCGAGAACTCTCTTACCTAGACGAGGCGGTTCTTGTCCTGAAAGCGCTTTTATTTTCCAGTTTGCCCGCCGCCGCCGCCGTTTTTTTCTTTCAGATTAAAATATTTTCCCGGATGGTTTTTTTCACTACCTTGATCGCCCTAGCACTCTCCCTTATACTTTGGAGGATGGGGAAGAGATACCTGGTCCGGCGGCGAGTAGTCCGAGGGTTCAATAACCGAAACGTCTTAATCATAGGGGCAGGCAACGTCGGCCAAGCCCTCGCCCGTGAGATTGAAAGGAACCGCTACCTCGGACTGGAGGTGGTGGGCTTTCTTGACGACAACCCCGTCCGGAACGCCGAGAACCTTCGAATCCTCGGCGGCACCGGGGACTTTGAAGAGGTAATGCGGAGAAAATTCGTTGACGAGACATTGATTTCCATCCCCTCGGAGCGGGTTCTGGTCGCCCAGTTGATCACGCAGGCCCGGAAATTGGGGAAGTCGGTCCGGGTAGTGCCCGACCTTTTAAGTATGGGAATGGAGGGGATCAAGGCCACTTACCTGGGCCGGATTCCTCTTCTGGAATACTATGGGAAGGGCCTGCACGGAGCCGATCTGTTCCTGAAAAGATCATTTGATATCGCGGTTTCGGTTCTGGCTTTAATTTTTCTCTCTCCGGTCATGCTCGGGATAATGCTGGCTATAAAGATCGACTCCCCAGGTCCGGTGTTTTATGTCTCCCGGCGAAACGGTAAGAAAGCCCTTCTTTTCAACTTTTATAAATTCAGAACTATGGAAAAAAATGCGGATAAGAAGCTGGAGATGCTCCGCCACCTCGATGAAACTGATGGCCCTATCTTTAAAATAAAGAATGATCCCCGGATTACGCGGATTGGCAGGTTTCTGAGGAGATATAGTCTGGATGAACTCCCTCAGTTCTGGAATGTTCTTAAAGGGGATATGAGTCTGGTCGGCCCACGCCCGCCCACTCCCAATGAAGTAGTTAGGTATGCTGATTGGCAATTGCAAAGGCTGGAGATCCGCCCGGGGCTGACCTGCCTTTGGCAGGTTAAGGGGCGCAGTAATCTCTCGTTCCGGGAGTGGATGAAGCTTGACATTTTTTATATTAAGAACTGGTCTTTCTGGCTCGATATTAAAATTATCCTGAGGACCATATGGGTAGTTATCCGGGGGGAGGGCGCATTTTAACCGTAAATCCCTGAGGTCACAGCTTCAGATCGAGGGCGGCCCCTTAAAATTATCCTTTCATTTATCACCGGGGGCGTTCAACATATTTATCGCGAGAAGCCCCGATAAACCCCGATTAAAACTTCGGGCGGCTGCGGGGTAGACTAACGGCCCGAAGCCATCTCAATTAATCAAGGAGAAAAATGAGAGAAAAGATCGCGTTCCTACTGGCGGCCGTGTGCCTGGCCGGCTGCGCCTCAACCACGACGCCGGACGAAAAGTTCAACAAAATCGACACCAACTGCGACCGATGCATTTCCTGGCAGGAATACAAGGCTTACCGGCCGGACGCGGATAAAGACTCTTTCCTGCGCGCCGACCAAAACCGGGATGAGAGGATCGACAGCAGCGAGTGGCGCCTCGGCGGAGGATATTTCTTTTGATGACGAACCGAACGGAAATCACGGAAAAAGACCGGAAAGCGGCCCAGGGGTGTGTGGACTGCCCGATCTGCAAACGGGCCCGGAAGAAGCAGAAGGGAATCGCCTTTTTCTTCGTCAAATTCCTGGAACGGGGACTCTGTCCTGACTGCCGGGCCTACGAGAAAGTATCCGGTCGGAAAGCCCACGAACCGCTCCCGGAATAAACTGTCTCATGGGCTCCGGCACGACGCACAGAGACATCTAGTCCTGTGTTTTACAAATTTCTTGAAATAATCCGGTCATTGCGAGGAGCGAAGCGACGAAGCAATCTCTTTGGAACTTTAATGAGTTGAGATTGCTTCGCTGCGCCCGCAATGACAAATAAATATCAATGTCTTTCTACGATACGATACCAGCCTAGCCATGAAACATGATATCGATAATCCTGGGATTAAACTGCTGAAGGGGAAAACGGTGATCAAACTGCTCATCGCCGCCCTCCTTCTTTCTCCGTTTTCGGTTTCCATCGCCCGCGACGACCGGGAGAAGGCGGAGAGACGAAAGGAAGAAGCCCAGAGGGAAGTGGAGAGACGGAAGGAAGACGCCCGGGAAGAAGCGGAAAGACGAAGGGAAGAAACCCGGGAACGAAGAGAAGACGACTTCTGGTGGCGAAAAGAAAGGACGGCGTGGGGGCGGGAAGATGCCTGGGAACGGAGGGACCGGTTTATCTACTTTTCCCCCCGGGCCGGCGAGCGTAAGACGGATTCATTTTTCCACTCTCGCCGGTTTGGCCGCTGGCCCCAACGCAGAAGATAAGCCGGGATGATCCAGGCGTAATGAAAGATAACTTAGCGCTTCGCGCTAACTTAGTACATCTGTTCATAAATACGGTGTTATATCGAGGGCGTCGAGGCGCCCGGGCTGCAAGGCACGAGGAGGGAGAATACCCTTGCGGTATTTGACCGACGAGCAACGCAGCAGCCCGGGCGGGCACCGACTCGCGAAGCGAGTTGGTCGCGGCGGCCGAATATCATCGTATTTATGAACCGGTGTACTTAGGTAGCCGCACCCTTTAGGGTGCGCAATAGACGCCCCGCCTAATACGGGACGACTACCATTAGAGGCTCATCAGCCTCAGACTGAAAATTCCGAAACAGGAACTTAGCGCCTTCGGCGCAACTTCGTGGTGCCCCGATCTAATCGGGGCCCCTGTTAAGCAAGGCTAAAGCCCTGTACTACGAAATTATTGTACGCTAGAGGCGCACCCCCGATAGCTATCGGGGAAATTCCGAAGCAGGAACCTTAACCATTAACCCGATTGATGCCGATCAGCCTACAGGCCCGAATCAAGTAAGGAGGCGAGAAATGCCTTTGATGATGCTGAAATTATCGATCCCGCTCCCGGATAAAAAGCGGAGCGAACTCATGGCCGCCGCTTCCCGGATCGTTGCCGGGAGCATCGGCAAACCCGAGCGGTACGTGATGGTCACGGTGGAGGAGACTCCCATTATCATGTCCGGCGAAGAAGGGCCGGCCGCTTTCGCCGACGTCCGGAGCATCGGCGGACTGGGCGGGAAGGTAAACGGGGAGATCGCCCGGAAACTCTGCGCCCTGCTGGAGGAAATGCTCGAGATCCCCCCCGGCCGGGTCTACCTCACCTTCACCGACGTTCCCGCGGCTAATTGGGGACACGACGGCGCCACCTTCGGCTGACGCCGGCGGCCGCCAATTTTCCTTTACCTTACTTTTATCCCTGCGGACTCAGAACGTCGTCCCGGTGGACGCGCGGGCGCAGGCGGCCAGACGTAGGCTGGAAGACACCGCGACCCCCTTCCTTTTTCTATTCCGGATGCTCGATCACTCTCATGGCTTTTTTTATCTCGTCAAGGGAGTGACCGGCGGCACCGACGTAATCGTACCATTCCCGGACGGCCTCTTTCTGCGCCTCCGTCCGGGGGTGATCGGCAAATGAGATCAGGTTGATGAAGGCTTCCTCCCGGGCAAAGGTGCGATGGTAGGGAGAGCGCTTTATCCATTTGACCAGAGGATCGTTTTCATCCGGGAAGGCCTTGGCGATGAACGGATCGTAATCGTGCAGCCGGCGATTGTGCAGGTGGAACATTTCGTGGAATACCCACTGTTCGTTGGAAATATCCCCCGGGAACCACTCTTTATCCACGCTGGGCAGATAGATCCCGGTGGGGAGATGACCCGTCGGGTCGGGGCCGGCGAATCCCTCCGGAGGATTCGGTTCGCCAAAAACCGTCGGCCGTTCAACGTCGGCCGTCACGACGATCACGACGTCGGGAAGAAAATGAACGGGGCAGAGGCTTTTCAGTTTGGCCATGGATATCTCGAAGGAATCGTCGCCGGCAAACGCACTCTGACAAATTGATCCAAATAATAGAATACCCGCTGCAAGGATATGCAGCCGGTTAGCCGATATTGTCATCATTCACACCCGATTCCCTTTTTCTTTCTTGTCCCAGTGTTATGTCTCACAAATTTCTCCATATAATCAGGTCATCGCGGGGAGCGAAGCGATCTCCCCTGCCTCTGTCATCGCGAGGAGCGAAGCGACGAAGCGATCTCAATTTACGAACAGAATAAGTTATCTTCCACAGACTTGAGATTTCTTTGCTGCGCTCGCAATGGACAAATATATAT
>CAWGIE010000024.1:0-15885 GCA_963822585.1 uncultured bacterium
CAATCGTAGTCAGAACAGAAATAAACGATTTAGTGTAAATTCGTGAAATTCGTGGAATAAAAAGGGGGGGAGGCGGAGGGAACTCTTGCGTATTTTGCGCCTTTTTGCGGCTATTAAAAGAGGGTGAGGTAGAGGGATCAGGTTTCGGTCACCCGGATGGTACCGTTCACCATGCGCGCTTTCCGGCGCATGATCTTGGCCAGTTTGTCCCAGAAGGCCTTTTCGAGGTCAAAGTCGAGGGCGATGGCGTTCCCGATCAGCAGGATCAGGAGATCGGCATGTTCTTCGATCAGGTCCTCTCGCGGTCTCCCCTTGGTCAGGCATTGGCTGATCTCTCCCACCTCTTCCATGATCAGGTTCATGCGATGCAGCATGTCCTCACCGCCCGCTCCTTGAGAGAGTATTTGCGATGAAATTCCCGGACGGCTTCGATCAGCTCGTTCATTTTCCAAAGACGTAATCCACGATTTTGTCGATATGGGAATAATAACCGGGAAGCTCATTCCCCTCGTATTCCCATTCAATGTCCTGTTTCAGCCGCGTTTTCACTTCGGAACTGCTATAATCGAGATCCCGCAGCATGGCCGCCCGATCTTTGATGGCGTACATGTGCATCTTCTCAAAATCACTCTCGTAAACATGCTTTTTCCCCGGATGTTTAACCACTGGAAACCTCCTTTCGCGCATTACACAGACGTACGCAGATTATGTTCCCCCGCCTCGGCCCCCTTTTTTAACCCCGATTAAAACTTCGGGGCGGGGCAGACGATTGAATGTGATTGAATATGACTGCTTGTCCTACCCTATTTAGAAACCGAAGATTTTCAGGTTAATTAAAATATATCGCAGGAAAATTTCAATTATTTCGCGGCACGTGAAAAACCTCCGCTGAAACCAACACTATATCGCTATAATATCCGGCGGGCAATGAAATTATCATCAAGAGAAACCACTCCCCCCGCGAGTTTTTATCTTGCCGGCATTGTCAGGCGATTTGACATTAATAACAGGATGAGGTATATCTATGTTGACAACCGGAAGGTTGTATTTTATTTTTTAAATGAGCGAAGATTCGCGAGATCCGCGGTCAAATAAGGTGCGAAGCTAAATTCTAATGGATAACAAACATCTAAAATCACTTCTTCTCGGACTGGGATTTGACTGCCGGGATGGGCATTGCCGGATCACCAGGGGAGATAATTTCCGCCTTTACGGGGGATCTCAGGACACCCATTCCCTGATGCAGGAGAAAGCGATCAAATTCAACGAGCAGCTGAAGCTGAGGGGTAAAACCCTCAACGACATCTCCGGCCCGGAATTCAGGGAGATCGCCCACAAGATCGGACTCCAGTTACCCCCGGATAATAATTAATAGTCAAGTAAACGATCAAGCAGTAATCAAATTAGCGGCGAAGCCGCTAATTTACCGTTTCGGAATTTCAATACTCTTATTTTTCCGGAGGAAAAATAAGATAAATACAATACTTCAGGCCAATATATACATTATGAAGTTGGAATTCGATGTCGGCTGAAGTATTAAAGTAGTCTTTTGACTGTGTTGCCTCGATGGAATTATCTTGGTCATTTTTCAAAACATAAATTTGCGAGCGCAGCGAGCTAATTTATAAATGAAGCTGCCTCACCACACCCTGTTGTCGATTATCAGCTCGGGCGCGGTTTATCTTTTCTCGTACTCGGTGGGCGCCGCCCTCGCCTGTTTCCTCGCGGGGATCTTCATCGACCTCGATCACCTGTTTGAATACTACTATTACTTCGGCCTTCGCCGATTATCCGTCAAAGAATTCTTCCGCGCCGCCAACGAGCATGTGTATAACAAATTTTTCCTCTTCCTCCATTCATATGAACTGGCGGTCGTTCTCTGGGTTCTCAGCCTGGCCGTTATCCGCCGTCCCTGGGCCTGGGGCTTCTCCCTCGGGTTCACGCTCCATATCATTGCCGACCACATTTACAATCCCTGCGCGCCCCTTACCTATATTCTCCTTTTCCGGGTCAAACACCGATTCGCGGGGGAGCGGCTCTTCCCCTCGGAATTGCGGGAAAAAGGCCGGGCAAAGGACCGGCACCGGGGCGGCAGGTAACTACGGACACCGGTTACACCCCCCCCGGTGCCGGGATGAACGTCTTGAAAATCCCGGGTGAAGTCTACTTATTCTCCATCAGCTTCTCGTATTGATCGATCCGAAGTTGATCACCGCGCACGAATCCCCCCCGGGGGGTATTGACACCATAGGGGGGTATGGTATATTACCCTTGTCAACGATGAAGTGTGAACCCTCAAAAGGATGACCCGAAATGACACCTATTTCCCATACGACCCATGAAAAAGAACTGGTTTCTCTGAGAAGAATCGAGGGGCAGCTCCGGGGCATTCAGAAGATGATAGAAGAAAAAAAATACTGCACCGATATCATTACCCAGCTTCACGCGGCGATCAACGCTCTCTACCGGGTGGCGGAATCTATTTTCGGCCGGCATCTGGAGCATTGCGTGACCGATGCTTTCCAGGGAAGTTCGGAAAGAGAGAAACGGGAGAAGATCGAGGAGATCCTGGAGGTGGTGAAGAGGCTCCATAAATTATGAAAAGTCCCCTTGAGATGAGGAAAAGTCCGTACAGACAATACATAAGTATACATCCATAAAGCGAGATGAAGAAGAGAAGCGAGAATGAAGATGATTAGAATAATCGCGTATTGCATGGCGCCGGCTCTTCTCTTCTTGATCGGGTGCGCGTCCACGCGGGAAGATCAGGCCTTCGAACGGTATCGCGCGGTAGACCGTTCAACATATGAAACAAAGGCAACCCCTTCCAGGGCCGGCATCGAGCTCCCCC
The DNA here is from genome assembly GCA_963822585.1 of uncultured bacterium. GTDB lineage: Bacteria > Auribacterota > Erginobacteria > Erginobacterales > Erginobacteraceae > CAWGIE01. Next base: position 2,852 of record CAWGIE010000024.1, read on the forward strand.
GATTAGACGAGGATTCGACGCTCTCCGACTATCTCGCTTACGCGGCCCTGAACAACCCCGGGCTCGAAGCCGCCTTTAATCGCTGGAAAGCGGCCCTGGAGAAGATCCTCCCGGCCCGATCTCTCCCGGACCCCCGGTTTACCTACGGCTACTTCATCGAGTCGGTTGAGACCCGGGTCGGCCCGCAGCGCCAGAAATTCAGCATCTCGCAGATGTTCCCCTGGTACGGCAAGCTTAAATCAAGCTCGGAGATGAAGTTGGCCGAGGCAAATGCCGCGGAGGAGCATTATCGGACGGCGAAGCTGAATCTCTTTTACCAGGTTAAAAACGCCTATTACGAATACTACTACCTCGCGCGGTCGATAGCCATCACCAAGGAAAATCTCGACCTTCTCTCTTACTTTGAAGAGATCATTCGGACGAAATACGCGGTCGGCGCCTCCAATCATCCCGATCTTATCAGGGCCCAGATCGAGCAGGGGAAGATTGACGATCGGTGGCGGCAGCTGATCGACATGAAGGAACCGATCATCGCCCGGCTGAACGCCGCTCTCAACCGCCCGGTGTATATGGAACTCCCCGAGCCCAAAAGTATCCCCGAAGAGAAGATCGCGGCCACCGACCAGGAGCTGATTGCCTTGCTCAAGAGCGCTAACCCCGAACTCAAGGCTTTGGAATTCGATATCGAGAAGGCGAAGAACGCAATCGATCTGGCGCAGCGGGAATTCATACCCGACGTCTCGCTCGACATGACCTGGATAGATACGGGTACGGATAACGTCACTGCCGAGGACGCGGGGAAAGACGCGGTGATAGCCGGCATCTCGATCAACCTGCCGATCTGGTATGCCAATTATAAGGCTGCCGAGCGCTCCGCCCGGGCCGGCTTTCTCGCGGCCCAAAATACAATGAGAAATAAAGAAAACGCCCTATTTTACGAAGTAGAACTCTCGCTCTTCAACTACCGGGATGCCGAGAGAAAGATCAATCTCTACCGCGATACGCTCCTCCCCAAAGGACAACAGTCTCTTCAAGCCACGGAAGCCGCTTATCGAACGGGAAAACTGGATTTTCTGAACCTGATCGACGCCCAACGGATTCTTCTGGAGTTCCAGCTTTCATACGAAAGGGCTCTCACTAACCAGGCCCAGCGGTTGGCCGAACTGGAGGAACTGGTGGGTATTGAGATCCCCCGGGGCAGACCCGCATCGGAAGAAGGAGGGAACCTTAATGAGTGAATCAAAAGCCGGCAACAAAAAACGGATCACCATAATACTACTTGTTCTGCTGGTAATCGTTGCTTTTGTCCTGGGCTATCTATTTCGGGGCGGAGAAAAGCCAAAGACCGCGCGGACAGAAGAAGCCGCCGCGCCGACGGAGGTGAAGCAGGCGACGATCTGGACCTGTGCCATGCATCCTCAGATCAGGCTGCCGGAGCCCGGCCCCTGTCCGATCTGCGGAATGGACCTGATCCCGGTAACGCCCGGCGGCGATGAAATGGAGGGATCGCGCCGGCTGACCATGTCCGAGACGGCCAGGAAACTGGCCCAGATCCAGGTGAGCCCGGTGGAGCGGAAATTCGTCACCGCCGAGATCCGTATGGTGGGTAAGGTTGATTTCGACGAGACCCGGCTGGGTTATATTACCGCCTGGATATCGGGACGGATTGACCGTCTCTTCGTGGATTATACGGGGATCCAGGTGAAGAAAGGGGAGCACATGGTATCCCTGTATAGTCCTGAAGTCCTGGCCACTGAAGAGGAACTCCTGCAGGCGATTCAGGCCGTTAAGGAGCTGGGTAAGAGCGAGATCGGGATTATGAAGTCGACCGCCGCCGCTACGGTCGAGGCGGCCAGGGAGAGACTGCGTCTCTGGGGGCTCTCCGAGGAGCAGATAAAGAAAATAGAGAATAATACCACCCCATCCGACCACATCACGATCTACTCGCCCATGAGCGGGATCGTGATCCATAAGAACGCGGTCGAGGGAATGTACGTTCAGACGGGAACACGCATTTATACCATCGCCGATCTCTCCCAGGTATGGGTGAAACTCGATGCCTATGAATCCGACATGGTCTGGCTCCGGTACGGCCAGGATGTCGAATTCACGACCGTAGCCGATCCGGGGGAGATTTACCGGGGCAAGATCTCCTTTATCGATCCTTTCCTCGACGAAAAGACACATACCATCAAGCTTCGGGTCGATGTTGACAATCCCCAGGGGGCGCTTAAGCCGGGGATGTTCGTCCGGGCCGTTGTAAAAACGGAAGTGGCGGCCGGCGGCAAGGTGATGGATCCGGATTTAGCCGGCAAGTGGATCTGCCCCATGCATCCCAGCGTGGTCAGGGATGAGGCGGGCGATTGCCCGATCTGCGGGATGCCGCTGGTGACGACCGAGTCCCTCGGCTATATCAGCAGCGAAAAGACCGAAGCCCCTCTGGTGATCCCGGTTACGGCCGCGCTCAAAACGGGCAAGCGGGCCGTGGTATACGTCGAGGTGCCCGGAACGGAAGAGCCTACCTTCGAGGGAAGGGAGGTCGTCCTGGGGCCCCGGGCCGGGGATTATTATATCGTCCGTTCCGGCCTTCAGGAAGGCGAGCTGGTCGTCACCAACGGGAACTTCAAAATCGACAGCGCCGTCCAGATAGAAGCCAAACCAAGCATGATGATGCCGGAGGGAGGGGGGGGCGGGGGGGGACATCATCACGGCCCGGCCGCGGCCGGGAAGATGACCGGGGAGACGGTAAGATGACGATTCTTGATCGGATTATCCGGTTCTGTCTGGAGAATAAACTGATTGTCACGCTGGGGATCATCTTCATCGCCGTCTGGGGGATTATGGTGGCGCCCTTCGATTGGGATCTCGGCCGTCTCCCGCGCGACCCCGTCCCCACGGACGCCATCCCCGATATCGGCGAAAATCAGCAGATCGTTTTCACGCAATGGCCGGGGCGGTCCCCCCAGGACGTCGAGGACCAGATCACCTACCCCCTCACGGTCTCCCTTCTCGGCGTCCCCGGCGTGAAGACTATCCGCTGCTATTCTTTCTTCGGATTCTCCACGATCTATATCATCTTCGAGGAGAATATCGAATTTTACTGGTCCCGAAGCCGGGTCCTGGAGAAGCTGAACAGTCTTCCCGCCGGTACACTCCCGGAAGGCGTGCAGCCCGCGCTGGGGCCGGACGCGACGCCGCTGGGGCAGGTCTTCTGGTACACGTTGGAAGGCCGGGACAAGGAGGGGAACCCCACCGGGGGCTGGGACCTCAACGAACTGAGGTCGGTCCAGGACTGGTACGTCCGCTATGCCCTTCTTTCCGCGGGGGGAGTGAGCGAGGTCGCCTCGATCGGGGGCTTCGTCCAGGAATATCAGATCGACGTCGATCCTGACGCGATGCGGGCCTATGGGGTGACGATCGAGGATGTTTTTAACGCGGTCCGGATGTCCAATGTCGATATCGGGGCCCGCTCCATCGAGGTCAACAAGGTCGAATATTTCATCCGCGGGTTGGGTTTCATTAAAGGGCTGAAAGACCTGGAGATGTCGGTAATCAAGGTCAATGAGAACGTGCCGATCTATATCAAGGATGTCGGCCAGGTGACTCTCGGCCCCGCTCTGCGCCGCGGAGCGCTGGACAAGGAAGGGGCGGAAGTCGTGGGGGGCGTGGTGGTTGTCCGATACGGGGAAAATCCCCTTCAGGTCATCAAGAACGTCAAGAAGAAGATCGAGGAGATCACTCCGGGCCTGGGGGAGAAGACGCTTCCCGACGGCACCGTCTCCCATCTCGCCATCGTCCCCTTTTACGACCGGACCGGTCTCATCTACGAGACCCTGGGTACGTTGAGCAAGGCCCTGACGGAGGAGATCCTCATCACCATCATCGTGGTCATCGTGATGGTGATGCACCTGCGAAGTTCCATCCTGATCTCGGCCTCCCTCCCGCTGGCGATCCTGATGTGCTTCATCGCCATGAAACTTTTCGGCGTGGATGCCAACATCGTGGCCCTTTCCGGGATCGCCATCGCCATCGGTACGATCGTCGATATGGGGATCATCGTCTCGGAAAATATACTGAAACACCTCGACGCGGCAAAACCGGGCGAGAACCGCCTCGAAGTTATCTTCCGGGCCGTCTCGGAGATCGGCAGCGCCGTTCTGACCGCGGTCTCGACTACCGTGGTTTCCTTTCTTCCGGTCTTCACCATGACCGCGGCGGAAGGGAAGCTCTTTAAACCGCTCGCCTTCACCAAAACATTCGCCTTGATCGCGTCGATCATTGTCGCCCTGACCGTTATTCCCCCGTTTGCCCACCTGCTCTTCCGGGGAAGGTTTGAGAGCAAGAAACTGATGCGTTTTCTGAACGTTCTCCTCATCATCTTCGGGGTTGCCGTGTGGGTAAAAGTCGCCTGGTGGGCGGGAGTCGATCCTGATTCTCCTCGCCCTTCTCGAATTACTCCGTCCCCTGCTCTCGGAGAAGGTCCGCCGGGCAATCCCCCTTTTGGCAATCGGCCTGGCCATCCTGGTCGTGACCGTAATCCTCACGCGGCACTGGCTCCCCCTGGGGCCGGAGAAGGGCTTTACGCGCAACTTCATATTCGTTGTCCTCATCACCGGGGTCCTGCTGGTATTCTTCAAACTATTTGAGCGTTTCTTCGGAGCCCATCTTGAGCTGGTGCCTGCGTCACAAGGCCCTTTTTCTTTCATTTCCGTTGGTCATCGTTATCGCCGGCGGGTTTATCTGGAAGGGCCTGGGAAAGGAATTCATGCCTCCCCTTGATGAGGGTTCTTTTCTCTGGATGCCGTCGACCATGCCCCACGCCTCCATCGGCGAGGCCCTGGATATTCTTCAGAAGCAGGACATGCTGATCGGTTCCATCCCCGAGATAGAAAGCGTGGTCGGCAAGCTCGGCCGGGCGGAGACGCCGCTCGACCCGGCGCCGATCTCGATGATCGAGACGATTATTAACTATAAGCCTGAATACATTACCGACAAAGACGGACATCGGGAGAGCTTCCGATATGATAAAAAGAAGCAAGAGTTCGTCAGGAGCGAGGATGGCGAACTTATCCCCGATCCCCACGGCCGGCCCTACCGCCAGTGGCGCCCGCGGATCAAGAAGCCGGACGATATCTGGGCTGAGATCGTCAAGGTGGCCCGGATCCCCGGTACAACTTCCGCTCCCAAGCTGCAGCCGATCGCGGCCCGGATCGTGATGCTTCAGAGCGGGATGCGGGCTCCCCTCGGGGTCAAGGTCAAAGGGCCGGACCTGGAAACGATCGAAACGGTCGGCCTGGAGATAGAAAAGTTCTTGAAAGAGGTGCCGTCGGTAGAGCCCTCCGCGGTTATCGCCGACCGGATCGTGGGCAAGCCCTACCTCGAGATCGAGATCGATCGAGAAGCGGTAGCGCGATACGGCATCATGATCCGAAGAATCCAGGATACCCTTGAAGTCGCAATCGGGGGAAAAAAGATCACCACCACCGTGGAGGGGCGTCAGCGCTATCCGGTGCGGGTGCGCTACTTAAGGGAGCTGCGCGACCAGATCGAGTCCCTGGGGAGAATACTGATCCCCGCTCCCGATGGGACCCGGATCCCCCTGATCCAACTGGCGAAAATCAACTACCGGGCCGGTCCCCAGGTGATCAAGACGGAGGACACCCGCCTTGTCGGCTACGTCATTTTCGACATGAAGCCCGGCCAGGCGGAGGTGAACGTGGTGGAAGACTGCCAAAATTATCTCAAGAAGAAGCTGGCGGACGGCGAATTCGACCTTCCGGCGGGGGTCAGCTACGAATTCGCCGGAAGCTACAAGAACCAGCTCCGCGCTCAGGCCAAGCTGGCGATCGTTCTCCCGCTCGCTCTCTTCATCATCTTTCTGATTCTTTTCTTCCAATTCAAGACCGTCCCCACCACGCTCCTGGTCTTCTCGAGCATCCTGGTGGCATGGGCCGGCGGTTTCATCATGATCTGGTTCTACGGCCAGCCCTGGTTCCTGAACTTCAGCGTCTTCGGGGAGAGCATGCGCGAACTCTTCCAGGTGCATCCCTTCAACCTCAGTGTCGCCGTCTGGGTGGGGTTCCTCGCCCTTTTCGGAATCTCTTCGGATAACGGCGTCATCATGGCGACCTACCTCGATCAGTCATTTCGGAAGAGGACGCCGGCCTCCGTCGAAGATATCCGCGAGGCGACACTCCAGGCGGGGTTGCGCCGGGTCCGTCCCTGTTTGATGACCGCCGGGACAACCATCCTGGCCCTGATCCCCGTTCTCACCTCCGTGGGTCGCGGCGCGGATGTCATGGTCCCCATGGCGATACCCTCTTTCGGAGGGATGACGATCGTATTGATCGGGCTGATCGTTGTTCCGGTCCTCTATTGCAGCGTAGAAGAGTGGAAGTTTAAATTTCGATCCAAAAACGGCAAGCGGGATTGAAAAAGAATAGATAGAAGGTGTCGCATCATGATTGAAATCGGCCGGATAGTGGAGGTCTCCGGGGGGAAAGCGAAAGTCTCCCTTCCCCGGAATAAAGGGTGCGCCGGCTGCGGCAAGTGCGCTTTCGCGTCCGGGGGGAAGGATATGCTTCTGGAAGCGGAGAATGACGCCGCCGGAAGCCCCGGCGACGAGGTGGAGGTGAGTGTTCCCTTCCGCGATCCCCTCCAGGCTTCACTTCTGATCTTCGGTCTCCCCCTGCTTGCTCTCCTGGTCGGGGCGATCGCCGGTTACTGGCTCTTTCACCGTTTCGGGGGTGACCCGGATTTCGGGGCTATCCTCCTGGGCGCCGCCGGCCTCGCCGCGGTTTTTCTCCGGGTGCGTTCTCGGGAAAGACGGCGTGCCGCGACCCGCGCCGGGAGGGTTGCCGTCATCAGGGTCATTCACTCCGAAAAATCTCTCATGAGCCGGAACGGTTTGGGCAAAACCAATTAATCGTGAAAGAGGTGCAATGATGAAGCTGATTAAAGCTTTTATCAGAACCTTCATGGCGGATAATGTCATCCGGGCATTAAAAGATGGGGGCATCCACGGACTGACGGCGATTGATGTCAAGGGAGTCGGAGATGAAGTGGACCCGGATCGACCGCAGCTCTCGGCTGAACTGGGCGGCACTTATACCTCCATGGTGAAACTGGAGATAGTCATTGATGACGACCACGTTTCCCAGGCATGTACTATTATCCGCGAGCAGGCCCGGACCGGCCGTAAAGGTGATGGTTTGATCGCTGTCTCTCCCCTCGAAAAGGCCATCCGGATCAGAACGGGAGAAGAGGGGATATAAACGTACGGTATTGATTGTCCATGATCGTATCCGATCAGACTGCAAAACCTGGCCCAGACTATATTACCGGATTCTGGGAAACCGATGCCGGGAAGGTCCCGGTAATAGCGACAGAACTTACCGCCAGGGACAGGCGGGGAGGGTGGAAAGCCCGGTGGTCGCTTAACCGGATGCAGTATAGGGTCGACCCCGGCATCTACGCCGTGGGCGCCCCCGGTCCGGAGTCAGTTGTTCTGGTCTCGGCGAATTACAAGTTCAGTTTCGACGTTCTCCGCCGGGCTTTGGAAGGCCTGGACGCCTGGATACTGGTGCTGGACACCCGGGGCATCAATGTCTGGTGCGCGGCCGGCAAGGGGACTTTCGGGACCGAGGAACTGGCGAGAAGGATCGAGGCGACCGGGTTAAAAAAGATCGTGAACCACCGGAAAGTGGTCGTGCCGCAGCTTGGCGCCCCCGGCGTGGCGGCGCATGAGGTAAAAAGGCTCACCGGCTTTTCGGTCATTTACGGACCCGTCCGGTCGGCCGACCTATCGCGGTTCCTGGCAGCCGGGATGATCGCTTCTCCCGAGATGCGCCGCGTCCGGTTCTCGTTTCGCGATCGTCTGGTCCTGGTGCCGGTGGAGGTTGTTACCGGCTTAAAATTTTTACTTGCCGGAGCACTGCTCTTCTTTCTCCTGGCCGTTCTGACCCGGTCCGGCTTTTCCGCCGCCGGAGGCCTGGCGTTCGGGACCCGGGCGGTCGTGAACGTGATCTTCGCCTACCTCGCCGGCACCATCCTCGGTCCCCTTCTCCTTCCCTGGCTGCCGGGGAGGAGTTTTTCGGTGAAGGGGATCTTCCCGGGAGCGGTCCTCTTCGTTATCTCCTGGGTTTTCGGGTTCGCCGGGAAGGACCCCCGGGAGATACTCGCCTGGCTGCTCCTGATCCCCGCTATTTCATCATTCGCGACCATGAACTTTACCGGAGCTTCAACCTATACCTCCCTTTCCGGGGTGAGAAAAGAGATGAAGATCGCGATTCCGTTGCAGGCAATCGCGGTAATAGCGGGTATGGGCCTGTGGATAGCAGGTAGATATATATAATATAAATTAGCGCCGGAGGCGCTAATTTAGTGAATTTTCACTTTTTAGACTTAAAACGGATTGATGATAATCCAAAAATTAGTTCATGTCCAACAGCTCACTCCATAACGGTAAGCCTTTAGCATTATGTGGAAAAAAAGTTGTTGTTTTGGTTGCTTTATCGTCTGTTTCGGAATTTCAATAATCGGAAAAATCCGATTATTGAAATTCCGGAACAATAAATTAGGTGTCTGAGGGATGAACGAACAAAGATATCTGGCCGATGTTGTTACCCTGGAGTTGGACCGGGACAAATGCATCGGATGCGGAATGTGCGGGATCGTCTGTCCCCACGCTGTTTTTATAGTTGAAAACGACAAAGCCATTATTCTTGATCGGGACGCCTGTATGGAGTGCGGGGCCTGCGCCCGGAACTGCCCGCCGGGGGCGATTAAGGTAAAATCGGGCGTTGGCTGTGCCGCCGGCATCATCATGGGAACGTTGAGAGGGACGGAGCCCTGTTGCGGCGAATCGCATAAATCCTGCTGCTAATAAAGAGAACGTCAAATAGGTTCACATGTCATTGACCTGGTGACCCGAGAGATTGCGTATCCCCCAAAGGCGAATCACGATGAGGGGGACAAGAAATACTCTGGAACGTTGCCCGGAAAGGCAACGTTCCTTTTTAACGTTCCTTTTTATTGCCTTTACCCGGGGTGGAAAGAGGCTTATACTGTCAAGATAATGAAGCATGATAATCACAGGTCAATGTCACCAACTGAAAGGATCAATGCCTGGCTTGATTTAACCGATTTTTCTCTCCAGCTGATGAAGAGCACGCTTACTCCCGAACAACTGGCCCGGCGGATGAAACGGATTCGTGAAGAACAATTGCATATGCGATCGGTTTTTTTAACCCGGTTAGCGCGGAAAACATAATGACGACCAACGTGCTCTTAACTGTTTTTAAAAAATTAGATCAAGCAGCACAAGAGGCGGACACAAAAATAGTCATTATGGGGGGAATTGCCGTCAGTATCTACGCTCTACCACGCACGACGTTGGACATTGATGGAGTAATTGATGTGGAAGAAAGTTCGACTCCGCGTTTTTTAGAAGCCGCGGCCAAACAGGGTTTTCAATGGGATAGGAAGAACCCGTTAAAAAGCATCAAAGAATTGCCGTTTATTACCCTACTGCATCCTTCTACCGGTGTTTACATTGATCTCTTCCTCGCTCAAAACGACTTTCAGCGCTCGGCGATCTCCCGTTCCCGAACCGTTAAAGTCAGCGATATCCAATTTGAAGTTATGTCCCCGGAGGATTTGATCCTGGTCAAGCTTATCAGTGACCGTCCCCGGGATACGGAGGATGTTCGCGGGATTCTAGTAGAGAACGCCGATAACCTGGATTATGCATATTTAAATAGATGGTCCAACTATCTTGGAATATCAGCTTTTCTCCGAGATGAGCTTCGAAGCACTGAAGCAGGGAAACAGAAAAATGAATAACAAATTATTGCCGTCTTTGAAGGAGATCGCTTCTCACGTTCCCCTCTCGCTTAAGCAGCTGGAGGAGATCGAGACGCTGATTTTACGCCGGGGGAACTTCACCCCCGAGCGGGTACGGAAGGAGATGGCCTGGTTCTTCCTCAAGCTGGGGATCGCCGATTATTACTTCAAGTACACCCCCCTGGAACAGATCTCCCGACACATCGAGTCGATCCGGGCCAGCCGGATCATCTCCGAGAACTCCGGCGGCCGGCACGTCCCGGTCCAGTTCGTGAGCGAGCACGGCGAGAGCGGCAGCTACATGACGGAGGATGACTACGACCAGATCCGGACACTGAAGGGGAGGATCGAGTCCCAGTACCCGGTCTTCCGGCTCCAGAGCTACCGCTCCCGGGGGTACCCGCTGCGCCTCTATGTCGTCTCCCGCCCGCATTTCGCCGCCGCTTTCGGGACCCCGGCGGCTTCCTTCGAAAAGGCGGCTTCCCGGGAGTTCATGGAGAACTCGCCGAAGGCGACCATCGAACGGTACCGGAAACTCTGGAACCGGCTGCGGGCCAGCGACGTTCCCCGGATCTCCTTCTCCGAGCTGCCGAAGCAGGGGGAGACCCGGATCATGGTGGGGATGGGACGCGACGCCGCCAAGGGCTTCTTCACCAACTACACCTTCATCCTCAAGAAGCACGACGCCCATATCAACCGCGAGTACGTGGAGCCCTTCGCCGACGGGACGGTCATCTTCTCGTTCTACCTCGACCGGAGAAGGGAAGAGCTGGAGATGGAACGTCTCTTCCAGGACATCTCGATGGCTGCCCTGCTCCCCTCGGACCAGCTCTCGGAGTTGTTTTATTCCGGCGACTTCAGCGCCGAGGAGACCAAGTACGCCTACGCCGCCGCCGCTTTCGCCCACCAGTTCCTGACCTCATACACCGAGGAGTACGTGACCCTCTCCCGGGCGTTGGGCGACAAGCCGGAACTTTTGGGGACACTCTCGCTCTTCAAGACCCACCTGGCCAAGGACACCTACCACGAGGCCCGGGTCATCAACACGGTGCTCAAAAACCGGGAGATCGTGCGGGAGATCTTCCAGGACTTCTTCCACCGTTTCTTCCCGGGGAGGGAACTGGTGGGGGAGAACAATCCCCACCTGGCGAAAGCCCGCAAGATGATGAAGGAGGACGTGTCTTCGGAGATCGAGCGCCACATCCTGGAGGCGCTGATCACTTTCAATCAGTCCGTCATGAAGACGAACTTCTTCAAGAAGGAGAAGGTCTGCCTCTCTTTCCGCCTCGAACCGTCGTTCCTTAACCCGGTTGACTATCCGGAAAAACCCTTCGGGATCTTCTTCCTGGTCGGCAAGGGGTTCCGGGGCTTTCACATCCGCTTCCGGGACATCGCCCGGGGCGGGATCCGCCTGGTCCGCTCGCCCTCCCAGAACGATTACGATCTCAACTCCGATTTTATCTTCGACGAGAACTACAACCTGGCCCGAACCCAGCAGAGCAAGAACAAGGACATCCCGGAAGGGGGCGCCAAGGGGACGATCCTTTTGAACATGGATTACATCGCGGCGGGGGAGAGCCTTTTCCGGCACTATATCGACGGGCTGCTCGATCTCCTCCTCCCGCACCCCGAGATCGTGGACCTGTACGGGAAGGAGGAGATCCTCTTCCTGGGGCCGGACGAGGGGACGGCCGACCTGATGGACTGGGCGGCCGAGCATGCCCGCTACCGGGGCTATCGCTACTGGCGCGCGTTCACCACCGGCAAGAAGCCGGAGCTGGGAGGCGTCCCCCACGACACTTACGGGATGACCACCGAGGGGATCCACCGCTACGTGACCGACACCCTGCGGGCGCTGGATTTGAAGGAGGATAAGATCGCCAAGTTCCAGACCGGCGGTCCCGACGGCGACCTGGGTTCGAACGAGATCCTGATCTCCCGCGACCGGACACTGGCGGTGGTGGACGGGAGCGGCGTCATCTACGACCCGAAAGGCCTGGAGAGGAAAGAACTGAAAAGGCTGGCGCGCCGCCGGCAGACCGTCGATCGCTTCAACCGGAAAAAGCTCTCCCGGCGGGGCTTCTTCGTGGGGGTGGGGGAGCGCGACGCCCACCTCCCGGACGGCACCATCGTCCTTAACGGGACCGACTTCCGGAACCGTTTCCATTTCTACCCGGGTCTGGCCGCCGACCTCTTCATCCCCTGTGGGGGACGGCCCCGGGCGATCGGGATCGGGAACTGGCGGGAGTTCTTCAACGAGAAGGGCGTACCCCGGGCCCGGATCATCGTCGAGGGCGCCAACCTCTTCATCACCCAGGAGGCGCGCCTCCGCCTGGAGGAGCAGGGGGTCATTCTCTTCAAGGATGCCTCCGCCAACAAGGGCGGGGTGACCTCGTCCTCCCTGGAGGTGCTGGCGTCACTGGCGCTGAAGGACGACGAGTTCGCCCGGCTGATGACCGTTCCCGAAGGCGGACGGGAGCCGGCCTTCCGGAAGAAGTATATCGAGGAGATCATCGGGATCATCCGGCGGAACGCGTCCGCCGAGTTCGGGGTTCTCTGGCGGGAGCGCGCCGCCTCCGGGCGTCCCCTCTCGGTCCTCTCCGATCTGCTGAGCGACACGATCAACCGGGTCACCGACAAGGTGTATTCCTCCGGCCTCATCACTGACTCTGAACTCTGCCAGTCCGTCCTCCGCCGCCACCTCCCCCGGACCCTGATCAAGCGGGTGGGGGTGAAAACGCTGATGAAGCGGCTTCCGAAGGCATATCTGAAGGCGGTCTTTGCCGCCGCCCTGGCCTCGAGTTTCGTCTACGACAAGGGACTTTGCGCCGACGAGCTGGATTTCCTGGATTATGTGGGGAAAGAAAAGAAAGGATAAGAGAAATCCGAATGACGAATGACGAAAGAATGACGAAACTCGAATGACGAATGACGAAAGAATAACGAAACTCGAATGACGAATGATTTGTAGGGGCGAACCCCCGTGTTCGCCCGGACGTTGAAAAAAATGAACGTTCAACATTCAACTTTCAACGTTCAATTATAAAGAACTGTAGTATCGCCGCTTTCAGCGGCTTGTAGGATCGCTGCCTGCGGCAGCTTGTAGGAAATGTAAGATCGCTTCGCTTGCTGTTCGCAGAGCACGATTCTCCATTACTTTGGTGTCTTGGTGGTAAAAAAATAATACTGAA
>CAWGIE010000025.1:0-17716 GCA_963822585.1 uncultured bacterium
CGTTCAACGTTCGATGTAAAACGGGGGCGAGGCGGAGGTAACTCTCATATTCAATCACATTCGATCGTCTGTTCTAAAAGGGGGCGGGGTAGGGGGTTTCAGGCCCGGTCACCCGGACGGTACGTTCACCATACGCGTCTTTGGGTGCATGACGGGGGTGAGTTTTCTCCGAGAAGGCCTCTCCGAGGTCAAAGTCGAGAGCGATGGTGTCTCCTGATCAACAGGATCAGGAAGATTGGTAGGTCCCTCGATCAGGTCCTCTCGTGGTCTTTCCTTGCTCAGGCATTGGCTCATCTCTGGGATCTCTTCCATGATCAGGTTCATGCGATGCAGCATGTCCTTGCTACCGTCCTCCTTGAGAGAGTATTTGCGCATGAAATTTCTGGACGGCTTCAATCAGCTTCTTCATCTTCCGAAGACGTAATCCACTATCTTCGTCTGATATGGGAACATGGACCGGTATGCGCATTCCCCTGGAATCTCCCATTCAATGTTCTGTTTCAGCTGTGTTTTCACTTCGGAACTGCTATAATCGAGATCCCGCAGCACTGGCTGCCCCATCTCCATTGCGTACATGTGGATCTTCTCAAAATCATATTGTAAACATGCTTTTTCCCAACGTATGTTTAACCACTGGAAACCTCCTTTCGCGGATCACACAGATGTACGCAGATTATGTTCCACCGCCTCGCCCCTTTTCAAACAGACGATCTCATATAATTGAAAAGGATCGTTTCCCCCTATCTCGTCCTCTTCAATGCACCAAAAACCATCACATTTCAAATAGGTAACAAAGTCCTGCCTAAAATTATATGATATTGCCAGAGGATTATTGCCGGAATGAAATTATCATCAAGAGAACCACTCCCCGCTCAAATTTTTATCTTGCCGGCATTGTCAGGCATCCGACATTAATAACAGGATGAGGTATATCTATATTGACAACCGGAAGGTTGTATTTTATTTTTTAAATGAGCGAAGATTCGCGATATTCATGGTCAAATAAGTTGCGAAGCTAAATTCTAATGGATAACAAACATCTAAAATCACTTCTTCTCGGACTGGGATTTGACTGCCGGGACGGGCATTGCCGGATCACCAGGGGAGATAATTTCCGCCTTTACGGGGGATCTCAGGACACCCATTCCCTGATGCAGGAGAAAGCGATCAAATTCAACGAGCAGCTGAAGCTGAGGGGTAAAACCCTCAACGACATCTCCGGCCCGGAATTCAAGGAGATCGCCCATAAGATCGGACTCCAGTTACCCCCGGATAATAATTAATAGTCAGTTAAATGATCAAACAGCGCTCAACCCTATCTGAGATGGATTGAGCGCTGTTTTACATCAATTAACGACTCCCGATTTTATCCCGATTAAGGCTTCGGGACAGAGGCGGGGTAGGCTGCTGGATCTAATCTACCGCTTCGATGAGCAGCCGATAGCCATCGGGGTACGCCTATGGCGCACAATAAGCTTGTTTTTTCTCTGAAAAAATAAGAGCTGTATACTTCAAGCCAACAAAAAATCATGTCTCAGGAGGCTCAGGTTGACTAATGGTTGGAAGGCTTTTTTGGGTGATTGCCTCGATGGAATTATTTTAGTTAACCAACAGACCCCCGACTGAATCAGTCGGGGGTCCACATAAAGTAGCGGCGAAGCCGCTAATTTATAAATGAAGCTGCCTCACCACACCCTGTTATCGATTATCAGCTCGGGTGCGGTTTATCTTTTCTCGTACTCGGTGAGCGCCGCACTCGCCTGTTTCCTCGCGGGGATCTTCATCGACCTCGACCACCTGTTTGAATACTACTACTATTTCGGCCTTCGCCGATTGTCCGTCAGGGAATTCTTCCGCGCCGCCAACGAGCACGTGTATAACAAATATTTCCTCTTTCTCCATTCGTATGAGCTGGCGGTCGTTCTCTGGGTTCTCAGCCTGGCCGTCATCCGCCGTCCCTGGGCCTGGGGCTTCTCCCTCGGGTTCACGCTCCATATCATCGCCGACCACATTTACAATCCCTGCGCGCCCCTCACCTATACGCTCCTTTTTCGGGTCAAACACCGGTTTGCGGGGGAGCGGCTCTTCCCCTCGGAACAGCGGGAAAAAGGCCGTGCGAAGGACCGGCACCGGGGCGGCAGGTAACTATGGCCACCGGTTACATCCTTCTCCGGTGCCGGGATAAGAGTCCCGAAAATTCCCGGCGAAGTCTGCTTATTCTCCATCAGGCTTCTCGTATTGATCGATCCGAAGTTAATCACTGCGCCCGAATCCCCCTCAGAGGGGTATTGACACCATAGGGGGGTATGGTATATTACCCTCGTCAACGATGAAGTGCGAACCCCCAAAAGGATGACCCGAAATGACACCTATTTCCCATACGACCCATGAAAAAGAACTGATTTCTCTGAGAAGGATCGAGGGGCAGCTCCGGGGTATTCAGAAGATGATAGAAGAAAAAAAATACTGCACCGATATCATCACCCAGCTTCACGCGGCGATCAACGCTCTCTACCGGGTGGCGGAATCTATTTTCGCCCGTCACCTGGAGCATTGCGTGACCGATGCTTTCCAGGGAAGTTCGGAAAGAGAGAAACGGGAGAAGATCGAGGAGATAATGGAGGTGGTGAAGAGGCTCCATAAATTATAAAAATTTCCGGGGAAATTTTTATCTGGAAAAGCGTATGAAGACAATACGAATAATTAGGATACCATCATCTGGTAAGGCGATAGTCTTTATGATACTTGGCCCGGCGGCGGTGATATCGGGAGGAGTAATATGAAGATTATTAGGGCAACTATCTGTTACGCGGCGTTGTCTCTCATCTTTCTGGAAGGGTGCGCGTCCACGCGGGAAGATCAGGCCTTCGAACGGTATCGCGCGATCGACCGTTCAACATATGAAACAAAGGCAACCCCTTCCAGTGCCGGCAGCGAGCTCCCCCGATTAGACGAGGATTCGACGCTCTCCGACTATCTCGCTTACGCGGCCCTGAACAACCCCGGGCTCGAAGCCGCCTTTGATCGCTGGAAAGCGGCCCTGGAGAAGATCCTCCCGGCCCGCTCTCTCCCGGACCCCCGATTTACTTACGGCTACTTCATCGAGTCGGTTGAGACCCGGGTCGGTCCGCAGCGCCAGAAATTCAGCATCTCACAGATGTTCCCCTGGTACGGCAAGCTTAAATCGAGCTCGGAGATGAAGTTGGCCGAGGCGAACGCCGCGGAGGAGCATTACCGGATGGAGAAGCTGAAGCTCTTTTACCAGGTAAAAAACGCCTATTACGAATATTACTACCTCGCGCGGTCGATAGCCATCACCAGGGAAAATCTCGACCTTCTCTCTTACTTCGAAGAGATCATTCGGACGAAATACGCGGTCGGCGCTTCCAACCATCCCGATCTTATCAAGGCCCAGATCGAGCAGGGGAAGCTTGACGATCGGTGGCGGCAGCTGATCGACATGAAGGAGCCGATCATCGCCCGGCTGAACGCCGCTCTCAACCGCCCGGTATATAGGGAACTCCCCGAGCCCAAAAGTATCCCCGAAGAGAAGATCGCGGCCACCGACCAGGAGCTGCTTGCCTTGCTCAAGAGCGCTAACCCCGAACTCAAGGCTTTGGAATTCGATATCGAGAAGGCGAGGAACGCCATCGATCTGGCGCAGCGGGAATTCATACCCGATGTCTCGCTCGACATGACCTGGATAGACACGGGTACGGATAACGTCACTGCCGAGGACGCGGGGAAAGACGCGGTCATAGCCGGCATCTCGATCAACCTGCCGATCTGGTATTCCAATTACAAGGCCGCCGAGCGCTCCGCCCGTGCCGGCTTTCTCGCGGCCCAAAATACAATGAAAAATAAAGAAAACGCCCTTTTTTACGAAGTAGAACTCTCACTCTTCAACTACCGGGATGCCGAGAGAAAGGTCAATCTCTACCGCGATACGCTCATTCCCAAAGGAAAACAGTCTCTTCAAGCCACGGAAGCCGCTTATCGAACAGGGAAACTGGATTTTCTGAACCTGATCGACGCCCAACGGATTCTTCTGGAGTTCCAGCTTTCATGCGAAAGAGCTCTCACTAACCAGGCCCAGCGGTTGGCCGAACTGGAGGAACTGGTGGGTATTGAGATCCCCCGGGGCAGACCCGCATCGGAAGCAGGAGGGAACCTTAATGAGTGAATCAAAAGCCGGTAACAAAAAACGGATCACCATAATACTGCTTGTTCTGCTGGCAATCGTTGCTTTTGTCCTGGGCTATCTGTTTCGGGGCGGAGAAAAGCCAAAGACAGCGCGGACAGAAGAAACCGCCGCGCCGGCGGAGGTGAAGCAGGCGACGATCTGGACCTGTGCCATGCATCCTCAGATCAGGCTGCCGGAGCCCGGCCCCTGTCCGATCTGCGGAATGGACCTGATCCCGGTAACGCCCGGCGGCGATGAAATGGGAGGGGCGCGCCGGCTGACCATGTCCGAGACGGCCAGGAAACTGGCCCAGATCCAGGTGAGCCCGGTGGAGCGGAAATTCGTCACCGCCGAGATCCGTATGGTGGGTAAGGTTGATTTCGACGAGACCCGGCTGGGTTATATCACCGCCTGGATATCGGGACGGATTGACCGTCTCTTCGTGGATTATACGGGGATCCAGGTGAAGAAAGGGGAGCACATGGTATCCATGTATAGTCCTGAAGTCCTGGCCACTGAAGAGGAACTCCTGCAGGCGATTCAGGCCGTTAAGGAGCTGGGTAAGAGCGAGATCGGGATTGTGAAGTCGACCGCCGCCGCTACGGTCGAGGCGGCCAGGGAGAGACTGCGTCTCTGGGGGCTCTCCGAGGAGCAGATAAAGAAAATAGAGAATAATACCATCCCATCCGACCACATCACGATCTACTCGCCCATGAGCGGGATCGTGATCCATAAGAACGCGGTCGAGGGAATGTACGTTCAGACGGGAACACGCATTTATACCATCGCCGATCTCTCCCAGGTATGGGTGAAACTCGATGCCTATGAATCCGACATGGTCTGGCTCCGGTACGGGCAGGATGTCGAATTCACGACCGTAGCCGATCCGGGGGTGATTTACCGGGGCAAGATCTCCTTTATCGATCCTTTTCTCGACGAAAAGACACACACCATCAAGCTTCGGGTCGATGTCGACAATCCCCAGGGTACGCTTAAGCCGGGGATGTTCGTCCGGGCCGTTGTCAAAACGGAAGTGGCGGCAGGCGGCAAGGTGATGGATCCGGATTTAGCCGGCAAGTGGATCTGCCCCATGCATCCCAGCGTGGTCAGGGATGAGGCGGGCGATTGCCCGATCTGCGGGATGCCGCTGGTGACGACCGAGTCCCTCGGCTATGTCAGCGGCGAAAAGACCGAAGCCCCTCTGGTGATCCCGGTTACGGCCGCGCTCAAAACGGGCACGCGCGCCGTGGTATACGTCGAGGTGCCCGGAACGGAAGAGCCTACCTTCGAGGGAAGGGAGGTCGTCCTGGGGCCGCGGGCCGGGGATTATTATATCGTCCGTTCCGGCCTTCAGGAAGGCGAGCTGGTCGTTACCAACGGGAACTTCAAAATCGACAGCGCGATCCAGATAGAGGCGAAACCAAGCATGATGATGCCGGAGGGAGGGGGCGGGGGAGGAGGGCATCACCAAGGCCCGGCCGCCTCCGTGAAGGCGACCGGGGAGGTGAAGGAGAAAATCCCCATCTATATTTCTCCGACATTCCGAGACTCTTTGGCCCGTCTTTACGGGACCTATTTTCACATCCAGGCCTATCTGGCCGGAGACGATCTTGACGGTGCCCGAGGCGGCTACGGGGCACTGGTCGAGGCCGTCGATTCCGTGGATATGAACCTCCTCGAAGGACATCCCCACGCGGCCTGGATGGAACTTTCTCGAAAACTGAAGAATGACGCCATGGTCGGCGGTAACGCGAAGACGCTGGAAGAAGCTCGGGAGGGATTCCACCACCTTTCTCAGAACGTCATTTCTTTGGAAAAAAAGTTCGGCCATTCCGGCCCGGCGACCTATTATCTCTTTTTCTGCCCTATGGCCTTCGCCAACAAAGGGGCTTACTGGCTCCAGGAAAACGAAACGGCGCGCAACCCCTTCTTCGGTCAGTCGATGCCGAAGTGCGGAGCAGTCAAGGAAAGCTTAAAGGGAATCTAAGATGACGATCCTTGATCGGATTATCCGGTTCTGTCTGGAGAATAAACTGGTTGTCTCCCTGGGGATCATCTTCATCGCCGTCTGGGGGATTATGGTGGCGCCCTTCGATTGGGATCTCGGCCGGCTCCCGCGCGACCCCGTTCCCACCGACGCCATCCCCGATATCGGCGAAAATCAGCAAATCGTTTTCACGCAATGGCCGGGGCGGTCCCCCCAGGACGTCGAGGACCAGATCACCTACCCCCTCACGGTCTCCCTTCTCGGCGTCCCCGGCGTGAAGACTATCCGCTGCTATTCTTTCTTCGGATTCTCCACGATCTATATCATCTTCGAGGAGAATATCGAATTTTACTGGTCGCGGAGTCGGGTCCTGGAGAAGCTGAACAGTCTTCCCGCCGGTACACTCCCGGAAGGCGTGCAGCCCGCGCTGGGGCCGGACGCGACGCCGCTGGGGCAGGTCTTCTGGTACACGTTGGAAGGCCGGGACAAGGAGGGGAACCCCACCGGGGGCTGGGACCTCAACGAACTGAGGTCGGTCCAGGACTGGTACGTCCGCTATGCCCTTCTTTCCGCGGGGGGAGTGAGCGAGGTCGCCTCGATCGGGGGCTTCGTCCAGGAATATCAGATCGACGTCGATCCCGACGCGATGCGGGCCTATGGGGTGACGATCGAGGATGTTTTTAACGCGGTCCGGATGTCCAATGTCGATATCGGGGCCCGCTCCATCGAGGTCAACAAAGTCGAATATTTCATCCGCGGGTTGGGTTTCATTAAAGGGCTGAAAGATCTGGAAATGTCGGTAATCAAGGTCAATGAGAACGTGCCGATCTATATCAAGGATGTCGGCCAGGTGACTCTCGGCCCCGCTCTGCGCCGCGGAGCGCTGGACAAGGAAGGGGCGGAAGTCGTGGGGGGCGTGGTGGTTGTCCGATACGGGGAAAATCCCCTTCAGGTCATCAAGAACGTCAAGAAGAAGATCGAGGAGATCACTCCGGGCCTGGGGGAGAAGACGCTTCCCGACGGCACCGTCTCCCATCTCGCCATCGTCCCCTTTTACGACCGGACCGGTCTCATCTACGAGACCCTGGGTACGTTGAGCAAGGCCCTGACGGAGGAGATCCTCATCACCATCATCGTGGTCATCGTGATGGTGATGCACCTGCGAAGTTCCATTCTGATCTCGGCCTCCCTGCCGCTGGCGATCCTGATGTGCTTCATCGCCATGAAACTTTTCGGCGTGGATGCCAACATCGTGGCCCTTTCCGGGATCGCCATCGCCATCGGTACGATCGTCGATATGGGGATCATCGTCTCGGAAAATATATTGAAACACCTCGACGCGGCAAAACCGGGCGAGAACCGCCTCGAAGTTATCTTCCGGGCCGTCTCGGAGATCGGCAGCGCCGTTCTGACCGCGGTCTCGACTACCGTGGTTTCCTTCCTTCCGGTCTTCACCATGACCGCGGCGGAAGGGAAGCTCTTTAAACCGCTCGCCTTCACCAAAACATTCGCCTTGATCGCGTCGATCATTGTCGCCCTTACCGTTATTCCCCCGTTTGCCCACCTGCTCTTCCGGGGAAGGTTTGAGAGCAAGAAACTGATGCGTTTTCTGAACGTTCTCCTCATCATCTTCGGGGTTGCCGTGTGGGTAAAAGTCGCCTGGTGGGCGGGAGCGATCCTGATTTTCCTCGCCCTTCTCGAATTACTCCGTCCCCTGCTCTCGGAGAAGGTCCGCCGGGCAATCCCCCTTTTGGCAATCGGCCTGGCCATCCTGGTCGTGACCGTAATCCTCACGCGGCACTGGCTCCCCCTGGGGCCGGAGAAGGGCTTTACGCGCAACTTCATATTCGTTGTCCTCATCACCGGGGTCCTGCTGGTATTCTTCAAACTATTTGAGCGTTTCTTCGGGCCCATCTTGAGCTGGTGCCTGCGTCACAAGGCCCTTTTTCTTTCATTTCCGTTGGTCATCGTTATCGCCGGCGGGTTTATCTGGAAGGGCCTGGGAAAGGAATTCATGCCTCCCCTTGATGAGGGTTCTTTTCTCTGGATGCCGTCGACCATGCCCCACGCCTCCATCGGCGAGGCCCTGGATATTCTTCAGAAGCAGGACATGCTGATCGGTTCCATCCCCGAGATAGAAAGCGTGGTCGGCAAGCTCGGCCGGGCGGAGACGCCGCTCGACCCGGCGCCGATCTCGATGATCGAGACGATTATTAACTATAAGCCTGAATACATTACCGACAAAGACGGACATCGGGAGAGCTTCCGATATGATAAAAAGAAGCAAGAGTTCGTCAGGAGCGAGGATGGCGAACTTATCCCCGATCCCCACGGCCGGCCCTACCGCCAGTGGCGCCCGCGGATCAAGAAGCCGGACGATATCTGGGCTGAGATCGTCAAGGTGGCCCGGATCCCCGGTACAACTTCCGCTCCCAAGCTGCAGCCGATCGCGGCCCGGATCGTGATGCTTCAGAGCGGGATGCGGGCTCCCCTTGGAGTCAAGGTCAAAGGGCCGGACCTGGAAACGATCGAAACGGTCGGCCTGGAGATAGAAAAGTTCTTGAAAGAGGTGCCGTCGGTAGAGCCCTCCGCGGTTATCGCCGACCGGATCGTGGGCAAGCCCTACCTCGAGATCGAGATCGATCGAGAAGCGGTAGCGCGATACGGCATCATGATCCGAAGAATCCAGGATACCCTTGAAGTCGCAATCGGGGGAAAAAAGATCACCACCACCGTGGAGGGGCGTCAGCGCTATCCGGTGCGGGTGCGCTACTTAAGGGAGCTGCGCGACCAGATCGAGTCCCTGGGGAGAATACTGATCCCCGCTCCCGATGGGACCCGGATCCCCCTGATCCAACTGGCGAAAATCAACTACCGGGCCGGTCCCCAGGTGATCAAGACGGAGGACACCCGCCTTGTCGGCTACGTCATTTTCGACATGAAGCCCGGCCAGGCGGAGGTGAACGTGGTGGAAGACTGCCAAAATTATCTCAAGAAGAAGCTGGCGGACGGCGAATTCGACCTTCCGGCGGGGGTCAGCTACGAATTCGCCGGAAGCTACAAGAACCAGCTCCGCGCTCAGGCCAAGCTGGCGATCGTTCTCCCGCTCGCTCTCTTCATCATCTTTCTGATTCTTTTCTTCCAATTCAAGACCGTCCCCACCACGCTCCTGGTCTTCTCGAGCATCCTGGTGGCATGGGCCGGCGGTTTCATCATGATCTGGTTCTACGGCCAGCCCTGGTTCCTGAACTTCAGCGTCTTCGGGGAGAGCATGCGCGAACTCTTCCAGGTGCATCCCTTCAACCTCAGTGTCGCCGTCTGGGTGGGGTTCCTCGCCCTTTTCGGAATCTCTTCGGATAACGGCGTCATCATGGCGACCTACCTCGATCAATCATTTCGGAAGAGGACGCCGGCCTCCGTCGAAGATATCCGCGAGGCGACACTCCAGGCGGGGTTGCGCCGGGTCCGTCCCTGTTTGATGACCGCCGGGACAACCATCCTGGCCCTGATCCCCGTTCTCACCTCCGTGGGTCGCGGCGCGGATGTCATGGTCCCCATGGCGATACCCTCTTTCGGAGGGATGACGATCGTATTGATCGGGCTGATCGTTGTTCCGGTCCTCTATTGCAGCGTAGAAGAGTGGAAGTTTAAATTTCGATCCAAAAACGGCAAGCGGGATTGAAAAAGAATAGATAGAAGGTGTCGCATCATGATTGAAATCGGCCGGATAGTGGAGGTCTCCGGGGGGAAAGCGAAAGTCTCTCTTCCCCGGAATAAAGGGTGCGCCGGCTGCGGCAAGTGCGCTTTCGCGTCCGGGGGGAAGGATATGCTTCTGGAAGCGGAGAATGACGCCGCCGGAAGCCCCGGCGACGAGGTGGAGGTGAGTGTTCCCTTCCGCGATCCCCTCCAGGCTTCACTTCTGATCTTCGGTCTCCCCCTGCTTGCTCTCCTGGTCGGGGCGATCGCCGGTTACTGGCTCTTTCACCGTTTCGGGGGTGACCCGGATTTCGGGGCTATCCTCCTGGGCGCCGCCGGCCTCGCCGCGGTTTTTCTCCGGGTGCGTTCTCGGGAAAGACGGCGTGCCGCGACCCGCGCCGGGAGGGTTGCCGTCATCAGGGTCATTCACTCCGAAAAATCTCTCATGAGCCGGAACGGTTTGGGCAAAACCAATTAATCGTGAAAGAGGTGCAATGATGAAGCTGATTAAAGCTTTTATCAGAACCTTCATGGCGGATAATGTCATCCGGGCATTAAAAGATGGGGGCATCCACGGACTGACGGCGATTGATGTCAAGGGAGTCGGAGATGAAGTGGACCCGGATCGGCCGCAGCTCTCGGCTGAACTGGGCGGCACTTATACCACCATGGTGAAACTGGAGATAGTCATTGATGACGACCACGTTTCCCAGGCGTGTACTATTATCCTCGAGCAGGCCCGGACCGGCCGTAAGGGTGATGGTTTGATCGCCATCTCTCCCCTCGAAAAGGCGATCCGGATCAGAACGGGAGAAGAGGGGATATAAACGTACGGTATTGATTGTCCATGACCGTATCCGATCAGACTGCAAAACCTGGCCCAGACTATATTACCGGATTCTGGGAAACCGATGCCGGGAAGGTCCCGGTCATAGCGACAGAACTTACCGCCAGGGACAGACGGGGAGGGTGGAAAGCCCGGTGGTCGCTTAACCGGATGCAGTATAGAGTCGACCCCGGCATCTACGCCGTGGGCGCCCCCGGTCCGGAGTCAGTTGTTCTGGTCTCGGCGAATTACAAGTTCAGTTTCGACGTTCTCCGACGGGTTTTAGCAGGCCTGAATGCCTGGATATTGGTGTTGGACACCCGGGGCATCAATGTCTGGTGCGCGGCCGGCAAGGGAACTTTCGGGACCGAGGAACTGGCGAGAAGGATCGAGACGACAGGGTTAAAGAAGATCGTGAACCACCGGAAAGTGGTCGTGCCCCAGCTTGGCGCCCCCGGCGTGGCGGCGCATGAGGTAAAAAGGCTCACCGGCTTTTCGGTCATTTACGGACCCGTCCGGTCGGCCGACCTGCCCCGGTTCTTGGCAGCCGGGATGATCGCTTCTCCGGAGATGCGCCGCGTCCGCTTTGCCTTCCGCGACCGTCTGGTCCTGGTGCCGGTGGAGGTTGTCACCGGATTAAAATTTTTGGTTATAGGAGTGCTTCTTTTCTTTCTCCTGGCCGGTCTGAGCCGGTCCGGCTTTTCCGCCGCCGAAGGACTGGCGTTCGGGACCCGGGCGGTCGTGAATGTGCTCTTCGCTTACCTTGCCGGTACCGTCCTCGGTCCCCTTCTCCTGCCCTGGCTGCCGGGAAGGAGTTTTTCGGTGAAGGGGATCTTCCCGGGTGTTGCTCTCTTCGTCATCTCCTGGGTTTTGGGGTTCGCCGGTAAAGACCCCCGGGAGATAATCGCCTGGTTGCTCCTGATCCCCGCTATTTCATCATTCGCGACCATGAACTTTACCGGCGCTTCAACCTATACCTCCCTTTCCGGGGTGAGAAAAGAGATGAAGATCGCGATTCCGTTGCAGGCAATCGCGGTAATAGCGGGCATGGGCCTGTGGATAGCAGGTAGATATATATAATATAAATTAGCGCCGGAGGCGCTAATTTAGTGAATTTTCACTTTTTAGACTTAAAACGGATTGATGATAATCCAAAAATTAGTTCATGTCCAACAGCTCACTTCATAACGGTAAGCCTTTAGCATTATGTGGAAAAAAAGTTGTTGTTTTGGTTGCTTTATCGTCTGTTTCGGAATTTCAATAATCGGAAAAATCCGATTATTGAAATTCCGGAACAATAAATTAGGTGTCTGAGGGATGAACGAACAAAGATATCTGGCCGATGTTGTCACCCTGGAGTTGGACCGGGACAAATGCATCGGATGCGGAATGTGCGGGATCGTCTGTCCCCACGCTGTTTTTAAAGTGGAGAACGGCAAAGCCATTATTCTTGATCGGGACGCCTGTATGGAGTGCGGGGCCTGCGCCCGGAACTGCCCGCCGGGGGCGATTAAGGTAAAATCGGGCGTTGGCTGTGCCGCCGGCATCATCATGGGAACGTTGAGAGGGACGGAGCCCTGTTGCGGCGAATCGCATAAATCCTGCTGCTAATAAAGAGAACGTCAAATAGGTTCACATGTCATTGACCTGGTGACCCGAGAGATTGCGTATCCCCCAAAGGCGAATCACGATGAGGGGGACAAGAAATACTCCGGAACGTTGCCCGGAAAGGCAACGTTCCTTTTTATTGCCTTTACCCGGGGTGAAAAGAGGCTTATACTGTCAAGATAATGAAGCATGATAATCACAGGTCAATGTCACCAACTGAAAGGATCAACGCCTGGCTTGATTTAACCGATTTTTCTCTCCAGCTGATGAAGAGCACGCTTACTCCCGAACAACTGGCCCGGCGGATGAAACGGATTCGTGAAGAACAATTGCATATGCGATCGGTTTTTTTAACCCGGTTAGCGCGGAAAACATAATGACGACCAACGTGCTCTTAACTGTTTTTAAAAAATTAGATCAAGCAGCACAAGAGGCGGACACAAAAATAGTCATTATGGGGGGAATCGCCGTCAGTATCTACGCTCTACCACGCACGACGTTGGACATTGATGGAGTGATTGATGTGGAAGAAAGTTCGACTCCGCGTTTTTTAGAAGCCGCGGCCAAACAGGGTTTTCAATGGGATAGGAAGAACCCGTTAAAAAGCATCAAAGAATTGCCGTTTATTACCCTACTGCATCCTTCTACCGGTGTTTACATTGATCTCTTCCTCGCTCAAAACGACTTTCAGCGCTCGGCGATCTCCCGTTCCCGAACCGTTAAAGTCAGCGATATCCAATTTGAAGTTATGTCCCCGGAGGATTTGATCCTGGTCAAGCTTATCAGTGACCGTCCCCGGGATACGGAGGATGTTCGCGGGATTCTAGTAGAGAACGCCGATAACCTGGATTATGCATATTTAAATAGATGGTCCAACTATCTTGGAATATCAGCTTTTCTCCGAGATGAGCTTCGAAGCACTGAAGCAGGGAAACAGAAAAATGAATAACAAATTATTGCCGTCTTTGAAGGAGATCGCTTCTCACGTTCCCCTCTCGCTTAAGCAGCTGGAGGAGATCGAGACGCTGATTTTGCGCCGGGGGAATTTTACCCCCGAGCGGGTGCGGAAGGAGATGGCCTGGTTCTTCCTCAAGCTGGGGATCGCCGATTATTACTTCAAGTACACCCCCCTGGAACAGATTTCCCGGCACATCGAGTCGATCAGGGCCAGCCGGATCATCTCCGAGAACTCCGGCGGACGGCACGTCCCCGTCCAGTTCGTGAGCGAGCACGGCGAGAGCGGTACTTACATGACGGAGGACGATTACGATCAGATCCGGACCCTGAAGGGGAGGATCGAGTCCCACTACCCGGTCTTCCGGCTCCAGAGCTACCGCTCCCGGGGGTACCCGCTGCGCCTCTACGTGGTCTCCCGCCCGCATTTCGCCGCCGCTTTCGGGACCCCGGCGGCGTCCTTCGAAAAGGCGGCTTCCCGGGAGTTCATGGAGAACTCGCCGAAGGCGACCATCGAACGGTACCGGAAACTCTGGAACCGGCTGCGGGCCAGCGACGTTCCCCGGATCTCCTTCTCCGAGCTGCCGAAACAGGGGGAGACCCGGATTATGGTGGGGATGGGGAGGGACGCCGCCAAGGGCTTCTTCACCAACTACACCTTCATCCTCAAGAAGCACGACGCCCATATCAACCGCGAGTACGTGGAGCCCTTCGCCGACGGGACGGTCATCTTCTCTTTCTATCTCGATCAAAGAAGGGATCAACTGGAGATGGAACGTCTCTTCCAGGACATCTCGATGGCCGCCATGCTCACATCGGACGCGCTCTCGGAGCTGTTTTATGCCGGGGACTTCAGCGCCGAGGAGACCAAGTTCGCCTACGCCGCCGCCGCCTTCGCCCACCAGTTTTTGACTTCCTACACCGAGGAGTACGTGACCCTCTCCCGGGCGTTGGGCGATAAGCCGGAACTTCTGGGGACACTTTCGCTCTTCAAGACCCACCTGGCCAAGGATACCTACCACGAGGCCCGGGTGACCGATACCGTGCTTAAACACCGGGAGATCGTGCGGGAGATCTTCCACGACTTCTTCCACCGCTTCTTCCCGGGGAGGGAGCTGGTGGGGGAGAACAATCCCCACCTGGCGAAAGCCCGGAAGATGATCGAGGAGAACGTGCCTTCGGAGATCGCGCGCCACATCCTGGAAGTATTCATCACTTTCAATCGGTCCGTCCTGAAGACGAACTTTTTCAAGAAGGAGAAGGTTTGCCTCTCTTTCCGCCTCGAGCCGTCGTTCCTTAACCCGGTTGACTATCCGGAAAAGCCCTCGGGATCTTCTTCCTGGTCGGCAAGGGGTTCCGGGGCTTTCACATCCGCTTCCGGGACATCGCCCGGGGCGGATCCGCCTGGTCCGCTCGCCCTCCCAGAACGATTACGATCTCAACTCCGATTTTATCTTCGACGAGAATTACAACCTGGCCCGGACCCAGCAAAGCAAGAACAAGGACATCCCGGAAGGGGGCGCCAAGGGGACAATTCTTTTGAGCATGGATTACAGCGCGGCGGGGGAGAGCCTTTTCCGCCACTATATCGACGGTTTGCTCGACCTCCTCCTCCCGCACCCCGAGATCGTGGACCTCTACGGAAAAGAGGAGATCCTCTTCCTGGGGCCGGACGAGGGGACGGCCGACCTGATGGACTGGGCGGCGCTCCACGCCCGTTACCGGGGCTACCGCTACTGGCGAGCGTTCACCACCGGCAAGAAGCCGGAGCTGGGCGGCGTCCCCCACGACACCTACGGGATGACCACCGAGGGGATACACCGCTATGTGACCGACACCCTGCGGGCGCTGGATTTGCAGGAGGAGAAGATCGCCAAGTTCCAGACCGGCGGTCCCGACGGCGACCTGGGGTCCAACGAGATCCTGATCTCCCGTGACCGGACACTGGCGGTGGTGGACGGGAGCGGCGTCATCTATGACCCGAAAGGCCTGGAGAGGAAGGAACTGAAGAGACTGGCGCGGGCCGGCTGACCGTCGATCGCTTCAATCGGAAAAAACTCTCCCGGCGGGGCTTCTTCGTGGGGGTGGGGGAGCGCGACGTCCGCCTCCCGGACGGCACGATTGTACTCAACGGGACCGACTTCCGGAACCGTTTCCACTTCTACCCGGGGCTGGCCGCCGACCTCTTCATCCCCTGCGGGGGACGGCCCCGGGCGATCGGGATCGGGAACTGGCGGGAGTTCTTCAACGAAAAGGGGTGCCCCGGGCCCGGATCATCGTCGAGGGCGCCAACCTCTTCATCACCCAGGAGGCGCGCCTCCGCCTGGAGGAGCAGGGGGTCATTCTCTTCAAGGACGCCTCCGCCAACAAGGGCGGCGTGACCTCGTCCTCGCTGGAGGTGCTGGCCGGCCTGGCCCTGGAAGACGACGAGTTCGCCCGGCTGATGACGATGCCGGAAGGCGGCCGGGAACCGGCCTTCCGGAAGAAGTATATCGAGGAGATCATCGGGATCATCCGGCGGAACGCCTCCGCCGAGTTCGGGGCTCTCTGGCGGGAACACGAAAAGTCCGGCGCCCCCTCTCGGTCCTCTCCGACCGGCTGAGCGACAAGATCAACCGGGTGACCGACAAGGTCCGCGGCTCGTCTCTGTACGGTGACAGAGGACTGCGGGAAGCGGTCATCCGGCGGCACTGTCCCCCCTCCCTGGTCAAGCGGGTGGGGATCAAAACAATCCTGAAGCGGGTGCCCGGGATGTACCTGGAAGCCATCTTCGCTTCCACACTGGCCTCGGGGTACATCTATGAAAAAGGGCTGGAAGCGGACGAACTTGATTTTCTCGATTTCGTAAAAATAGAATAGAGGCGATCAGAGAATGCCCCGATCCGGGAACCTGAACCGGGAACAATATTAATATTTAATTTCAGCCTGCCGGCAGGCTGGAATTAAAATAAGGAGGTATGATGATGCCCAGGAAAGACGAAGCGAACCCCTGGAAGATTGCCCAATCCCAGCTCGACAACGTGGCCAAGATCATGAAACTGGACCCCGATCTTCACTGCCGCCTGCGGGAACCGCACCGCGCGCTGATCGTCTCCGTCCCGGTCAGGATGGACGACGGCCGGACCAGGGTGTTCGAGGGGTACCGCGTTCAGCACAGCCTGATCCGGGGGCCGGGAAAAGGGGGCATCCGGTTTCACCCCTATGTCACCCTGGACGAGGTCAAGGCGCTGGCGATGTGGATGACCTGGAAGTGCGCGGTGGTCGGCATACCGTACGGCGGCGCCAAAGGCGGGGTGATCTGCGATCCCAAGGTGATGTCGGCATGCGAACTGGAAGGGCTGACCCGCCGCTACGCCACCGAGATCAGCATCATCATCGGCCCCGAGTACGACATCCCGGCGCCGGACGTCTATACCACCCCGCAGATTATGGCCTGGATAATGGATACCCTGAGCGTGCACAAGGGATTCAGCGTGACCGGGTGCGTGACCGGGAAGCCGATCTCGGTGGGAGGATCGCTGGGCCGGAACGAGGCTACCGGCCGGAGTCATGCTGACGGTCCGGGAGGCGTTCAAGCATCTGAGGATGGACGCCGACAAGACTCACGTGGTTATTCGGGATACGGGAACGCCGGGGTCTGGTCGGCCAAGCTCCTGCATAACCTGGGATGCAAGAATCGCCGTCTCCGACTCGAAAGGGGGCATCATCGATAAATACGGCCTAGAACCGAACCGGATCGAGACTGGAAGAAGGAGAAGGGCTCGGTAGTGGACTTCCCGGAAGCCGAGAACATCAGCAACGAAGAACTTCTGGAACTGGAATGCGAGGTATTGGTCCCGGCGGCGCTGGAGAACGTCATTACGGGGGAAAACGCGGCCCGGATCAAGGCGAAAATTATAGCCGAGGCGGCCAACGGGCCGGTCACGCCGCGGGCCGATAAGATCTTCGAGCAGAACGGAGTCTTCGTCATCCCGGATATTTTGGCCAACGCGGGAGGGGTGACCGTTTCCTACTTCGGGGTCGGGGTACGGACCTGCAGTCGCACTTCTGGAGCGAGGACGACGTGGACGCAGGCTGGAGCAGGTGATGGTAAGGAGCTTCGCCGAGGTCCTGAAGATATCCCTGGAGCGCCGGGTCGACATGCGGACCGCGGCCTACATTCTCGGGGTCGGCCGGGTGGCCGAGGCCATGCGGATCAGGGGACTATACCCTTAAGAAGTGCCTAAAGTTCAAAGTGCCTAAAGTTAAAAGGGCGGTAGTATCTCCGCCAGAGGCGGATTGCCGGATCTCCGCCAGAGACGGGTTGTAGCAAATGTTAGGACCGCTTCGCTTGCTGTCCGCGGAGCACAAATCTCCATTACTTGGTGTCTTGGTGCCTTGGTGGCAGAAAAGGGGGTGAGGTGGGGGAATAAAAACTGAACATCGACCCGAAAAATGGCCTCCGGCCATCTCGGGTTAAAAA